>NZ_AULT01000043.1 GCF_000422425.1 Oceanospirillum beijerinckii DSM 7166
GGCAACGTGAAATCCTCCTCATTAGCCAAAACCAAGATGGCGAAGTCTGTGCTGGATGCAGGTTGGGCCATGCTGAAAACGATGCTGGATTATAAATGCGCTCACGCAGGTATTGTTTTCAAAGAAGTTGATGAGTCGTACACCACCCAAACCTGTTCGAGTTGTGGCAGTTTGCCCGATTCGAGGCCGAAAGGTATCGCAGGGCTTGGAATAAGAGAGTGGATCTGCAGTGCGTGTGGTGTCACGCACGACCGCGATGTGAATGCGGCCAGGAACATTCTTGCGGTCGGACATGGCCGTCTAGCTGTAGGAATCCCCCGCTATAATCAGCTTGCCTGATTTAGCGGAGGGAGGATGTCAATAGAGTGGTAGACCAAGATGAAAGCTCAAGTGAAATGCCCTTTCGTTCTGGTTGCTTGTATTACCGCTGTAGCGAGTTGTAATAGATTAGATAATACTGCTGAAATTGATACAGGTGCCTGATCTGGACAGAGCAAAGTGAGCGAATTGTGTTTCTCCAGAGATGCTTTGGTTAAACACTATCTGCCCACTTTTTGCCGGGCTAAGCTCCAATAAATAGTCGTATTTCTATAAGCTCTCCAAGTGATAAGGGGTGCTTAAGCTTACACGCTAGTTATCGGTGAATGAGAGTTAAAGCTCTTCAATCTGGCGACGTATATCTTCAATTTTGCGTTGCATCACCTTTTCCAGATGATCGATCTCTTCCAGCAGAATCGCCTTCTTATCTTCGGCCTGTTTGTCTTGTGCAACGAGTTTATCCAGTTCGTCGACTGCACGCAGATAGAATGGCGAAGGCTCTGTGGTATGACGATAGGTTGTGGTGCCTTCGTTAACACGCAGGTCTTTGTGTACGCGCTGGAATTTAAATTTTTTGCTCTTGGCAAACCAGTCACCCTGATGGCGATGGAAGTATATCTTCAGAATATCGATGTCACCCTCAATACGTGAGGTGTATTTCTCAATATCTCTGACGTTGTCGATACCCATCTCTTTCAGGGTTTCAAATTGAGTGTCTTTCATGGCGCCGGCCTCAGTATTCGGGGGTACAGGTCATTGTGTGTTTTTGCTGTGATAATTATGTTAACCCACTTATGATTTTGTCTTCTCCGTGTTAGGCGACATATATTTTTGAAATTAAGACAAAGCTTATTAAATTGCTCTGGTATTGATTGGGCTTGATTCCTTAGAGATGTCTGTCTAAGAGGGGGAGTTCCCTGTGTCTGAGTTGCTCAGGTAAAATGTTCAGCAGTCCCCCTCAGATTACAAACCTCTAAACCTAAGTTAAGTACAGGCTTTGATTGGACTCGTAAGCTTACTCCATCCAATGCACACGCATTGAAGAAATTAGCGCCTTACTGAGAATAATAGAGAGTCCAGCTATGAATACTTTTGATGCGATCTACGGTCGTCGCGCCATTAAACACTTTGATCCAGAGCATAAAATCAGCGCTGAGGATGAGCAAAAACTACTTCAGGCAGTGATACAGTCGCCGACCAGTTACAATGTGCAGCACTGGCGTTTTGTCGTGCTGCGTGATCCTGAACACAGAGCCGCAATTCGCAGTGATTTGGGTTTTGATCAAACACAGATTACCGATGCCTCGTTGCTGATTCTGTTTACAGCAGATACTCAAGCCTGGCAAAAACAGCCGGAGCGTTACTGGGCTGAAGTGCCAGAAGAGATTCAGGCCATGATGGTCGGTATGATGCAGGATTTTCATCAGGGACGGGAGTGGCTGCAAAGAGATGAAGCCCAGCGCTCAATCGGTATGGCGATGCAGACTCTTATGTTGGCAGCGCAGGCGATGGGCTATCAATCCTGTCCTATGATTGGCTTTGATATTGAACGCCTGGCAGATGCTATCAATCTGCCTGAAGGCTATGTTATTGGTCCTATGGTTGCTATTGGCAAGGGTACTAAAGCCCCCTGGCCAAAAGCCGGTCAGTTACCATTACAGGAGTTGGTAATTGAAGATCGTTTTGCGGCGGTTTAATTCATCCGTATAAAGCGGGCAAAGCGCGGCAGCCCTGTGCTTGTCATGCCATTATAGCGATAGGTAATGATACTACCTACCGGGGGCGGGTTTTCCCGCTCCAGCTTGCTAAAACCTGAGCCAATTTTCATCTGTCGGCCATTGTCCAGTTGTACTATTAATGCCCCCATCTGGCCGGTAAACTGGCCTTTGCCTTGGGTGTAACCGAGTACCACGGCTTCGGCATCTTCGTAGAGTTTATATTTCATCAGGTAGTCGCTGCGGCCGATTTGATATAGGGCATTTTTGTGATTTAGCATTAACCCCTCGGCACCTGAATGGCTGATCTTCTGCAGATAAATATGCAGTGCCTGCGGGTCGGATAGCTGAAAGTGTTCAACCTTGCTGATCCAGGGCGTGCCTGTTTGCTGTATCAGATGGGCCAGTTTTTCTTTGCGCAGACTGAAAACAGCAGGCTCTGCAGGCAGATCAAACAGCACATAACGTACTTTTCGCCAGGCCTGATCGTTGGGTTGCTGCTGGCGCACAATCCCTGATAGTTCGGCAAAGCGTCCCCGGTCAATCCAGAGTTCACCATCCAGGGGGATATTGGGTAATGGCTCGGTAAACCATTCGGGAGCCTGAATCACCAGCCCTTGTCGGGTGCGTAAATGTTGTCCATCCCAATAAGCCCTGACGCCATCCAGTTTTTCACTGATCCAATAATCTGCTAAATCATTTTGCTGTTGATACTGACTGGCCAGCATAACCGGGCTGGATTCCAGAGCATAGATCGGTGATATGTGTAGTCCGGGTAGCAGGCACAGGCCAGTGCCTAGCAGAGGGAGTAGGCGAGATCCCAATTGTTTGCCTGATGTTGGCGAATCCATCCTTGAATCCTCGAAGTTATGAGTTTGCTTTCAGCTTAGAAGCAATTGGCGCAAGGTAAAGGTGAAGGTGCCCTGATTAGACTAAAGCGTTAGCATGGCGAGTATTTTGTTCTTATATCTCGCTTTGATATCTTGTTTCCATATCTTATTTCCATATCAGGGGGGCTAGCCGATTGGTTAATGGGCTGGTGCTAGAGCAGATAATAGAATAAGGCATAAAGAATCACGCCCCAGCTGATCAGTGGATGAAACAGTAAGCGCCAGAGTGGATAGCCTGGTACAAACCCGACACCGTGAATAAATCCCGCGCTGATGGCCAGCATAAACAGGCTGAACAGGTTGTGATTGATCTGATGGACATCGGTCGCGATGATCTCAGGGTATAGGGTGATAACCCCGCTGATGATTACTGCGCTGAGTAAAGAGATGAATCGGCTCCAGCCGGATTCAGGGTAGGGGATAACAGGAAAGGCGCGTTTCATATAGATCAGCTCCGTTTAAAAAGACAGATGAAGTCTTGATGATTCAACTCACCAGATGCCACGACAAAAAACACCGATAAAAACCTATCTGGCAAAAAAAGCCGCCGACCGAGAGGAAACGGCCAGCAGCTAAACAGGGTGAAAGGCTTTTACTGAGGGGCTTGACTGTCCAGATCAAATGCTGGATCAGCTTCTAACCACATGGCGTTGATAATGCCGAAAGAAACGGCCAGTAACACACCTAAAATCCAGGCGAAGTACCACATTGTCTTATCCTCATTGCAGGTTCTGTTTCAGTATGACAGCGGATTGCTCTCAACCTGTTTCGCGGTCACTCGTCCCCACATTACCCGGTAGGTCCAAAGGGTGTAGAGCAGAATGATGGGGACAAAAATCATCGCCGCGATAAACATAATATTCAGCGTCAGGTGGCTGGATGCCGCATCCCAAAGGGTCAGGCTGCTGTTAGGGTCAACCCGAGATGGCAGTACAAAGGGGAACAGCGAGAAGGCTGCGGTACACACCACTGCGGTCATCGTCAGGCTGTGGCTGACAAAGGCCAGCCCTGCCCGGTGATTGCGTATCAGGAACAGGCTGATCAGCGCCGTCACAAAACCGGCGACAGGTGCTGCCTGCATCCAGGGATAAAGCTGATAGTTCGTCAGCCAAGCGCCGGGCACGGTAACCACCTCTTTTGCTAACGGATTAGGCAGTGCATCCGGTGCCGGCATGTGATCGATATGCAGTCCTGGCATATTGCTGATGAGTAACCAGAGTCCTGCCGCAGCAAAAGCGGTCATCATAAGGATCAGGCTGATCTGTCCGGCCTGGCGTGCCCGGTCAGCGATCTGCTGTTCGGCCCGCATCTGTAACCAGATAGCGCCATGAGTCGTCAGCATCATCAGGCTGACTACACCACACAGCAGAGCAAAGGGGTGAAACAGGTCAAAGAAGCTGCCCTGATAGTGTGGGCGCAGCAGATCATCCAGATAGAAATCCACTCCCAGCAGCAGGTTGCCAAAGGCAACGCCAAACACCAGTGATGGAACCGTACCGCTGATAAACAGCCCCCAGTCCCAAGTGCTGCGCCAGCGTGGGTCTGCAATCTTGCTACGGTAGTCGAAACCGACCGGGCGGAAAAAGAGCGCAAACAGCACCAGCATCATAGCAAAGTAGAAACTGGAAAACGCGACAGCGTAGACCGCGGGCCAGGCGGCAAACAGCGCACCGCCTGCGGTAATAAACCATACCTGATTGCCGTCCCAGTGTGGGCCAACCGTATTAATGATAACCCGGCGTTCGGCATCGTTTTTACCCAGAAAGGGCAGCAGGATACCCGCGCCCATATCAAAGCCGTCGGTGACCATAAAGCCCACCAGCAGCACACCGACCAGAACCCACCAGGCCAGCTTCAGTGTTTCATAATCGAGAATCATAGTTTATCTCCTGTGGGCTCAAACATTCACCGATGCGTGTTCAGAGGCACCGGTATTCTTGGTCTGATGGGCTTGCTCAAAATGATAACGGCCGGTATGCAGTGCACTGGGACCCAGGCGGGCATATTTAAACATCAGATACATCTCAGCGATCAGTAGCAGGGTATAAAACGCAACCAAGGCAATAATACTGGTGTACAGGCTGCTGGCATCCAGTGACGAGGTGCTCAGATGAGTTGGCAGTATGCCGCCGATCGACCAGGGCTGGCGTCCGTATTCGGCTACAATCCAGCCGGTTTCAGCAGCGACCCAGGGCAGAGGTATGCTCCAGAGTACAATCTTCAGGAAGGTGCGGCGGCGCTCCAGCTGGCGGGTTGCATTGAAGTAGAAGGCCAGAATAAAAATCGCCAGCATGGTAAAACCACAAGCCACCATCACCCTGAAACTCCAAAACAGCGGTGCCACATTGGGGATCGTATCCCGGGCAGCAGCTTTGATCTCTTCTTCGGTGGCATCAATCACATCCGGGGTATAGCGTTTCAGTAGCAGGCCATAACCGAGGTCTTGTTTGACCTGCTCAAAACGGGCGATCGTCTGTTCATCGGTTTGCCCCGCTCTGAGTTTGGTTAGCAGGTCATAGGCGATCATACCGTTACGGACTTTATGTTCATGTTCGGCGATCAGATCCTTAATGCCGGTGACCTCCTCATCCAATGAGCGGGTTGCAATAATGCCCAGGGCATAGGGGATCTTAATGGCATAATCCGTGGTCATGGTTTCCTGATTAGGAATGCCAAACAGCGTGAAGGATGCCGGAGCCGGGTGGGTATCCCATTCCGCTTCAATCGCCGCTAATTTGGTTTTCTGAACATCACCCAGCTCATAGCCGGACTCGTCACCCAGAATAATAACCGACAGAATAGATGCCAGACCAAAGGCCGATGCCACGGCGAAGGAGCGACGGGCAAAAGGCAGGTCGCGTCCCTTTAGCAGGTAAAAAGCACTGATACCGAGAACAAACATTGAGCCTGTGACATAACCCGCAGCCACGGTATGGACAAACTTCACCTGGGCTACCGGGTTGAAGACCAACTCGGCAAAGCTGGTCATCTCCATACGCATAGTTTCGTAACTGAATTCGGCACCGACAGGATTTTGCATCCAGCCATTGGCGATCAGAATCCACAGTGCTGACAGATTGGAGCCCAGAGCCATAAAGAATGTCACCATTAAATGGCGTCTGGGCGAAAGGCGGTCCCAGCCAAAGAAGAACAGGCCAATAAAGGTCGACTCCAGAAAGAAGGCCATCAGACCTTCAATGGCCAGGGGGGCGCCAAAAATATCGCCTACATAATGTGAGTAGTAGGCCCAGTTGGTGCCAAACTGAAACTCCATGGTCAGGCCGGTCGTCACACCCAGCGCAAAGTTGATACCAAACAGTTTGCCCCAGAACTGAGTCATATCCTTGTAGATCTGTTTACGGGTCATCACATAGATAGACTCCATAATGACCAGTAAAAAGGCTAAACCCAGGGTCAAGGGGACAAATATAAAGTGATAGAGTGCAGTGATGGCAAACTGCAGCCGGGATAGATCAACAACTTCTTCAGTGATCATAGATTGCCTCTGTTTTAAGACGACTCTGCATTACAGCCGGGTGAGATGAGTGGCAGGTTCCCCGGTGCTTTGGGGTTGAGATTCTTTCAGGCGCAGGTCAGATGAGGGCGACACCAGATTCTTCTCGGTAGGAGTGATCAGCAAGAGCTGGCTCATACGTTGAGCATCAACACTTGTTTTAGCCGGAACAACAAAGTTAATCAGGCCATACAGCAGAACCAGCTTGATCAGTAGTACCAGGCTGATCTCTCTTATCAGTGGGTGTTGAAAAATAGACGGTGTTCTCATCTTCTATCCTATGCCTGTCGAGGTGATGGGCAGAGTAAACACAGTGAAAAATAAGTACCGAAACCATGGGCTGATTCGTTAAGTGATCATGCCTGTTTTGTTTCGATGTGTTGTGCTGGCGGCGGTTTGTTATCGGTTTTATAGCACTCGCTGCGAGTACTTCTTGTATAGAGCAAAGGTTATGCCTATCTGTCATTTTTTGTTAGTTCATTGATTTTTATAGGTTTTATTTCTGTCGTCTCAGATTTTCTGTCTGTTTTTGACAGTAATGTCTGTATTGGGAGTTGTTTTTTGACATAAATGACAGTGAGCAATTTTTTATATAAGATGTTTTTAAATTATTGGCTTAGGCATTTGAGTAGGGCATGACGCTATGGAAGCTGACACAAAACGCATTGACACTTTTGACGTAACGCTGCCACCAGGAATACTGTCCATGTTGGAGAGTTACCCTGATCCAGCGGTATTGCTGTCGTTGGATTATCGTATTCTGGCGACCAATGAGGCTTACCGCCAGGCTTATGGCGATGCCAGTGTTACCAAGCGGCACTGTTATGAAGTGTCTCACCATTATGATCAGCCCTGTGATCTGATGGGAGAGTCCTGTCCCATGAAACGCTGTATTGAAACCGGTAAGGTGCAGCGGGTGTTTCATCTGCACCATACCAGTCAGGGTGAAGAGCATGTGGATGTTGAGCTGTATCCTGTCGCATCAGAGACTGGCGAGCCGGAATACTTTCTCGAAGTGATGCGCTATAGCAAGCTGGCCAGCCCTCGTCCTGGCGGCACGCCCTTGGTTGGGCGTTCGGCACGTTTTAATGAAACCCTGGGTTTGATTGAGCGGGTGGCACCCAGTGAAACCACGGTGTTGTTATTGGGTGAATCCGGTACGGGTAAGGAGCTAATGGCTCAGGCGGTGCATAAGGGCAGTAACCGCAATCAGGGGCCTTTTGTGCCGGTGGAGTGCTCCGGTTTGACCGAAACTCTGTTTGAAAGTGAGTTGTTCGGTCATGAGAAAGGTTCTTTTACCGGCGCAAACAATCGCAAGATAGGACTGGTGGAATCAGCTGCTGGTGGCACCCTATTTCTGGATGAGATCGGTGATATTCCGCTGCCACAGCAGGTAAAATTGTTACGCCTGCTGGAAACCGGCACCTATCGTCGTGTCGGTGGGGTAGAAACCCTGAAAGCGGATTTTCGTTTGGTATGTGCGACCCACAGACATCTGGAACAGCAGGTAAAAGATGGTGAATTCCGTATGGATCTCTACTACCGTATCAACGCCTTTCCGGTAGACCTGCCTGCGTTAAGAGAACGAAGCGATGATCTGCCGTTACTAATCGAGAATCTGTTACCGCACTTTGCCGGGGATCGTCAGCTGAAAGTAAGTCCTGAAGCGATCGCCTGTCTACAGCAATATCACTTTCCCGGTAATGTGCGTGAGCTACGCAATATCTTAGAACGTGCCTGTTTATTGGTCGATGACCAGGTGATTGAACCAGAGCATTTGCCAAAACACTGTCTGTTAGCAAGCCGTTGGCAGGGCAATCAGGATATTCAACAGCAACAGTTATCGGAAATGGGTGTGCTGCAGCCGATGCCGCTGTATCAGGTGGAAAAACTCTATCTACAGTGGCTGTGGCAACAGCTAAAAGGCGATAAACCGGCGATGGCTCGTCTGCTGGAGGTTAGTGAACGCACCCTTTATCGGAAATTAAAGGAATTTAATATCGATACAAACCACTGAAAAATAAGTTTTTTTAATTTATTGAATCTTTTTTCAAAAAAACGTAATTTTTTTGCATCCACTGAATAGTCACCCGCGTAAATGTTATTGAGCGCGCTTAAAACAAAATTTAAAACTCAGCAATAAAACGTGACACCTAAACAAAAATAGTCTGCTATCGGCCCAAAAGTGATTCAGCAAGGCGCTGAACAATAGAGCCATTTAAGTAGAGAGCAACAGCTTAGGTGTACATTACTCAAGGTGACTATCATGACTAAATCTAAACTGGCTATGGCCTCTGTAATGACTGGCATTATCGCACTGGGCGCGGCGACTGCGACCCCTGCACTGGCAGGTGGTAAAGAGAAATGCTACGGCGTAGCCAAAGCAGGTCATAACGATTGCGCAACCAATAACAGTTCTTGTGCGGGTACCTCTAAAACCGATAACCAAGGCGATGCATTTCTGGCAGTGCCTAAAGGTATGTGCTCCAAACTGTCCGGTGGTAGCCTGACGCCAAAAGGCTAAACCTACCTCCCGACTTACTAAGTCTGACCTCAGAAGTCAGTTTCCCCTCTGGCTTCTGAGAGACTTGGATCTTCTGAGTCAACTCTATCTTCTTCATGGTTAACCAAATGGAGTATTCGCTATGGATGCTGCACAGGATCTCTCTGCGTCTCAAACAGGTTCAAGTCTGGCTATTCCCGCAGCCAGTGTTGGTATGGGGCTGCGTGCGCCACACTTTAATGATCTGCTGACGGAGCTGCCTGAGGTGTCCTGGCTGGAGGTTCACAGCGAAAACTATCTGGATGAACAGGGCGTACAGCGTTATATCCTGCGTCAGGTCGCGCAACACTATCCATTAAGCTTTCACGGAGTTGGTTTATCGCTGGGTTCCAGTGATCCACTGAATCCTGAACATCTGACGGCACTAAAAAAACTGATCGACGAGTTTCAACCGGCATTACTCTCTGAACACCTGAGCTGGAGTTCAGTATCCGGTCGTTACTTTAATGATCTATTACCCATTCCTTATACCCAGGAGAGCCTTGAGCACTTCTGTCGTCAAGTGGATCAGGCCCAGCAAGTGCTGGGACGTCAGATTCTGGTGGAAAACCCAACCGCGTATCTGAACTACAAAGATTCTATCTTTTCCGAGTGGGATTTTCTGAATCAGATTGTTGAGCAAACCGGCTGTGGTCTACTGTTGGATCTGAACAATATCTATGTCAATTCGGTCAATCACAGCTTTGACTGCCAGGACTATCTGGACAATATCAATCTGGATGCGGTGGGCGAGCTGCATCTGGCAGGGTTCTCGGTCAATGAATATGACCAGGGGCGAATGCTGATTGATACCCATGGTAATCGTGTTAGTGATCCTGTGTGGCAGCTGTTTGCTCAGGTACGTCATCAGCTGAATTGTCAGGCACCTGCCCTGGTTGAGTGGGATACGGATATTCCTGAAATGTCCGTGCTGCTTGAAGAAGTGGGTAAAGCTGAAGCTATTCAGCAAGCGAAAGATATAGAACAGGTCGATATAACCAAACTGGCTGATGATGTATCTGCTGGAACGGGTTTCACTGTGGCACAGGAGGCGAGCCATGTCTGATCAAGCCGTGTCTGATCAAACTATAACTGATCAAGCCATGTCCGATATGGCAGCTACAGCAGCAATGCCTCAAGACCTGAAAAATCTGCAACTGCAGTTTGCCCAGGCGTTAATCACACCCGGTGAGCAGCCAGAGCTCTATCAACAGATTCAGGACAGCCAACAAATACAGGACAGCCATTTCGATGCGGATCAGCTGCTGCAGATCTATCGCAATAACTTTGTGCTGAGTCTGACAGAATCTCTGGAAATCACCTTTCCTGTATTACGGGTGATGGTGGGTGAGGAGTTTTTCGCCCAACTGGCGAAAGCCTTTATCTGCCAGGTTCCGATGGAAAAGGCCGCAGTGGCTGAGTTTGGTGATCTGCTGCCAGAATTTATGGCCAATTTGGAACAGCTCAGCGAAATGTCATATCTGGTGGATTTGGCGCGTTTTGAATGGGCCTACTCGGTACGGATTAATCGCATGCCCCAGGCAGAGCCGTTTCCTTATCAGGCGCTGGCTGAACTCAGTGAAGACGACTATGAGCGTATGAGCTTTAGCGTCAATCCTGATCTGACGCTATTTCAATCCCAATGGGCCATTATTGAACTGTTCCAGCGTTTAAAAAACTGGCTGGTACAAAGAGAAGCTTGTTGTACTGTTAACAGTAGTAGGGAGAGTGCAGCTAATGCTGCTGGTTATAAAAGTGATAGCGAACAGACAGAAGATGATCCGTTAGCAGGTTTGCAGCTGGATCAACCTCAGCAGGGTTATATCGCAACCACGGGATTGGCAGAAGTAGAATATCAGGTGGTTGATAGCGGTATCTTTGTCCTATTGGAACACTGCCAACAATCGCAATTATTTAACCAGTTTGAACATGATGATGCCGAAGCTTTACTGCAGCAAGGCATCAGCTCGGGCCTGATTACAGGTTTTATCCTGCGCTCTGAGTCTGGAGTATAAGGAATACAGTAATGACGACATTGATAACACTATATAGCCGTTTTTTTGAATGCTTGGAAAAGTTGGCTACGCCTCTGGTATTGCTGTTTGTACGCATCTGGGCGGCCAAAGCTTTTTTGCAATCCGGTTTGGTCAAAATCCAGAGCTGGGACAGCACTCTATATTTATTCGAAGAAGAGTATCAGGTACCGCTGTTACCATGGGAGATGGCGGCTTATCTGGGCACCGCAGCAGAACTGATTTTGCCTCCGTTGTTGATTATTGGTCTGATGAGCCGCGGCGTCGCTTCTGCACTGTTCGTATTCAATATCATGGCGGTAATCTCTTACCCTGTGTTATGGGATCAGGGGTTCTATGACCACCAGCTGTGGGGCTTGATGTTCCTGATGACGGCGATCTTTGGGCCTGGTGCACTGTCGGTGGATCATCTACTGAAAAAACGTTTTCCAACTAAGTGAGTGATGGTACTTGATATCACCTCTTACTATCCGCTATAACCTTTGCTCGTTTGAGGTTTTACGGGAGCCGCTGGGCTTCTGGTTCTGGGATAGTTAAGAGGTTTTTTTATGCCAACCTATGATTACCGTTGCGAAGCCAATGGTGAAGTTTATGAAGTACGTCACCCGATGGCACTGACTATTAAAACCTGGGGTGAGCTGTGCGAAGTGGGTAACCTGGATCTGCAGGGGATCGACCCAAAAGCGGAAGTGAATAAGGTATTGACCACGGCGGGCGTGGTTAGCAGTGCCGCGCTGAAAAACCCCGGTGTGCCTCCGTGTATGAGCGGTGGCGGATGTTCCGGTGGTGGCTGTAGGGTTTAGGGGCTATTGCGTTTATACATCCGCCTAGTGTGAATTAGCTTTTAAGTTAAAGCTGATTCACAGGCGCTGGTTTCTTAAGTGCTCAGAACTCAATGTAGCGCACGACCATAGCACCCAATAGGGTGAGTGAGACAACGACCAGAATCATTTGGTTTTTAAACTTAGGGTCCATATTTGACCTTTTTATCTCTACAGATTAACGACCAGAAGACAGTCCAAATAGTGTACGCTGTAATCCAACAAGCTTGCTACCGGTTTTTATCTGGCACTTACTCAGGGGTATGTTCCCGAAACTGTTCTTTAATCTGACGTATTGCATCCAGATGTGTCAGGAAAAGTTCGACCAGTTTTGGATCGAAGTGTTTGCCAGCTTCCTCTTTGATCAGATCAATCGCTGCTTCTTCAGACCAGGCTTTTTTATAAGGCCTGACACTGGTCAGTGCATCAAATACATCGGCAATCGCGACAATACGGGCGGACACAGGAATCTCTTCACCGGCTAAACCACTGGGGTAGCCGCTACCATCCCACTTCTCATGGTGACTCAGAGCGATCTCCCGCGCCGTCACCATCAGGTCTGAGGTATCTTCCTGACCCAGGATCAATGCGCCAATTTCAGCATGTTGCTGCATGATGTTCCATTCATCTGCATCCAGTTTGCCCGGTTTTTGCAGTATCGCATCAGGAATACCGATTTTTCCGATATCGTGCATGGGAGCGGCGTGCAGCAGGTTTTCCGCCTGACGTTCAGAATACCCGGCAGCCCGTGCCAGGACCTGAGCGTAATGGCTCATACGGATCACATGCAGACCAGTTTCATTGTCTTTATATTCTGCCGCACGGCCCAGACGCTGCACAATGGACAGTCGGGTTGATACCAGCTCATCCACCCGAACCAAAGACAGGTGATTTTTGACTCGTGCTCTGACGATGGCAGGGTTCACCGGCTTGGAAATATAATCCACCGCACCCAGTTCCAGCCCTTTGGCTTCATCGTCACTTTCCGACAGTGCAGAGATAAAGATCACAGGAATATGTCGCGTATCAGCGGCTTCTTTCAGTCGTTGACAGACATCATAGCCTGATAGTCCAGGCATCATAATATCGAGCAGAATCAGATCCGGGTGCTCTTTTTCGGCCAGTAAGAGCGCACGTTCTCCATCTCTGGCGTAGATCAGGCGATAGTGGGACTGAAGAATATTTTTCAGAACCTGCAGATTATTGGCTTCATCATCGACCAGAAGCAGAGTGGCCTGATCATTATGAGGTTGCATGAGTCTTCATCTCCTGAAGGTATTCATTAAGCAGACGGGCGGCATTATCCGGTTCAAAGTTTTCCAGGCAGAGTTCAACATCCGATGCCAGAGTGTCAGGCAGCTGGTGGCTGATCTGCTGGAAAAGTGTTTCAGGTATTTCCCCGGTCTGTAGTACTGAAATCAGCGCCTGCAGTTGAGTGACATCGACGGTGGCAGTAGGTTCCTTATCACTGCTTGCGGCTTCTGTGTCCATCTCTTGTAGTGGCATAGCATCCTTGATCTGATCGATCAAACGTTGATATTGCTGTAATAAAGTCTCTTGTGTGTCTTTGTCCCAGGCTGCATTTTCTTTAAAAAAACGTTCCTGTTGCGTAGCCCAGAGGGCAAGATCCGGTGGGCAAAGATTCCCGGCGGCACCTTTAATGCGGTGCAGCTCCATCAGGCGGATTGTCTGGCTTTGTGATAATCGCTCTGACAGATAACCGATCTGATTGCTTGGATCACGCAGAAACTTTGCGATAGCTTTATAGTGCTGCACCTGTGAACCCCACAGGGTGATCCCCTTGTGCTCATTGATGGTTTCAGCGGGTAATGCTATTTCGGTTTCTGCCTCTATAGCTGTAGTGATAGTCTGATCATCAGCATCGCTGTTTTGACACAGCCCCAGAACATGGGCGATCTCCATCAGAAGCTTTTCCACCTCCAGCGGTTTGGTGGCAAAACCATTCATTCCGGCAGCTAAAGCCAGTCTGCGATCCTCTTCCATCACACTGGCGGTCAGAGCGATCACTGGCGTCACTTTTTTCCGTTCGGCTTTCTCTATGGTACGGATACGCTGCGTAGCTTCGTGGCCGTTGAGTTCAGGCATCTGCACATCCATTAAAATAACATCAGGATGCTCAGAGAGATAATATTCAATGGCTTCCAGACCGTTACTGGCCGGAATAACGGTATGGCCGTGATTTTCAAGAATGGTGGTGATCAGTTCAATATTCTGTTCAACGTCGTCGGCTACCAGCACCTTCAACGGAGGCAATTTAACAATGGGGACCCTTCTCTGAGCCTCGTCCAGTGCTGCCTGGTCAGGGGTTGTCGCTTGCAGAGGCAGGGTCACTGTAAAGACGGAGCCTTGTCCCAGAGTGCTGGTGACATGAATGCGGCCACCCATCAGGTCTATCAGCTGTTTGGATATGGTGGTGCCCAGACCTGTACCGCCAAAACGGCGCGTCATACTGGAGTCGGCCTGTGCAAAGGGTTCAAATATACCTTCCAGACGATCCTCTGCAATACCGATACCTGTATCACGTACTTCAAAACAGACCTCGCCGGACTGACCTGGAGATAATGTCAGCGTGACGCCGCCCTGCTCCGTAAATTTTACGGCGTTACTCAGCAGGTTGAGGATGACTTGCTGTATTCTCAGACTGTCACCGCAGAAATATTCATCCAGCTCCGGTGAGTAGTGCAGTGTCAGATCCAGTTTCTTTCTGGCCGCCGTCAGAGACATTGTGGCGATCAACTGCTCGCACAGGGCATTTAAAGAGAAGATACGCTCTTCCAGTTCCAGCGAGCCACTTTCCAGCTTAGCGGTATCCAGTACGCCATTCAGCGGGGAAAGTAAGGACCGGGCGGATGAACGAACAATATTCAGTTTCTTCTGCTGGCGCTCATTCAGTGGGGTGTCCAGCAGCAGATCGGTAAAGCCGATAATGGAGTTCATCGGGGTGCGGATTTCATGGCTCATATTGGCCAGGAAGGCACCTTTGGCTTTCGCTGAAGCGATAGCCTCATTTTTGGCTGCCAGCAGCTGAAGCTCCAGCACCTTGCGGCTGGAGATATCCAGTAAAATGCCGTCGATCCATTTGACGTTACCCTGCTCATCCAGTACCGGCGTGCCAAACTCTTCCAGCCAGCGTACGGCACCATTTTTATGGGTAATGCGATACTCGACCACATAAGCTTCCTGCTTTTCTGCTGCCATAGCCAATGCCTGGCTGACGGTTAGATTATCATCGGGGTCGATCAGATCTGCAAAATTGACAGTACTGTCTAAAAACTCTTTAGCCGGATAACCGGTGATCTCTTTAACCCGGTCACTGATAAACAGCATGCTCCATTGCTCGTCCCATAGACAGCGAAACGATGCACCGGGAATATTGCGGATCAATGTACGTAGCTGATTTTCCCGCTCTTTCAGTTCACGGGTGATTTTTTTCTGTTGACTGATATCGGTGATAAAGCCACAAAAATAGGTCTTACCGCTCTGAGTCATCTCTGCGACAGACAGCCGGATATGAATCTCATGGCCCTCTTTATGACGAGCACTGACCTCCCGGCCAACACCGATAATCTTACGTTCACCGGTTTTCAGGTAATGGGCCAGATAGCCATCATGGGCGCTTCTGTGGGGTTCCGGCATCAGCATATTGATATTATTACCAATCACTTCTTCGGCTTTGTAACCCAGAATCTGTTCCGCAGAGCGATTGTAGGATTGCACAATACCGGTTGCGGACATCTTGATAATGCCATCCACTGCAGTATCAAACATCGCCTGTAGCTCGGAGCTGATATCTTCACTTTGCCTGAGCATCGAGCGGTAGCGCCCCAGTGCATTGATGGTGACAACCATCAGGCTGATCACAATGGTGACCGCCCCTATGATCAGCGCCAGTGTGTAGTGGCTTTCCTGCACTGGATCAAAATCGGCCATGGGTGTGCCAATAAACCGTGCTGAAGCCATTCCGATGTAGTGCATTCCGGCAATGGCCAGCCCCATCACCAGGCTGGCAATTGCTCTGAGTTTATAACCCCGCCAATGCAGATGCTGGCGTAAACCAAAGCTGACCCATAAGGCCAGAGAGGCCAGGGCTACTGCCACTACAATCGACAGTAAGAACATCGGCAAATCATATTTCAACTCCGGTGCCATGACCATTGCCGCCATGCCGGTATAGTGCATAGCACCGATACCTGCGCCGACCGCCAGGCCTCCCAGGCCGATGTGTCGTAGCGATATCGTGCTGTGAGAGAGAATACTGAGTGCCGCTAATGATGCGATAAAAGAGGGTAGCAGCGAGGCTATTGTGGTAAACAGATCGTAATTGACCTCGGTGCAGAGAGAAAATGCCAGCATGCCGATAAAGTGCATCGACCAGATGCCGATGCCCAGCGACAAAGAGCCTGAGGTCAGATGAATCTGCTTGGCTGTTTTTGAAGCGCTGCGTTGGGCAATGGCCGAGAGTGTCAGCGCCATATAGGAGCTGATGATGGCAATTATCAGAGACAGTCCAACCAGCCGATTATCATACTGCCCAATTAATAACATCGATGGGGACAGGTCGTTAAGCACAAAAAGGTCTGCTATCGCCATATATGTACCGGTGTGAAGTCAGTGAGTTTAAACGCCGGAAAGGCTCTTTAAATCATTTTCCGGTCGATGTAAGGCAATGGTGTTGATGGGGTGTGATTTTTTGTAGTTTTTTTGATTCATATCATCTAATAAGCCACGATTATAATAGATTTCAAGCTCTAATTGCCAGTGAACATACTTGATGCAGGCTATGTGGTACGCGCTACAAAGCTTTTGAGTGGTATAAAAAGCTTATGTCCGAACCCGACTCCAGATAAATCAGAAACTCAGGTGAATCAGGAAAAGTGATGGGTGCTGTGATAGCAGCGGATGGAGATGATAGTAGACTGAGATTTATAGAAGCTGAATGAATTCCTGTTTCTCCCCAGTGCCCACCCTTTGTAAACACTGGGGGCTCTGGGGGCTCTGGGGGCTCTGGGGGCTCTGGGGGCTCTGGGCCATAGTATAAGGCTTAGCTGAGTGAATAGGTTGTGGATAGATGATGATTCAGGGCTATCGTCGCAAAAACGGTATTGATTGCCAGGCTACTCAGACTGTGACGCGGATTCTCCAGGTAGAGGGATAAACAACCGCCTAAAGCAAAAGGAAAGATGATCAGACCGGCGATAAACCATCGGGCCTGATCTCCTGCCGGTAAATACAACGACAGCCAGCAACTGGCGGCAATCGCCAGAGATAAGCCTCCGGCCACTCCCGAGAAAAGTTTGGCAACCATATGCGTACTCCTGTCTGTAAATTGCCTTATCTATGGTTGAGTCTCACTGTATGACTTAACCGGCCTGAAGATGAATGTGAGCTGTCCTTGAATATTATGCAAATGATAATAATTATCAAGTGTAATTTAATCCTTTTCTCTCTTCTGAATAATTAATTAACATGCTAATTAATTGGTGGTGTTATAATTGACTGCTCCGGTTGGTTTCTTGGACTATTTTTCTGTCAGAGTGCTCCACTCTGATGTGACTACAGGCAAAACTATGTCTTCAGATAATTCACAAAAAACACTCCCTTTTGGCGAGTTTATTGCGCTTCTGGCATTTCTGATGTCGTTAGTTGCAATGGCGATTGATGCGGTACTGCCTGCTATGGGGCAGATCGGACACGCATATCAGGTGGAAAATGTTAATGACCTGCAGTTGCTGGTCGGGGTGCTCTTTGCTGGTTTGGCGATTGGTCAGCTGATCTATGGCCCTATTTCTGATAGTGCCGGGCGTAAACCTGCTATCTATCTGGGTTTGTTGACCTTTCTGGTAGGTTCTTTGATATCTGTGTTTGCGGATGACTATAACACCATGCTTCTGGGGCGGTTTATTCAGGGGGTTGGGGTTTCAGGTCCTAAAGTCGTTGCTGTCGCCTTGGTAAGGGATCAATTTCAGGGCCGGGAGATGGCCCGTGTGATGTCCTTTGTCATGGCGGTCTTTATTGTTGTGCCTGCCATTGCTCCCAGCCTTGGCGCAGGCATTCTTTATATTGCAGGTTGGAGAGAGATTTTCGGCTCTTTCGTCTTACTGACAGCGGTGATCTTCCTGTGGTTTGCACTGCGTCAGCCAGAGACTTTAGCAAAGGAGAAGCGTATTCCTTTGTCATTGAGGAATATCTGGCGGGGAAGTAAAGAGACACTGTCCAACCCTATCGCCCGGGCCTATACTTTTGCGGCAGGTTTAATCTTTGGTGCGTTTGTCTGCTATCTCAGTACCGCACAGCTGCTGTTTAAAGATATCTTCCAGGTCGACGTTTTATTCCCGCTGTTCTTTGCGATTTTGGCATTGTTTGTTGGAGTGGCCTCATTGGTTAATGGTCGCTTGGTGATGAAGTTTGGTATGGAGCAGTTGGCGACACGAGCCATGCAGGGCATGGTGACACTCTCCAGCGGCTTTGTCGCGTTACTTTGGCTGAGCGGCGGTGAAGTACCTCTGTGGTTGTTTATGGTATTCACAGCACTGATTTTCGCTTGTATTGGTCTGCTGTTTGGCAATATGAACGCTTTGGCGATGCAGCCACTGGGCCATATCGCGGGGATCGCCTCTTCGGTGATTGGTGCTTTATCCACTTTTGTGTCGATGATTTTTGGTGGCCTGATTGGTCAGGCGTATAACGGCACGCTATATCCGCTTTTTATCGCTTTTGCACTATTAGCGTTAGGCGCACTATTGATTACAGCGCCGGTACGTAGCGCCGTGTCACTGGAACAGGCAAACGAAACTAAGTAGGTTGCCCGCATTCAGTAGGCAGCACACAGAGCTACATTGAAAGTTCCGGATTGAGCACGCTTTGGTGACGAGTTACGCCAGCTTTTGGTTATCCAGATATACCGTGCAGACGACACGTAATAACGAGGTGAAATTGCCGGTCTCACCTCGTCTTTCCATCACTTCCCGATAGAGCGTATTAATAAACTGTGGCGTACTGCGGTCTTCGCTGCGGGCAATTTCGTCCAGAATATCCCAAAACCTCTGTTCTAAGCGAATACTGGTCACAACGCCATCAATTCGAATGGAGCGGGTGATGGTTTCATAAAGGGCAGGATCGGTGCTGGCATAGATATCACACATGGTTTGACCTAACGATGACTGAGTGGCGGTTTTGGCAGATTACGACCAGCCCCCTTGAGAGGTAAGCGTCTTGCTTTGGCTTTATTCTGCTTTTGGGGCATGATCAAAACAGAGTAATGGCTTTGCTAAGCTTCAGTCAACGACGCCGTAGTCAAACGACAGCAGGCTATGAGTGCGCTCATAGCCTGCTGTCGTTTATTGTTAAAACCACTGTTTATGGCGGTGTTAATTGTTTAAAGCTTGGAGGAAATCAGGGCTAAAGCTTAATTTCTGCCCCCAGAGCCTGGGCAAACTGCGCCAGCCAAGCGGGGTGGGCAGGCCAGGCCGGTGCGGTAATCAGGTTCTGATCTGTGATGGCCTGATCGACATCAATCTCCTGATAATGGCCGCCTGCAAACTGAACTTCTGGTGCACAGGCTGGGTAGGCTGAAACCTTTTTACCTTCCAGAATGCCTGCTGCCGCCAGTAACTGAGCGCCATGACAGATTGCTGCAATGGGCTTGTTGTGCTCTGCAAAATGACGGGTTGCGGCCAGTACATCCTGGTTGAGGCGCAGATACTCCGGGGCGCGGCCACCGGGAACCACCAGACCGATATAACTGGCCGGGTCAATATCAGCAAAGGTCGCGTTCAGCGTGAAGTTATGCCCAGGCTTCTCGGTGTAGGTCTGATCACCTTCGAAGTCATGTATGGCGGTGCGAATCTGCTCTCCGGCTGTTTTGTCCGGGCAGACCGCATCGACCTGATAGCCCAGCATGGTCAGGGCCTGAAATGGCACCATGATCTCGTAGTCTTCAACAAAGTCTCCTACCAACATCAGAATTTTCTTGCTTGCAGACATGTGTGTACTCCTGTGCACTTATTGTTGTTTTACTGGCTTTTTGATAACAGGCCAGAGTGTCACAGCAGTGTAGGTAAATCGGCGAAGGGGTGGGTAATAGCCGGTTACTACATCCTTTTAATCTTTGCTTATCCCATAGCTCTTTTTGTTGTTTATTCGGGCTGAATCAGATCTTCCGCATGGCTACTGAGTGTTTGCATTAGTTTGTGCAGCGTTTGCTGTTCCTCGTCACTCAATGCCTGCAGGATCTTTTCCTCCTGGGCCATAACCAGAGGCACGATCTGATTGTACAGAGCCAAACCTTGATCGGTCAGGGTCAGTACGGAGGTGCGTTTGTCCTGTTCGCTCTTACTCTGATTGATTAGTTCAGCGCTTTTTAAACCACTGATCGCACGGCTGACCTGCATCTTATCCAGGCGGGTAAAATTGGCCACCTGTTTAGCCGACATAGTGTGATGCATTGCCAGAGTCGCCATCACCCGCCATTCGTAGCGGGTGAGGTTAAAACGGTCTGCATAGTGTTGTGCGATGGACTCACTGACTCTTTTTTCCAGAATGGATAAGCGAAACGGGAAAAAGGTGTTCAGGTCCATCACATTATTCAGGTGTTGATCAGCGTTATCGGTACTCATATCACAATGACTGTCTTATATTTTTGAGTTGTTTCTATTGGCTGTTTTTTATCGGATGGTATGCGTTCTTATCGGGTCGTAATCATAGAGCCTGGCTGATGATAAATCGAATTGACAATAGTAACAAATGATACTAATCTGATTTGGTAACATTTGTTACTAAATGCGTAGACTTAATTAAGGCTAATCAGGCATCTGGTTAGCTCGTCTATACTGAATTCCACAATAAAAACGGCTTGATGGGCGGCGGTACCTGCTGAGTAGGGTACAACGGTAACCCAGGAAGAAAGCTCAGAGATAAAGGTAGAGAACATGATTGATATCAAGCAGATACACCACGTGGCTTATCGCTGTAAAGATGCAAAAGAAACCGTAGAGTTCTATCAGGATGTGCTGAGTATGGATTTTCTGGTGGCTATCGCAGAAGATCAGGTGCCTTCTACCAAAGAGCCAGACCCTTATATGCACGTTTTCCTGGATGCGGGTAACGGTAATATTCTGGCATTTTTTGAGCTGCCGACTCAGCCGGAAATGGGCAAAGACCCCAATACGCCAGCCTGGTGTCAGCATATCGCCTTTGAAGTGGCTGACCGTGAAGCTCTGCTGGAAGCAAAAGCTGAATTAGAAGCAAAAGGTATTGATGTACTGGGGGTGACTAACCATGAAATTATTCACTCTATCTATTTCTTCGACCCCAATGGTCATCGTTTGGAGCTGACTTACCGTGATGGAAGCGATGAGCAGATGAAAAAGCTGAAAGAGGTCGCGCCACTGATGCTGGAAGAGTGGTCGGTTACCAAACGTGCGCCTAAGCATGCCGCTTGGTTACATGAGAAAGAGTTTTCTTAAAGTTCGGGGCTGTTGTATGTGGGTGATCCAGCTTGCCAGTTTTTGGCAGTCTCAGTGCTAACAGATAGGCTTTGGACAGAAGATAGCGGCTTTAAAGCCGCTATCCTGATTGATGCCGCTGGTCTTAACCCGTGCTTCAGATGCTATTTTTTCTTTTTCAGGGCTTTTAACTGAGTCACACCTTTTTTGCGCTGGCTGTGGGCCAACACAATTTCTCTTTTCAGCTGTCGGCATTGATCGCGGTCACTGCACTCTTCCAAGGTTTGTTTTAACGCTTTCTCATGTTGGCGTAATTTACGTACCACTTGTTTAAGGTAGCGGCGTTTTTCTTTGCGTTTACGCTCATCTGAGCTGAGATATTCCTCGGCCCGGCGCATCAGTTTTTTAATATTCATAACGGCTTATCCTTGTGCTGTTCAACCATGGCGTTTACCTCATCGTCATCCAGTGACAGACTCCGCTCGGCTTCTTTTAATTGCAGTTCTGCCCGTGAGAATAAAACTTCACCCATCTGAACCAGATTACGGGTGACGTCGTAGGCATAACTGCTGTCGTTCATTAAAGAAACAGACATTGCCGGATTGAGTTGCTTATTACGAATCAGAGTATTGAGGCTATTATTCAGGCTTTGATCATGTTCTTTCATGTCAATCTTGAGACTGTCCAGTGACAAAATGATGGCAGAATTATGACCATGATTTCGAACCTCATGCAGGGTTCTGAGCACTGAGGCCAGACGCTTTCTCAGATTGTCGTATTCGTGCTGAATATAGGGGTTGTCAGCATTGATATAGGTCGACAGGTTCTTTTGCAGGTGCTTGGTATCTTTAATAGCTTCGACGATATCCCGTCCAGCGGCTCTCAGCAGGAACAGTTCCTCGGTTTGTTCAGGAGACATCTCACCCTGAGCCAGGCTGATATAGTCCACTATGTCTGCATAGAGCCCTTTCACGCTGTCCTGATACAGGCGGTCAATATCGGTGGGTAGTACTTTGCGGGATCTATGGATTATCTCATCCAGAGGCATCTCGCTGTGGATATCTTTCAGATGAAGGCTTAGCCCTCCGGCAATAATCTTGGCCGCATTGTCATACAGATGCAGGGTTTCCTGGCGTACTGCGGCAATTGCGGTATCTGGTAGCTCAGACGCAGCCTTATTCAGATAACGGGGTTTAGAAGGGCCGGATGCGGCCTCCGCTTTCAGGTATTGCTGCAGAAAGTCCACCAGTTGGCTAATAAAGGGCAGCATTACGATAACGCCAATGGCATTAAAGATGGTATGAAATACCGCTAGTTTCAGCGTGTAGTTATCGTCGTCAATGCCTAAGAATGCACTGGTCGTATCGACCAGATGAGTAAGCTGATAGATAAATACTATCGCGATCAGGCCGGTGATGGCATTAAAAATTAAATGGGCACCCGCCAGGCGTTTACCCTGAATATTGGCGCTTAAGGAGCCGATAACAGCGGTGATCGTGGTGCCGACATTAGCGCCGATGGCTAGTGCCAAGGCATTTTCATAAGTAATTTGCTGAGCGCTCAAAGCGGTAATGATCAACACCAGTGTGGCATGACTGGATTGCATCACGACGGTGGCTGCCAGGCCAATCAGGGTAAAGAGGAAGACGCCGGTATAGCCATCAACGGCGTAGGCGGTCAGATCTATGGTGTCTTTAAAGGCTTCAAAGCCTTCTTTCATATGATGGATGCCCAGGAAAAGGAAACCCAGACCGGCCAGAACATAGCCTATGCCTTTAAGCTCTTTACTCTTCTGGAATACCAGAATGATGCCAAATACTAGCATCGGCATAGCATAGGTGGATATCTTCACCTTTAAACCCAAACCTGCTACCAGCCAGGCTCCGGTTGTCGTGCCGAGGTTTGCACCAAAGATAATACCAACACCTGCAGCCAGAGAGATCAACCCTGCAGATAGAAATGAGATCGTAATCACGGAGACCAGAGAGCTGGATTGCATTACCGTCGTACTGATAACGCCAAAGCTCAGGCTTTTCCAAAGCTTGTCGGTAGTGCGCTGCAGAATTTTCTCCAGTAACCCCCCGGTAAAGGCTTTAAAGCCTTCTTCAAGCGCCAGCATACCAAACAGAAAAATCGCCACACCGGCAGCAATCTCTTTAAAATCAGAGCTTATCCAGAAACCGTAAGCCAAAAAAATAAATATCGAGGGAAGAACCAGTTTACGTATCATGGGGGGATGTTTTCCTTATCCTGAGCTTTTGTAATGGTTTTGCAATCCTGCTGTCATTTAACCACCCTTTTGACCGTTTGTATCGGCTCAGATTCAGCCAAATATCAGATCAACCAGAAAAACCAATCTTTAGATACCAAAAAGACAATTTAAAGATCCAAGGGCGTTATGATATGAATAGCGGCAGCCCCATTCGCTTTTCTCACTTATTTTATTAGCAATATGTGGCAAAAGAACGCATTTTGATACCCTAGACGTCGCGTTAAGATGTTATCATTCTGCAATATTCTTTATTTGCTTCTGGCTTTTCAAGTTTAAGGTTAACCATGACATCTGATTCCGGCTCTCAAGCTAAGCGCTCTACCACGGAGGCCATGACATCGGCAGGGCAAAGTGTGCCTGTGACCGTTGATCAACAGGAACAGATCATGGAGATCCAGCAGACCATTTTTGGCATGGTGGCACGTAATGAGGGCTATCTGGATGTGATTAACCAGTTATGTCTGATGGCTGAGAAGTTACTGCCTAATTCGGTGGCTTCGGTCATGTTATTAGACGAGATGGGGCAGCTGAATGTGTTGGCTGCGCCCAGTATACCGGCAAACGGTCATCAGGTGTTGAATGGCTTGATTCCAGGGCCTCAGGCAGGTTCCTGTGGTAATGCGGTTTATCATAACCAGCCGGTTTATGTCACTGATACGTTTGAAGACAAGCGTTGGCTGGATCTGCGCCAGGTGGCTTATGACTTTAACCTCTGTTCATGCTGGTCTAACCCTATTCAGGATGCGGAAAACCAACCGATCGGTTCTTTTGCCCTGTCTTCATTTGAACATCGTAAACCCACGCCTTTCCACACCCGGGTTTTACAGGTCGGTGCCGATATCATCAGTATTGTGCTGTCACGTCAGGAACAGATACAGGCCTATAAGAAGCAGAAGAAGCGTTTACAGTTGTTCGGTACGGCGATTGAGAACGCTTCGGAAGGTGTTGTGATTACCGATGCAGAAAACTGCATTATCGAAGTGAACCGTTACTTCGAACAGGCCACCGGCTACACCTTGGCAGAAGTACAGGGCAAAAACCCCAGTTTTCTGGCCTCTGGCCTGCAGGATCGAAACTTTTATCACACAATGTGGCAACAGTTGCTGGAAGATGGTTGCTGGAATGGCGAGATTGTTAATCGGCGCAAAGATGGCACCTTGCTGCCTCAATGGCTCAGCCTGAATGTAATGCGCAATACTGCGGGTGATATCCAGAACTTTGTTGCGGTATTTAATGATCTGTCCGAACTGAAAAAAGAGCGCGACCGCCGTATTCAGGCGCTGGAGCATGACCCTTTAACGGGTTTGCCCAATAAAACTCGTTTGCAAGAGGCACTCAGTGTCTGTGAAGCCGAGTGTGCTCCTTGCAGTGAGGGCTGCTCTCTGCTTGTTATGAATGTGAATAACTTCAGTTTGATCAACTCCGCTTACGGTTTGGATTTTGCTGATCGTTTGCTGATTGCGATCACTGCACAGCTCAAGGCGTTACTCATTGGTGCACAACTGTATCGCCTGAATGCGGATGAGTTTGCCGCACATTACCCGTCGAAAGTTGATCTGGATAGTATCTTTAAACGAGTACGTCAGTATTTTTTCCTGAATCAGATTAAAGTGGACGACCTGAGCTTTAATATCAGCTTTACGTTTGGTGGAGCGATAGATCGACAGGACCTGATGCGCAAATCCCTGTTGGCGATCAAAAAGGCGAAGAAAGAGGGCCGTGGCCGTTTCCATCTTTATTCTGGTGAAAACGATGAAGTGGAGCAAACCCGTCGTCTTGAATATATGCATTGGAATGCTTTGCTGCACAGGGCATTAAATGAAAGCTGTTTGGTGCCTTACTTTCAGGGAATTCGTGATAATCATGCCGGTGAGATCAATCATTACGAAACCCTGATTCGTATGCATATTGATGGTGAGGTTTACGGTCCTTTCCAATTCCTGAATGCCGCTAAACTCTCTGGTTTGTTGCCTGCTCTGACCCGTTTGATGATTGATCGCAGTTTTGCGGTGATGGAGCATCATCAGTGTACTTTCTCGATCAATATTACCGAAGATGATTTGAGTCAGCAGTTCCTGGTGGAGTATCTGACGAAAAAGGCCGAGCAATACAATATTTCACCAGAACGCGTGACACTTGAGATTCTGGAAGGCGTCAGTGCATCCGGTAAGGCCAATAATGTCACTCAGTTGATTGAGCTGAAGAGCCTGGGCTTTAAACTGGCGATTGATGATTTTGGTACAGAATACTCCAATTTTGAACGCATTCTTGAGCTGGATGTGGATAGCATCAAGATCGACGCCAAGTACATCAAAAATATCGATACAGATCGTACCAGTTATGAAATTACCCGAGCGATCGTCTTCTTTGCCCAGAATGCAGGTATTCCTGTAGTGGCTGAGTTTGTGCACTCAGAGTCGGTACAAGCTATAGTAGAAGCATTGGATATTCGCTATTCACAAGGTTATCTGTTTAGTGAACCAAATCCTGAGGTGATTTAGTGTTAAAGACAGGGTGCCTCTCTGTCTTGCCCAATTTGCGCCTGGCCTTCTCCGCTAAGGAAAATAGTACAAGTAACGATCGGTACAAAAACTTTCTGGCATTTATAAAAACACTAAATTTTATAATTTTGCAGTGCTTTATATTGAAATTATCGGTAAACGTGCCCCTCTGTTCTCCTCTATGCCTGATTATAAGAGGTATGCTGTCAGTTGATCGCTCTACAGAGTGCAGTGGTGTAACCACTAACTGTATATAATCACTACACTGTTAGTCCGCACTTTTACTTTGTTGCAAAACTAAAGTGCTATCGGCCACGACTTCAACGTCTTCTTGCTGATGGGTGACCAGTAAAAGGGTTTTACCCTGTTGTTTGGCGACCTCTCTTGTCCATTGAGCGGCTTGTAGGCGGGTATTCTGATCTAACTCTGCGAAGGGTTCGTCAAGCAAGATAATAGGCTCCGGACGTAGCAGGGTACGTATCAACCCTACGCGTTGTCTTTGCCCTCCTGACAGCTCCGTTGGCATCTTACTGATCTGGTCGGCTAAGCCTAAATGCTCAGCAGCTGCGATTAAGGCTTGTTTAGGTATCAGACCCGTAAAGCCGAGCGTTAAGTTATCCAGTACGGAAATATGTTCAAACAGGTTGTATTCCTGAAATAGCATACTCACCGGACGTTTATCGGCCGGTAGTCCCAACAGTTCACTCCCTTGCCAGAGCAAGGTCCCGCTTTTGGCGTGCTGAAAGCCGGCAATCGTATTCAGTAATGTGGTTTTACCCACACCGCTGGTGCCCTGAATTGCCAGAATTTCGCCGGTTGTCACACTTAGGTTATAGCTGAGAGTCAGTTGCTCTAGCTGAACGTTCAGCTGTTGGATCTCTAGTCCGTGTTTGTGGCTGGCTTGTCTTTTTTTATTGATACTATGACTCCCAATATTCTGAATCGTTATGTTCTGACTGTGCATACTTTTTATATCTGAACTCCTTGTATCTGGGGTCGTTGTATCTGGGGTCGTTGTATTAGTGCGTTCAGGATAGCTCATGAGTTAAATCTCCTGTATCTAAATCCATTTGACCTATTTACCTGACCCGTTTTTTACTTTTGATTTACGTGAACCGCTATCCCGAAAATGTCCGCCTGGCGTGTGCTCAAACAGGTAGATCAACGCGATACACAGTAGTAATAATAGTAAAGATGCCAGAGCCGCTTCAGCCATGCGATAACTGCCTGCATAACCGTAGATTAACCAGGGTAGAGTAGACCAGTCGCTATCACCAAAAATAGAGAACACGGCTACATCTCCTAAGGCCAGCAATACGGCCAGAGAAAAGCTGCTAATCAGCGCTGGGCGGATAAAAGGCCATAAAATATACAGGCGTTGTTTGGGGGTGAGCTTAAGATTCTCGCTCAATAAAGCGTATTGTTGATCAAACTGAATCAGACGAGGTTTGAGCTGGCCGAAAATAAAGGGTATTAGGAGTAGTGCGTTGAGTGTGATCAACCAGAAAATACCGCTGCTATCCAGATCGGTTCTGGGTAGTAGGTAGATATATAGCCCTGTGGATAGCACCATTGCCGGAGCCACTAAGGTGTGGGTCGCTAACCACTGAAGAATGACTCTAAATTTCTCTTGTTGATGCCGATAAGTGCTTCGAATCGGTTGCAGTAAATACCAGGTCAGTAATAGTGCAAGCAGCGCACTGGTTAAAGCCAGGGCCAGAGAGCGTAGTGCTGATGTAAAGAGAGTTATCCAGTTAAAAGTCTCCCAATTAACGCTGAGTATTGTCGGCAATAATGCCAATACTGGTGATAGGAGAAGTAGCCAGACCAGACAATACAGAATGCGATAAGCATGTTGTTGATATTTCGGCCAGGTGGGCAACCAGCGCTGATGACCGGTATCGGCACTGAGCCAGTTTAGTTTGCCCAGCTTTGCCATTAATAAGAATATACTACCGGCCAGGGCAAACTGTAGCCAAGCGAGAGTCAACGCTTCGCTGAGGTTAAAGTCATATTTCAATGCCTGATAAATCGCCACTTCCAGCGTGGTCGAACCAGGGCCTCCCCCCAGAGCCAGAACCACAGCAAAGCTGTTAAAACATAGGACAAAGATAAAAGCAGATAGCATCAGCAGGCTACTTTTTATTGCAGGCCACTCCACCTTGAGAAAACTTTGCCATGGAGACAATTTTAACTGTTGGGCCAGACGCCAGCCGGTATCGGGAATATGGCCGAGTTGTTGGCTCAGTACTCGTACGGCTAACGGCATATTCAGATAGATATGGGCGAGTAAAATGCCGTTCAGGCCATAGAGATTCCAATCCTCACTCAGTAATGGTGTGATATAACCGGAGCGCCCCAGCAGTGCGACTAAGCCTGTCACTAGCACGAGTGTTGGCATAATAAAGCTCAGCAGACATAGGCGTAGGAAAACCAGGCGTCCCGGTAACTGAGGCATAAAATGTATGGTGCGGGCAATGGGTATAGCGAATAGGATGGACAGCAGAGCACTCAGTCCGGACTGTTGAATAGAGAACATCAGGATCTGTTGGATATAGCTATCCCGTAACAGGCGGGCATCAAACTGGGCCTGATCAAAGCCAATCAGGCCATAAAAGGCTAATGCCGTCATAAATATTACAACGGCATAGGCCAGCATGGCGGCTTTGGATACTGAGAATGTGTTGAGTGATCGTTTGAATAAAGATCGCTTGAACAGAAATAATTTCACGGATGTTTAATCAATCCTGGCTTACTGGCTGGCCGCACTGCGCCATTCCCGTAACCAGGCTTTACGCTGTTGACTGATCTCTTTGGGTGTAAAGCCAATTGTTTTGGGTTGAATCAACTTAGAGAATGCCTGGGGCAGTTCAACACCATCGATCACTGGCAGCATCCAGTTGGTCACTGGAATAATCTTCTGGGCTTCAGCTGATGTCAGAAACTCAAGGAAATCCCGCGCTAGTTCAGGGTTTTTACTATTGTTAGTGATTCCAGCGACTTCAATCTGAGTCACATGACCTTCACTAAACAGTGCCGCTTGATAATGTTCATGACCTTCAGCAACGGCATGATAAGCGGGTGAAGTGGCGTAACTCAGGACGTAATCGCTGCCTCCTTCCAAAAACATACTGTAAGCTTCCCACCAACCCTTAGTGACTGTAACGGTATGTTGAGCCAGCTGTTGCCACTGTTGTGTGCTTTGATCACCATACACCGCTTTCATCCAGGTCATCAGACCTTGACCAGGGGTGCTGGTACGAGGATCCTGGTAGATCACCTGTGCATCAGATTGGATCAGCTCACTCAGTGATGTCGCGGGTCGCTCAATCTTTCGGTTGTCATAGATAAAGGCAAAATAACCGTAATCAAATGGCATAAAGCTGTCATCTTGCCAGTTTAGTACTGGAGTCAGGTGATCGGTTGTTAGCTTATGAGGTCGTACTAACTTCAGCTGACGAGCTTCTTCAATCAGTCCATTATCCAAGCCCAGCAACACATCTGCTTTAGTCTTTTTACCTTCAATGCGTACCCGATTCAGAATACTGACCCCATCTTCTACCGCGACAAATTTCAGCTCACACTGACACTGTTGCTCAAATATTTTTTTCAGTTGTGGACCCGGTCCCCATTCAGAAACAAAGGAGTCGTAGGTATAGACAGTTAATATGTCATTTTGATTTTGGGACTGAGCTTGAGCCTGAAAGCTAAACAAAGCCAGAATTGCTGTGACAAAACCTGCAAATAGTGTTTGTAGCCGGGAGTGAATAAGGTTCATGATTTGACTCACTTTGTTTTATTGCTCAAGGTGTTATGTAGGCATACCGAAAAGTATTGCTCAAGCACATACGCAAACAAGAATATTTAGATCTTCTTCGGTCTGCCGTTGTAGGGTGCAAGAGAGCAGTGTCTTTTTATTCGAGAAACTTTTTCTTTGAGTGCTTATATATGATCCGCCAGATCAATAGGTGGTGACGGTCTTTGAGGGATACCGCCCAACTACTGCTCAGGGGATTGGTAACTGATTGTACAGGGTTCGCCAATTTTAGGGCGTGATATTAGCTGAAACAGCGGGGGCTCGCCATGCATGAGTCTATTTTTGCTCAGGTTAATCAGAGGCTGGAATATCCAGTGCATTGGTTACCTTTAGCCAGTAAGGGCACTAGTAACTGGCTCTATCAAGGCTCAGATCATCAACAGCCTTTGATTTTAAGGGTAAATGCCAGAGATGATCTGGTATTTGGTGTTGATCGTACTTGTGAACAGGCAGTGTTATCTACTATTCAGCCCTTCCCTTGGTCTGTTCAGGTCATTGCCAACGAGCCGAAATCCGGCTGGTGTGTGATGAAGCATCACGGCGTAGGCTTAGAGGGCTCCGTGCTGACATGTGTGATGAAACTGCAATTGCTAAACGCTGTAGCAGATTGTCAGAGTATTATGTCGCCACCGGCCATCAGTTATCCTGATCTGTTTGAGCGCTACCAAAAAGCCCTGAATCGATTGTCAGATGCCGCCCCTTGGTTGGAAAAATTAAGTTGTCTGGTAGAGGTTTTTCAGGCGTTGCCTGCAGTCCAATCTTGTTTGACCCATCATGATCTGCATCCTGGTAATCTCTGCTGGCAAGATGAGCAGCTCAGAATTATTGATTGGGAGTATGCTGCCCTGGGAAATCCCTGGTTGGATGCAGCGATGCTGCATAACAGTTGCGCCCTCGACAGTAGTATTCTGATGACCTTACCTGCGTTTAAACAATTCAGTGAGGCAGACTTTCTCAATGGTCTACAGCAGGCCGCTCAGGTCAACCGTTTATTGGAACAGCTCTGGTATCGGGTGCGGGCCTAAATAAAAAGATCATGCTTGAGTACATGAATTAGCTTGGGCTAAGTGGGGGGGAATGCTTTAGCCCTAGTCAGTATGTTGTACGGGTGATTGTCGTAATTATCCCTCTTTATCTGTTGGTCCTCTTTTTGCGGCTAAATTGTCCTTAGCTGACTTATTCGGTTTATTTATAGCGTGAAGGAAACATATTCAGGTTTTGTAAAAAAGCATCCTGTAAGCTGGGAATGTCACCGAATCCTGATTTATCTGCGACAGTTTCCAAGCTTAACAGCGTTTGCTCCAGTAAATACTGTGCCTTATTCAGCCTGACCCTCTTTTGAAACTCTGTAGGAGTCTGAGATAGATGGTCTTGGAACATCGCTTCCAACTGAGTGACATTCATATCATAGCGGTCAGCTAAACTGTGATGATCCATCTCCATGTGTAGATTGTCAGAAATATGTCGGGTTATTTTGGCCAGAGTTTCTGGCAGGGGATTTGTATCATGCCAGGGTAACATAGTGTCCTCGGTACTATACGGTGTTACAGGCACTATCTTGTCTTCCATGTGTGATCTCCTGTGATTGGGAGGAACGCCTCCCTCTTTGCCCTTGATGAGTGATTGCTTTAGATAAAACACTCTAAGGGACAAATTTATATCGCCTGTTGCTCATTTGAGCAAGCCTGATGTATGTGTGAATTTTTCATCACTTTGCTTGCGAAACTTGCAGTCGTCTAATCATGTTATCTGGCTGTAAGTTTGGGATATCTCTTTTTGTGTTAATCATAATGTAAATTTAGACTGATGCTGTCGTAAGGAAGAATGCCTAATCTTGCTCTATTCTTGGTTTAAGCTATCGCAAAAAAGATGCTTTTTTGCATGGTGATAATGTCTCCCAGGTTAGCAACTGAAAAAATAACAAATAGTTCTGAATCTCAAGGAGATAGGAGAGATATTCAGCGTTTTAGGATGGTGGTTATCAGGAAGATAGGGATGAATAGATAAAGCAAGGATGAGATTTTCAGACTTAGCAAAGAGGCGATGCCCATGAAGGTTTCTCATAAGGTCGCGTTACTGGCATCCTGTATAATTGTAGTCACTTTTGCCGCTTATTCCTGGCTACAATATCACTCGGTCAGAGATACTCTGATGGAGAAAACACAGCAGAGCACAAAAGATGCTGCCAGTGTAATGTCCTTCCAAATTACCAACTGGTTAAACGGCAAACTTCGTTTAATCGATATGATGGCTCAGACCATAGACGCTGACTTTAATGCCAATACCATTCAAACCACTTTTGATACGCCGCTACTGAAGGAGGAGTTTCTTCTGATCTTTGGTGGGCTGGATACGGATGGTAAGAGAATCACCAATGATCCCACGTGGAATCCAGAGGGGTGGGATGCTCGTAAACGTCCCTGGTATCCCTATGCTAAAAGCCATAAGCGGGCAGTACTTACCGATCCTTATGCAGATGCAGCGACTAAGGAAATTTTAATTTCAGCTGTTGCAAATTTCTACGATAAAGGTGTATTCAAGGGCGCATTTGGTGGCGACTTGAGCCTTAAAACGGTTTCAGATGCTTTAAATACACTAAGTTTTAATGGTACAGGTTATGCCTTTTTGGTGAATGCCAACGGTAATATTATCAGCCATCCCAATGATAAGCTGAACGGTGAACAGATCAGTAAGCTATTTGATGGCAATGCGCCAGGGCTTACAGGATCGTTTCAGGAGGCCCGGTCGGAGGATATTACCGTATTGACCAGCTTTTATAAGTTGCAAAACCTCTACGGTAGCGATTGGTTGATTGGTGTTGTACTGGATAAGCGCAAGGTGATGGCGGAAGCTAATGACTTGGGGATGATGGCGGTGATAGCCACTATTATCAGTGCTTTGATCTGCAGTACTGCTCTCTATATTGCGGTGACTCGCCAACTGTTACCGCTGAAGCATTTGTATGGCTCTCTATCAGAGATCAACAGTGGTAACGGTGATTTGACTAAGCGTTTAGCCATCGAGAGTAAAGATGAGTTTGGTAAAGTCTCCAGTGAATTTAATCAGTTTTTGGACTACCTGCAGAGTTTGATCAATCAGATTAAGCAGATCTCTCATGATGTGCGCAGTAATAGCGATATGTCGGCATGTTCTGCTCAGGATGCCTCCAGTAACCTGAGTGTACAGCTGCATGAGCTGGATCAGTTGGCGACAGCGATGCATCAGATGTCTGCGACGGCCAATGAGGTTGCGCAAAATGCCCAGGGGGCTGCCGATGCGGTACAACAGGCGGATAGTGCAACGGCTGACGGCAGTAAGATTGTCGAACAAACCACGCATTCAGTTGCAGGTCTGGCTGAGGACATGGATAAGGTGGTATCTACTATCGGTGAGCTATCTACCTACAGTGATAATATCGCATCTATTTTGACGGTGATTACCGATATTGCGGATCAGACCAATCTGCTGGCGTTGAATGCGGCTATTGAGGCCGCACGGGCGGGGGAGATGGGGCGAGGCTTTGCCGTGGTTGCCGATGAGGTACGAGCCTTGGCATCCCGGACACAGGAATCTACAGAAGAGATTCAGAGTATGATCAATCAGCTGCAAAGTGGGGTGAAAAGAGCGCAGGCGATTATTACTGAGAGTCGGCAAAAAGCGCACGATACTCAACAGGTATCCAGTCAGGCCAATGATGCTTTAGAGCAGATTCGCAGCAGTATTTTTAATATCAGTCAGATGACTGTACAGATCGCAACGGCTGCGGAGCAGCAAAGTGCCACGGCAGAGGAGATCAATCGCAACACCTCGAATATCCGTGATATCAGTCAGTCCGTTGCAGAGGGAGCCCATGAGCAGGCGAATATTTGCCAAGCGATGGCGAAGCTAACCGCGCAGCAAGACAGTGAGTTAAATAAGTTTAAGGTGTAGCCATTTATATTTATAACAAGGTTCCCGAAATGCCCGTTTGGGAGCCTTTTAAAATCATAATGAGAATTTACAAGGCGCGAAGATTGCCAGGATTGCGTGCCTGGCAAAACTCAACCAGCTGATCAAAGGGGAGTGGTTTGGAGAAGTAATAACCCTGAATCTCATCACAACCCGCTTGAGCCAGGAACTCGAGCTGCTCCTGATATTCCACGCCTTCTGCTGTGACTTCCAGCTTAAAGTTTTCCGTCAGGCTCATAATAGCGTTTACGATTGCGATACTGTCACTGTCATGAGGTAGGCCATCCACAAAAGATTTATCGATCTTTAAGCGTGAAATAGGTAACTTTTGCAGATAACTCATAGAAGAGTAACCGGTTCCAAAATCATCAATGGCAATACCTAAACCCATATCACGGAAGGTTTGCAGGGTTTTGATGGCAGAATCAGCATCGGTGGCGATATAGCTCTCGGTGATCTCCAGCTCAAGTTGTTTTGCCTGAATACCACTCTCTTTCATCACTCGCATCAGCTCGGGAATAAACGGCTCATTTTGCAGCTGAATGTTGGATACATTGATGCCCACATGTTCCAGGGTAATATTATGCTCTTGTAAACGCATGTAGTCGTGACAACCCTGCTCCAGTACCCATTTGCCGATAGTGTGAATCATACCGGACTCTTCGGCCAGGGAGATAAACTTATCCGGTGGTACAAAACCAAATTTAGGACTGATCCAGCGGATCAGGGCTTCCATTGAGGCAACTCGACCACTACCGGCGCACACTTTGGGCTGATAATGCAGCACGAACTGGTCACCGGCCTGAATCGCCTGGCGCAGTTCGTAAGTCATCTCGGTTTTTTCGCTTAACTGTTCGAACAGATCATCGGAGAAAAAGCAGAAGTTATTACGTCCCTGCTCTTTGGCCTGATACATCGCCAGATCAGCGTTTTTGATCAGGTCAACAGAGTCTGTGCCATCCCGAGGATAAAGTGCGATACCGATACTGGAGGAGATGGTGATCTCCTGTCCTTGTACTGTGAAGGGTTCAGAGAACATCTGAATATATTTTTGTGCAATGATGGCCAGTTGTTGGCAGCTGGTCAGGTCTTCTATCAGAATATTAAACTCGTCTCCGCCGATTCGGGCGAGGGTATCTTGTCGGCCAACATAACTGCGCAGGCGCTCAGCGACCTGGGTTAATAATAAGTCACCAATATGGTGGCCTTGGGTATCATTCACCTGTTTAAACTGATCCAGGTCGATAAACATAACCGCCAGCTGGGTCTGTTTGCTCTGTGCCTGTTTGAGGGAATACTCCAAGCGATGGGCAAAAAAACGTCGGTTGGGCAGGTTGGTGAGTACATCATGGTTGGACATGTATTCCAGTTTGGCTTTGGAGTTAACCAGGTCCTGTTCCCGCTCCTGTACGCTGCGCGCCAGCTGATTCAGTTTGGCCGATACTGTTTCAAGTTCATCACCGGTTGTGAGTTGCTTTGCATGACGGTAGTCCCTGTGCTCAATATGCTCAATCTGCTCCATTAGAGCATGTAGAGGGCGCTGCAGACTTCGGTGAATAATCAGGTAGATAAACAACAGGCTAAAGACAGCAGCCAACAGTAACAACAGTAAAAACTGTTGCTGGCTGGCTTCCAGAATCTGTTTAATATCGCCTCGCGCCAAACTGGCAGTGAGGTAGACAGGCCCATCCAGGCTATCGATCTTCAGGCTGGCATGATAGGCCTCTGAACTTTCCTGTATTCGCAGTGGTCGAGAAGGGCCTTGTGAGCCACTGTCAGGAAACAGGTCACCAGAGATTAAACTGCCAGATGTCAGTGCTTGTGACAGTGTCAGGTTGACATTCAGGTTTTCTGACAACTGGCGGAAGAAGTCCTCGTCCAGGATACGGGACATTTCGATATGAGCGGTTTGAGGCTGATTGGGCGATAAGCGAATACTCATATGAGAGCGCATATCCAGTGCATGTTCACGCTTCTGGTAGGTGACCAGAATTTTCTCCTCGACCTCTTTATTGTCATAAAACATCTGGTGCCGGAGTGCCATGACATCTTTTTCTAATTTATCCAAAGGCGTTTTTTGATACTCAGACTGGTATTCCCAGCGGCGCATCAACTGTATCTGGCTATTGTCGTAGGAGATAAAGTTCAGATGATAATCCTGATGATCCCGGGCGACATAGGCGATCAATTCGCTGTTCTGGTTATACAGGGCGATGGTGTCGTTAAAAGAGAGTTTGACCCGTTTTAGGAGTTCTTCAGCGAGAGCCTTTTTCTCTTCATCCAATAGGAAGGTGTTATAGGTGTTTTTATCTTCGTAGTTGTTGATTAATGCGATGGAAGCCAGGGTGGGTTCATGGTTGCGGATAAAGCTGATGCCCTCCTGCAGGTTAAACTCTACCTGACTGATATTAAAGGCCAGGCGTTCAAAGGCGTGTTGTACCCGACTTTGAGCATTATCTTTAAAACTGTGCTGTAAAAACTGATCAAAGTAGAAGCCAAGAGCGGACAGCACCAAGGTACCACCCAGAGTAACTAATACAGCAACGCGGGTGGAGAGGCTTTTAATACGCTTATTCAGTTTTATTGTTTTCATGTTCTGTAAGCTCATGCCTGCTCTGTAACATTATGGCAGAATGGAGAAATCACGTTGTGCCTTAAAACTAAGATTCATTATCGGGCCTACGTTACTTATCCCATCTGTATATCCTTTTATCATCAAACCAGATGATTAATAGGGGTATCAAAACACGGGCTGAACGTGATTGACATTCTGACGGGTGACCAATAGGTCGGCGGGTATTTGCAGGTGTTTTGGGAGTGTTTCTCCTGCTAAAAGTCGGGCAGCAGCATCAATGGCGGCTTTTCCTCCTAAAGGAAAATAGACAGAGCCGGTTTGGCTACCGGCTCGAATAGCCGCTTGTGCTTCAGAGATATAGTCACAGCCGATCATTATAATGGAGCCTGGATCAATCTGGTGTTTAGTCAGTACGGCACGTACACCGCTTAGCATACTGTCACTTTCAGAAAAGATCGCATCAACCTGAATTCCTTCTGCCAGTAGCTTTTCCATTTCGATGAGCGCATCCTTACGTAAATAGTTACCGGTACGACGAATCACTTTAATATCAGGATAATCCTGCATCACCTTAAGAAAACCTTCACTACGTTGCTGGGTTACATCAGCGGTTAAGATACCTTCTAACAGCAAAGCGCGCCCTTTGCCTTCCAGTTGTTCAGCGATATAACGACCGGCGATAGCACCTATTTCCCGGTTATCGGAGTTGATAAAGGTCGTGTACTGATCTGTATCGACACCCCGGTCCAGAATAATGACCTTGATGCCAGCGCTATGGGCTTTATTAATTACGGGCACGACGGCCTGAGCGTCATTAGTGCCGACAATAAGAATATCGACTTGACGGGAAATAAACTGCTCAATCTGGTGAATCAGCAGTGAGGTACGTCCCTGAGCGTCGGAATAGGTAAAACGCATATTGTTATGCGCCTGAGCGGCTTGTTTGGCTTCCATTACCTGAGCCCGCCGAAAATCATTCTTCAGGGTATCCTGGGCAAAAGCGATCAGTGCTTTTTCCTCTGCATAACTATTGTCAGCTAAAAGCAGTGAAAAGGGCAGTATCAGGACCGAAAACAGACAGCAGAGTACAACACGCATAATCAATCACCAGGGGCTATGTTTTGATTGTTTTTGATCTTAATTAATCGCTTGGCTGGATATATTAAACCTAACATAGATGTATTTGAATCGATTGTTTTAGCTTTTTCTTTTAAAGCTGATATTGCTCAATTTCTTTTCTGTTTTTAGCAGGTTATGGTGCTCATCCGGTGTTGCATGCTGTTGTCGTATAATGCTGGCATTATGTTATAGAGAGGTCTAATCAGATTGAAACAGGTCGAGTTGAAAAGTGGAACGGTTAAATCTTAATTTACTCAGGGCGTTGGTAGTGTTACTGGAGAGCCGAAATGTGACGCAGGCTGCCAACCGTTTGCATCTGACTCAATCGGCTATGAGTCGTCAATTGGGGCAATTAAGGGACTTCTTCAATGATGCGCTGTTGATCCGTGAAGGCAATGATTATCTGCTCAGTGCCCGTGCTCAGGTCTTGCTGCCCAAAGTGCAGCGTATTCTGGCTGATGTGGGTAGCTTATCTGACTCAGAAGGCTTTGACCCCAGTTCTTGTCAGAGACGATTTCGCTTTGCCTGTACTGACTACGTGGCTCAATTTATCTTTCCAGAAGTGTTACAACGTCTGCAGCAGCAAGCACCCGGTGTAGACATTATCTATCAGGTTCTGCAAAGTCAGGATTTGGAACAATTGGGGCAGTTACCACTGGATTTTATCTCGACGATGATACCTGCGGTACCGGAAAACCTGCATGGTATCGCTTTAGGGCAGGACCGGTCTGTGTGTTTAATGGCTGAGGATCATCCCTTGGCACAAAAGCAGGATTTAAACTTAGCTGAGCTGTTAGATTATCCCTTCGTACATATTAACAGCGGTGGTGATAAGGACTCTTTCTTTGATCGCACCTTGTCTCAGCAGGGATTGAGTCGCCGTATTCTGTTTGAGGTACCTTTCTTCTCTGCTGCATTTCAGGTGGTTTCTGATAGCCAGGCCTTGTTGATATTGCCGGAACATATCGCCCATAACGCCAGACGCTTTTTTTCGGTGACTTACTGTAATCTGCCGATGGTTTCTCCCGAGAATCACTATCACTTTTGCTGGCATGGGGTTCATCATCAGGACCCTGCTCACCAGTGGGTGCGTTTGTGCATTGCTGAACAGATCCGGCAGTCGATCTTTTCACCTCAGGCGATGGATAAATAGATCACTTGGTTTTTGGTCTGAGTCAATACGGGCCGATAAGCTCAGATTATTGGGTCAAGTGTTTTTATCCAGGAAGATGACTGATTTGGGTATGCATTAATTTCATGTGTTGCAGTGTGATATTGCATTTCTCGCATGGTTGGAGAGGGATTACACTGACGATCATTACAACGTGTTTTGTGTATTCAGGTTTGATTTGAGGGACTGACAATGACATTTACGGTTTGGCTGTCACTGGTTGCGATCTGCTGTTTAGGGGCAATGTCTCCTGGACCCAGCCTGGCAGTGGTTTTACGCCATACGATTGTAAACAGCCGTTTGCACGGCATTTTTGCAGCATTATCCCATGCGGTAGGTGTGGGGATCTGGGCTGTGTTAACGATATGGGGCTTAGCAATTCTGGTGACAAAAACACCGGTACTGTACCAGGTCATCACTTATGCCGGGGCGGCTTATCTGGCCTGGATGGGGTTTAAGGCGATTCGCTCCAGTGGGGGTGGTGAGTTGGCACTGGATAAACAACAGGCTCCATTAATGGATGCGGCTCGTGATGGTATTTCGATCTCTTTGCTGAACCCTAAGCTGGCAGTATTCTTTATCGCGCTGTTCTCGCAGTTTGTCTCCAGTGGTCAAACCTTGACCGATCAGCTGATTATGTTGGCTACGGCAGCGGGTATTGATGGTCTGTGGTACTGCATTGTGGCGATGGTACTGTCACACTCCAAGTGGATCGGTGTGCTGCAACGCAAGTCAGCTTTGATTGATAAAGTCAGTGGGGTGATTTTTATCGCTCTGGCTGTGAGAGTGGTGACGCTTTAGCAGCTGCTGTTAACAGGTCTTCAATGCGCTTTTAATGAACTTTAAAGCATTGGCAGGCATCTTCCCGTTGATACTGCGAAAATGCCCACGGAGCAAGGCTCCCTGGGCATTGGGTATCACGCGTGTGTCTGAAAGGATCAGAACTGTTTACTGTGTTGGACCTCTTGCCTCAGTTGCTGAGCCAGACTCTGAACACGATCTGCCGTGTGCTCCATCTGTTGCAGGCTCACACTGGTCAGAGCGGACTCAATCAAGAGCTGCAGCTCTGAGAAATGGTGCTGACCCACATGCTCAATCCCACTTTTGCTCAACTGCTGTTTGAAGGCTGAGACGACATCCTGGGCTTTCTGCTGTAATTCCTGGCTCATGATTCAGCCCCAGCCTTTTCTTCAACTTCCGGTACTGTCTTATCAGTAATCGGTTCATTAATAACCGGGACTTTCGGTTCTTTCTTCAGAACCTTCTCATCCACTTCATGGACATCAGTTGCGCGTCCTACCAATAGAGGGTCAGGAGGACATACCACATCTAGGTTTTTGTTCGGGTAAGGCATACTGTTCAGGATGTGCAGCATGGCATTGATACGGGCTCGTTTCTTATCATCAGATTTGATGGTCGTCCAAGGGGCATCAGCCGTATCAGTGTAGAAGAACATCGCTTCTTTGGCTTCAGTATAGGCATCCCATTTATCCAGAGAGGCCAAATCGATAGGGCTCAATTTCCACTGTTTCAGAGGGTCGAGACGGCGAGCCTGGAAGCGGCGCAGCTGTTCCTGACGGCTGACAGAGAACCAGAATTTAAACAGATGGATACCGTCACGCACCAACATGCGTTCCAGATCCGGTGCCTGACGCATAAATTCAAGATAGTCGGTGGAAGAACAGAAGTTCATCACACGTTCGACACCTGCGCGGTTATACCAGGATCGGTCAAACAGTACGATCTCGCCCTGTGTTGGCAGATGGTTGATATAGCGTTGGAAATACCACTGACCGGCTTCCTGCTCAGAGGGTTTTTCCAGAGCGACAATACGCGCACCACGGGGGTTGATGTGCTCCATAATACGCTTGATGGTGCCACCTTTACCGGCGGCATCACGGCCTTCAAACAAAATGACAACGCGCTGGCCGGTTTCTTTCACCCAGTTCTGCATTTTCAGCAGCTCGATCTGCAGCTCTTGCTTACGGGCTTCGTACTCAGCACGCCCCATTCTCTTGCTGTAGGGATAGCTACTCACAAGAGGCAGATTGCGTTTGCGGGGACGCTTGGTCGTATTACCCAGAGGTGGCGGTGGTGTCAGCATCTCAGAAACCTCATCCAGAGGGTGATTGCTGGGCTTGACCACGGGCTGTGCCTGCTGCTGTTCGGCAATTGGGTCGACTTTTGCTTCAGCGGGATCCGTCATCATTTTCTCCTTAAATATGGCCGATTTAAATCAGGTGACTCTATCTTTGAAACTACTAATAAAGAGCGGAAGGTACAAGTGTTTGTTACTCAATTATTACTAAAGCTGTATTTTCTTTGCATAATGTGACAGCTTAGTGATTAGTCAGATAAAGGTGATAATAAGATGAAGGAAAACACTGGTACATGGGGTAAGCCGGAGAAAGTTTAGGTTTTTTGCTCTTTAGTCTGGACTAAGCTTTTTTCCTTCAGTAAGTTAGCCTGTGACCTACCTATGGGTAGAAGGAATATAAAAAGCAGAGCAGTGGACGTTAGTTCAGGGCGATTATGAGGATGGATAGCTGCTATGAGCCTGCTACGGAAAAATATCTGGACACTATTCGGGATGCTGATTCTGGGTGGCTTTGGTTTTTTGCTACTGGTGTCTTATCTAAAATGGCAGTCCCTGAATGATGATTACCGTAAGCAACAACATAATCTGGTTGAGCTGGTGTCCAGTGCCAGTTATTCACTGTTTGTCCATCAGGAGATGGTGCTGGATATTTTGGGTAGGGAGTTGATCCGACCTGATGGATCTGCCATTAACCGGGCAGACGATCAAGCCTTTAAGAAAATCTTACATCTAAATCCTGATTTGGTGGGTGTGGGGTTACTGACACCGCAGGGCGAGATAACCTATATCAGTACGGATACCCCTCTGCACCTGTTACCTAATATGTTGGAACAGGAAACTACTCGAGACTCTTTTATTCACGCTGTGAATAGCGACAAAATGGTGTTAGGCCGAACTTACTTTATGTCAGGCTTAAATGAGTGGCTGATTCCTGTCCGTAAGGCGATACGGGATGAAACGGGAGAGGTAATCGCAGTGGTTGCCGCAGGCTTTCGCATAAAGGGGTCGAGCCGCTTCTTTAGCGACAAACTCCATTTGGGAGAATACAACCAGGTATCGCTGATTCGGGGATTTGACCGTTATATCCAGTTTCGATCCACTGATCAGGATGACTTCCAACGTCTTTATTCACTCTCTGTTGAACCTATCTATAAAAAAGTGTTGCAGCAACTGGAACAAAACTATGGTTTAACGCCTGAGCAGATTAAGGCCAGTGAGCAGGCCTATGACTTTGAGGTCTTTTACAATGACAAGGTGAGTCAGGGCGTTGCTAAGTATGATAGTCGTTATGAGCTTTGGGTATTGTCTGAGATAGAGCAGTCTCAGGTCGTGGCTGATTTTACCAAGGTCGTGCTGATCTATCTGGTCTTGTTTATCTCCTCGCAGTTTGTGCTTTATCTATTATTTCGCATTATTGCTAACGCGGAGAAGAAAAGACGTCAGGCGCTGATCTATCAGGCAACCCATGATGAGCTGACCGGCTTACCCAATCGGGGCTACCTGCAACAAAATATCGATCAGTGGATTAGACCTGACGCACCTGCTTTTAGTGTGCTCTATATCGATATGGATCACTTTAAAAGTGTCAATGACAGCCTTGGTCATGGCTTTGGTGATCATGTACTAAAAGAGCTGACACGTCGTTTAACGGCGGTTACTCCCGATGATGTGGTTCTGGTACGTCAAGGTGGTGATGAGTTTATTGCGCTAAACCCCTGTATCAATGATGCGCATCTGCAGGAACAGTCCCAGATGATCATTGATTCTCTCTCCCGCCCCTACGAGGTGAATGGTATTAGCTTTACTCTGGGGGTGAGTATAGGCATCGCTCAGTATCCTGAACACGGTGATAACCTGGATCAGCTACTACGAGCAGCCGATATTGCGATGTACGAGGCGAAAAAATACAGGAACAGTGTCTGTTTCTTTGCTTGTACCATGCAAGATGATTATCTGCATAAGGTTGTTATGGAGCAGGAGCTGCGTCAGGGGCTGGAGTCTAATGAGCTGCATATGGTGTATCAACCTCAGGTGACACAGGATGGCCAGGTATTTGGTGTAGAAGCCTTAGTGCGTTGGAATAATAAGCGCCTGGGTTTTGTTCCGCCGGACGAGTTTATCTCCGTTGCAGAGAATGCAGGCCTGATGCCTGCGTTGGGTGAGTTCATTACTCTGACAGCATTAAGGGAAATAAAGGCACTGCAGCAAAAGCTGGATTGTAAGCTGGATCTTTCTATTAATATCTCACTGCGTCAGTTTATGCAGCCTAACTTTCTGACTCAGTTACAGGATTGCCTGGCTGAAACGGATATGAGTCCTGACCGGATCACTCTGGAAATTACCGAAAGCCTGTTTATTGAAGATCTGGGTTATATTTTGCCGCTATTGTCCCAGGTACATGAGATGGGGTGTCATATCTCGATGGACGATTTTGGTACCGGCTTCTCATCACTGAGTATGTTACGCACCCTGCCGATGGATGAACTGAAAATTGATAAAAGTTTTGTCGATACCCTGTGTGCGAATGAAGCAGATCAAAAGTTAGTACAGAATATTATCGCAATTGGTAAAAACTATGGCATGACTGTGTTGGCTGAAGGGGTTGAGACGGAGCATCAGGCTGAGATGCTACGTCGCTTCGGTTGTGATCGTTTTCAGGGCTACCTGTTTTCCCGTCCCTTACCTCTGGATGAATTGGAGGTTTTTATTTTCAATCATTTTGAACCAGTGACTGACTGAGCGTCATAGTTGATTATCAAAAACTTTCCAAGGCGTTATAGTGTGCTGTTTGCGGTGGTTTCGTACTGTGCCCGACATTCTGCCGGTGCCATCTGGGTCCAGCGTTTAAAAGCACGGGAGAAGTTACTGACATGGGAAAACCCCAGGCGGTAACTGATTTCGGCAATGGGAATATGGGACTGACGGATATAGAGCAGTGCCAGTTCCTTTCTAACATCATCCACCAGTTGCTTATAACTACTGCCCTGTTCCTTTAGTTTGCGCTGTAATGTGCGGGTGCTGAGATTGAGTGAACGGGCAACGGATTCCATATCCGGCTCACCTTCAGGTAATACTTCCAGCAGACGATAGTAAACCCGGTTAACGATATCACTGCGGTCAAAGCGGGCGATATACTCCGCACAGATCTGGTCGTTTTTCTGAGCCAGCTCCGGGTTTGCAGTAGGCAGGGGTTCCAGCGCTGTTTGCAGATCAATATCCAGCCAGATAGTTTCCTGGTTCAGCTCTATGGGACATTTAAACATACGTTCAAAGGCCCCCATATCTTCCAGCGGCTCTTTACGTGGCAGGCCAATGCCCATGGGTTTAAAGCGACCGGGGTAAATATGGCGGCAGGTCAGAACGACTGTCGCTAAGAAGGCTTCGTATTGTTGATCGCCCAGGATCGGTGTATAGGCAGGATAGGTTTTTCCCCACAGACGAATTTTATCCTCGTAGCGGGTACAACGAGCGTAAGCACAGTTGGTAAAAACCTTGAAGTACTTCTCAACCCTGAGCAAACCTTCTTCAATATTGTTACCGGCCCAGATGGAAAAGCCCAACGCATGCCATGATGTCGGACGCATCATACGTCCGACATTCAAGCCGAATAGCGGGTCGTTACTGGCTTCGGCAGCAAGCTGGAACAGCCTGGAGGTTTTTGTTACCTCAAAGCGAGTATTAGGGTCTTGCAGCTTTTCCTGATCAAGACCAGCCTGTTGAAATAGAGGCGTGCTGTCGACACCATACTCTTCCAGTGCTCTGGAGATGGCAATTACCCAGCCGCAAACGGTAGTGGCGGTTTTGATCATAAATAAGCCTTTATTTCTTTTATTGTTTTTAGAAATTGCTAAAGAAATAGTGCGGGATTAGTCACAACAGTGCAATGTTTGCTATTAAGCATACGGTCTGTGTTGATTGATAATTATCAGGTTTTATTGGTTAATCATGCGGTGCCCAGTGGTTAAAGATAAAATTAGCGGTTAAAGATAAAAAAAGAGCGGTATTACTACCGCCCTAATTCGCCTCAAGGTCTTTAGGTACAAGGCGACCTATCGGCGTACCCTCCGCTTTTTTAATGCTGTTGTAATTCCATTCTGATCAGACCTTTTTTGAATAATGGTCATAAATACTTCACTTTGCTTGAGGCTAAGATCGCTTCTGAAATTAAGAAGCGCTGTACTCTGCCTCAAGCAGTGGCTTTTTTACCGGTTCAGATTTTTTCAACAGTAAGTGAGCCAGTGCAGGTAGTAGAATCAGTGCGCCCAGCATGTTCCAGACAAACATAAAGGTCAGCAGAATGCCCATATCGGCCTGGAACTTGATGGGAGACAGTGTCCAGGTGGCGACACCGATACCCAGTGTCAGACCTGTGAACGCGACGGCTTTACCAGTACTCTTCAGAGTCTGATAGTAGGCATCACTCAGGGGTAAACCTTGTTTCAAAAACTCCTCCAGACGGGTATAGATATAGATACCGTAATCCACACCGATACCCACGCCCAGTGCGATCACAGGCAGAGTCGCGACTTTTACGCCGATACCCAGAGCTGTCATCAATGCCTGACACAGCACAGAGGTCAGGGCCAGCGGTGCGATAATGCATACCACGGTACGCCAGCTACGGAAGGTGATAAAGCACAGCAGACTCACGACACCATAAACCCAGGCCAGCATCTCGTATTGCGCGCTGTCAATTACCATATTGGTTGCGGCTTCAATACCTGCGCTACCGGCGGCCAGCTTAAACTCAACGGCCATATCAGGATTTTGCTGGATAAACTGCTCAGCGCTGGCAACTACGGCACTTAAAGTCTCTGCTTTGTGATCGTCCAGATAGATCACTACAGGAACCAGATTACAGGCTCCGTTGATCATTCCCGGTGGTACATGCTTACCACTGGTGGCGGCATTCAGTACGTATTGATTAGGAATCAGCGTCGCCCATTTCAGGCTACCCTCGTTCATGCCGACAATACCGCGCTTGGCCACATCCACCATAGACACGACAGACTGGACACCGCTTGTGCTTTCCATATGCCACTGGAAGCGTTCGATATCCGCCAGGGGTTGATAGCTAACACACTGAGCATCGGCGGTTTTTGCCATCACCACAAAGACATCGGTACTGGTGGAGTAGTTGCTGGTGATAAAGTGGTTATCTTGGTTATAACGAGAGTCGGCACGCAGCTCCGGCGCACCGGCATCCAGATCACCAATCTTCAGATCCTGACTGTAGTAAGAACCCAGGGCAAAAGCAGCAATGGCGACAAGTACTGCAGTGGCGGCTGGTTTTGGTTGGGTAAACTGATTTAACAGAGCCCAAGGCTGCTCTTGTTTTTGGCTATCTCTATGTGCGTTCTTACCGTTTACACCGCTATAAGACAGCAGAATCGGTAGTAGAATCAGGTTGGTCAGCACGATGGTGGCCACACCCACACTCGCTGCAATAGCCAGGTCTTGAATCACTGCAATATCGATAATCATCAGGGTGACAAAACCCAGGCCATCACTGAATAGGGCGATAAAACCAGGGATATATAAAGCACGGAAAGCCTTACGGGCCGCCCAGACCTTATCGGTGCCTTTACCGGTTTCCAGGGCAATGGCATTGACCACCTGCACCCCGTGACTCACCGCGATAGCAAACACCAGGAAAGGCACCAGCATGGAGTAAGGGTCCAGGCCATAACCCAGGCTTTGCAGCAGGCCTTGTTGCCAGATCACTGCCACAATGGAACACAACAGCGGAATCAAAGTACCGCGCCAGCAGCGGGCATACAGATACAGCAGCACCAGAGTGATACCGATAGCCGCGACAAAAAATAGGGCGACTTGCACCGCCCCCTCAATCAGATCCCCTACCACCTTGGCAAAACCGGTGACATGGATCTGGATATTGCCGTGCTGGTATTTATCCCGCACCAGACGTTCAATATCCTGTGAAAGTTGCTGATAGTCGATGCTCTGGCCGGTTTTTGGGTCCACACTATAGAGTGGTGCCAGAATCATGGCGGACTTCAGGTTATTGGCGACCAGAGAGCCCACGGTACCAGATTTAAATACATTGTCTCTCAGTTGTTGCAGACTACCCTCAGAGCCGTCGTAGGTTTTGGGAATGACGGTGCCGCCGACAAAACCTTCTTCTGTCACTTCAGTCCAGCGGACATTAGGGCTCCAGATCGACTTCAGACCTGAGCGATCAACGCCATTAATAAAGAAAACTTCATCGTTGATCTGCTTCAGGGTTTCCTGAAACGCTTTATCAAAGATATCCCCTTCAGTGGTTTCTACCACGATACGCAGGGAATTACCTAAACCACTGAGGTCTTTTTTGTGTTCAAGAAAGTTGGCGATATAAGGATGATTAGCGGGAATCATCTTTTCAAAGCTAGCCGCTACCTTCATCTGGCTGGCCTGATAGGCAAAAAATGCCGTCAGAGCCAAACACAATAAAAGAATCGGCAGGCGCACACTAAACAGTGCTTTTTCAACAATCGCCTCTGAATCTTCCAGAGGATGCATAATATGATGGTCGATCAGATCGTCACGTTTACTCATCACTGATTCTCCTCTGTGGTTGATTTAGGTTTCTGAGCCGACTTGCCGCTCTGAACTGATAGGGGATCAAACGCCAAGGTGCGGATACCACCAAAACCCACCAGCGTCAGTTGATCCTGACCACTGCTATAGGCCGCACTAATGGGCAGAGCCCGTGACAGAGGATATTTAGCAAACTGGTTTGAGGACTCATCCAGGTTCGATAAGTCAGTGAGGTTTGAAATCGGTGTATGCCAGAGAGAACCGGAGCCACTTAACAGAATCAGGTGTTGATTATGGACCAGAGAGGCCATAACAGATTCATGGCCGGGCAGTATCAGTTGTGACCAGCTATCGCCACGATCCGATGAGATAAAGGCGTTGCCTCTCAGACCATAAGCCACCAGGTGATTATCGGGCAGAAGCTGAAAACCAAAGAAGGAGCCTTCATAGGGTGAGTCCAGTGCCTTCCAGCTTTGTCCCTGATCATCAGAGCGATACAGGGTGCCTGCTTCGCCGACCATTAACAGGGTTCGGCTATCCAGAGCCGCTATCTTGTTATAGTGGAAGCCATCCGGGTTGGGCACCTTCAGGTTGTGTACCTGCCAGTTTGTCCCGCCATCCTGAGTGGATAGCATCATGCCGTAGGCGCCCACAGCCCAGCCCTGTTGACGGTTATTAAACCAGACACTTAACAGAGGGGTACTCGGGCCATCTTCCAACGCCACTTCGGCATCTTCCAGTTTAAATTGCAGTGCTTCGAGGGCAATCTCTGCTTCCTCCTGTGCATCGCCAGACAGTTGATTGATCTGTTCTTCCAGTTTTTCGACGCTTTGCTGGTAATAGCGCACCACACGATGGTTGGTACGTTTACCATCGGTTTGCAACTGCCAGCTTTGGCCGCCATTCTGAGTATGCAGAATCACACCACTATGACCCACAGCCCAGCCGTATTGATCATCAACAAAAAACAGATCCGTTAATGCCACGCTGACCGGTGTTGGTATTTGCTGCCAGCTTTGGCCTTGATCCATAGAGCGTAGGATATAACCGCGATCTCCTGCCGCGATCAGAGCGTCGCCTGCCAGGGTAATGTCCAGCATTAACGCCCGTTCAGCTTTAGTGGATTGGCTGGAAGCGAGGCCAATACGATCGGTGCTGGCGTGGGCGTGTAGTCCCACAAGATCGGATAAACCGGGCGTATGACTTAAACCACTGGCAAGCAGGGTCAAAGAGCTGGCGAGTATCAAAGCGGAAGTAAGTTTTGATACCGGCCGACTCGCGGCCCGGAAAAAGCTTTGAATCATTTGACCTTGAAGGATCAAGGGGAGAAAAAAAGGTTTCTCAGGGTTAAAAGGAAGAGATGATGAGTGCTGTTGTTTTTCGATGCTTTGACTGCCCGTTTCTGATAAGCCTTGTGTTATCAATTGAGCATCCACGCATTTCCCAGTAAGCCCTCTGATAGCCAGAGAGTAATGGCGGAGATTAATCATGCTGGTATAACCTAATTATTATCATTATTTTGCAGGCTGCAGGGGTAATAGCCCGAAGCAGCTAGGCGATGGTGTTAATCATAAAGAGGCAAAACCAGTACAAAGACTCTTTAGACGCCAACTTATTATCTGTATGCTCCATAGAGATCACTAAAAGCGACTTTAGGGTCACCTAAAGGCGTAGCGTAAAAGACTAAAAGCTCTTTGTGTGTATGTGGTATTTTTATAGTTAAAAACTATTAAGATGAGTGACTTATGAGCCAAATTTTCACCGGTCGGGTGGTTCTGCTGACAGCCATTGGTTATGGATTGCTGGGGTATATCGGCCAGCTGATCGCCATCCCCCCTGGCTTTGCCACTGTGATCTGGCCTGCTTCGGGCCTGGCACTAGGGGCCGTGCTGGCGTTTGGCCTGCGCGCGTTACCAGGGGTGTTTCTTGGCTCCTTCTTAATCAATATCTATATCGCCTCAGATCCTGAGCAAGGTGTGTGGCTGTTTGAGATACCGGCATTAATTGGTTTGAATGCCATGCTCCAGGCACTGGTCGGGCGTTGGCTGATATGTCGGTTTATTGGCTTTCCTTTTGCTTATCAAAGGCCTGCGTTAGTTGTCCGTTTTCTATTGCTGGGTGGCTTAGTCAGTACACTGGTCAATGCGTCGCTCAGTAACTTTGTGCTATGGCAATTCGGCATCCTGTCTGGCCAGGCCATATGGGTTAATTGGCTCAGCTGGTGGGCAGGCGATTCTATCGGCATTATTCTGGTTATCCCTTGGTTGTTGGTGCTTTTCGCCCGTTATGCTAAGGCGCCTTTGCTGAAAGGGCGATTTATCCTTTCTGTCTTAAGCGGTATCGCACTATTTACCATTCTATTCAGTGTGTTGGCCACTCAGGTGGAAAAGCAGAAGCAGCACAATGAGTTTGTTAATAACTCTGATTTGCTCGCGCAGTCATTGACGGCCCGGCTACATGATGCGTCCAACGTGCTATACAGCATGTCCGGTTTTATCCTAAGTCAACAGACTCAGTCTTCTGCTGAAGAAGGCTTATCTTCAAACGCTCAGTCATCCATATCTCAACAGACCCGTGCCCCGGGTCTCACGCCCCAACAGTTCCATGTGTTTACTCAGGATATTCTGAAGCGTAATCCAACGCTGCACGGTTTGTCGTGGAATCTTAATGTACCGGGTACTCAGCTTGAGACATTTTCAGCACGTATGAACCAGCTGTATCAGACGTTTGATAGCGATATACATTTTGGTGTAACCGAGCGTAATCAGAACAAGGTCCTGCAACCCGCAACGCCGCGTAATCAGCACGTAGTGGTCAGCTTTATTGAGCCTCTAGGCAACAATCGTAAGGCGTTGGGTTATGACGTGTACTCCCAGGAGGATCGCCGCTTTGCATTGGATAAGGCGTGGCAGAGCCGCCAGGCTTACCCGACAGAACCGATCTCTTTAATTCAGGAGCAAGGCCGTCAGGCCGGTGTACTCATGTTCCTGCCGGTTGTAGAGTCTGTCGCTTCATTAGGGCATGATCAGCTATTAGGTTATGCCACTGCTGTGATCAGGGTTAATGATTTGGCTGATTTGGCTTTTGGTGAGTGGGTTTTGCCCAATACAGGTATTGCTTTGATTGATCCTGAAGCCGATAAGGAAAAAGCACTGCTCTACAGCAAGGGCCTTACAGCGGATCAACGTAACGAATTGATCAAACAGATGCGCTCTCAGGGTGATATTTTGGCTCAGCATACCTTAGAGCTGGATGCTTTCCCTATGTATAAGATCCACCGGGTGAATGTGGGTGCAAGGCACTGGTGGTTAGTTCAGGTCAGTGCAAATGCCTATATTTACCAGCCTTGGGGAGTACATATTCTATTGGCCGGAGGAGTACTTTTCTCCGGTCTGCTGGGCTGGTTTATGCTGATTATTGCCGGTCATACTCATGAAATTGAACATCAGGTCGCGGTACGCACTCAGGATCTGTCGCTGGCTAATGAAAAGTTGATTCGATCTGAGCAGTTACAACAGGAAGCGAAGTTGCGGGCAGAGGAGGCGAGTCAGGCGAAAAGCGAATTTCTGGCAAATATGAGCCATGAGATTCGAACGCCGCTGAATGGTGTTATCGGTATGCTGGATTTAATGCTGGATGACCAGCAAAGCCCTGAAAATCGGCAGATGCTAACCGTGGCAAAAGACAGTGCTGATAGTCTGCTGACAGTGATTAACGATATTCTTGATTTCTCCAAAATTGAAGCGGGTAAGCTGGATTTAAATACCACAGATTTTGATCTACTGGATCTGCTGGAAGGTTTGGGCAACCAGTTTGTGCTGGCGGCCGAAGAGAAGGGGGTAGAGTTGCTATGCCCCGCTAATATTTTGTCTTCCTCTCTGGTTCATGGCGATCCAGATCGTTTAAAGCAGATCCTGAGCAATCTTGTCAGCAATGGGATTAAGTTTACCCATCACGGTCAGGTCAGCGTATCGTGCACTGTAGAGCATAAAGATGATCTGATGTATTTGTGCTTTGAAGTGTCAGACACGGGGATCGGTATGAGCCTGGAGCAGCAGAGCCACCTGTTTGAGCGTTTTACTCAGGCTGATACATCGATCACGCGACAATATGGTGGCACAGGTTTAGGGCTGGCGATCTCTCATCAGCTGGTGAATATGATGGACGGTACACTGACCGTCTCCAGTATGGAGGGGCATGGCTCATCCTTTGTTGTTCGTCTGGTGCTACCTGCTGTAAGTGATCTGCTGCTGGAAGATCAGGTGGGCGGTAACGGATTGTCAGGTTTGTCTGTATTGTACTTCAGGGCACCGAGTGCCTCTGCTGATCTGGTTGAGCAGTGGTTTGAAGGTAACGACGTGGATTATCAGGTGTGCTCAGGGCTTGCGGAGTTAGCCGCTATAGAAAAGCGGCAATATCGTTTCAATGTGCTGTTGGTTGACACCAGTGTCGCCGAAGCCTTGTATTTAAAACCTCATTTTCTGGCTCAATGGTTGAGCGATGTGACCTGCCGCATCCTGATCACGCCTTATAGTCAACAGAATGAGGTGACTGATCTATCGAACCTGTTTAACCATCAGTTATATCGACCTATTTCCCTAAGGCAACTGGATTCAGTACTGAACCAGGCCAGTCAAGCCGTTGAAGCTCTGCCTAAGCAGGATGTCAGGAGCACCTGTATTGATCGGCGGTGCAGGGTGTTGCTGGTGGAAGATAATCCAACCAATTTGGTAGTGGCTCAGGAGATGCTGGCGCGCTTGGGTGTCGAGACCTGTGAAGCGGGCAATGGCCAGGAAGCCTTAGACCGGTTAAGCAAGGAGCACTTTGATCTGGTGTTGATGGATTGCCAGATGCCCGTCATGGATGGTTATAAGGCAACACAACTGATCCGAAGTGAGCAGAGCAGAGTACTGAATCATGAGGTGCCGATAGTCGCAATGACAGCACATGCCCTGGCGGGAGATAAAGAGAAATGCCTGGCGGTTGGCATGGATGATTATATCGCCAAACCGGTGACTTTAAGTGCTATTGAGACGGTGCTGGCACGTTGGCTATCAGAGGAGAAAGCGCCGGATACAGTGAACTCCAGTGCGACGAACTCACACAGTGCATTTACTGAAGCAGATGAAAACGGGACATCTGAGTCTGGCATTGAGACCGATTCTGAGGCCGAGATGGGGGGAGAGGTGAAGGATGACAATACCAAGGATCCGAAAGAAGGTTGTCAGATCTTTGATGAAGCTCACTTAACCAGTCTGTTACTGAACGATCATGTTTTGATTAATAAGGTGATTACGACATTCCTGGCGGATATGCCCAATAACTTTGATATGTTGAACCAAGCCTTTCAGGATGGGAGGTATACGACGGTCTGTAAGCAGGCGCATAAAATTAAAGGCGCTTCGGCAAACGTTGGGGGAATGCGCCTGAATCAACTGGCTTGTGAGATTGAAACCTTGAGTAAAACTGATCGACCGGACGTTGCGCAATTAGGTGCTTTGCTGGCTGAAATGGAATCCTGTTTCCAGCAGCTGACAGAGGCTTTAGAGAAAAAACAGCAAGAGATAGATGCATGAAAGTCATAATCGCGGATGATGATCCAACCACTCAGATGATATTGACAGGGATCGTATCTAAACAAGGTTATGAGCCGCTGTTAGCTGCCGATGGTGAGGAAGCCTGGGCGCTGTTGCAAAGCAGCTTAGAGCAGGATGATTCCTGTTTGATGCTGATCGATTGGGAGATGCCGGTTTTAAACGGTATTGAGCTCTGTCAGCGAATCCAGCAACAGGAATTTATGACACCGCCTTATACTATCTTGATTACCGGGCGTAATGATGTGGAGGATATTGTTGAGGGACTGGAGCAAGGTGCAGATGATTATATCTGTAAGCCGTTTAAGGTGACTGAGTTGGTTGCCCGTATCAAGGTGGCTAAGCGAACATTGGATCTGCATCATGAGCTGAATCTTGTACGACAAAGGTTAAGTCATCAGGCTAATTATGATGATCTGACCGGGCTGTTAAACCGCAGAGCGGCTTTTGATATGCTGGAAAAAGAGTTTGCCCGGGCGCAACGCTCTGGAGATGAACTACATGTGGCTATTTGTGATGTTGATAACTTTAAAACGATCAATGATACCTACGGTCATTTCTCCGGTGATATAGTGTTACGGGAAATTGCGGGCAGAATGAAGGAGCTGATGCGCAGTTACGATATTGTTGCTCGGATTGGGGGCGAGGAGTTTCTAATCGCTTTCAGTGGTAACCAGCTCAATGGTCAGGATACTTTTGAGCGCTTACGGTTGTGTATTGCTGATAAACCTATAGTCATTGATAACGGGGAGCTGTCCGTTTCCATCAGTGTTGGTGCAATTACATTTTCTTCACCTCTTGGTAGTATCATCAAGTCTCTTGAACTGCACGACATATTGCTTAAGGCGGATGAGCATCTGTATCAGGCTAAGGGAGCGGGTAAGAATTGCACAGTGAGCACAATTCTTACTACAGAGCATGGTTGATATTGTTTCTCTTCAGATTCGGTGTTTTAGGGTATTCGTTCTGATGAGTTCTGCCGCTTTTTCAGCAATCATCACTGTGGGGGCGTTGGTATTGCCACCGATTAAGGTTGGCATGATAGAGGCATCCACAACACGTAAGCCTTCTGTGCCTTTTACTCTGAGTTGATGATCGACCACGGCCAGAGGATCTGAATCCGGCCCCATCTTGCAGGTGCCAACCGGGTGATACTGAGTATCTGCCCGGTTGCGGATATCTTCAATCACGGCTTCAGGATCGTTGGCATTGACAGGGTATAAAGGTTTACCGCGATAACGATCAAAGGCTTTGGCTTCCAGAATATTTCTCTGTAAGTGCCAGCCTTTCACCATCAGGTGCAGATCTTTTTCATCGGCAAAGAAGTTCGGATCAATTAATAAACTGTCATTGGGACTATTACTGGCCAGAGTCACCTTGCCTCGGCTTTTCGGGCGTAACACAGTGATATGGCTACTAAAACCATGGCCCAGTCGTAGCTTGCGGTTATGGTCATCGACCATGCCTACAACAAATACCAGCTCCAGATCCGGTACTTCTAGCTCAGGCTCTGACTTTACAAAACCAATGCCTTCGGCAAAGTTACTGGTCACCCGACCTTGGCGCTTTAGCTGCCACTGCGGGATAGCTTTCGCCATTGAAACAGAACAGTTCAAGGAGTAACCAAAAGTACTACCGTCGCTTCGGGCGCGGTAAACATGCACCAGATCAATATGATCCTGTAGGTTTTCACCCACGCCAGGCAGATCATGTACTTGAGGGATATTATGTTGTTGTAGCTCTTTTGAAGGGCCAATACCGGAGAGTTTTAAGATATGTGGAGAGCCAAATGCTCCAGCGCTTAGAATCACTTCTTTATGAGCGAATATCTGACGTGTTTGCCCCTTTTTACTGAATTCAATCCCGATCGCTTTTGGTAGTGTGCCGTTATCTGAGGCATGACTGAGATCCTTATCAAACAAAACCTTATGAGTTAATGCCCGTGTAATCACAGTAAGGTTGGGGCGATCCAGATTCGGTGTTAGATAGGCCTTGGCGACACTGCAGCGTTCACCGTTTTTCTGTGTTACCTGAGTGGTCATCACGCCGAACTGTTCTGCGCCATTCACATCCGGGTTAAAGGGAATGCCGTTTTCTTCACTGGCTTGAATAAAGATCTGATTGAGTGGGCTGGGGCATTGCAGATTCGTCACATTAAGTGGGCCGTTTTTGCCGTGGTACTCATCCTGAATGACTTCGTTATGTTCGGCGCGGATAAAGTAAGGCAAGATTTCATCGTAACTCCAACCGGGGTTACCCAGTTCAGACCAGTGATCATAGTCCCAGCGGTGTCCTCGGGCATACATCATGGCATTAAGTGAGCTGGAGCCACCCAGGCTTTTGCCTCTGGGTTGATAACCCCTGCGTCCATTCAGACCTTTTTGTGGCACTGTCTCAAAGGCCCAGTTATTGATGCGGGTGGGCAACATGGCGGCTACGCCTGCTGGGGCATGAATCAGCACATTGCTGTCTTTTTTACCGGCTTCCAGTAAGCACACCCGGATATTGGGATCTTCCGATAGGCGGCTGGCTATTACACAACCGGCTGAGCCTGCTCCTACCACGATGTAGTCATAGTTCTCTATCGACATGGTTCCACTCTTGTTGTTTTTGTTAAGCGATGCTCGGTTCTTGTACTGACCTGATTGATCAGATGATTAAATGAACTTGAGTACTGAGAGGTGTGTCCATCAGCCACTTAAGTAAAAGCGGTTTAGTTATCTTTGAACAGACAGTGATAGAGGGTGGAAGAGTTTAAATCACAGCAGATAACTTATTGTGATCAGCTAAAGATAAGTTGCTTTTATCTTATTTATCAATTAACTAAGCAAGTTGTGGTTTTTCTTTAGATGCATTGTCTTATCTTTTTACGCCATTTCTGATGATACGAAGTTGGCGCGCAGGGATTCCAGTCTACGCATTCAGCTGACATACCATGCTGGCACAGCAACCAAAACAGCCTTATCTGACGCAGGCTTTACACTGCCTGGTATAGAGCAAGGTGTCTGTTTTGGCATCAACAAAACCAACGAGCTGAATGCCTTATTAGGTAGGACAATCTATGAAGTATAATAAAAACAATATTCAGGGCATGAATGCCCGCTCTGCCGGAATGACGAAGAGTAAGCTAAATGCCGCGATTGCTGCGGTTCTGTTTAGCAGTACTTTGGTAAGTGCTCCCGCACAAGCTTTTGACTTCACTCTAGGTGAAGTGGAAGGTACTCTGACTTCTCAAATCTCAGCAGGTGCCAGCTGGCGAATGGAAGATGCGTCTAAGGATCTCTATGCCCCCGGTAACGGTGGTACGGCAGGCCGTAGTAATACCTCAGATGATGCCACTCAAAACTTTGAAAAGGGTGAAACTTTTTCTCAGATTATCAAGGGGGTACATGATCTTGAGCTGACCTATGAGAACTACGGTGCCTTTATCCGTGGTAAGTATTGGTACGATGCAGAGATGAAAGATGGTAAACGTGCTCATGGCCACTTAGGCAACAACTATGAAGCGAATACCGCACTGAACGATGATAATTTCAGTGACTTTGCCAAATTCTCGGGGGCTGAGCTACTGGATGCCTTTGTGTATGGTTCCTTTGAAATCGGTGATAAACCGCTGGACGTACGCCTGGGTAAACAGGTGGTCAGCTGGGGTGAAAGTACCTTTATTCAAGGTGGTGTAAATTCTATTAACCCTGTTGATGTCTCTGCCTTCCGCCGTCCTGGTGCTGAGATTAAAGAAGGTTTGCTGCCGGTTAATATGCTGTTTGCCAATATGGGGCTGACCGATAACCTGAGTGTGGAAGGTTTCTATCAGCTGGAGTGGGCAAAAACCGAGATTGATGGTTGTGGAACCTACTTCTCTACCGCCGACTTTGCTGCTGATGGCTGTAACGGCGTAACCTTCGCCTCCAGCCTGCCGGATGCGCAGAGCCTGATGGTGCCAGGCGCTAAACTGAGTCGTCAGGTGGATAATACGCCTAAAGATTCTGGTCAATTTGGTTTTGCTCTGCGTTATTACGCAGAAGATGTGGATACCGAGTTTGGCGCCTACTACCTGAATTATCACAGCCGTTCACCTTATATTAATGGCTATCGTTCGAATACCGGGTTTAACTCTTTAGCCGTAACAGGGGATATGGATCTGGATTTTGACGGTTCCTACCAGATCGCCTTCCCGGAAGATATTCAGGTGTTGGGCTTAACTGCTGCAACAAATCTGGGTTCCTGGGCTGTATCTGGTGAGATGAGCTATCGCCCGGATATGCCGATTCAAATTAATGGTAATGACCTACTTTATAGTCTGCTGACCGATGGTATTACTGGTGCGGGTGCCGTAGATGATCTTTTGGCCGTTGCTGCTCCTGGTGATGAAGTTGAAGGTTTTGATAAATACGATGTGGTGCAACTACAAGCCACTGCGCTGAAATTTTTTGATCAGGTGCTGGGTGCCAGTCGTCTGACATTGGTGACTGAAGCGGGTATGACTTATATCAATGACTTTAATGATGCCAGTGAAGGCGGGCACCGTTATGGTCGTAACTCCGTATTTGGTACTGCCGCACCGGGGGTGGGCGATGGTTTTGTCACCGACTTTGCCTGGGGTTATCGTGCACGTGCCAACCTGCGTTACAGTGATGTATTCTCTGGTGTCAATCTGACGCCATCCATTGCCTGGTCTCATGATGTAAAAGGTTACTCTCCTGCTCCTGCGCAGCAATTTAACGAAGGTCGTCGAGCGGTCAGCCTGGGTCTGAAAGCGGACTACATGGACACCTATACCGCCAGTATTTCTTACACCAATTACTTTGGTGGCGATTTTAATGAGCTGAAAGACCGTGATTTTGTGTCATTAACCGTTGGTGCTTCGTTCTAAGCGTGGATTTGCAGAGGTTTAATATAATGTTTAAGAAAAATAAAATTGCTAAAGCGTTAATGATCAGTGGTCTGCTGTCCAGTGCTATGTTCGTAAATGGTGTGATGGCGGCGGTAAGCTCAACAGAAGCTGCCAAGCTAGGTCAGGAGCTGACTTATATTGGTGCGGAAAAAGGGGCAAATGCTGATGGTACTATTCCCGCCTGGGATGGTGGTTTGACGAACTTTACCGATGGACAAAACCCGTTTGCCAGCGACCAGCCGCTGTTTACTATTACCGCTCAGAATCTGGATCAATATAAAGATAAACTGTCAGCTGGTCAGCTTAAAATGTTTGAAAAGTACCCAGATACTTACCAAATGCCAGTTTACCCAACACGTCGTACAGCATCGTATCCTCAAAAGGTTTATGACCTGGCGAGAAAGAATGCCACAACGACTGAACTGGCTTCTGGTGGTAACGGTTTAAGTAACTTTGATGAAACCGTACCTTTTGCGATTCCGCAAAATGGACTGGAAGTAATCTGGAACCACATCACTCGGTATCGTGGTGGCTCGGTGGGGCGCACTATGGCTGTAGCACCGGTGCATGCCAACGGCGACTATACTATCTATCGTATCGAAGATAAGTTGGTTTGGCCCCAGTATCTGTCAGATGGTTATGAAGCAGATAAAGACAGTAATATGCTGTTTTACTTCACTATGACGGCACTGGCTCCTGCGCGCTTAACCGGTAATGTGTTGTTAGTGCATGAAACACTGGATCAAGTAAAAGAAGCCCGTAAGTCCTGGGTTTATAACGCCGGTCAGCGACGTGTGCGCCGTGCACCGCAGGTGTCCTACGACGGTCCAGGTTTTGCAGCCGACGGCCAGCGTACTTCTGATAACTTCGATATGTACAATGGTGCACCGGATAAATACAACTGGAACCTGATTGGCAAGCAAGAGCTGTATATTCCTTATAACTCGTTTGATCTGGCATCTAAAGAGTTGAAGTATGAAGATATTTTGCAGCCTGGTCACCTGAATCCAGAACATACCCGCTACGAGTTACACCGAGTGTGGGTTGTTGAAGCTGATCTGAAAGAGGGTGAGCGTCACATCTACGCTAAGCGTCGTTTATATATCGATGAAGATACCTGGCAGGCAGCGGTAGTGGATCACTACGACGGTCGTGGTCAGCTATGGCGTTTGGCGGAAGCCCATAAGGTTCAGTATCAAGCGGGTCATGCTCCTTGGTACGCCATGGAGACTCTACATGATCTGTTGTCAGGGCGTTATTTGACAACGGGTATGACTAACGAAGAGAGTGTCGGTTTGGAGTTTGGTATAAAGGCCAAGCGCTCAGATTTTACCCCTGCGGCGATTCGTCGTGCGGGTAAACGCTAGATCTATATTTTAATCGCATAGCTTTAAAAAGAATTACAGTTAACGGTAACTCTCTACTCCCGTTCCCCCGGCTTGGTTTCAGGCCGGGGGTTTTTATTTGTGATGAATTATTATTGTTCTACCTCTATTCCGACTGGCTCCTATATGATGAGTTATATATTTTTCAGAATATTAAGGGTTTAGTGAAATGTCAGAGTTGAATATTCGTGCTGCAACAATTGCGGATGCCCAGCAGATCATGCAGTTTATTATCGAGTTGGCAGAGTATGAAAAAGCCAGAGATGAGGTGAAAGCTTCAGTAAAAGATATCGAACAATCCCTGTTTTCAGGTTCGGCAACGGCAAAAGCCCTTATTTGTGAGAAGGATGGCCAGGCTATCGGTTTTGCAGTGTACTTCTACAACTATTCAACTTGGCTGGGATGTAACGGTATCTATCTGGAAGATCTGTATATCACACCAAGCAGCCGGGGCTCAGGTGCTGGTAAAGCACTTTTGAAGTATCTAGCGAAGAAAGCCGTTGATGAAAATTGTGGTCGTTTTGAATGGAGTGTATTGGACTGGAATACTCCGGCGATTGAGTTTTATGAATCCTTTGGTGCTAAAGCGCTGAATGAATGGGTTGGTTATCGTTTAACTGGTAAGGCCTTAAAAGCCTTTGCCGAAAGTTAAATCCGACAGCTGCTGATAGGGCCCTGTTTGGTTGTGATTTTGTACTCCTGAAACTTTTTTACAAAAAAGTGAAAATAGGGGTTGTGCTTTGGTCTTCCGTGCGTATAATACGCCCTCGCTGTCACGGGGTAAGACCTCAAAC
>NZ_AULT01000044.1 GCF_000422425.1 Oceanospirillum beijerinckii DSM 7166
AAGACCGTCGCCTTTTTTAAGATATCTTTCTCCATCTCAAGACGACGCACCAGCTCTTTCAGGCGACGGATTTCCAGCTGTTCATCTGTTAGCTTACCATTGCCCCGAAAGGCCTGTTCATCCTGAGCCTGATGCTCTTTGATCCAGCGTCTGAGCAGATTGTCATTGATCTCAAGACTTCTGGCTGCTTCAGCGACTTTATAATCCTGTTCGAGTACCAATGAAATGGCATCCAGCTTAAATTCTTTGGTGTAACTTTTTCTGGTCATTATTTTCTCTCCAGTTAATGGAATTATCCTTAACTGGACTGGTTACATCTATTAGACCACCCCACTCTCCCCGCTGGTAACGCTGAACTAAGATCGGCCCCTTAAACAAAATCTGCCAACGTGTAATCACCTCATCAATAGACCAGCTTTCAGCCTCTGACTGATTGATATATAAAACAAGGTGGTAGTGATTAGACATGATGGCGTAAGCACAGATATCGACTGCAAACATCTGATCTAACAGCGTCAAACGCTCCACAATCCACTGCCGACGATGCTCAAATGACTGACCTGAAAACTCATCCCCACCACATAAAAACGCCCGCCGAACACAGCGAGCGATACAGTGGTAATAAGGGGTATCCGAAGCACAAATCTGTTCTTGCCGAGCACGGGTCATAACCGCCTCCTCCATGAGTAGCATTAATCTTTGTATGGATTAAGCGTAGTCGGCAATTTCAGAAATCACTAATTTAATTTTGTGGGTGTCCCCCTTTTACTCCCTAATACTCCCCCTAACATGTATCCGTTTTAAGCAAATCTGAGATTACGAAAAGACCTGCTCCAACGTTTTAGCATCCAGAAAATGATCTTCATATTTGTGTAACTCTTGAGAGGAAGCCGACTGTAACTTTTCAACAGCCCAATTCGGTAACTCACCGAATTTTTTTGTTAGTAAGCGATGGATTACCTTATATTCACCCTCATGCATTGCCTTATCAGCAATTTGGCGCTCCCACTCATCTATTCGATTAGCCAACACAGTATGCACCTCGTAAAAATCATTGATATCAGAAATGGGATTCTCTCTGGGATTCAGACCCAACCGCTCCTTTCTGATAAAACTCTTATACAGCCAACTGGCAAAATCCTTTTTCAATTCATGCTGATCACTGCTCAACAGCTGACCTGTAAATTCTGAGTATACCCGATGCCACTCTTGTAGATCTTTGACATGTTCAAGCTTAAACAGTGCCACCACCAGATTCTGTATACTTTTTGGTATCTGATTATTATCGACAATAGCGCCCTCGTCTAACAACAGATAGTGCACATCGGGACTGTATCTAAGCAGAGAGGGAGGAATATCCTGATCCAGCAAGTCTTTAACCTGTGTCGCTGCCTTCCATCGCTTGTCGCCATTATAAAGCACCAGAGGTAACACAGGAGGGAGCTTAGCGTTTTTGCCTAACAGCTTCTGATTAGCTAGATCCTGATAGAGCAAGGCAATATAGCCCATCATGCGAACAGCCATTAGCGGATCAACAGAGCTTTGAAACTCCAAAAGGATATACAAATAAAGCCACTTATCCTGAAACTTTACCCGCCAGATAACATCATCTTCCCGTTCACGAAATTCCTTAGTGATAAAGCTGCTATCGACCTTCTGTAGGCTACTGAAGTCCAACTGCGTGACCCAATCCTCATCGACAAATGTCTGTAGTAACTGAGTAACCATCTCCGCATGGGAGAAAAGCCGCTTATAACTATGATCATGAGGCGTATCCTTGCCAGTCATCCGTTAACTTCTCCACTGCCGATGCTCAAATGACAGATCTAAGAACTCATCCTCACCACACAAAAACGCCCGCCGAACACAGCGAGCGATACAGTGGTAATAAGGGGTATCCGATGGACAAATCTGTTCTTGCCGAGCACGGGTCATAACCGCCTACTCCATGAGTGACCTTAATCCTTGTATGGACTAAACGTAGTCAGCAAATTCAGAGGTTGCTAATTTTATGGGTGTTCTCTTTTGCTGTCTGAAGCACAAATCTGTTCTTGCCGAGCACGGATCATAACCGCCTCCTCTATGAGTGGCCTTAATCTTTATATGGATTAAGCGTAGTCGGCAAATTCAGAAATCACTAATTTAATTTTGTGGGTGTCCCCTTTTGCGTTTAATATTATCACTATAAGGCACCTGTTAATCGGACATTCCTGATTTAGGGCGTCATAATATGTTCTCTCGTGACATATACCCGACGACAGAACCCTTCTCTACCAAGAACTCCAATATTACCAAAATCTCTTCTTTCAATTGCTTTGTCCTTCGAATTTTTTCACGCTCTTTGTAGATATACTTTCTGACGAGACTTTCTAGGTAATAAACTGTATTGGCTTCGAGTTTGGCTTCCCACAATCCTTCGTTGCTAGTCAACATTTCAGACAACCAGGCTATACCGGGATTGAGATACCGACTAGCGACGTTATTCAGCGATTTAGCCAGAGCGTACAACGTTGATGGGCAATGACCAATATTCTTGGCTATTTTTGAGAAAAATTGGTTATTGCTATCTTTGAATGTATGCCAATCAGTAGCTGTTTCTTTCCAAGGAACTCGTGCAAATAAATAGCTTTCTATAATTCTATCCACATGCCAGTATCCACCCCCATCCTTACACAGATTAACCATCTTCTCTAAAAATAGATTCCAGACCTTCCAGAAATTATCGTAAGTATCCAACCTATCTTCAGCTAAAATTAATTCGTTAAATAAATCCGCGATAGGCTCTGATCCGTTGAAGTCATCAAGAAATGGTTTCAAATAATTGGGAATGTCTTGCTCTGAAGCATTAAGAACAAAATACGCAAACCTTTCCAGAAAGGCATGGCGGACTGAATAGTCTATTTTATCTTCTCGCTCACGAGATAACAGAGGAGCTGCAAATGTGGCGATTACGGATAATGCAATCTGTTTATGTATAGCATTGTCCGTTTTCATGGGAATCAATTGAAAACCCGTATTTAATATATGTAGATCAGTTTTATCCAGCTCCTTTAAGTCATCTATCGAAACCGTATTCCCGATTACTTTTTGCAGGTCGTGTTCATACTCCTTGAAGAAATTCTCGCTGAACTTTTGTTCGTCAATCTCATAGACTCCTTTTTCGTAGCCCTCATTGCGAAGTTTTATTCTCAATCCTTCATACTTTGGTTTGAGCATAAAATATCCAATCAACAGAGACTGCATATCTAAAAAATGGTCATTCCATAACTTATGAATCGCCATACTAGGATAGATGGAATACTTACCCCCTCCCATACCAATAGGGTGATCATCAAACAATGTTAGGAGTAATAATACCTTGATGCCATCCCTTTCCGTCGGAAAATTCTGAAACACTACTGGCAGTGCTGAAATGGCCGACGTGGTTCCGTCTGATATCTGATATTGGTAATTAGGCATCAGTGGAATCTGCGAATACTCCAAAATAATATCTTTACAGTATTCTCTCTCTTCTTCGGAAAGCTGATTGAAATAATCAATAGTCAGGATGGAGCAAACATCCGCCGGTATGGCACTATTAAATAGATTGAAACTTTCATCAGCATCCGAATTGAGCCTCTCGATTATTTCCTTAGCTTCTTTTAAGGCTAGTTGAGGGTTCTTCTCGTACTGCTCATATTGTTTATAGCGTTCGTCCTTGTCCTTTCTATAGCTTGCCCATAACTTCAGAGAAGTGTATCTCATCGGCTCGGAACTCTTCTTTAATGATGCTTCACTGTACTCCTTGAGCTTAGAATCAATTTCAGGATTAAAAGATATCTCGATTCCCCCTTCTTTCTCTTCGGTGGAAACCTTCATCTTTCGTCGATCCATCCTCGCTAGGAAAAGCCTCCAGGTCTTATCGGCCCCGGTTTCCTGGCCTTCATCTGGAAGCTGGCTATAGTATTTGTCAAAGATACCCCATAAAACCTTCTGCCTTTTCTCAGCTTCTTCCTCAGATGTATCCTCACTTCTGAAAACCTGGTAACTCAAAGCAAGCTGTTCAAGAGATTTTTTTCTGTGAGGATCATCGCAAGCCTTTATTCTGTTTTGTTCATGGAGAGCATTCTTGTAGTTTGCGCCTCCAAAACCATCTCTCAGCGAGATAAGTGAGCTCTTGTGTGATTGATCCAGCACCAATCTATTCGTGTCAAAATGGAAGAAATCCTTTGTCTGGAAAAGTATTTTAGCGACATTAAACGTCTTCTCTGGGTAAGCCAGGACAATGCTTGTCACCACTGCTGAAATGGATGCTGATTTAGTATTACGCAGAAGATAAAGAAGCCAGCGTTCCAGTATTTCGGAATCCACGTCTTTCCAGTGCTCAAGAAAAAACTTTTCTAAGGCCATGTGAATAGATGAAAGCAAGTGGGTGGAAACCTGTGTTCCTCGATACGAACACCATAACCGGTTGCATATATATTGCTTGACAAACCCCCCCTCTCCGATAAACACATCAATTTCTTCTATTTCATTTCCCGCAAGGCGAGAGTGAGCAAAACATTCCGTTGTCTTATTTGTAAAATCTACAATGAAGTCGATGGTTTTTTTTAGCGCTGACTGTAGCAACCAATAGATGGGGGTCTGATACGGACTTTCAGGAAAGTAATCGTGATGAGAACCACTCAGGCAAAACTCATCTTCAACGTCCATCCTACTATAAAAACTTCCGTTTTTTTGAGGCTGACGATACCAAAACAGATCAGCAATCTGTAAGACATGTTCTGGAAGAGTTATCCAGACAGGCTGAGCATCCATGTCGGTCAGGATTGCTTTCATTAAATCGCAAAATGGATCTCTATGATTGTTCCATCGATTTTTTATAACATCTCCGAATATTTCTTCAATCTCCGGTTTAATCATGCCTGCCCCGTGGAGGATAGTTTGTAATAAATTTTCCTTATGGTCTCCCCGAGACAAATAGACATCCTCTTCGATGGTCCATTGATAATACCTAAGAGCGATCAGGCTAGATAACCGGGTCGTCTCACCCTCTTTGGATTTTTTGTTCCATTCATGAATCACCGGCAATACGTAGTTGATATTTTTGACACCTATCTCGTCTAAATTATCGTAGATGAAACGAATCGCGCTCTGCCAGCCCATTCCCTTTGGCTTGGTCAGCACATATTTAATGGAAAGAAGGTTTGAGTCATTAACTCCCAGTATTTTTAGAATGTCATAATCAACTTCCATGCAAGCCAGCCTTAGCAAGAAGGTCAGTCTTTTTAACAATCTCTGATCGTTACTAATCAAATCTCCCTTGAACGATTCAAAAACTGTTTCTGAATGATTGGAAAGCAAGACTGATATCCATAGCTCATCTTTCCAAAAGTTGGAGATGTCATCACTCTGAATTACTTCAACTATAAATTGCCTTATGGACTCCCAATCGAATAGCAAACGTTCTGACACCCAATTTCTAAAACTGCGACGGACTGGCAGAGATGCTCCAATCTTTTCAAAGAAATCCTTGTTGTTCACCTTGCGTATGTATTCGACGGCAATCTTCTTTTCTAACGCCCATTCCTCGTAAATATCATGTGTAATAAAGTGGCCAGCTGTCTCATAGCCAAGAATTCCGTCATTGACCAACGCATCTAAAACTTTCGAATCGCAGGATGGGGTGACAAAGAATTGCCCCTCACCAGCCCTCTGAAAAGCCGTTGATAAGAAACATTGTTCTCTGGCCGGATTCGTTTTAACAACTATCCTGTTCCATAGCTTTTCTTTGAAATTCACATAGTCGATATTCTCGCCGGTATAGAACCTTAAATATTCGCACAGATAGAAAGGATTTGTGATCAACTCCAACAACCTCACATCTTTAGGAAGGTTGAAACCATTTGCATGTGCTATTTCTGATAATTCTTTCTGACTCAGATTGCCTATACTAAAGTTGCTTGGTCTTATCTTATAGATATCAACAAAGTCATAATTCAAATCTGACAAATAGTTGTTTCTAGTAGTGAAGATTATTTTCCAATTATCTTTTATTAAAATCGTTAGGAATTCCTTAAAAGGATCTGTGTTGGTCAAGTCCAAAAGCTTTTCAGCAGAATCAACCACTATGATTTTGTGTGTTTCCTTTCGGTGAGCGGCCGAAAAACCCTCTAAGCTATATTCCTTAAATAGGTCATTAATACAGTCCTTATTGAATTCGCTAGCCTTAAAGACATAAAAAGGAATACTATCCTTCTCTTTTTCATGAAGCTTCTTGATGACCGCTGTTTTCCCAGCACCGCCCACGCCGCTTACGATGAGAATCTGTTTTTGATCCAGGTTTTTACGCAGACTCTCTAAGAGATAAGATCTGTCTATCTCGATCTTTTTATCGTTGAAACCCATATCAGTTTGAATTTCATTCAGCACATTTGATGTGTGCCTCTGCTTCTCTTCCAATAGATCAAAGATGCTTTTATCTGGGGAGAAAAAGTGTTTTGCAAATGTCTCATTCTCAACTGTTACAAATGGAGACTCAAAAAAGCTTGCTGTTCTCCACTCTATCTCTATGCCTGATGCTTTTGCTGTATTTTCGACTTCTTTCTTGGTCTTTGAATCACTTTCCTTCTTACCTTGTCCCCATTCCTGGTTGGTGTAGAAAATGATCTTGGTTAGGCCTGGATAATTCTTTTTGCTTTTTGCAACCATCCCTATCAGCTCAGACTTATTGTCTGACAACTTAGTGTCATAGAATTTTGATTGCCAGCCGACTACTTCATGGCCCTTGGTAATCGGATTTGTCTCTATTCCAGATTGGTTTTTATATCTAAAAATACCAGCCGGAACCTTAAATTCTTGACAGAAAAGTGAATAGCAGAACCACTCAAAATTCGATTGAGGATTTTCACTAAACTTAGCTTTAAAAACATCCCAATTTGGCTTAATCACTTAATCTTTCTCTTGACATGTCTAGGTATTTTAGAATCCCGTTAGCTATCAGAAACAGGTTATTCAGGCTGAAGAATATAATTTTCAAACGTCCGCTTAGGGTCGAAATCAGACTTACTACGACCACCGTATAACGCCCGCATAACGAGCAAATAATGCTTGGCTAAACTAGGAACGCAGCGACAAAAGCCAAGCGTTATTTGTCTGCGTTAATGCGCTTGTTATGCGTTCTTATCTTTGTGGAGGGAGCCATCCATTATTCATAGCATTATTTACAGCACCCCATTGTTGGGTTTGGTTATGTTGATAACTTGCTGCTTGATTATTGTTAGCTGCCATATTGAAATCAGTATTGTTTTGATAAACAGATTTATCGTATTCAGTATTGTTAGTGTGAACAGTGCTATTGTATTGAGCATTAAACTCTGCCTGCCTGATCTCTTTTTCAATTAAAGCTTTATCTGTTTATTTGTCATAAGTGCTTTTCAGTTCTATGAGTTTAACATAAGCCTCTAAAAACCCATTGTTCTCAGGATTTTCGGAAATAGCTGTTTCTAAGAACTGTCTACATTTATCAAATTCTTCAGACTTCATATTTTCTCCAATGCTCAATGAACGCATAACGTAAAGCCTAACCGTCGAGCGCAGCGAAGATCGGTTATGGCGAATTGTTGGTGGGTACGATAGGCACCTATAGAAGTCAGTAGACACGTGCTTTGATCGTAAATAGCAAAAAATAAAACTGCTTTACTTTCAAGGAATTAAAAACAGAAGAGGTGGAGCAATATTCTGTTTAGGCCTACCGTCAGCCAAGGTGTTGATCTTATGAAACTCGTTCAAACGTCAGCACCTTGGCTGACGGTAGCATGAAAGAAAAAACACGAATATTAGCCTTTCTGATATTTACTCCGTTACGGTGACACAGCTCACTTTGTACTATCCTTTATACTCAATAATCACAGTTTACACTGCACTACACTGCTGAGTATCTCCATCAACATTTTAATATCATGCATGCGTATATATTCGAAATAATAGGCATGCTCGTTATCCCAGATAATACCACTGCACCTTATCAGGCAAATTCGAGGCATAACCCCTTGTTTATCTTGAATATCTACACATATTAACCCTGCAAAACAAGCTCCACCAGAATTTTAAAACGAGCACAAAACGTCAATACGACAAATAAAGTCCTGTTATTTCCATAACCAATTGCCAACAGTTTCTGTCACATATCGTGCTTAGTAAACTTACCCTCCCATCAACTCCACCAGCCCCTCACTACTCTCCTGCAACCCCTTCAAATCATCCTTCAATCGTTTAACAAAAGCCTTGGCCAACCCTGATTGGGTTCGGTGCGCTGGATAAATAAGGTTATATCTGTACCCAATCCTCGGTTCAAAACGCCGTACCTGAATCCCCAGCTTCTGATAGTGCAATGCAGTCAGCGGATCAACTAACGACACTCCCATACCCGCTTGTACAAACGCACAAGCCCCCGAAGATAGTTGTGTATCCACCAGTAATTTTCGATTCACTCCTGCGGAGTCAAACACGCTGTCGATTTTGTGGCGCAGGCTCTGATCGGTGCCCATGGAGATAAAGAACTCTCCTTCCAGGTCTTCTGGGCGGATGAGGTCTTTTTCGCTGAGGGGGTGGTCTTGTGGGAAGACGCAGACGAGGCGGCTGTCGGCCAGGGGTTCGACTTGGATGGACATATCCATATGGGGTACGGCGGAGACGATGCCAACATCAAACTGTTGGCTGGCGACGAGGTCGGCGACCTGTTGGGTGCTACGGATCTGGAATGAGAGGGAGACGCCGGGGTTATCTTCGCTAAAGCGTTTAACGGCAAAGGGAACGAATTCTAATGAAGCAGCGGGCATGGAGGCGATACGCAGTGAGCCCCGGTGCAGTTCGCGCAGTTCGTCGGCAGCGCGTTTGAGTTTTTCCAGGGAGATAAAGGCGCGTTCTACTTCGGCGTAGAACATATGGGCTTCTGGTGTGGGTACGAGGCGTTTTTTCTGGCGTTCAAACATGGGCACGCCGACGGTGTCTTCAAAGTCGCTAAGCAGGCGGCTGACGGCGGGTTGTGAGACACACAGGATATCCGCTGCGCCACTCGTCGTGCCGCTGATCATTACGGCGCGAAAGGCTTCAATCTGTCGGTAGGTTAGGTTGGCCACGTTTTTCTCCCTCTCTTTGTTATTTTCCGGTTATCTGCTGGCTATTTGTCGGTTATTAGCCAGTTATTCGCCGCGCTCATCATGCGTTATCCACTGTCGTGTTGCGTGCTGAGATTTTTTTATCGGTCGATTCTATTTTTTCAGCCCTTCAGGCCGAGCTTTTAGGCTAGTTAATAATACTATGTTATTAAATCATGAAAACAAACGATTTGATGTTATTTGGTTAAAAAACCATCATTCCTCTCACCTACTCAACACAATAAAACAGACCCAACTAGACAAGCGTTCGACTGCTCAGTACAGAGCAGCGGTCTTTTGTTTAGATGTAAAAACGAGAGGTTTTGATGGAGAAGTTCTTCCGCTATACCCTGACCGCACTGATCAGTACGGTCGCAGTGAGTCAGTTTGTTCAGGTGCTGACGCGCTATGTCTTCGAGATGCCTGTGATGGGGCTGGAGGAAGCTGCGCTGATTCCCACCATCTGGCTCTATATTCTGGGCAGTGTTAATGCTTCCCGTGAAGATACCCAAATCCGCGCCAATGTACTGGAGATTTTCCTCAGTACAGACCGTGCCCGCCTGATACTGCATATCATCTCTGAGGTGATCAGTATCGCTATTTCCTGCTGGTTAACTTATTGGGCCTGGAAATACTTTAACTACGCCATGCGCGTGGGTAAGGAAAGTCCAACCCTTTATATTCCAACCATTGTTTATGAATCCGCGCTCTTTTTGGGCCTGGTACTGATGACGCTGTTCACCCTGTGGCATCTGGTGCGCAATGTTCAGAGTCTGCTGGGCCAGCGCCCTATGCCTGCGCATCTGCAACAACCGACTACTGATGAGCTGGATGAGATGCAGGTGTTAGATCCGTCTTCGAACGTCAATGAGTCAGTAAACAAGGGATACAACAAGGAGCAAAACAATGGTTGAGATTGCCATTCTGGCCTTCGGGGTACTGGTACTTTTGCTCACCTTGGGTGTGCCACTGCCGTTCTGTTTTGGTGCGGGTCTGATCGTGATGACGGTGATCGGCGAAGCCACTATGCGCGGTATGATGCTGTGGGGGTTTAGTCAGTTAACCAACCCGGTACTACTGGCGATTCCGCTGTTTGTCTTTGCGGGCACCATTATGAGTGTCAGCGGTATTGCCGCCAGTCTGCTGCAGTTTGTGAACGTCTTTATCGGACGGGTACGCGGTGGTCTGGGTGTAGTGGCTTCTGTCAGCTGCGCCATTATCGGTGCAATTTCAGGCAGTGGTTTAACGGGTATTGCCGCTATTGGTCCCCTGCTGATTCCAGAGATGGAGCGTAAGGGCTATCCAAGAGCTTATGCCACGGCGCTGATTGCTAACTCTTCGGTATTGGGTCTGCTGATTCCACCGAGCGTGACCATGATCGTTTACGGCTGGGTAACGGATACCTCAATTCTGGCCAGCTTCCTGGCGACCTTGGGCCCTGGTCTGTTGATTATGCTGAATTTCTGCATCGTCAATCTGTTTATGGCGCGCAAGTTCCCACTGGTACTGGATGAGCCGCTGGAGTTCTCCGAACTGTTAAAGCAGGGCGGTAAGAAAACCATTAATGCCATCCCTGCCCTGCTGATGCCGGTGATCATTCTGGGCGGTATCTACGGCGGCATTATGACGCCAACAGAAGCGGCTGCAGTTGCTGTGATCTACGCCCTGCCCGTGGGTTTTATGATCTACAAGGGCCTGACCTTCAAGATTTTGCTGGAGTCCGGCAAAGAGTCTGCTTCTGCGATAGGTGCCATCCTGATCATGGTGCTGTTCAGTCTGATGCTGAGCCAGATCTATGTGATGGAAGATATCCCTCAGATGATGGTGGATAAGATCTTCGAAATCACCGATGACAAGGTTCTGCTGCTGATTCTGACCAACCTGTTCCTGTTTGGCATCGGCATGATCGTGAACGATATCACCGCCATTATTTTGACCGCACCACTGCTGTTACCTCTGATGTCTGCGTTGGGTGTTAGCCCGATTCAGTTCGCCGCCATTATGGGTGTTAACACCGCTATGGGTGGGGTAACACCACCTTACGCCAGCATCCTCTATCTGGGTGCACGTATCGGCAAGGTGAAGTTTACCGAGCTGATTAAACCCGCCATGACTTTGATTCTATTCGGCTACATCCCTGTGGTGGTGCTGGTATCGGTTTGGCCGGATCTGTCGGAATTTATTCCACGCATGTTTGGGTACTAAAACAGTTATTAAACACAGCTAACAGTTCTAAAACAAAGGTTTTAACCCACTCCGAGCCTGTGGCCTTCGATTTAGAAGTGCGCAAGCAGCACAGGCCAGGAGTGTTGATCCACTAAGCAAGAGTCATCGACTCATAAAAAAACCGTCTGGAACTACCCCATGAATGCCTTTCTAAGGCGCTTTCCATGGTTGCCTTCCAGATATGCTGAAAAGCAGGAGAAAATAATGAAAACAAACCTGATGAAAAAACTGGCCCTGGCCGCAGCGCTGTCCGCTTCTCTGACCACAGTAGCAGAAGCGGTAACACTGAAACTGTCCCACGTACGTCCTCAGGAAACGGCGATTGATCTGGATGCCAAGCGTTTTGCTGAAGATGTTAAAAGCGCCACCGATGGTAAGGTAAAGGTCAAAATCTATCCCGCCAGTGCGCTGGGTGACTACACCGTTGTTCAGGAGCGTGTCAGCCTGGGTGCCATTGATATGGCGGTTCAGCCACCGGCTTCCGGTGCAGATAAGCGCTTCCAGCTGATCTATATGCCTTATCTGGTCAACACCTGGGGCGAGGCCGAAAAAGTTTTCTCTAAAGGCTCCACCATGCGTAACACCGTATCTGAGTTGTACGGTAAGCAGGATATTGAGGTACTGGCCGCCTGGCCGGTTTACTTCGGTGGTGTATCACTGAATAAAGAGGTTTCCGGTGCTGCCGATCCGACCGTTGAGAAAAACGCCAAGCTGCGTGTGCCACCGATCAAAACCTTCCAGCTGACCGCTGACAATATCGGCTTTATCGGTTCGCCTCTGCCCTTCTCTGAAGCTTTTACCGCGGTACAAACCGGTGTGGTAGACGGTGTGATGGGTTCTGGTGCGGAAGGTTACTACGCTTCTTTCCGTGATGTAACCAAGAGCTACCTGCCCATCAATACTCACTTTGAGGTGTGGTTCCTGATCATCAACAAAGAGGTGCTGTCTGACCTGAGCGATAGCCAGCAAGAGCAGCTGAAAGCTGCGGCTGACCGTTTTGAACAGGCCCGTTGGATCACCGCTCGTGAAGATCAGAAGAAGAACGAGCAGCTGCTAGCAAAAGCCGGAGCCAACATTGTGCCTGTATCTGATGCACAGATCGCAGCCCACGCCAAAGTGGTACGCGAAAAGGTTTGGCCTGAAATCATGAACGATATCGGTGCTGACTGGGCCAATGGTGTCATCAAACAAGCCCTGAAGTAAGCCTTTAACGGGTTGTCTCAACACAGATAGCGCAGCATGAGCATTCTTCCGCTGTTGAGACAACCTTTATGCCTAATCCCTAAAACGTTCTGTAGGTCGGAAAAGCCGCCAAGTGCCTTCCGACAATAATGTGGGTCAGATGCAAGCACTCGTTTGAATGCAAGCTCAGCGTCGGATGGCGCTTCGCTTATCCAGCCTACTCGGGTTCGCACTCGATATCTCAGGTGACATATCGGGATCAGTTTAAGAAACGGATATAAAAGCAATGCAAAGTTCTAATCCAAATACGGCCACGAATACTGCTGAAGTGGCTGTTATAGGCGGTGGCATTGTCGGTCTGGCTATCGCACTGGGTCTGACACGTAACGGTCATCAGGTGGTGGTACTGGATGAAAGTGATATCGCCCTGCGCGCTTCTCAAGGCAACTTTGGTCTGGTTTGGGTTCAGGGCAAAGGCGATACCCTACCGGAATACGCCGCCATTAGCCGTCAGTCCGCTCGCCTGTGGCGCTCTCTGGCCGATCAACTGCTGGACAGCACAGGTATCGATATTCAGCTACAACAGAAAGGCGGTCTCTTCTTCTGTCTGACAGAACAAGAGCTGAATAACCGTCAACAGATGCTACAACAGATGCAGCAAGCGGCAGGGGGTGATTACCCCTTCCAGGTGCTGGATCTGAAACAGGTACAAGAGCTTGAGCCAGAAGCAGGCCCTGAAGTGGCCGGTGCGACACTGGGCCCTGAAGATGGCCATGTGAACCCGCTGCTCTTCTACCGTGCGATGACAGAACAGTTTTTACAGTCCGGCGGACGTATTGTTCACTCCGGTAAGACCACGGATATCAAACCACTGAATCAGGGCTTTACGGTGACCTGCCACGATAAAGGACTGGATCAAAAGTGGCACTGCGACAAAGTGGTATTAACGGCGGGACTGGGCAATAAAGAGCTGGCACCTATGGTTGGCCTGCACGCTCCGGTTGAACCCAATCTGGGCCAGGTATTGATCAGTGAACGCCTGAAACCCTTGCTGAATTACCCCACGGGTCATGTGCGTCAGACCAACGAAGGCACCATTCAGATTGGTGACTCCAAAGAAGATGTGGGCTTTATCACTGATACCCGCATTGAGGTACTGGCTCAGATCGCTAACCGTGCCCGTAAGATGTACCCGGTTTTAAATAAAGTTCGACTGGTACGTACCTGGGGTGCTCTTAGGGTAATGACGCCAGACGGCTACCCTATCTATCAGGAATCGACTCGCCATCCCGGTGCTTATGTTGTGACCTGCCACAGTGGTGTAACACTGGGCGCATTGCATCAAGGCCCTATCGCTGACTGGATTTCACATAATAAAACCGAACTACCGTTGGAGGCCTTCAATGGACAACGTTTTAACGGCTAAATCGGCCATTTCATCACCTTCGGATGTTAAAGAGGTTGCCACATTTAAGCGCTTGGCAACCCGTACAGAAACAGAGCAGGCCGGGAAAACCGTAACGGTTTATGTTGATGATCAGCCGGTAGAGATGCAGCCCAACGACAGCGCAGCCGCAGCGGTATTAACCTCGGGTCTGCGTTATGGCCGCACAACCACCGTAGGCAACAGTGCCCGCGCACCCTACTGCATGATGGGTGTCTGCTTTGAATGCCTGCTGGAAATTGATGGCATAGAAAACGTTCAGGGTTGTATGACCACAGTACAGGAAGGGATGCGGATTAAACGTCAGCATCAGGCCCGTGAGCTATCAGGCAGATAGATGCCAAATACACCTGACAGATAGGCCAGCTAATATCATTCCCGATAAGTTACTTGATATCAGAGTAGGCTGGATAAGCGCAGCGCCATCCGACACTGACTGCGATATCCGATTATTGTCGGAAGGCGCCTATCGGCTTTTCCGACCTACAACAACTTATCTTGATCCGTATAAAAACAAGCGCAGTGATAACTATGAATACAACCGCATCCTTATCGATTGAGACACAACAAAACCCCAATGCAGCAGGTGCGCAATCGAGCTACGATCTGGTGATTATTGGTGCTGGCCCTGCGGGTATGTCTGCGGCCAGTACCGCCTGCCAACACGGCTTACGCGTTGCGTTACTGGATGAACAACCGAACCCCGGTGGTCAGATCTATCGTGCCATTGGTCAAACAGCGCTACAGGATGAAAAAGTACTGGGGCCGGATTACTACGCGGGGCGTCAGCTTCTGGCTGATCTGCATCAGGCATTGGACTCAAATAACGCCGTTACCCAAGGCCTGTTACACTATTTTTCCGGCAGTATGGTGTGGTCCATCGAGCAGGATCAAAGCGTATGCTTTAGTCAGCAGACTTTTGCTGCCACTAACAGCGCTGACTCGGAAAATAGCGGCTCGCCGGTTAAACAAACATCCCAGACGAACCCAATGGCGACCAGCAACACCAGTCGGCGTATTAACGCGAACAAGATTCTGATTGCTACGGGTGCCATGGAACGTCCTGTGCCCTTCCCCGGTTGGACGCTGCCGGGCGTGATGACCTGTGGTTCCGCTCAGATTCTGCTCAAACAAAGTGCTCTGGCACCTAAGATGCCGTTAGTACTTGCCGGGAGTGGCCCTCTGCTGTTACTGATCGCCGCTCAGCTTCATCGTGCTGGCGTTGAGATCTCTGCTGTACTGGATACAACGCCGAAAGGACGTTATCGCAAGGCACTGAAATATCTGCCCGGCGCACTAAAGAACCTCCCGTTGCTGAAAAAAGGCCTGGAGCTGCTGTTAGAGCTGAAACAAGCCGGTATCCACTACGAAAAGCATGTGACGGGCCTGAAAGCGTTGTCCTGTTCTGATGGGCAGCCCAGCGTCAAGGCATTTGATCCCGCTAAGCCAGATATGCAACCGATCGAATTGTTACAGCAGGTGGAATATTCGGTTAATGGCAAGATCCATCACCGGCCTTGTCAAACCTTACTGGTTCATCAAGGCGTGGTGCCCAATGTCCAGCTGAGTCGCGCATTGAGACTGGAACATCAATGGAATACATTGCAACAGTGCTGGGCACCGGAAAAAAATACCTGGGGCCGTAGCTCTCATGCAGATATTTTTATTGCGGGTGATGGCGGCGGTATCGCCGGAGCTAAGGCAGCAGAGTATCAGGGCAGGATAGCGGCATTAAAAATTGCCCAAACGCTGGGTTATCTCACCGAAGATCAACTGCTTAAGCACGCAGAACCGTTCAGATCACTGCTAGATAAACAGCAAGCAATTCGGCCATTTCTAGACCAGCTCTATCAGCCTGCTGACGAATTTCTCACCCCCGCTGATGACACCCTTGTCTGTCGCTGCGAAGAGGTCACCGCAGGCGAAATCAGAGCAATTGCGGCTAAAGGCATCGCAGGCCCTAATCAGACCAAAGCGTTCTGCCGCTCAGGTATGGGGCCTTGTCAGGGCAGAATGTGTGGTTTAACGGTATCAAATCTGATTGCCGAGGTTCAGGGAAAAACCCCGGAAGAAGTGGGTTACTACCAGATTCGCAGCCCGATTAAGCCGCTGACGCTGGAGGAACTGGCGGATCTGGCTCAATAAATAGCTGTGACCCCACTGTTAACAACAGAATTAAAACGAGAGGGCTATACCCTCTGGCAATGCTTTATGCCATGACGTCCCGTTCATAGCATCACCCTGCTTGCATGTTTTATAGCATGCCTTAGCTGAGGTGTGAGCCATAGCGCCTCACCTCAGTTTTTTTATCAAACACACATTGAAATCAAATAACAAAGGAAACCCTAATGACAATCCAGCGTTTTGAAACCAGCGCCCGTATGAGCCGGACTGTGATCCATAATGGCACTATCTACCTGTGCGGCCAGGTCGCGGAAGATCGCAGTGCAGATATCACAGGCCAAACCGAAACCATGCTGGCCAAAGTGGATGCTTTACTGGAGGCTGCTGGCAGCTCCCGCGAACATATTTTATCGGCCACCGTCTATGTTAAAGATATGGCGGATTTCCAGGGCATGAATGCTGTCTGGGATAATTGGGTGCCTGAGGGCCATGCCCCCGCGCGGGCTTGTGTCGAGGCTAAGATGGCATCGCCTGAGCTACTGGTCGAAATATCGGTTGTCGCTGCAATTAAATAGCCCGATAGGCCTGACTTCTCCGAGGCTAACCACCAGCCTCGGAGCTTTATCTGAGATCTGAAACGATCTAAATTTTCCCTTTTCCCGTTGTTTTAAACAACGCCATCTCTAAAGTGTATTTCAAGCCGAGTCACTATTTCAGTCTGAGTCACTATTTCAGTCTGAGTTACTATTTCAGCCCGAGTCACTATTTCAGTCTGAGTTACTATTTCAGTTTAAAGTGGCCGACAATTTTATCCAGGTTATCACTTTGCAGTACCAAACGGCCTGCGGCATCCCGTCCCATCGCCACCAGATCCGATGCTTCGCTGGCACTCTCAGAGATCATATTAATCCGTTTAGAGATATCATCAGCAACTTGATTTTGCTGTTCAGCCGCGCTGGCAATTTGATTGTTCATATCAGAAATCGCCGTTAATGATTGTGCAATCTGCTGCAACGCACTTTCTGCCTGTTGAACCTGTTCGACGGTGCCCTGGCTGGATGATGTACTGGCTTCAATCGAGGCAATCGCCTTTTTTGATCCTGACTGCAAGCTTTCAATCATCTGCTGAATCTCTTCCGTGCTTTCCTGAGTACGCCCCGCCAGAGCACGCACCTCATCGGCCACCACCGCAAAGCCCCGGCCCGATTCACCGGCACGGGCGGCTTCAATGGCTGCATTCAGGGCCAGTAGATTGGTCTGTTCTGCGATACCGCGAATCACATCCAGAACGGATACGATATTTTCAACGTCATTACCTAAACTCGTAATCGCCTCGTTAGCCTGATGGATCTGCCCGACCAGGTTGTCGATAGACTGAACGGTATACTGAACGACCTCGCTGGCCTTACTGCCCTCTTCTTCCGCCGTGTGTGTTTCATGAGCGGCGGCATTAGCATTCTGCGAAACGGATTGAGCCGATGCGGTCATCTGTGTCATTGCACTGGCGACCATATCTGTTTCCTGGTTTTGCAGCTCGAAACGTTGGAAGATCTCTCCGATACGCTGCTCTGTGCCCTGAGTGGATTGCCTGAGTTCAGATGCGGTACCCGAAAGCGACTGCACAATCTCTGCCAGTGCAGAGCGCATCCTGATTGTTGAACCTAATACAGACCTTTTATGCACCTGAGCGGGTAAAGCTGAATCACCTGTCAAATCACCATTGGATACCGCTTGTACAACTGCAAGCACCTGCTTAGGCTCACCACCTAACAGGGCAAGCAGCCTCTGGGTCGAGTAGAGAAAACCACCGCCCAAAATACCGGCTGCCAGCAAGCAGATCACCACCTGCCATTGTGCTGTTGACCAAAAGCGGGCATCCACTTCATGAAATCCTATACCCGTGCCTACATACCAGCCCCAGAGAGGCGTTTTACGTGCGATAGATAACTTGTCCTCTATCGAGCCGTCCTCTTTCTTTTGCGTCCATTCATACCAAGCCGTACCGGATGCGTTTTTACTGACCGCATTTAATAAGATCTGACCGACACTGTCGCCATTGCCATCCTTAAAATCATGGAAACTGGTGCCGTGGAGCTGAGGGTCCAGAGGTGTCGCCACAAAATTCATTTTTTCATCGGCGACATAGACATACTCTGAATCACTGTACTTGTTTTCTCTTAAAATCCGCGTTGCCAACGCCTTGGCACTGGCTTCATTCATGGCCCCTTCTGCCACATATTTTTCAATTTGAACCACGGTGCTGTAGGTTGAAGTCAGCAACTGCTCAACCCGTGCTCTGTTATCGGAATCACTGGCCAACCTCAAGGTAAATAAGCCGGTTAACATCATGCCAAGCAAAGCGGCAAGAATAAGAGCCACGAGAATCCAGGCTTTTAAACGTAACGACATAAGTATGCTCCTAAGTGCATTGACTTTATTCGTTATAGTACAGATGACTAACCTTTACCCAACAGATAAACCGATATTCTCGGGCCATATGTCACCCCGAAGGACGTAATCCCCTGTAATACCCATCCTTTTTTGAATCTTCTAAAGTGGCGGCGCATCTATCACACACCTATCACGAAACGATTTATCGGATGATTAAAAAGGAAGCACGATGAAAAAACGATTGGGTTTAACACTCTTTTTAACCTTTGCACTGTCACTGTTTAGTGTCTTCGGCTATGCAGATAAAGGTCTGTCCAATGTTGAGCTGGCTCTGCAAGCCAATGCTACCGCTGACGCCAGTATTCAGGTCAGCCGTGAGCAAGCACTGAAGGATGTACTAAGAGAAGCCGATGAGCTTGAGGTAGAGATTCGCAGCAATCAGGAAGCCGAGGAATATCTGGACTATGCTGCCAGAATGTCTGGTATCGAAGCTCACCTTATGCATGCTGCGACGCTGGGCAGTGACTTAATTATGATACGCAAACTACATATCAATAATCCTCGTATCCTGCGTGAAGAGCTGCTACATACCCAACAGCAGAAAAAGGGCATCTCCATCAGCTCAGCCAGTGTCACCGATGCTGAAATTGAAGTACGCATCGTTATGCTGCAAAACCGCTATAAATGGGGTATTACTGAAGCGGAAGCTCAGGAAATGATCGAAGATGTGCGACTGATAGAAAAGCGAGGCGGTTATTAATACTCAGAATCAAATCCCGGAGGCTCTGTTGAAACAGTTTCCACAACTGGTTCAAATCACTGCAGCCATTGAAGCGTTTAACGCAGGACAAGGCATAGAAACAACCTGCCCTAAGTGCGGAGACGTGCTTAGGGTTGAAACATCGAAGGCCAGCGGAGCATTAACTGTAAACTGCGCCTGCGGCCACTGCCAACACAGATTGAGCTGGCAGCCAAGTAACCCACACTCTTAAACGTTGCCTTGGATTATGAAATAAGAAGGGGCTTTCTCCCCTTCGCTATCAACATCCAAAGCTTTAGTTTTTCTCATCAATAAGTGAAAAATTCATCGTTTGTATCGACTAAAGTCTAGTCATAAAATAGCCCAATCAAATTGAGACACCCCCTGATGAGGCAAGCACTGTGTACGACAACATTGAAGTAAAACTGAATGATGCTGGTGAAATAGATCACGACTACTATGTTCAAAAAGCCTATGATCTGCGTGCAGAGTACACAAATGAATTGATTAATTCCCTGATCAAAAAATTTAAAGCCTTCTTTGCAAAAGAACTGCCGCCTTTTCACATCGGTTCTCTGGCTAATCGTTAAGCGCCAGCTCCGATAGAGTCAAATATTGAGTGATGTATAACCTATGTTTGATCTAATTTTCTAAAGGATACAGCCTTTGACACTCTTGATGGACTGTATCCTTTTCGGGCCTTGAGGCCAAACAATCAGTCCCACTTTTACCTCTGCTTTTATAACCGTTTGCAGGGCAATTCTCTGGTAATTGACTTGGCTCCTTCCGCACAATCATAACGCCCTATTCTTGAATCCAAGCTTCATCTCTTGACTGTGTCTATCACGATAATTGGCCAGCTCATAAATTGTATAAAATATACAATGGCCATTTACCAATATAATAAAAATGGTTTGAGACAACACCAAAGGACGTTTTTTGAGCACAATTTCAAATCGCCTTGCGTGAACAGATGCAGGAATATCAGCTGGATGCTTACCTAATCCCAGACTCCGATCCACATAGCAGTGAATATCTGGCTGATCACTGTCAGGGGCGATGCTGGATCTCGGGTTTTACCGGTACAGCAGGCTCTGTTGTGATTACTCAGGATCAGGCAGGTTTATGGACCGATGGGCGCTACAATATCAAGCCGAAGAACAGTTGGCCGGTAGTGGAATTACTCTGTTTCGAGCCGTTGATCCAAGCGTACCGGACTGGAATCAGTGGTTACAACAAATTGACAGTTAGCTTGCAAGAAAGCGTGACATAGTTCGACCGGAAGGTATATAGAAAATCAACTCTTCCTTGGCACGGGTGCAGGCAACAAAGGCCAAACGCCGTTCTTGGGTAATATAATCTTCGTCATTTAAAATACTCGGCGCACCAGCCTCATCCACTTCGGAGTGCATACGGGCATAGGGAAAGACGCCCTCGGAGAAATCAAACAGCACCACCTTATCAAACTCCAGGCCTTTTACCCGGTGTGCAACTTCCACATGAATATAGTTTTCTGAGTCCTGAATTTCACACAACTGTTTATCATAACGAGAGGCAATGGTTTCTATAAATTGCTCAGCCATCATCCGGGCTAACTGTGATTTGGTTAATTCCTGGCCATAGCGGCTCAAAAAAGCGCAACAATCCCGCAGAACCTCTTCATAGATACGCTCATTCATCGCTAAGAGGATTGCGGTGGGCGAAATCGCTTTAAGCTTTTCCACCAACAAAAAGGAACGCACAAAAGCCTCAAACTGTTCCGCTGGATTATCAGAATCCTGCCTCAGCACAGCTGGATTGACCGCTGGGCCTTCGGCATAGTGCCAGAAACGCGGTCTCTCGCCGACAATTCCTCCCATTGTCCAGCAATCCAGAATAAATAACAGGCTATCCACCAGGCTTTTATGACGACCTGAAGCGTTGTGCTTAAAGTGCAGACCTGCCTTAACCAGAAAAGCTTCGGCATCCATCTTCTGATCGTGGGTACGAACGATATACACCACACTTTTATTGGTCGTTAGCCACTGAGCTGTGATCGCCGCCAGCTTTTGACCATCATGCTCAATATAAGCAGAGTCCCGCACTTTAAGACCGACAATATTGGCCTGATCAGCGGTTAGGGCTGAGTGGTGTTCATCAAAGAAATCCAGATCATCATAACCATCGTCGTAACCATAGCCATCATCATAAGCACCGGTAGAAGCAGCTGACATCATTAGACTTTGGCCAATCCTGTTAGCATAGTTCGCGATCTGCTTACCAAAACGGAAGGATTCGGACAGATAATAGGTTTGAATATGACCCAGTGAATAATCGATACCCGAGACCAGATATTGCGGATCAGAACCGGCGAACTCAAAAATACTCTGACGGGGATCACCTACAGCATTGAGCTGACACTGCTTACTGCAGGCGCAAACAATCAGGAACTGAGACACCTCAGAGACATCCTGAAACTCATCCACCAGAATATAATCGTATTTACCCTCCAAATACTGTCGTGCGCGAACGGAACGGGACAGATACATGGCAGCACGATAGATCTGATCTTCAAACAGGGTTACGCCACGGGATACCAGATACTCATCTACCAGCGAAACAAAACTCACTAATTTATCCCATTCCAGAGTATCGACCTCTGGTGGTCGCTTGTCGTGCATATCCCCTATCATGCCTATCATATTGCGATAGGTGGTCATGATATAAACACAATGCTCAATCAGCTCATGACGTGATGCCCAGTGTTCATTAAACCACTCAACCTGCTCGGCAATTTCGGGCAAAACGTCCAACACAGTGGCGGCACTAATCAGCTCATTGCGCTCTTTTTGAACGACCTTTACGCCTCTTTTACCATAATCACCGCCACGAAAGATGCCTTTAAACAGGATCGACAAACTGGTGGTATCCGCCGGTTCATGGCTCAGGATAAGAGAATCGTCGGGTCTTATCTTAAACAGTTCATAGGTCAGGCTAATCCCCCAGGCGTGAAAAGTACTGACCACGGGAATTTCCGAGTAACTTTCGGACTGAAAAAACAAACTGGAGAGCTTACGTTCAAATTGATTTTTAATATTGCGGTTAAAGGCCAGTACCAGAATCCGGGAGGGCTGAATACCCGAGTCCAGCAGATACTTTACCCGTCCCAACAAGGTCGTGGTTTTACCACTGCCCGGACCAGCAATAACACGGGCATGACAATTCTTATCCAGCGTATGATGAATAAAGTCAGACTGAGCGGGAGTAAATTGTTGTTGCACCAAAACACCTATTACTTTGAATAGTCAGATAGTTAAGGCAGTCTATCAACCGAGTGCAAGAATTTGTAGAAAAGAATCAACGGCACACTGAATCCGTCAAGAGTCCTGTGTAAGCTGCTCTTTCACCTTTCACCCCAGCATCTTTGCAGAACAATATAAAGAGAAGACATGCCACCTGTGTCAGGATAGGGATTACCACTAGCGAAAAATCGAAGTATCCAGCTCAGCAGCCTCCCCCAGCCAATAAACATGCTCAGTATGATCTTTCAGAGCATTGTCCGTTACCCCATGAACCAGAACGGTCATGCCATTACGATTTTGATCCAACCAAGGCATAAAACGATCAAAATCATTACCCGTGAAGGTAATTTGGCAACTCCACATGGGGTGAGGACCGACATTTTTTTCATGTAGGCGGCCTACGGACAAATCGAATTTTTCTGCAATTTGTTCCCGCAGCCGAGCTGCAAAAGCGACGCTATCTGCATCGTAATAGAGATGGGCGTGGTAGTTATCGAATTCATTAACCGGGTATTGGTTAGCTGAGACAGGAAAGTCAGGTTGCGCTCGAGCCTTAGCGTTGTCTGAGATAGCTTCAGTATTATCTGCGATGTTTGAATCAGTTAGCATGGGTGAAAAACCACTTTATTAGATTATGATCATATTTCTATTTTACCACCCTTTAGCCCCGCCCTTACACCCTTACATAAGCTCCACCTTTGCATATAAGCTGTCGCTGGATTGATGCCTGATATGTCGATCTCAACCGCTTGGTTGATCAGATTGATTTTTGAGCAGTTAAAACCTGTGGAGCTTCTTGCAGGCCCAATAGCTTTAGAGATAAAAAAACGCCTACCACTTCAATGCTCAGTGATAGGCGTTTTGAGGCTGACCGTAGCTTTACTTAGACCCGGCTTAACAATCAGGTCTGAGTATCACAACAAGTCGTCGCCTTAGGCGTAAGAATCTATGATTAATAAGGATTAAACAGTCAGATCTTATGCATCAAATTTAGCAGCGGTGTAGATTTTGAAAGCTTTTTCCCACACTTCACCTACTTCGCCATTACCCACAGGCTTACCGTCCAGTTTAGTCACCGGCGCGATCTCTTTAGAAGAGCTGGTGATCCAAACTTCATCAGCAGCACGCACTTCATCCATAGTGACAATACGCTCTTCAACCGGAATAGAGCCGTCTGCTTTCAGACTGTCCAGAACGATGCGACGAGTAATACCCGGCAGGATCTGGTTGTCTTGAATAGGAGTCACCACAACGCCATCTTTAACGATAAATACGTTAGTGGAGCTACCTTCAGTCAGCTCACCTTTAGCGTTAAACAGCATCGCTTCATCAGCACCTGCAGCGTGACCTTCCTGATAGTGGATCACGTTACCCAGCAGAGCGGTAGATTTGATGTGACAACGCTGCCAGCGCAGATCTTCAGTGGTGATCATGCTGTACTGGTGCGCTTGAGTGCGGTCAGCTGGCTCAGGATCTTTGATCTTGAAAGCAAACGCGAAAATAGTTGGCTCTACATTTTCTGGGTAAGCATGCAGACGCTTAACATCAGCACCACGGGATACGTGTACGTATACACCCAGGTTCTCACCCACTTCACTGTTACGGGCGATCAGATCGTCCAGCAGAGTTTTCCAATCATCAGCGGTCAACGTGCTTTTGATTTCGATAGCCGCCAGACCATTGATCATACGCTCAATGTGAGGCATCAAACCTACAGACTGACCATTGTAGTACGGAATCACTTCGTAGATACCGTCACCAAACAGGAAGCCACGATCCAGTGGAGAAATGCGGGCTTCTGCCAGCGGTAGATATTCACCATTCAGGTACGCGATGCTCATATGACCTTTCCTTCTCACTCATTATTGGATGCCAAATAAAACCCCGGTTGCCAGACCCAACAACGCGGATCACGTTGTTTAAAAGCACGCCATTATCAGCCAGGACTAAACCTATATTTAAAAATAGTACAAAGCGGGTAACGTGCTGATCACAAGGTTTTACTCAGCGAAACGACCTGATTCTGCTCACCGCAATTTGTTAATGCGAACAAGGTATTAGCAGATCAGACTTTTTCTTTTGGCCGAACAGCTCTACCCACTCGATAAACGTTCCGCACTATTTTCAACCTGTTCTGTTTCGAGTTAACAGGCTTCAATTGCGAACCCTTTATCCAGGGGCTTATGGCTGTTTTCTTAGCTGATGGCAGTTTAGCCAAGAAAACATTTTGCTTTCAATAGCAAAACAAACTTAAGAAAACATCTCTATATTTAGCAAAAAAATAGGAAATAAATCTTTTTTATCCTATTGGAGTACCGCTTTTTCACTGCAACAACAGGTGCCATTTTTAACGCTGGTACAGACCAGATGATAACAGCATCCATTTAAACCGCTTTTTCTCCAGTAAGCACAGTGTTTTCATTGGGTAGCGCCAGTCAAAAAAGTTAGCATCACAAGGCCGCTTAAGCCTTATCAGACATAATTTCACGGGCACTTTCGGCCAATAATTGCGGCACTATACGGTCATCATCCAGACGCCAGCCACAGCAGAATGCCAGGGATGGAGGCTGTTCAGCGACATTTATTTTGACCAGGTTACCCGCTGCCATCTCTTGACGGATAATAGGTTCCGGTAGCAATGCGACTCCGATTCCCTGAGTAACCAGAGTCAACAAACTGGCAACCGAGCTGCAGGTATGAAACACCGGCATCTCTGCCAAGGGCATAAATAATTGCTGTAGATAATGCCAGGGACGGGTATTTCGTGGAAAACTTAACACGGGGAACTGTGCCAGATCCCTGACACTGCGCACCCGCTGATCATTGATCTGACTGATCGATTGCACAACAGATTCAGGATCAACCATAAAATCATCACCGAGGGTTTTCCCCACCGCCTCGGCTAAGTCTGGTGATGCCACCCAATGCTGCGGATAACTGCACAATGGTGCTGTGACTAACTCTTCCGGCAGGGTTTGATCCGATACCATCAGTGCCAGATCCAGCTGATTATCCTTTAACTGCTTAATAAGTGTCGGCGTCACATCACTGATCAGTTCAAAAGAGATCAGTGGATGCTGATTCTGCCAGTGCTTGAGCAACTCAGATAACCATAAATGAGACAGGGTATCCGTAATACCGATCCGCAAGATACCCCGTTGAGGGCTGTCCTGGGCTAACTGCTGTTTCATCTCTTGGCTGATCGCCAATAGTTTTTCTGCATAAGGCAACAACTGAATACCACGGGAAGACAAACGGGTACCGCTTTTATCACGGATAAACAGCTGGGTACCCAGTTCACTTTCCAAAGCACTGATACGGGCAGAAATGGTCGGCTGAGTCGCATGCAGCTGTTGAGCCGCCGCATGAAAACTCCCCAAACGCGCCACCTTTACAAAGGTGTTTAAGTTTCTTAACCGCATAGGCTCTTTACCTTTCAGTGCCCTTTAAGCTTTTACTAACACCCTTCCCGATACCAGAGTAGGCTGAATAAACGAAGCGCCATCCGACACTGACTCCGGTATCAGATTATTGTCGGAAGGTGCCTTGCGGCTTTTCCAACCTACAATAATTTATCTTGATTGGTACACACTGACACAAAAGTATTTCGATATTTTTCGGCCAGCAGCTGAACTATGAAGCCATCTGCTAAAGAGAAACTTTTGTGTGAATGCTTATTGGTGAATTCAACACCAAGCCAATTAGTTTGCGTGGCCGATCAGCTTACGCAGCTCAACCAGAATGCTATCACCCTCTTCCACCGGCAGACCATCTTCGGCCAGCTCGTTGTTACGGGTAACACCATCAACACTGCCCAGATCGGACAGATATTGCAGAATCTCCAGCGGCTTCACTTCTGCCAGCAGGTCTTTGTCATTCCACAGGCTCAGGAAAGCGATAATACCGTAAGCGCCCCAGTTGGATACGTCAGCAATCAGCAGCTCGTCCACACATGTCGCCGAGGCCATAATATCCAGATCTTTCAGCGCTTCAGAGATATTACCCATGCCGATCTCATTGCCACCATCGCCAATGGCAATGGTGGGACACTTGGCATTTTTCACGAAGGTGTCAAAGCAGGCAGTGCGCTCGCTGATGCTCTCACCACGCATATTGTAGTAACCACCATCAGCGGCCTGACCTGGACGTTCGATAGACAGCACCGCATCCGGGTGGTAGTTGTACAGCGCCTGGAACGCTTCCAGCTTACGCTCCTGATGCTCACCAACACGGATCTCATGAACACGAAAATCTGCCATCAGCTTTTGTGAAACCGGAGGACCGCATACGATTACCGGAGTTGCACCCAGTGTTTCCAGTGCGCGATACAGAGCAATCGCACCTACAGGGCCATCAGTCTCAAAGGTATCGACCACCGGGAAACCAGTGCCGATCAGTACGTGGCCTTTACATTTGTTCAACACACGGGCCGCACGCAGGTAGTAACCCGTCGCCAGTGCCGGTTGGACGGTTTTCATGCCACGCAGATTGCGGGACACCAGCAGATCTTCAATCTGCTTGGAAAGGGCTGCTTCGTTAATCATTATTTTTACCCAACATGCCAAAGCATGCCTTATTGCTAATTTTATAAATCGCTAGAAACGTTAGAAAACGTTCTCGCCTACAGGCGCGACGTTCAAAATGGTCGATTAGCTGATCGCTTCAGGCTGAATACGCTCAAAATGGGCATGAGCCAGACAATGCAGGTTGTGCGCATCGTCTATGGTGATCTCTTCAAATGACACACGAGAGCCCGGCAACAGCTGCGCCATACGGGCCGTATCCAGTGAGATCATAGAGCCGATTTTGGGATAACCCCCGATGGTTTGGCGATCATTCAGCAGCACGATAGGCTGACCGTCGGCAGGAATCTGAATCGCACCGTGACAGATACCTTCCGACAGAATACCGTCGATAGAAGGCTTTACTTCCGGGCCTTCCAGACGGTAACCCATGCGATCCGCACGATCCGTGACCTTGTACTCGCTGCTAAAAAATACACGCTTCTGGTAATCACTGAACGCATGTTGCTGATAACCGGTAATGACACGCAGTGTGATCTGGTCGGAGTAATCTGGACGATACGCTTCCGGCAGACGGAAGGTTTGTGCAGGCTTTACCGCAGCACACTTCAGGTAATCACCCTGCTGCAGCTTTTCACCGTTCAGACCACCGATACCTTCACGGGTCACGGTCGCGCTACTGGAGAAGCTGTGTTCCACCTGGAAACCACCGGCTACCGCCAAATAACCCCGCGCGCCCAAGGCTGAGAAACCCACTTCAATCTGATCACCCGCTTTAACCGGATGTGCATGCCAACGATCCTGTTCCTGACCATTAATCTTCAGTGGCATTTCTGCACCGGTCAGTACAATCCAGGTATCCACTTCCGCAGTCAGTACCAGACCACCGATACTCACTTCCAGCGCCGTAGCATTCAGCTCATTGCCTAGCAGACGGTTAGCCCATTTAAACGCCTGACTATCCAGCGGACCGCCGGTCGTCAAACCGATTCTATGGTGACCCAAACGACCGGCATCCTGAATCAGGGTTAACAGTCCCGGTTGCTGCACCTTAAAGCCACTGTTGGCTTGGTTAGACTGACTTGCTAGACTGGATTGATTGGTACTCATAGCTCACCTCCCAAGGCCAGGAATTCGTCCCGGTCGATGGGATTAAATTTGATACGATCACCCACTTGCACCGGCATGGTCGGTTCGGCTTCAGGATCAAACATACGGGTTGGGCACAGACCAATCAGATTCCAACCACCCGGAGATACCGCGGGATAAACCGCAGTTTGACGATCAGCAATCGCTACCGCACCACGAGGTACTTTTTGGCGGGGCGTCGACAGACGAGGCGCTGCAATGCGAGTATCAACCTCTCCCAGATAAGCAAAACCGGGAGCAAAGCCGATAGCATAAACGCGATATTCGGTTTCGCTATGCAGCTTGATCACTTCTTCTACGCTCAGCTCAGCACGCTTGGCTAAGCCTTCCAGATCGGGACCGGATTCGGTGCTGTAATACGCTGGCAGTGTCACTAACTGGCCCTCTGCACTGGCTGCATTACCCAGTGACGCCAGCAAGGGACGGATACGGTTTTTCACTTCCAGATGATCCACCAGCATCAGGTTATAGATCACCAGCAGAGATGCATAGGAAGGCACCATATCAATCAGTTTATCGCCCAGCTCTTCCTGCAGAATGGTCACCGCTTGTTGTACACGGGCAGACACTTCTGGGCTGGTTTTGTCGCCAAAATAGATGATCAGGGCATTTTCACCAGCCACTTCAATACGAAGTCCCGCTTCAGCACTTTGATCAATCTGGCTTGAGGTTTTCTTTGTTGCCATATTTACGCCTCTATCCTTAAATCCGCCGGATCAGCTCTGGATCAACTGACGAATTTCCTGAATGGCGTTGACACCGTCCATATTGTCGCCATGAACACACAGGGTGTCGGCACGCAGAGTCAGGGTATGGCCGCTAACGGTGGTTACGGTGCCCTGCTCTTTCAGCTGCTTAACCTGTGCCAGCATCTTGTCTTTGGTGTGTACTGCGCCTGGCTTAGTACGCGCCAGCAGCTTGCCATCATCGTCGTAACAACGGTCAGCAAAGATCTCAAACAACAGTTCAATGCCTGCTGCTTTGGCTTCTTCCAGATGAGTTTCTGCGTTTGGCGTGCTTTGCAGCATCAAAACAACCGGACGGTGGTATTCAGCAATCGCTGCCATAATGGTGGCGCGTACCGACGCATCCGCCATCATATCGTTGTACATTGCACCGTGAGGTTTCACGTAGCTCAGGGTCAGACCTTGCGTGGCTGCCATACCGTCAATGGCTGCAATCTGATACTGCACCATGGCTTTCAGCTCAGCCGCCGAAACCTTCATGCTACGACGACCAAAACCCACCAGATCCGGGTAGCCTGGGTGCGCACCGATAGTCACGCCATTTTCTTTCGCCATCGCCAGGGTTTTCTGCAGTACCAGAGGGTCACCGGCATGGAAACCACAAGCGATATTGGCCTGATCGATATGCGGCATTACCGCCTCATCCAATCCCATCTTCCAGGAACCGAAACTTTCACCCAGATCGCAGTTTAATTTCAAAGTCATAACGGGCTCCTTAAAGTACGGCCAGACGGCTGTTTGGCAGATCAGTAATCAGCATATGACCCGGGCTATGAGTAATACAGATCGGTGGCTTAGCACATTCAATGGCGACCTGAGGGGTTACACCACAGGCCCAGAACACAGGCACTTCACCTTCTTTGATGGTGACCGCATCACCAAAATCAGGATTATTGATATCAGAGATACCGATCTGAGCCGGATCACCAAAGTGCAGTGGCGCACCGTGAACAGATGGGAAACGGGTACAGATCTGAATCGCACGAATCGCATCTGCCGGTTTCATCGGACGCATACTCACCACCGTCGTACCGCTAAAGCGACCTGCCGGACGACATTCAATATTGGTTCGGTACATCGGCACGTTCACACCTTCGGTGATATTACGTACTTCCAAACCGTCAGCGATCAGGGCTTCTTCAAAGGAGAAAGAACAGCCCAGCAGGAAGGTGACAAAGTCATCCCGCCAGTAGTCTTTAACATCGGTCACTTCTTTAACCAGTGTACCGTTTTCATAGATGCGGTATTTAGGGATATCAGTACGGATATCCACATCCTGGCCCAGATCCGGCAGCATAAAATCACCCGGTTGGCTGGACATACCGACAATTGGACACGGCTTAGGGTTCAGCTGACAGAACTGCAGAAACTCATTGGCCCACTCTTTTGGCATAATGGCCAGATTGCCCTGGACAAATCCCTGAGCAAAACCGGACGTATTACCGGTGAACTCACCACTTCGAATCTGTTGACGTATTTCAAAAGGCGTCATTTCTGCGCTCATGTAAACCCCTTACTCTCTTTAAATGGCATCCCGCTGTTAAAATTGCATTCCGAAATCCCTTTAACCCTTACAAAGCATACGCTATAAGCAGGAATCATCGGACAAACTTCCTTAAGGCGAGCAGAAACACGAACCTAAGCCCGTGTTCCTTAGAATTTGGTTTGGATGGAATCAGTTTGATCTGGCTGGCAAATAAAATTAAAACCGAACGGACTGATAACCAACCTCTATCAAGTCTCACTACTGACTAAGTGATCGCTTTTTAAAGCGCATCACTTATGAATCATTAGCATCAGCTGTTTTGCTTAGCCATCCATTGGTCCACCACATCGCGGCTATTGGCAAAAAATACGATACGCGGTGTTGGGCTCACTGTACCGTTAAAATCTACCGTACGTCGGTATACCCACCAACTGTTGTTATCCAGTTTGACAACTTCATCAACGTAGGTTTTTTGCTGGACTTTCTGCAATGGACTCATCATGGCAAGCTCACTTTTATTCTACGGCCTTTTGGGAAGACCTTATGACTTAGCAGTATATAAAAGCCATTCTTGACCTAGACGCTGAAACTGTCCAATGAATAAATATAAGCATATCTGATAGAGAAAATCTATCAGATAGAATATCACTTAATTAAGACCTATCTACCCCTTGTTACAGAGTAAAAGCCTACTGATAGCACTTTAAAAGGAAAGATCACTGCTCAGGTATTGCTGCCACTGACGCTCATAATCCAGCATCTGTTGGTGTTTTCTGGCCTGTTCGTGCTCTTGCTTATCTCTGTCACTCGCAAACGGCCCTGTGCGACACAAAGCACAGTATCCCTTATTCAGATATTTAGCTTTACTGAGCCTATCTCCCAATAGATTCTCAGCCTTAGGACCCCAAACATAGGTAATTCCCTTAGTGTCTTTAACATGCTTGTCTCGGTCTACATTACGGATGCGGTAACCCGGGAATCTTTCAATATCAAATGGCATAGAACCGTAATAATGCAGTTTGGTATTCTGAATCAGTGAAGTTTCGATACTCCATTCCCGATAAGGCTTAACATCTTTAGAGGTGATATAGCATAGCCCAGCGCCGTCTGGGTCCAGAAAATGCTCGACTGAATTCAGTAAGAAAGTGCGCAGTAACGCTCGATTTAAAGCATTCAAACCAAAGCCACCGCATTTTTGCTCAAACTCTTCCCGTGAATTAAAACCCGGTAACAGAGGGAACTGAAAAATCACCAGATCAAAACTGTTTTTTGTGAGCTTGCCCCAGCTATCTGTCCGAGTGACATCAAATCCCGTTAACACAGAGCACTGCTCATTACAAAGCTCCCGGTAGTGCTGATCACCGTATTTCTGTACCAGCTCAGCCAGCTGGTCATAAACCGTTGCAGTCAACTGTTGGGGTTGATGATATTTAAGCAGGGAAGCAGAAAAAGACAGGTCACCATCACCGACGGTCAGGATGCGCCACTGGGGATCGATATACATGGGGCTATTAATCTCACAGATAAATCAGACGCGGAATTATATCAGGACACGGGCGTCACTATACAAGACCGACTAAAAAGCCGGTACAGAGAGACTGTACCGGCTTGGATTTTTTGCTATCAGAAAGAAAAGTTAAAAACTTACTCTTTCTCTTATTATTTCTCTGCCAGCATAAACCAGGTTTCCATCACCGCATCCGGATTCAGGGAAACGCTGTCGATCCCCTCTTCCATCAGCCATTTGGCAAGATCCGGGTGATCGGAAGGCCCCTGACCACAAATACCGACATACTTGTTGGCTTTCTTACAAGCACTGATAGCCATATGCAGCAGAGCTTTAACCGCTGGGTTACGCTCATCAAACAGATGGGCTACGATACCAGAGTCACGGTCCAGACCCAGTGTCAGCTGAGTCAGATCGTTAGAACCGATCGAGAAACCGTCGAAGTAATCCAGGAACTGATCTGCCAACAGAGCATTCGCAGGCAGTTCACACATCATGATGACACGCAGATCGTTCTCTCCACGCTTCAGGCCGTTCTCGGCCAGCAGGTCGATCACTTCACGGGCTTCACCCAGCGTACGAACGAATGGCACCATGATCTCAACATTGGTCAGGCCCATTTCGTCACGCACGCGCTTCAGGGCACGACATTCCAGCTCGAAACAGCTGCGGAAAGATTCAGAGATATAACGGGACGCACCACGGAAGCCCAGCATAGGGTTCTCTTCTGCTGGCTCGTACAGCTTACCGCCGATCAGGTTACCGTATTCATTCGACTTAAAGTCAGACAGGCGTACGATCACCTTCTTCGGGTAGAAGGCAGCAGCCAGTGTGGAGATACCTTCCACCAGCTTCTGCACGTAGAAGTCCACCGGGCTTTCGTAACCGGCAATACGGCTACCGATGCTGCGCTGCAGATCAGGTGACAGGGAATCGAAATCCATCAGGGCTTTCGGGTGTACACCGATCATGCGGTTGATAATGAATTCCAGACGGGCCAGACCCACACCTTCGTTCGGCAGACTGGCAAAGCTGAATGCACGATCCGGGTTACCCACGTTCATCATAATCTTGAATGGGATCGGCGGCATGGAGTCTACGTTGTTGGTCAGCTTTTCAAAGTCCAGATCACCAGCATAGATAAAGCCAGTATCACCTTCCGCACAGGATACCGTCACAGACTGACCGGTCGCCAGGTGCTCTGTCGCATCACCACAACCGACTACGGCAGGAATACCCAGCTCACGGGCGATAATCGCTGCGTGACAGGTACGGCCACCACGGTTGGTTACGATAGCAGATGCACGTTTCATAACAGGCTCCCAATCCGGGTCTGTCATATCGGTTACCAGTACATCACCGGGTTGAACCTGATCCATCTCATCGGTGCTGTGAATCACTCGTACCGGACCTTTACCAATACGCTGACCAATGGAACGGCCTTCAACCAGTACTTCACCGCGTTCCTTCAGCAGGTAACGCTCCATTACATTGGAATCACTGCGGCTCTTAACGGTTTCAGGACGAGCCTGTACGATGTACAGCTTGCCGTCGTCGCCGTCTTTTGCCCATTCGATGTCCATTGGACGACCGTAGTGCTGCTCGATGATGACCGCCTGACGTGCCAGATCCATCACTTCCTCGTCAGTGATACAGAAACGACGGCGCTCTGCAGCATCAACTTCGACGGTTTCAACGGACTTACCGGCTTCTGCCGCTTCGCCGTAAACCATCTTGATCATCTTGCTGCCCAGATTACGACGCAATACTGCAAAACGATCCGCAGCCAGTGTTGGCTTGTGTACATAGAATTCATCAGGGTTTACCGCACCCTGTACTACGGTTTCACCCAGACCATAAGACGCAGTGACAAATACCGCATCACGGAAACCAGACTCTGTATCCAAGGTAAACATAACACCACTGGAGCCGGTTTCACTGCGTACCATCTTCTGGATACCCGCAGACAGAGCGACCAGCGCATGGTCAAAACCCTGATGCTCACGATAAGAGATGGCACGGTCATTAAACAGAGAAGCAAAAACTTCTTTTACTGCAATACGAATATTGTCCAGGCCATGAATATTCAGGAAGGTTTCCTGCTGACCGGCAAAAGAGGCATCCGGCAAATCTTCTGCAGTCGCGGAAGAACGTACCGCCACTTTCAGATTCTCATTACCGTCCATCAGTTGTGCGTACGCCTCTTCCAAAGCGGTTTCCAGCGCTGGAGGAAATGGTGTCTCCAGAATCCAGCCACGAATTAACGCACCCGTTTTGGTCAGCGCGTTAACGTCGTCCACATCCAGTTTTGCCAATTCGGCGTTAATGCGGTCAGCCAGACCTTCATGGTTCAGGAATTCACGATAAGCATGAGCGGTCGTTGCAAAACCACCAGGAACGGTAACACCTGCACCTGCCAGATTGCTGATCATTTCACCTAATGATGCGTTTTTACCACCAACATGCTCAACATCCTGCATGCCAAGCTGATCGAACCACGCGATGTATGCGTTCAACTTAATTCTCCCCTGCGCTTGCTTTTCAGACGAATTCTTCGACAATAACTTAATAATTTTCCTAATGATACCATGAAGTTGCAGACGATTATGAAACGTACCGCTTTTTTTATTTCAGATGGCACCGGCATCACGGTTGAGGCTCTGGGAAGAAGCCTGCTCGGACAGTTTGAGCATACTGAATTTGTTTATGTCATTAAACCCTTTGTCGATACGGTGGAAAAAGCCGAACGCCTGGTTGCTCAGATCAATGAAGTCGCGAACCTTGATGGCATTCGCCCGGTTGTAGTCGACACCATTGTCGATAAAAAGGTCCGTGAGGCCCTGAGAAATGCAAATGCCTTTACTCTGGATATTTTCTCTACTTTTCTCGCGCCTCTGGAAGAGGAATTGGGTTCAGCGTCCTCTTATAGCGTGGGTAAATCCCACTCAATAAAAGAAGATGATAAGGTTTACAAAGACCGTATCGATTCTGTGCACTATGCAATTGATAACGATGACGGCGGCAGAACGCGCCATTACGACAAGGCAGATATTATCCTGATTGGACCATCACGCAGTGGTAAAACGCCGACCTGCCTCTATATGGCACTGCAGTTTGGCATTCGTGCTGCAAACTATCCCCTAACGGAGGAGGATTTTGAATACGGTGAACTGCCCAAGGCTCTGAAACAGCATAAGCATAAGCTTTACGGCCTGACCATTGACCCCATGCGTTTGGCTGCAATTCGTAATGAACGTAAACCAGACAGTCGCTATGCGTCCATGAAACAGTGTGATCAGGAAGTAGCTGAAGCAGAGCTGCTGTACCAGCGTTACGGCATCCCTTACATCAATACCACCCACTTCTCGATTGAGGAGATTTCCACACGCATGATGGATGAAGCAGGTATTGAGCGCCGGGCAGCTCCAAAGTAACAAAACAAAGCGGAATCAACAGATTATCCAAAACAGCGCCTTATTAATCTTAACCGCTTTTATATTAGCAGCTAAGATATTACACGATATACCGTCAAGCGGAACGCTGACGGTTTTTTTTCACTACCAAGTGACGGAACTGTCCCGAAAGAAAAACACCTTCATCCGATACTTTTTTCAGCTTAGCCAATTGAAGATAAGGCTCTGCCTGACGCGTAATATCTGAAAACAGGATTCGAGTGAATAAGTTAGCCGCTTTACGTAAAAAACTGGCCTGCTGCCCTTCTGGAACAAACTTATCCATAATTGAGATCCGCCCCTCGGGTTTTAGCACTCGCTCGGCCTCTGTGATACAACCTTCAGGATCTGGCACTACGGCTAAAATAAGATGCAACAACACCAGATCAAAATGCTCATCAGGAAAACTCATTTCCGAAGCATCCATGACCTCAATGTTTACCGACATATCTAACTGAGCAGCCTTTGATCTTAAGCGGCTCAACATTGAAGGTGTGATATCAATGGCCGTTATTTCTGCATCTGCAGGCAGTAATTCAAGATCGCCTCCGGTACCGGCTCCAACAATTAAAATTTTACTCTTTGGAGCGATATCCAACCTGTCAATGGCTTTTTTTCGGCTTTTCTGGAGCGCTGAAACCACCAGATCATAAATCGGCGTATATAACGAATACCGCAGCCGATTCAGCTTTAATCCACCTGAAATTTTCTTTTCCATTATCACTCCTGATTAGCCGAAGGAGGTCTGCACGGATCACCTGAATCTCACAGACGCTTTAAAGTCAAGGCTATTAGTTAAGCAGCAACTATTCCACATCTGACTGATTTCAGTAAACCTTCCTATGAGTCGATAATACCCTTTCATAAGCTGTTGACGAGGAGATTCTGGGTCATTGATTTGTAAAAATCATCAGTGAGGCTCATTCGCTTAAGCCCCTCAAGCACCCCATCAAAGGAGATAGCACTAGCGGAGCAGATAAGCATCAGGTTTGACGGCCTGTATACCGTCAAACCTGACTCAAAAGAAGAGAAAAGAAAAACAACGGAAGAAATGGGTTCGGTGACTACTCGGTATTTAGCAATATTGCCTATTTGCGATTGAAACAATAACACTTACAGCCAAGCAGACTTACAGCCAATTCACTGCAATCAAATTGAAAGAAAAGGAAAATATTTATATGATCAGCAATACCTCGATAACCGGATTAGAAAACAGTACTGTTAGGTGAAAGAACAACCTTCACATCAGTAATATAAACTGTGCTTATTCCCTCAAAACCTGAATCTATGGCAAATATCAGCCATATCCGACCTGATTCATCGGTCAAAACCTGAAAACTTTGCCCAGTATTAGCCAGCCTTTTAGTGCTATAAGTCTCGCCATCACAACTTTCTGATACACCTACATTACCGATTACAACCGCATCAGAGCCACCGCTTGATTGAACCCCCATATCCAGATTCAAGCGCAGATGATTTGAGTCCATGACAGCCGATACTGGTTGATAAATCGCAGCCCCAGACTTCACATAAACTGATTCCCCTGGCGAACCACCAATACCAAAACAACCTGCTCCGGCATTGGATGCAAAGCCAATCTCAAAAGCAACGTTATAGACAATGTCAGCCACCAACCCCGAAACAGGTTTCATGATATACATCATCAGGTCGTCGGAGTGGTTATTTCCTGACAACATGAATCCCTGCCCCTCCAAGGACTCTGGCAACACTCGGACACCAGATGCCAGCTCATAAAATTCATCTTCACCCACGGGATAATCAGTAAATCCGGCTTGCCACCCATGATCCTCACCATCAGAAAACTCATCAGCCACAGTAATGACAACAGGAACGATCACCTCTGAATCATTCGAGTTACAGGCCGAGACCAAGAAACAGAAGAACAAAACTAAAATCACTTGCGTATGCATAATCCATGCTCGCCTTAACATTTAACAAATTGCACAACGGATAACATGGCGACTCACCAAAGAAGAACAAATTTATAGTTGCTTTTCTGCTATCCGCTATCTCGATTTTCGATAAGCGCATTATGGCAAAAGCGCATTATTAGCGTGTTTCTGGTTTGTTTACGGAATGTATTCTTTGCAGAGTTATGTTGCCTGACAAGCAACGAAGTTATGTAAACTTACAAAGCAAATGCGTTAATTCGAGGGGATCGCACTAACTGGTTGAAAGCAATAATTCAACCAGTTAATGAAATAGAGCGGGTAATGAAGGGGGCGCTCCTCCCCCCCGTTAAGAGCGTCTTAGTTCCTGATCAAACTGGTATTTTTTCGATGTCACATAACTTTCCATATTCTGCAAACGAGAATCCAGTTCTTTTAATCTGCCGGACAGCTCCTTTACCTGGCCACCAGCCGATTGCTGGTAATTAAATACTTTATCCTTCAGACCAGAAGGCTTAGGCCCTTTACCGTGATCCCGACGATAGCTATCGTACTCGTCAACCACCTTATCACGGCGATCCAACAGGAATATCGCCAAAATATAAGCCAGTACCGCAAAGCTGCCAGTGATAACAAACAGGGTCACTGCAATCAAGCGGACCATACCTACAGGCCAACCCATATTCTCGGCAATACCGCCACAAACACCTGCTACCCAGCGCTGACGATCACTTCGGTACAGATTCATATCGTAACCACCCGGTTTACCTTTCCACATTATTGACTCCTTGCTGATGCGGCTCCCCTGGCTCGGGCTTCTCTTTCCCGCCAACGGGGATGATCCGCATCTAAGATCGCTTCTAAGGTTTCAATTCGGTCTTCCAGTTTGTCAACCACTGCCAGAGCTTCTGACAGTGCCTCCCTATCTTGTGCCGAAAGACCTCTAGACTGTCGGGACTTGCTGAGGTAGTGCAATACCAGCCAAAGCGGCAGCACTAACCCCATAAAGATGACAGCGGGTACAAAAAAGAACAGCATTCCTGACATGGTTACTCACCCTTGTCTTTTTTCTCCATTTTGGCTTTTAACTTAGCCAACGCTTGATCAACCTTCTCATCTTTGGCCAGTTCTTCAATCTCAGCGGCCAAATCTTTACTACCCAAATCATAACTTTCTACCTCAGCTTCCAGGTCATCCATACGGCGCTCATATTGGTCAAACTTGGAAAAAGCTTCATCCAGCTTTTCACGACTAAAGCGACGGCGCATATCCAGACGGGTACGGGCGCTTTGCTCACGAGCGATAAGCGACTTCTGCTTGGCTTTAGCATCATCCAGTTTACGCTGTAACTGAGTAATTTCACTATCCAACTCACTGAGATGCCCATTGATCTGTTCCAGTTCAACTTCAGCCTGCTGTGCCATCTCATCTAATGCTGATTGCTCTGCCAAAGCTGCACGAGCCAAGTCTTCACGGCCTTTAGACAGCGCTAAACCTGCTTTTTCTTCCCACTCCTGCGCTTCACGCTGCAGATTTTCCAAACGACGCTCTACTGTTTTACGATCAGCAATTACACTGGCAGATGTAGTACGTACCTCAACCAGAGTTTCCTGCATCTCCTGAATCATCATACGGATCATCTTTTGAGGATCTTCAGCTTTATCCAATAGCGCAGTGATGTTGGCATTCACAATATCTTGAAAACGAGAAAAGATACCCATTATTCTATACTCCTGATTATCAAAATTTCCGTAGCAGGGTAAACGTTTCAATAGCCCTGCCTGTCTAAAAGCGCTGATTCACACTTTTTCTAGAGTCACATATCTAATAGCGAATAGCGTGCCAACAACATATAAAAAATATAACCCTATGATTTAAAAAGAAATTATTAAAATTCCCAGCTTTTTCAGAAAAACCGGAAAAAATATTAAAACCATTTTTTAGTTAAATAGACTAAAATTTAGCGATGAATACCGTTAAGCAACAAATGATTGGTGAATCACCACTGCTGATAGATTTGCTGGAGCACCTCAGCCAGGTAGCCCCACTCAACAAACCCGTTTTAGTATTGGGTGAACGCGGAACAGGTAAGGAGTTGATCGCTGAGCGCCTGCACTTTCTATCCAACCGTTGGGATGGCCCCTTTATTAAGCTCAACTGCGCCAGTATGAGCGAAACCTTGCTGGAATCAGAGTTATTCGGCCATGAGAGCGGCGCCTTTACCGGGGCAAACCGGCAGCACAAAGGCCGTTTTGAACGAGCCGATGGAGGCACTCTATTTCTGGATGAGCTGGCAACTTGCTCCCAGAGTGTTCAGGAAAAGCTGCTCAGAGTGATTGAATACGGCGAACTGGAGCGGGTTGGCGGCCATAAGACCATTCAGGTGGATGTGCGCCTGGTCGCAGCGACCAATGCTGACTTGATAACCATGTCGCAAAACGGAGAGTTCCGTGCAGATCTATTAGACCGCTTAGCCTTTGATGTACTGCATATACCCCCCCTGCGCCTAAGGGAGGGCGATATCGCTTTACTGGCTAACCACTTTGCGATTGCGATGAGCAATGAGCTGGAACGGCCACTTTTCTCTGGCTTCTCGCGCACAGCATTAGAACAGCTGAATACATATGACTGGCCCGGCAATATCCGGGAGTTGAGAAATGTGATTGAACGCAGCGTTTATCGCCATGAAGAACCGGAAGAATTAATCGATGACATTGTCATTGACCCCTTTCAAAAACCCTGGTCGAGCCGCTACCAAACTACCGCTATTGATGACAGTAAAAGCGACAATCACAACAACAGCAAAACAACTCCAGATCTCAGTGATTTTTCTAAAAACACTGATGACAGGCAGTTAAACACTGGGATAAACAGCACCACAGACACCACAGGAATGCCGGACAAAACAAAAAGGTTACTTAACAGCAGTGATCTTATGGAGAAACTGGAAGGCAATTTTCAACAACAGATCGAACAACTGGAAAGACGGCTTATTGAGCAGGCACTGCAACAAAATCAATATCATCAGCAGAAATCTGCTGAAGCACTGGGCCTTAGCTATCATCAGCTCAGAGCCCAGCTAAAAAAACATAATATGCTGCCGTTAAAAAATCAGATAACAAAAAATCAAGCCGAAAAATAAAACTTTTCGACATCTGTACCTTTATTCTCTCTGACCATTGACCGGAGAGGATAAGCAATGATTTATACTTGCGTTTAATAAGAAGCGAATGCAGCAAAGAGTTGCTTATATGCACTAATCCAGACTTTCTCTTTGCTGCTCACTCTTTTCTTACCCTCCACCGCCCTAGCAGCATACTCCCTTATATAAGAGCAAGGTATTAAACGGGGTGAACCAGCATATTCTTCATACGCTTGCCTATGCTTTTCAACATCCACATGGCGTGATCTGGATTCTTCATCAAATGATCCAGAAAAGCCTGTTTCGGCAGTGACATAATACGCAGATCAGAGCGAGCCACCACATCCGCGGTACGCACATCATCTGTCAGCAGAGCAAGCTCTCCGAAGACTTCGCCCTGCCCCATCGTTGCCAAAACAGTATCAGTACCAGCTTTACGCACCTCAATTTCGCCCTCGATGATCACGAAAGCAGAATCCCCTACCTCACCCGCCCGAACAACATACTCATCATTGTTGTAGAAAATACACTCATAGGACTCAATAAAGTTGTAGAGACGATTGTTTTCTGCAAAGGTGTAGAAGAAGTCATTAATATTCTTCATATCCAAAAGCACAGGGATAAACCTGAGCCCCATATGCGGATCAAGCTGTTCATCATCCAACACCTCAAAGCCTACACGGCTCAGCAATTTAGAGATAGCAGGATTAATTGGTGCGACCACATGAGTCACCTTATGGGTCACCGCATAATAAGTAGCCATAAGAATTAAACTCAAAGCTATACGTGCACCACGGAAGGGCTTGGTAACACAATACATGCCACAATTCATCGTAATGGCACCATCGGGCAAGAACCGACGAAAATCATAATATTCGTCTGCAGGAATACCTATTTCAGAGTCCAGTGTAATCCTTAAACTTCCGATCACCTCATTCTCGTTTAACGCCACCAGGTTGCGAGTTGTGGAATAGGCATCAAAACGATCCAGAATACGACCGTCCTCTACCGGGTCCATCACCCCTTCTTCTTCACAGAACACTTTATGGCGCAATGCCAAAACCGCATCCGTCTGAGCAGGATCTTTTGCTAAAGTAATTTTTACCGCCATTTCACCATTCCCACCTAGTCATTTGCACTGGAGAGCACCAGAAACTCTCCCTGGTGCAACACGCCGTGATTGATATCTTTCAGATAACGTTGCTTTAACTGCTCAGTTCCTGCCAAATCATGTAACTGATAACTCTGCTGCTGTAAAAATTGCGGTAACTCTTTCTGCTCAATCATCCAGTTTAGAGGCTCACCTTTGATCTTAAGATACAGTTTTAACAACCAACCACAGTTATTATCCGGGCTCGTCATTGGCACCACACAGGTAAAGACAAAACGCGTACCACTGCCTGTAAGCTGCTTTAAGCCAGAGAAAAGGCGCTCAACATCTGGCTGATCCAGGTACATCAAGACGCCTTCACAGATATAGAAGGTGCGACGCTCAGGATCAAAGCCTGAAAAACCCTCCAGCGCTCCTTTAGCATCTGTTTCACTAAAATCTACGGCTAAAAGATGAAGATTGTCAGGAGATAACTCAAACAGAGCCTTTGCTTTTTGCGCATTAGTGGCCGGATGATCGAGTTCGATAAAGTTGACCCCGGCATGTTGCTGATGAAGCTCCCATGCCAGCGTATCGAAGCCTGCACCAAGGTTGACAATCTGAGTGAACCCTTCCTCAATCGCAGCTTCTACCGCATCCCGAATATATCGTTTGCGTAGCACATAATGCAGAGTAATACCCGGCATCATGGCATTTTCCATCACGGGCGCAAAAGAGCGGTATAAGCGACTGTCCAACTGGCTTAATCTCTTTTTGCCCTCTGCAGAAGCTGACAATATTTTTCGACATGCCTGCTGCATTTCAGCAGGAATAAGCGGCTGATAATCAGGTTTGCTGGCACTAAATAAAATACCCTGCAAAACTGTATAAGCGGTGGAACTAGCCTGATCGTCCTTCATAAAACACCTGTAAAATTAGAGTGTTAACTCATTGAATTGTGCAGATTGCTAATCATATTAGCATCAAGATAGGATGAAAGAAGCCGTAAACACACGCTTTTTTCAAATAGCAGTTTAAGATAAAGCCCAATAAAAAGCCTCTGGAGATTATATCTACCAGAGGCCTGATCCCATTGCGATACTGACTGTGAGTTATACGCAGATAAACAGGTGATTACTGCGCCAACTCTTCAATAGCCTGCAGTGCCTGAGTACCATAAATCACTGAAGGGCCGCCACCCATCAATACCGCAACATCAATGGTTTCTACCAGCTCTTGTTTACTGGCACCAGCTTTCAAAGCTGCCTGAACATGGGCAGCAATACAACCATCACAACGAGCCGCAATGGCAATACCTGTCGCAATTAACTCTTTGTACTTGGTCGATACTGCACCCTCAGTAAACGCTGCCTTATGTAACTCAATAAAGGCATTCATTGTACCCGGACTTTGCTCACGATAAGCAGCACCAAATGTCCTCTGATCCTGATTAATCTGTTTGTAACTTTTGCTCATAATTCAACCTTAACACGATACTCAATAGTGTATAGGGGACTCCCCCGGAAAAACACGATACATTTTATATTGTTTATATTTAATATATAAGTCACATGTGAAAGTTCCAATATTTATGCAAAGCCTCAGTCATCCGAAGCCGCTAATAGGCTATCAACGAGCTGCCGAAGGGGAAATAAAGAATGCTTTTTGACCTATCCCTACGCTGGCACTAGACTCCAATTAACACCCCTGCTCTTATAATTATAAAATTTGTGCCAGCAGGTATTTCACAGAAACGCGGCCTGTTGTGAGGAGATACCAATGGCTATGTTTGTTGTAAATCATAAAGTGAATGACTTCTCGACCTGGAAACTGGTTTATGATGCCCACCAAGCTACCCGAAACAAATTTGGCATTCATGATCACTTTGTAATCCAATCAGAAAATGATCCTAACTACATAACGATTATTGGCGAGGGTACCGAACAACATCTAAGAGCTTTTCTTGCCTCGGACGAACTGTTAAATGCAATGCATTCGGCAGGTGTAATTGGTGAACCTAAAGTGATTGTGGGTGAAGACTGCCTGTAAGGAATCACTGCCAGCCAGTATTATTGACAATCCGCAGCCTTTTTTAGCTACATGTTTCAGGCTAATCAGGCTGTAACTCCCTCGTGCGTAAACTGTGGCAACCACACAGATAGTCTGAATTTTTTCTTTCATCTCAATCAATTACCTTTATATTAACTAAGCCAAACTTCCCTCTGCAATCATAAGCTGCTTATAATCAGTTCGGGATGCCTTTGAGAAAGCTAAGACAGGACTTCTCCATGCTTAAAAAAATGACCGCCCTGCTACTGGCTAGTAGCATGCCTGTAATCGCCCAGGATTCAACACCAGAGCAGAGAAATCAGCTTAATGTCACTCTGTATCAAAACGGTATGGCATTAATACAGGACAGCCGTACGATTAATCTGGAACAGGGCATCCAGAATATTCGCTTTCAAGGAGTAACCCCACAGATCATCGCTGATAGCGCCTTGCTCGCGGGCACAGATATCAACGTACTGGAACGCAATTACACCTACGACCTCATCTCATTAGAAGCCCTGCTAAAAGCCTCTATTGGTCAAAAGATTGGTTTACAACTTAATGGCCGGTTCTTCGGCAATATGGGCGGCCCTTTCTTTGTTAACGCGACTCTTATTGCCGTGCAGAATCAGCGTATGGTCATCAAAGCAGATGTTCCGGGGGAAACCAGTCAGAAGATCCTGGCATTACCTATTGATCAATACGGTGATCTGATCAGCTTTGATCAAGTCCCAGGCCACCTGAGCGAACCACCCACTCTTTCAATGCAGGTACAGGCTAATGCTGCGGGTGAAGCGCCTGTCACTCTAACCTATCTCAGTAATGGTTTTGATTGGCAGGCCAGCTATATTTCCGATATCACTTCAGAGACCAGTATCAATCTCGACGCCTGGGTTACACTGCAAAATCATACCGATGTTCCATTAAATGATGCACGTGTACAGCTACTTGCAGGTGAAGTAAATCGCGCTATGCCGGTGCATCAGCTGCGAAACAAGATGATGCAGGATGCCGAGATGGTAGCGATGGCTCCTCCAATCGAAGCTCAACTTGAAAATATTGGCGATTACAAACTGTTTACGCTACCCAGAAACATCAGCATGGCAGCAAAACAGAAAAAACAGGTTGCCCTGTTTAATGCCGAGCGTGTCCGGGTAGAAAAACACTACTCACTACCACTGGACCTGAGCCACAGCATTAAGCGAGTTAAAGCCCGTGTTAGCCTCAAACTCAGCAATACATCTGAGGCAGGACTGGGAACACCGATGCCAGCAGGCATTATGCGTTTTTATCAGCAGGACCACGCCGGTTTAAGACAGTTTGTCGGCGAAGTGCGTATCCCAGATCTGGATAAACATGAAACTTACTCTGCCAATATCGGCAAAGCATTTGGCATCACCGCTAACAATAGAAATCTGCGCTGGGATAGTGCGGGCTGGTTACAGGGTGAGCTGGAGCTCATCAACAGCCAGAAAAAATCTGTCGTCAGTGAACTGATTATACAACCGCTACACTATCAAGTAGATAAAGAGTACAAACGAATTTCGCTGTGCGAAGCACCCACGGACAAACAAGATGTCAAACTTAAGCTCAACTTCCGCCCTGTTACTGGCGGTCCTAAGTTGGTATCAGTGTCACAAGAGGACAACGGCGCTTGTCGTCTCTCCATCCAGTTAGCTCCCGATACCCGCAGCCTTTACCGCTATGAGTATCGCACTTCATAGACGTAAAGTAAGTTCTCACTACAGGAGCTACAGATTTGAATATCAGTAGTTCCTTCACCTCCACCTCATTGACCAAATCTGAATACCAAGACAGCAGAACCTACCAGACACAGGTATTAACATCGACAGGTATTAACATCGAAAAAGCTTTTTCAGGTGCTTAAATGCGTTATCTACTGACACATAAGCGATGACTGCCAGGGAAAGCTTTGCAATTTCGCTGATAAGTCAGCTTTAATCAACGAGCAAACCGATACAAAGACATATATTGTCATGCCATCATAAAAAACAGGTTGATTTCGTCGTATATTTGTTATGATGCCCGAAAGTCAAAGGGAGCAAATTATGCGACAACTTATTTTGTTTTTGAGTTTACTGATCAGCATACCCGCCTTAGCTGATAATAATTCAGATGATCAGATACTTAAGCTGGATTACACGGGTTTTACCATATGGTTGGATTGCGATGTGAAAGGTGCCGTTAGGTTTCGTTACAACGCTCAACGCGACACAGGTAATGCCAAACGGCACCACAAGTTTTATCTCGACAAGAACGTTCCCAAGCATTGCCAACAAAACACCACCAAATCATATAAAGGCCAACAAAAAACCGGTCGCTATGATCGTGGCCACCTGGTACCAGCCAACCATATGGATTCGGACCCTAAAGCGATTCATGATTCCAACTATATGACCAATATCATCCCGCAAGCGGCTAACGCTAACCGAGGCGCATGGCTCCAAACGGAAGAGATTATTGAATGCTACCGTGATATTGATGAACTACTTGTCATCGGTGGCGTAATCTGGGGAAATGACTCTTCAGATGATTACTTCTATCAAAGCCATGGTATCCGTACCCCGGATGCGATGTGGAAAGTCGTATTAAGAGGTGGCAAGGGTAATGAACGAGTAATCAGCTGGGTCGTGCCGAACACTCAAGATGCCAAGCGCAATGAACTAGACAAATACCTGGTATCAGTCAGTGAGATAGAGAAAATGACAGGCCAGAAGGTTGGTGAAGTACCGGATTACCTGAAAGACAACAAAGCCCGTAGCTCCTGGTTAGTCCCTAAAGGCTGTAACAAAGGATAAGAGGTTACTAACTGTACTATCCCTATGCTGCAGGAGATCAGCCAGCTAACTACCTAAGACAGGCTTAGCTGGCTGACATCAGAGCTAATACCCGGTGTCAGTATATTCACTAAAATCCGCACCCTCTCACCAACTCAGTGACTTCAATATTACAGCTTTTATACCAGCGTTTTCTGGCTCGTTCCTGAGCAGCTTGATGCTCTGGATGCTGCATCCAATCATCAAACGCTTGCTCTGTTTCCCAGTAGGAAACTGACAGTTCGGTATCCCCTTCACTACAAGTGATAAAACGCGTACAACCAAATTTTTCTGTAGCCAATTCTCTCATCCTGAAAGCAGTATTCTCGTATTCTGTATCAAAACGCTTAATTTCTGCTCTGAAAATCACAACATACATTGTTGTTGGTCCCTTAGCCTGATAAGGCCGCACATTTATTTAAAGGTGGGTTCCACCAATCCTGATTAGTATTTGTATAAAAAATAGCTAACAAACGATCAGAAGAGTCGCTTTGAACAACTATTGTTTAACAAAATGTAACACAGGGAAGCCATACAAAGAATGGGCTAATAGAACTAAAAAATAGTGTAAAAACGTTAACTACTTGGACAAGGCGATCAGTAAAGCACAAAAAAACCCGCAGCCTGCTCGTATTCAGGCAACGGGTTAACAAGTGGTTTTGGAGGCTCATCAGCTTGTGGCTGTTAATAGCCCTCTCAACCGGACCGCTATTTGATCACTTCCGGGTGATAGCGGTCTTATCAGATGGCAAGTCTGAATTTAATCTCTTTGGCTAATCAGGCTGCAGCGACTTCCTTTACAGCTAATACAGGACTGACAGCAGCCAGTACCGCATTCAGGTTAGCCGCTACGGTATCTTCACTCACGGCGACACCGTAAACGGTCTCTTCTCCGATCTTCACCTGAACATAGGTCACTGCTTTCGCATCGCTACCAGAAGACAGGGCATGTTCACTGTATTCTGTGACTTCAATGATCTCACCCAGCTCAACCTGCAGCGCCTGAGTTAAAGCATGAATGGCACCATTGCCTTCACCTTTCAGAGCACTTTCTTCACCGGATTGGCGCACAACCGCTTCCAGGTAGTCTTTATCGCTGCGCTCCAGTTTATAGCTGACCAGTTCTGCATTCACTGGGTTTTGCAGATATGCCTGATTAAACGTATCCCAGATCTCGGCTTGTTTAAGCTCGCGGGCTTCGGCTTCTGTTCTGGCCTGTACCTTCCTGGCGAACTCAACTTGCATCCAACGCGGAAGCTGTAAGCCGTACTCACTTTCCAGAATATAAGCCACACCACCTTTACCGGACTGGCTGTTAATACGGATCACCGCTTCATAGCTACGCCCCAGATCACGGGGATCAATCGGCAGATAAGCGATATTCCAGGCCGAGCCTTCATCGTAAGTACTCAGGCATTTCTTAATCGCATCCTGATGACTGCCAGAGAATGCGGTATAAACCAATTCACCGATATAAGGGTGGCGTGGATTAACAGGGATATTGGTACAGGCTTCAACCACCTCAACAATCTCTTCCGCTCCGGACAGGTCCAGTTCAGGATCAACACCCTGGCTATAAAGGTTCATCGCCATGGTGATGATATCCATATTACCGGTACGCTCACCGTTCCCCATCAGGGTGCCTTCAACACGATCAGCACCAGCCATCACGCCCAGTTCAGCAGCGGCTACGGCACAACCTCGGTCGTTGTGGGTATGCAGGCTGATCTCAACACAGTCACGGTGTTTAATATTACGGCAGAACCACTCGATTTGGTCTGCAAATACATTAGGTGTCGACATTTCGACGGTTGCCGGCAGGTTCAGAATAATCTTGTTGTCCTGACTTGGTCCCCATTCGGCTACTACGGCATCACAGATCTCTACTGCGAAGTCCAGTTCTGTACCGGTAAAACTCTCTGGAGAGTACTCCAGACGCCACTCGGTATCGGTGTGATGACAAACGCGCTCTTTCACCATGCGCACACCGGAAACCGCGATATCAACAATCTGGCTGCGCTCCATACGGAACACCTGCTCACGTTGAACGGTTGAGGTTGAGTTATATACGTGCACAATGGCTTTCTTCACACCTTTTAACGCTTCGATAGTTCTGTCGATCAGGTGCTCACGGGCCTGGGTTAATACCTGAACAGTGACATCGTCAGGGATCATATTTTCATCAATCAGGGCACGTACAAAATCAAAATCCGGTTGAGATGCTGCAGGGAAACCCACTTCAATCTCTTTAAAACCCAGTTTAACCAGCAAAGAGAATAGTCGCTTCTTCTGCTCAACGGTCATTGGATCGATTAGCGCCTGGTTACCGTCACGCAGGTCAACGCTACACCAGGTCGGTGCCTTGTCGATAACCTGGTCAGGCCATTGGCGATTTTCAATCTGCACAGCAGGGAAAGGGACATATTTCTTATGGTCAAAACGGTTCACGGTGAAATCCTTATTTATCATCACAGCAAAATTAAATATGTTGGCAGGTGCAATACGCTGCCCTTATCAGCAGGCTCTTGTGGAGCGCTATACCACACAAAAAACGCGTCCTTGTGGGACACATTGGCTAATTTCTGCCAACGAAAACAAGTATATAGCAATGTCTGCGCATAAAGATTGCGAATATTAGAGAAAAAATGGATTTTTGGACAATTTTTATTCACCATTAAAAATAAATACGCAATATTATTGCAAGCTCCAAAAATAGCACGCTATATTAACCGTATATTTCGTAGTTTTAAGCAAATCAGGGCTAATTTATGAAGCTGGATCGCACCGATAGAAGAATTTTGGATGAACTGCAAAAAGACAGCAGTATCAGTAATCAGGATCTGGCAGAGAAAGTAGGCCTGTCCCCCTCCCCCTGCTCACGCCGGGTCAAACAGTTGGAAGAAGACGGCTATATTGATCGCTATGTTGCACGATTAAACCAATCACAGCTGGATTTGAAGCTCACCGCTTATATCCAGATCGCACTGGATCGCCATACACCGGATCGTTTTGAAGAGTTTGATAAAACCGTGCGTAACTGCCCGGAAGTGGTGGAATGTTATCTGGTCACCGGTCAATCCGCCGATTACACCGTCAAAGTCATCGTACCGGATATGGAGTACTACCAAAAGTTCCTGCTTGATACTATCACTCAAATTCCAGGGGTTACCGGTGTTCATTCCAGTTTTGTGATGAGAAAAATAGTGGATAATACTGAGGTGTCACTACAGCATCTTAGCTGATATATCCAGCCAGTACTTTTCACTCAACCTGGAAACGCTTCCTGATCCATTCCAGACTTTTAAAAGCGCACCTAAGGCGTGCGTTTTTTTAAAATCCAAACCGACACTGCATCATTTATATACGTGATTTAACCGTGCTGTATTAACTTCATCCCTCTGTAAACGACCCAACCAACTGAAATTAAACAACAAAATAAAAACCTAAACTTTTGGCCTATTCTTTGCGATAGCACAGGTACAGCACGAAGAATTTTCTTGCTCACTTTATGCCCAATTAGGAGCTTGTTATGCAAAACATTAAAGCCAAGGATTTTATGGATCCAGCCCCACTTGCTATTGAGCCTGATACCGGTGTGATTCGAGCACTGCGCAAACTATTATCAGCGAAAGTATCCGGTGCTCCTGTAGTCGACCAGGAACAGCATCTGGTGGGCTTTATCTCAGAAGCGGATTGTATGCGCGGCACCCTAATGGGGAGTTATTACACCAGTGTCGGCGAACTGGTTAGAGATCGCATGACTACAGAAGTTGAGAGTATTGGCCCGGAAGCTAATATCGTGGATATTGCTGAAACTTTTCTAAAAAATCACCGCAGTATTTTACCCGTGGTAAAGGAGGGTAAAGTGATCGGTCTGATTGAACGCCATGCCCTTTTAGAACAACTGATGGAACATATCGATCACAATGAAAACCTGGTCGCCTAAGCCTGTCTCAGGTTATCACCGACATGTATAGCAAAGATAAAGATGAGTGTTTGATATGACTCCCTCATCAAACACTTCATTATCAAGCCTGGGTGATATATGAGAGAATATTGTTAAAACCTACTGTTAAAGAACCATTTTTTTGAAATAACGACCAGGCGTTTTACCAAGAGCCTGACGAAACATGGCCACAAAAGCACTATTGCTCTTATAACCCAGTTCAATGGAAACCTCTGTCACACTAGTGCCTTGCTCCAAACGATGAACTGCAACCTGAAGTAATAATTGCTTACGCCATTGCTGAAAACTCATCCCTGTTTCTTTAATAAATAATCGACTCAGAGTGCGTATACTGGCTCCGGCATAGTCCGCCCAATGGTTCAATCCAAGCTCAGCTTGTGGCTTTTGAATCATCGCCTGCATCACTTTCTGCAAACGACGATCTTCTGCACCAGGCAGATACAACAAAGAGGGTTTCAAACCTTCAAGCTCATCAAGAATAACAGCACAAATTCTTGCTGCAGGACTATCTGTTTCATAGTCCGCACCAAAGTCAGCTACCCGCATAATAAGTTCCCTGAGTAAAGGCGTCATATCTAACACGCTGCACTGATTGGGGAATCGGCCTAAACAAGCCGGATCAACAAACAGGTGCCGGATTTCTGCATCGACCTCAGCGGTGACCGAGTGACTCATATTACCTGGAATCCATACGGCCTGAGAGGATGGAATCACCCAACAACCGTCCTCAGTATAAACTTTGATGATTCCGGCTGTGGCATAAGCCAGTTGCCCACGAATATGACGATGAGAGTCCAACTCATTGCTAGATAAGATAGTGTCTTTAATGCCTAAAATTGGACATTTGGGGTTATCTAACCCTCCAATGTTGGATCTGTTCCTAGGAGCACACGGTGACCTAACCACCTGATTATTTGTCCTATATTCGATATTATTTGGCATTTTATCGCCTTCGTCACTTCTTAATTAGCGGCATAATGGGTTCAGCGGACTCTGACGAGTCATTATACTAATTCCCACAGGAGGTGATTATGTTGAGCGAAAACAATATGAATCAACCCAAACTGAGTTTATTAGCCCGGTTAACCAAGCTTCAGCCATCAAGCATCAAGCCGGTACTGGCACTCAGCTTGATTACAGTCATATGTGCAACCTTTTTCATAAGTCCAGTAGCAAGCTATCTGGACTTTAACCAATCTACATCAGCCACACTGGTTGCAAGCATTATAGTTCTGTTTGCCACCAGTGTGATTCCTGAACCTATTACAGCATTATTACTCATGGTGTTGGCCATGCTGCTATCCATTGCACCAGCTGATGTTGTTTTTTCCGGTTTTGCTTCTACTGCCTGCTGGCTAATTTTCTCAGGTTTAGTGATCGGCATCGCAATTACAGAAACAGGACTGGCTGCACGCATGGCCAGTGTATTTTCCCATAAGTTAGACTCAGGTTATCTGCAGCTTGTCACCGGCATCGTGGTCATTGGTATTCTATTGGGTTTTGTCATGCCCTCTTCCGTAGGCCGTGTGGTAGTCCTGATGCCAATTGTAGTAGCCATTGCCTGCAACTGCGGTTTTGATGACAACAGCAATGGCCGTATAGGACTGGTGTTAGCTGCTGCCTTTGGCTGCCATATCCCAACCTTTGCCATATTACCAGCCAATATCCCTAATATGGTCATGATAGGCACAGCAGAAACTATCCATCAATGGACACCTAAATATGCGGAATACCTTCTTCTGCATTTTCCTGTCCTGGGGGCCTTGAAATCAGTTCTGTTGATAGCGCTGATTCTATGGCTTTATCCTGATCAGCCTAAAGCCAGTAATCAGCAAAAAAGCTCCGAAAGAGTCAGTCGAAATGAATATATGCTGATAGCCGTTATGTCAGTAACCCTGCTGATGTGGGTAACGGATTCTATTCACCATATCTCATCCGCTTGGGTAGGCTTAGCAGCAGCGACTTTACTGCTAATGCCTAAAATTGGCTTAGTTAGTCAGGATAGTTTTAGTAGAAAGGTGAATGTAAACTCATTACTGGTGGTTTCGGGCTTATTGGCTCTTGGAGCTATCATTAACCATACGGGACTGGGGGCACTGCTGGCTGATCAGTTAGTCGATAAACTGCCCTTACAACAAGGTGATGATCTACAGAACTTTATCGCTTTATCCATGACTGCACTTTTTGTCGGAATTAGCGGAACCCTGGCATCGGTTCCTGCTTTACTTACACCGATGGCAGAACAACTGAGCGCTAATACCGGTTTTAGTTTGGAAGCCGTTTTGATGACACAAGTTTTTGGTTTCTCAACAGTGGTACTCCCCTACCAGTCAGTCCCCTTACTGATGGCTCTACCTCTAGGTGGAGTAGCTATTGGTCATGCGGCTAAACTGTGTCTCTATTTAGCCGCCGCTACAATTCTGTTGTTGTTACCTCTTAACTATCTATGGTGGCAACTGCTTGGTTGGATCTGAGGAGAGTAAGATAAAAGCATAAAATAATTAAAGGCCTCGCAGTTTTCCATAAGAAACTACGAGGCCCAGTCAATAAACTAAAAACGAATACTCATTCCTCTATTATCTGCATTAGTGAAGCCAAGCATTAATGGCTATGCACCCAATATAAATATTTCTATTCTCTCCAGGCGGTGGCCTGAGAGAATAACAGCATAAATGTCAAAGACTCTTGTACCAGTGCTTACTTAGGCGCTACAGTTTGATCAAGTACCTGGACTTCTAGAGGATGCCTTCTATCCCCCAGCTCTGCCACTAACATACCCGCAATAATGCCTATTGCACCAAGAATACCGATAAAACCTAAAGTCTCACTTAACACCAGCCAGGCAGTGATATATGCAAAGACGGGTTCTGTAGCAAAGACCAAAGCAACTTTATAATCCGGTAAAATTTTCTGACAGGCTGACTGGCCCCAATAGGCAAAAGCAGTACCCAATAAACCGGCTACCAGAATTGCCGCAATAATCAAAGGATCGATCAGTTGATCGACCCAGGTCATCGGCTGGGCTTCCAGATAATAAAAAGCCGGTTCTGACGACAAAACCGCTCCGGCTATACTGTAAAAGCCTACCGCCAGCAGCTGTACGACACTGAGCGCTACTACCGGTAAATGATCCACATAACGTCCGGTCATCACAATATGAATGGCAAAAGCAAAGGCACAGACCAAGACCATCAAGTCACCTTTGTTAAACTCTAACTTGTCGCCCATAGTCAGCATATATAGACCCACGGTGGCTAAAAGTACACTTAACCAAACTGTTCTGGCGACCTTTGTTCTAAAGATCAGGAAACCCAGTACAGGCACTAAAGGCACGTTTAGGCCTGTGATAAAACCGGCATTAGACACGCTGGTATGGCGCAAACCCTCTGTTTGCGCGTAAAAGCCTACAAACAGCATAAACCCCAGAATGGCGCCTTTTTGCAGCAAAGGCCAAAACTGATCGGGCCGGATCAACTCTTTGGAAAGGATTAGCAAGGGAATCAGTGATAACCCGGCCAGAGTAAAACGAAAAGCGTTAAAAGTGTGTACAGGCATCTGTTCTACTGCCATATCAATTAGTACAAACTCCGCGCCCCAGACAAAACTAACGGCAGACAATATCAGTAAAGCCGCCCGATGAGATCGGATAACCATAAAAACTCCATGTTTTATATTTATTTAGTTGCAGTAAAAGGAGACTCCGACAAGGCTTTTGATCTACAGATCAAAAGCCTTGTCGGAAACAACTATTTTTTATCAGCATAAACACGAAGTACCCCCACTTCAGTAAGAAGCAGAGGCACCAGTGAAGCGTTCAGTTAAAGAGGATTAGGCCAAGGCAAAGCCCAGAGCTACGAATACGAAGAAGGTCATTAGTGCACCCAAAGCCACGTAAGGAATTTGAGTCACTGCGTGCTGCATTGGGGTACAACCGGAGCCCTGTGCCGATAGTACAGTGGAGTCACTAAAGAAACAGGCGTGACTGCCAAAAGCAGAAGATGATAGCAGCGCACCGACAACCAACGGCATATTGATATCCAGAGTCATCGCCATAGGCACTACGATTGGCAGTGTGATGATATAGACCCCCCAGCTTGAACCGGTGGCGAATACAACCGCTGCCATGGTGGCAAAGATCAGCGCGGGCATCATCTCTTTAGACAAGAAAGGGGCCAACGTATCGATGATATAAGGGGTCATGCCCAGTTGGTCATTGACCTCTTTCAGCATAAAGCCCGCACATACAGTTGCAATTGGGTGCAGCATCACACGGAAGCCGTCAATCATAGACTCAACCAGTTGTGTGAAGCTCAGCAGATTCTGCCAGAAGTACAGCACGATGGTAAAAGTAGATGCAACCAGTGCGCCCAGCAGCAGATCAATTTCGTAGTAAACGCTGGCTGCAACCAGTACAGCCATAGGTGCCAGAAAGTTAAATAGGCCAACAACAGGCTTTACTGCTTTTGTATGGGAGGTATCGAAGCCGTCTTGCTTAATACCATCAGGAATAGGTTGACCAGCTTGAGCACGCTTCTCCGCATCCTTCATTGCCCCTAGGTCTCCTAACAAACCAGAAGCCACTAGAAATACGACCAATAATGCGATCCAGCCATAGGCCATAAAGGGAATAGCCTGCATGTACAAAGACATACCGGCTCCCTCGGCGGCAGCACCATTCTCTTCCAGCAGAGCAGCGAAATACACTGCCCAGGTAGAGATAGGCACCAGAATACAGACAGGGGCAGCAGTAGAGTCCACAAGAAAAGCCAGCTTCTCGCGAGAGATCTTATAGCGGTCAGTCAAGCTCTTCATTGATGAAGACACCGCCAGAGAGTTCAGGTAATCATCGATGAAAACCAGCATTCCAAGAACAACTGTAGTCACCATGGTACTACGCTTGCTTTTAACACGACTGGCCAGCATATCACCAAAGCTCAGAACCGCACCACCACGCTCCAGAATATTGATCAGACCGCCCATCATGCCACACACCAGCACGATCCAGGCAATGGTTTCATCCATTACCACATTCATGGAGACATCACCCAGACTGGTAAAGATATTGACGGGATCCAACAACAACAGACCTGCGATAATACCCGCAAAAAGTGCTTCAAGCGCCTTTCGGCTGATAGCTGCAACGATCAGAATAAAACTGACAGGAAGGATGCTGTGAAAGCCGAAGGACTCGCCTTCAACATGAAGTGTCGAGAGATAGGCAAAGCCCGCAAAGATTAAACCGTAGAAAACCAACCAAGTAGTTGGCGAGCTTTTCACCCCCATACCGGAGTTTTCCCGATCCATTATTGGATGAACTATTTCACTACTCATAACAGAACCTTAGTTATACTTTTTATCGATTTTTCAAAACTTTTTATCATTATTAGGTGCAGCCATAGGGGTATATGCCGCACCTTCATTCGAGCTAAGCTTCAGAGAGAAGATGCTCATCACTGGGAACAGGGTCGAATTATAGTGTTTATTAGATACCCAGTTTGTCGCGCAGGTTGTAATAAGCTGCACCGATGGCGGTATAAGGCACGCGGAAGGCACGGCCACCTGGGAATGGGTACTGCGGCAGGCTGGCAAACACATCGTAACGCTCTGCCTGCCCCTGGATCGCGTCAGATAGCACACGACCTGCCAAGTGTGAGCTGGTGACACCATGACCACTGTAACCTTGTGCATAGTAGATATTGGTGCCAATACGGCCAAACTGTGGCAGGCGCATCAGAGTCAACAGGAAGTTGCCGGTCCAGGCGTAATCAATACGGGTGTTTTTTAGCTGAGGAAAAGTTTTCAGCATCTTAGGCACGATCAGAGACTCGATCTTGCTTGGCTCACGGGCACCGTACGTTACACCACCACCGTAGATCAGACGACCATCGCCAGACAGGCGGAAGTAGTCCAACAGATAGTTACAATCTTCAACGCAGTTATCCTGTGGCAATAACTCTTTCTGTTGCTGCTCGCTTAGAGGTTCAGTAGTGATCACCTGAGTACCACAGGGCATCGCTTTCTGTTCCAGCTTAGGAATCAGGCCATTTAGATAAGCGTTACCCGCTACAACAACATAGTCTGCCGTGACACAACCACGGGCAGAGTGAATTTTGGCTTTAGCACCTTCCTCTACCCGGGTTACAGGAGAGGCCTCATAAATCACCCCTCCCAGAGATTCAAAAGCTGCAGCCTCACCCAGTACAAGATTCAGTGGATGAAAGTGACCACCGGACTTATCCAGCAGTCCACCACTATAACGATCAGTGCCGACATACTGCTGAATACTCGACTCAGTCAGCATCTCTAGCTCAGTGTGCCCATGGGATTCCCACAGGGCTTTTTTCCCTTCAAGCTCTTTCAGCTGCTTGCTATTACAGGCTGCAAAGATACCGCCATCTTTCAGGTCACATTGAATGTTGTAATCTTTCACCAAGCGGCGAATAATCTTGCCACCTTCAAAGGCCATCGCCCCCATCTCATCGCCGGTCTGTTTGCCATAGTGTTTAGTGATAAAGTCCATATCACGGCTGTAGCTGTGTACGATCTGACCGCCATTGCGGCCAGAAGCACCAAAACCGATGCGACTTGCTTCAACTACAACAACTTTAAAGCCACTTTCCGCCAGATGAATGGCCGTTGATAGACCCGTAAAACCGGCACCTATGACACATACGTCAGCGGTTACTTCTCCGGTCAGCTCAGGTCGGATGTTTTTATCATTCGCCGATGCAGCGTAATAAGAACTGGTATGCGAAGGTGCAGTCATAATAAACCTCAGTATCACTAATAATTCTTCGAGCCTGCGGGCAGGCTTGTTGTGATATCGTTGCCAATTCATCAAAATAATGTCGATTCTCGGCTTTTTCGATGGTTAATAAGATACGACTGATCTGTATATTGGATATATACCACCCAGGGGATATTTTTAGATCGATAGGTGAGTAATAACTATCAAGGCAACAGTAAATACAGCTGCGTAAATAAACTGGTATCGACGCCTCTCTTTGCTCACCTTGTGCAAGCCTCACTCAGGATCAGGGGGTTCCTGCAAGCTACTTTGTGATTTTGTTTTTCTTACAGACTTTTCTTCCACCCACACGAAAAAAACCTGACCATTGCTGATCAGGGTTTGCTGTCTTTTCTAAAAAGACTAAATAGGCGCTTGACGATACCCTACTCTCACATGGGGAGACCCCACACTACCATCGGCGCTGAGCCGTTTCACTTCTGTGCGCTGCGGCGATAGATAGCAGATGGAATCAGGGGGGGCCTGCAAGCTACTTTGTTGTTTTGCTTTTCTTACAGACTTTTCTTTCGCCCACACGAAAAAACCCCGATCATTTCTGATCGGGGTTTGCTGTCTTTTCTAAAAAGACTAA
>NZ_AULT01000045.1 GCF_000422425.1 Oceanospirillum beijerinckii DSM 7166
ATCCTCCTCATTAGCCAAAACCAAGATGGCGAAGTCTGTGCTGGATGCAGGTTGGGCCATGCTGAAAACGATGCTGGATTATAAATGCGCTCACGCAGGTATTGTTTTCAAAGAAGTTGATGAGTCGTACACCACCCAAACCTGTTCGAGTTGTGGCAGTTTGCCCGATTCGAGGCCGAAAGGTATCGCAGGACTTGGAACAAGAGAGTGGATCTGCAGTGCGTGTGGTGTCACGCACGACCGCGATGTGAATGCGGCCAGGAACATTCTTGCGGTCGGACATGGCCGTCTAGCTGTAGGAATCCCCCGCTATAATCAGCTTGCCTGATTTAGCGGAGGGAGGATGTCAAGCTTGATCATTACAGGTATCGAGTCAGATCCATTTGGTTTTGATTCAACGTCTGTCCAGGTGAGCTACCTGCTTGATTTTTGGAGTTCTAAGTAGGCATACGGCACTTTTCCCTGCATAAAACTCTTATTTTCCGGCCGCTTCGGCCGGAAAATATCGGAATATTTATGTTCGGGTACTTACATAGGCCATATCAAGGCATTTTCCACTGTGAGAGCTATTAAATCCAGTGATTACATTATTATAAATAAGAATTACATATTTAAGCTTATTTCTTCTTTGCCTGTTCTATACTGAATATTACCCCCACATAGAAAATAGAATAACTATCTGACCTATAAAGGTTTTTGATAAGGTCAATCTATTTCTGCTTTTAGATGTTATTCCAAACCATGATCAGGAGTGCTTGCTTACCAGTACAATGATGATCAGAGTTTGTCGATAAAGTCGTTACACAACGACTTTCTAGCATAAAACTATATGTTTTTGGTCGTTTTAGTCGGCAAATAAAGGAAAACTAAGCGCTCTCAAAAAATTGATCTTTATCAAATGGCTTCATGCTTTAGCCATCGCCCAGAAAATATCGAAGTACTTTTGTGTCGGTGGTCGGTGGTCGGTGGTCGGTGGTCGGTGTGTAGGTATGTAGGTGTGAATGTTTAAGTACCCGAACATAAATATTCCGATATTTTCCGGCCGAAGCGGCCGGAAAATAAGGGTTTTATGTAGGGAAAAGTACTGTATGCCTACTTAGTGTGGGGTGGTGATGTTACTCAGTAAAACCTTCTTTGAAAACAAGAGCCGAGTGCTCTTATTTTGTCTAGTTGCCACTATGATGAGTTCGCTGTGGCTTTACTGGCTGGAATCCCGTGCACAGCAGCAATGGCTGCAGAATCTTGATCGTGACCTGACCCATTTTAGTCAACAGCAAGAGAAGCGCTTTAACAAGGCCATACAAGACCTTAGGGCTGATGTTTTATCCCTATCTGAATCAGCGGTGATGGGCCCGATCAAAGCTATACAATATCAACTCGATAGATCCGGACAAGTATCTCCTCCTAATCTACAGCTGTTACAAGATCACTTTGTAAGTCTGGCAAAAGAGAACCCGGAATACTGGCAGGTTCGATTGATTTCAGCTTTTGGCAAAGGTAAAGAGCTGGTCAGGGTTGAGAACAGAGGTCAGAGGGTTGAGGTCATTGCCAATGATTACCTTCAGGCAAAGGGGCATAGAACATATGTTAAATCAACGCTTCAGTTTGCCCAGGGGGAGGTCTATCTTTCACCGATAAATCTGAATAAAGAGCATGGCTCTGTTGAATACCCTTTTCGCCCCACATTAAGAGCGGCGACACCGCTTTACTCTGATGAAGGCCGTGTTATTGCAGTAGTAGTAATCAATCTTGATCTTAAACCTTTACTTGATTCCGTTGATGAGAGTATTCAGTACTATAACCTGCGTTACAGGGGCCAGTTTTATCTGGCGAATGTCGATGGTGATTGGCTTATTCATCCCGATATCAACCAAACTTTTTCTTTTGATAGGGGGATGCCTTATTCTCAAAAGAGAGAGTTCGGTTATCTGGATCATTCATTTTTACCCACTGATAACGTTGGGGCTTTCCTTGCAAGAGAACGGGTTCATCATCAGGCATCTATCGTGTGGCGAAGTTCATTTCGACTCGCACAGGATATGCCGGGGAAAGAGTTAACTCTAACATATGTCTTGCCTGAGTGGCATTTGGAGCAGGAAACCAAACTATTATTGCCAAGCTCAGATCTGGTAATATTTTTAATAATACTCGCTTCAATAACCTTCGTCTTGTTATTGATTGTGCTGAGAGATAATATCTTTAATAAACTTAATGTTGAAATGGGCCTGTTGAAGCAGTGGGTGTCCTTTTTATCGATACGTAGTAAAGTTCTGCTGTCTATGCTTTTTGTTGTAACTTTGGTTGCTTCATCAATTAGTTTAATCGCATTGGAATCATTCAAAAAAAGTGTTGAAAGTGAGACGGCCGCTCAGTTAAGTTCTATTGCAAACTTTCAGCATAAGAGGGTTGAAGAGTTTATTAAGCATAATAAACAGAGTTTGCTCTTGATTGCCAGTAGAACTCAGCTTAGATTGTTGCTGAAAGAGTATAATAGGTCTCCTGATAAAGCACTGCTGAATACAATGAAAAAGATTCTGACTGATGCACTTCAGTCTGCCCCGTTTTTTAAAACATTATTATTGCTAAATAATAAAGGAGAGCCTTTAGTCACAACTCACTACGATATAAGTGCATCAAAAGATAAAAATATAGATGTACCCATAGAAAATTTTGATATTCGCTTCCTGTCCGCAGATAGTGGTAACCAGTTGATGTTGCTGACTATGCCTTTGACCCTGATGGGGGAGCGCATTGGCTATGTTTCTGTTGAAGCCAGTATCGATGAATTGCGCCTGATTACTCAGGATTATTCGGGATTAGGTAGCACGGGAGAAACACTGTTAGCTGAAAAGCTGGGCAACGGTGATGCTAAATTTCTGACAAAGCTAAGATTTGATGGCTATCTAAATAATACACGCACTATCGCATCGCATCGCTGGGATATACCTGTCATTAGAGCTTTAAATGGTGAGTTTGGGTTTCATCAGGATGTGGTTGATTACAGAGGTATTCCTGTCTTTGCGGTGACAACATATTTAAGTGATATCGGTTGGGCTGTGTTAACTAAAATGGATCAGGAAGAAGCGCTATTAAACTATGAAATCCTGAAAGAAACTCTGATTAAGACGTTTTTATTGTTGTTGCTTGTTATATTTTTATTGGTTTTGTTTCTTTCCAGATCAATAAGTTACCCTATAGAACACTTGACGCAGATAGCGAATAGTATCAAACAGGGTAAGCGACAGCTGAGAGCAGATGAATCAATAGCATTCGATAAAGAGACGACCATGCTGGCTTCTGCTTTCAATGACATGATTCACGAACTGGTTGAAACACTGGATGCAATACCACATGGTATTCTTTTGATGAATGCAAAAGGGGAGATCATACGTTGTAACAGCAAACTTGAGTTGATGTTTGGTTATAAAGTCGGAGAATTAACTGGACAGAGTATTGAATGCTTGTTACCAGAACATTTACGTGAGCGGCATCAAGCATATAGAGAAAAGTATCTGCAAGCACCTGAAACCCGTGCGATGGGGTCTAATCTTGAGTTAATGGCAACTAGTCAGAACGGGACGCAGTTTCCAGTTGAAATAGGTTTATCTCCAGTAGGGATGTCAGGCCAAACTTATGTATTGGCAACTGTGGTGGATATTTCTGAGCGGCATGGTCTGGAGCAGCAGGTTAAGGCGTATCAGAAAAACCTTGAATATACAGTAGAGGAGCGAACCCATCAGTTAGTTAAGGCCAAAGAGGAAGCAGAGGTCGCTACACGGGCTAAGAGTGACTTTTTGGCTAAGATGAGCCATGAGATACGCACACCAATGAATGCCATTATTGGATTGATTTATCTGCTGCAGCAAGAGGGTATGAGTTCAAGGCAGCGTTTGCAGCTGAATAAACTGGATACCGCTGCGCACTCTCTGCTGGGGATTATCAATGATATCCTCGATTATTCAAAAATCGAAGCTGGCAAGATGATGGTTGAGTCGATTCCTTTTAGCCTGGAGGCTGTGCTCGATAATATTGCCAGTGTGAGTGCTGCAGTATCGCGAAGTAAGGATATTGAGCTGATTGTTAATAAGAAGCAGGATGTCCCTGTTGATCTGGTTGGAGACCCTCTTCGACTTGGCCAGATCTTAATCAATCTAATGAATAATGCGATTAAATTTACGGAGACAGGTGTTGTTAAGCTTGAGATAGCAAGACTTGATAGTACCCCTCAGGAGGTCTCTTTAACCTTTACTGTTCAGGACACGGGTGTTGGTATGGGTAAGTCAACACTGGATAGTATCTTCAAACCCTTTGAGCAAGCCGATGGCTCGATTACCCGCCGCTATGGTGGTACGGGGCTGGGATTAGCAATTGTTCAGCAGTTGGTTAACTTAATGGGTGGGCATATACAAGTAGAAAGTGAACCTGACAAAGGCACTGTGTTCAATGTTTTTCTATCGTTCAGTAAAAGCCAGATGAGTATGAATTACAATAAATATAATCATACCTCATTTTCTCATTTAAAAGTGCTTATTGTAGACGATAGCTCGGAAAGTCGGGACGTACTGACGGCTATGGCGGAGGGGTTTGGTTGTACCGCTGATTCAGTGTATTCCGCAGAAGAAGGGGTAAAAGCCTTTCAAGCATCGTTATCCAAAGGGAGAAGTTATGACATTGTACTGATGGACTGGCGTTTACCCGGTATGGATGGTTTAACGGCGGCCAGAAAAATTAAAGAGATTGCACCTAAAGATAATTTGCCGATTATTATTCTTGAAACCGCTTATGGCCGGGAGTTATTAGAGCAACAGGAGCATCCAGTTAAAGTGGATAGTTTGCTGATCAAGCCTATTACCTCCTCATCACTTTTTGACACCATTATTCAGCATTTGGCACCTGAAAAATTATTAGATCAAAGCGGCCATAAACGCCACTCTGATTATCAGTTACAAGGTATGAAGGTGCTTATTGTTGAAGATCATGAGATTAATCAGGAAGTGGCGCAGTCGATGCTGGAAGGTGCTGGCGCCATAGTGACGGTAGCAAATAACGGTAGGGAAGCGTTGGGTCTGCTAACCAAGCATCAAGGTGACTTTCATGTGGTATTAATGGATATACAGATGCCAGTTATGGACGGTTTAGAGGCCACTCGCAGGATACGAGCCCATAAACAATGGCAATCCTTACCTGTGATTGCGATGACGGCAAATGCGTCCACGGATCACCGAAAGCTGGGATTGGAAACGGGTATGGATGCATATTTAACCAAGCCGGTTAATGTTGATGAGTTATTTAATACTCTTAATCGCTGGTACCAGCCTATGATTGCCGGAAAAGCCGTTATTAACGCAGTAAGTACGAGCAGTAATGGATCTGGTGATCAGGAAGACAACTTCTTGGCTATTTCAGTATCCGATAGTGAGAACTTAACAATTAAGGCGATTGAGAGTGAGTATATGGACAAGCCAGAGTTAAAAGGAATTGATGTTGACCAGGCTCTTGCTCGGGTTAATGGTGATCATCAATTACTGATTAAGTTATTAGAGAAGCTATTACATCAATCGGATGAAGTGCTTTTAAGTTTAAACAGTCGCTTTCATGGTCTGGATCAGGGTAGCATCCGGCATAAAGTGCACGCTTTGAAAGGCACGAGCGGTAATTTATGTGCTATGTCAATTTATCAGGCAGCTGAAGCGATTAATGATGAGATGAAGAGTGCTCAGCAGCCAGGTAAGGATCAAGTCGATTGCTTGTCTGAAGCAACAAAGGAATTGAAAAAGAGCTACCTCCTTATACGACATAATTTGGAATTAAGTTCAAATAGTTATATCGACTTAAGCGGATCAATAAATCCAAAGGATACAGAAGAACAGTTTCTGTCTATTAAATTAGAGCTAATTTCTGCACTGACTGAGCAGGAAATGATTAGTGACAGCCAGTTGAGCTATTTTTCAAAATTAGCCAGATCCTACAAGAATGAAGCTAAAATTGAAGGGGTTCTGACTGAGTTTATCGATGCGGTATACAGTCTGGATTATGAGGAAGCACTGACACTGTTGGAGCAGATTTAATGCTTTTATCCGCTAGAGTCGAAAGAGTTTGGCTCATCTCTATTTTGCTCTGAAACGATCAGAGTTGCGTAAAAGTCAGTTTAGACAGGGTATTCATAAGGCCAATGAGCCAGGGAAACAAGAGTGGGTTCGCAGATGTCGGATTGTATAAGGTTTAAGTAAAGCCGGCTCAGAGCAACCTGAATCAAATGTATTGTTGAATATTTTACACTTGAAGGTGCATGGCGATGGATTATCAAAAGCTGCAGTTAGAAGGAGCAAAGGGCAAGGCCTTGTTAAAATTAGGAAAACTGTCCGTATCTGAAAGTAGTGTGCCTAAGATTTTAATGGTCGATGATGAACCGGCTAATCTGCAGGTACTGGGAAATATTCTGGGAGAGCAGTATAAGGTCTATTGGACTAAAAACCCCCGTCAGGTCTGTACTTTGGCTGAAAGACATATGCCTGATCTTATTCTGCTGGATATCATGATGCCGGAAATGTCGGGTTATGATGTGATTAAATTGCTGAAAAGTAACCCGGCTACTTCTCATATTCCTGTGATTTTTGTCACAGCTTTGGCCGATGTACAGGATGAACAGATGGGGTTTGCCCATCAGGCGGTGGATTATATTACCAAGCCTGTTAATGCGGCTATTGTATTGGCAAGGGTGAAAACCCATCTGTCTTTGGTGCGCAGCGATGAGTTAAAAAACACCCGTATGGAGATTATCCGCTGCTTAGGACATGCCGCAGAGTTTAAAGATAACGAAACCGGTCGTCATGTGATCAGGATGAGTGAGTACTCCAGCATTTTAGCATCGGCGATCGGGCTTCATTATGATGATTGTGAGCTGATTCGTAATGCGGCTCCTATGCATGATATCGGTAAAATAGGTATTCCAGACCAGGTTTTACTGAAGCCTGGCAAGCTGGATCAGGATGAGTGGCTTATCATGAAGCGCCATCCGGAAATAGGTCGGGATATTCTGGGTAATCAGGATTCTCCGTTACTGCGTCTGGCGGCAAGTATTGCATATACCCACCATGAGAAGTGGAATGGTGAGGGTTATCCTCGAGGATTAAAAGGCGAGGAGATTCCTCTTGAGGGGCGTATTATAGCGATTGCTGATGTATTTGATGCCTTAACCACTTCACGCCCCTATAAACAGGCCTGGCCGATAGAAAAAGCGATTAAGCTGTTACAGGATGAAGCCGGGCATCATTTTGATCCTATGTTGGTGCCGTTGTTCTTGCGCAGGATAGAAGATGTGCTTGAGGTGCGGGAGCTGTGGCTTGACCATAATGAGCCTGAAACCATTCAGCCATGATAAGAATAAGACTATTCATGATAAGAATAAGACTATTATCGCTATAGCAGAATCGATATGGTCGATTAGAGGTAAAAGATGCAGGCCCGATGTAAAAACAATTAAGGGCCTGCTGTTAGATACGTTTTTGTGAGAAGGTTTTAAGGCGTCAAATGACGTTTAGTCAGATCCCCATAAGCGTCTATCCGGCGATCTCTGAAATACGGCCAGATACGTCGGGTATCTTCAGTGCGTTGCTTATCGATAGTCGCTACTAACAGACATGACTCTTCCCCCGCATGTTGCAGGAGCTCACCCTGAGGACCGGCAATAAAGCTTCCGCCCCAGAATTGAATACCTTCACTTTGTGCACTTGGGTCAGCTTCATGGCCGACACGGTTAGCCACCAGTACCGGTAAACCATTCGCTACCGCATGGGCACGCTGAATAATCGTCCAGGCGCCCAGCTGGCGGTTTTGTTCCGCCGCATCGTCACGCGGGTCCCAGCCAATCGCCGTTGGGTAGAGCAGCATCTCGGCACCGGCCATCGCCATCAGGCGCGCGGCTTCTGGGTACCATTGATCCCAGCATACCAGTACACCCAGTTTACCGACGCTGGTTTCAATCGGGCTAAAGCCCGGACGACCGTCATTAAAAGTGGCATCACCGGGTGTGAAGTAAAACTTCTCGTAGAAGCCTGGATCATCCGGGATATGCATCTTGCGATAGTAACCCGCCAGAGAGCCGTCTTTTTCAAACACCACAGCAGTATTGTGATATAGACCCGGTGCACGTTTTTCAAAGATCGAGCCGACAATCACCATTTGTAGCTCTTTTGCCAGGCCCGCTAATCTCTGGCTGGTTGGGCCGTCTAAAGGCTCAGCCAAATCAAACAGGTCGGTATCTTCGGTTTGGCAGAAATACTGGGTTGCATGGAGCTCTTGTAACAGAGCCAGCTCACAACCCTGAGCGGCCAGATCGCGCAGACCCTGTTCACTGATCGCCAGGCTTTTTTCTTTATCATTAAAAGCCTGCTGCTGTACCAGGCCGACTTTTAACTGAGTGTTTTTTTGGCTAGACCCCTTATTGGAAGTAGAGGTAGCGGTAGAGAGGCTCATGCTAAAACTCCTTCAGGCAGCTGCATGGTTAAGCAGTGCAGGCTACCGTATTGTTCGACGATAGGGCGGCAGTTGATGGCGATAATCTCATGCTCAGGAAAAGCGATCTGCATCTGGTTGATCGCTTGTTGATCCAGGGCTTCGTCACCATAGATTGGCAGCAGAACTGCGTCATTGATAATCAGGAAGTTCGCATAAGTGGCCGGTAAGCGATCACCCTCTTCGCTGAAACAGGCCTGAGCCATTGGCAGCGGCACTAGCTTATACGGATTGCCCTGATAATCGGTAAAGCTCTTGAGCTGAGCTTCCATCGCTTGCAGTGCCTGATAATGTTCGTCGTTTTCATCGGTGCACTGTACATAAGCGATAGTGTGGGCGTCACACAGGCGTGCCAGAGTATCCACATGGCTGTCAGTATCGTCACCGGCCAGATAGCCGTGATCCAGCCACAGGAAACGCTCTATACCAAACTTATCGGCTAGCAGGGTTTCAATCTGAGCTTTGCTTAGATCCGGGTTGCGGGTAGGTGCAAGTAAGCACTCACTGGTAGTCAACAGAGTACCAAAACCATCGGCCTCAATACTGCCGCCTTCCAGTACCAGATCAACAGTTTCAATGCTGCTGGCAAAAGCATGCTTCTGGGCCAGTTTATCGTTAATCTGGGTATCCAGCGCGGCATCAAACTTGTCGCCCCAACCGTTAAAGGTAAAGTTCAACAGATGAGGTGCTTGTTGCCCTTCAGCATCAGTCTTCAGTACCGTAATCGGGCCATGATCACGGGCCCAGGTGTCATTGGTCGGTACCACATAAACCGCTAGCTGATCGGCCAGGTTTTTCCCTGCCAATTGCTTATCTGCAAAATGAGCCAGAATCTGCTCACGTTTTGCTTCACTATCCACACTGATCAGCACCTTTTCACGCTGAGCAATGGCTTCGGTAATCTGGAAAAAAACAGGCTCAACCTGAGTCAAAAAAGGTGCCCAGTCGCTATTGGCGTGAGGCCAGGTCAACATCACACCGCTTTGCTTGGCCCATTCAGGTAGCAGGGTGTATGGTTTTGGATCGGCTGTTAATGCGCTCATTAATGGAATTACCTAAACCCGAAGGAATTTAAATAAGTACCTAAATCAAAGTTGCTCTCGCGGAGGTTGTCTGCAGAGATTGTCCTGTTCTCCGGCAAAAAGCTGAAGAATGGTGCTTGTTTAGGTGTCTAATGGGGGCAAAGAGATGCAACCTGTACCGACTTTTATGGTCTGATACCCTGCCTGATTCTCTTGCTGTACCAGTCGCTGTTTTCAGTGATTTTGACAGCACTGGTTAAAGATGCGAACTCTAGCAGAGAAATCGCCTTTGTCCAGATAAAGAGCAAGGGCGAGTCGTTAATCCGCATCTTTTATTCTGTTTTTACTATAACGGCTTTTATCACAATTAATGAGCACTTGTGTCGCCTTGATACGACGCTACAGAATGGCGCGGCTTTGCCGTATGATGTGCCCCTGATCCTGAAACGTATGTTTCTTTACTGAGTCGGACACGATGTTAGACAAAATTCCTTTTTTTATCGGGCTTCGATATACCCGGGCCAAGCGGCGTAACCACTTTATCTCCTTTATCTCTTTGACGTCCATGATAGGACTGACGCTGGGGGTAGCGGTACTGATTCTGGTGCTGTCGGTGATGAACGGTTTTGACCGTGAGCTGCGCCAGCGTATTCTGGGTATGGTGCCCCATGCCACTATTCACTCTCAAAGCAGTTTCCAGAACTGGCCAGAGGTCGCAGAGGCTTTGGAAACGGATGATCGAATTATTGCGGCTGTACCCTTTGTAAAAGCGCAGGGGATGTTTACCTCCCACGGCAATGTGCGTGGTGCCCTGGTCAATGGTGTGCTGCCGGAGCATGAAGCCCGTGTTTCCATTATGGGTCAACATATGAAGCGAGGTAGCCTGGATGACTTGAAAGCCGGTGAGTATGGCGTCATTCTGGGTGATCTGCTGGCGCGTTTTCTTGGGGTTACGGTAGGGGATAAAGTTACGCTGATGATTCCTGAAGCCTCGATTACCCCGGCCGGTGTTTTCCCGCGTATGAAACGCTTTACCGTGGTGGGCACCTTTAGCGTTGGCGCTGATCTGGACGGTAATCTGGCGGTCACTCACCTGAAAGATATGCAGACTCTGATGCGCTTAGGCACTGATATTCACGGCCTGCGTCTGCAGTTGACGGATCTGTTTGATGCACCTGTGGTGGTATGGGATCAGTTAAAAGAGATGCCAAGTCATATGCGTGGCAGTGACTGGACCCGTACCCACGGTAATCTGTTTCAGGCGATTCAGATGGAAAAGCGCATGATCGGTCTGCTGTTGATGATCGTAATTGCGGTGGCAGCCTTTAATATCGTGTCTACTCTGGTGATGGTGGTGACTGACAAGCAGGGAGATATAGCAATTCTGCGTACTCTGGGAGCCACGCCAGGCACCATTATGGCGATCTTTATGGTACAGGGTATTGTGATTGGCGTGACAGGTACGCTGATAGGTACGGGGCTGGGGATTCTGGCAGCATTGAATGTGAGTGATTTTGTTGCCTGGATTGAGCAGTTGTTTGGTATCCAGTTCCTGGACAGTAACGTTTACTTTATCAGCTACCTACCATCGCAGTTGCGTTGGGATGATGTCTGGGTGATTGCCGGTGCAGCGCTGGTGATGAGCTTCCTGTCCACTTTATACCCCGCATGGCGGGCCTCTAAGATTCAGCCTGCGGATGCACTGCGTTATGAATAATATGGAACATTCTCAGTCAAAGCCTCAGTCGACTATTCAGTCAACCACTCACTCTGGCACTCAGTCAGCTACTCTCTCCAGCTCTCAGTCCAGTGCAGTACTGGAGTGTCGTGAGCTGAGTATGGTGTATAGCAATGGCCCGGAACAGATTCAGGTCCTGGATAAGCTGAATTTCCAGGCTTATCGTGGTGAGCGTGTGGCGATTGTAGGAAGCTCTGGCTCTGGTAAAACGACGCTGTTGCACCTGCTGGGTGGCTTGGATCAGGCTTCATCCGGTCAGGTGATTATTGATGGTAATGATCTGTCGACAATGAATGATGCGCAGCTGGGTAGGCTGCGTAATCGATCCCTGGGTTTTGTTTATCAGTTGCATCATCTGTTGGCTGAATTTACTGCGTTGGAAAATGTGCTCATGCCGATGCTGATTCGTGGCGAAAAGCGTAAAAACATTCTGCCTAAAGCTGCGGCTTTGCTGGAGCGGGTGGGGCTGACAGAGCGCATTCATCATAAGCCTGCAGAGCTATCGGGTGGTGAACGCCAGCGTGTCGCCATTGCACGGGCTTTAGTCACTGAACCTGCCTGTGTATTACTGGATGAACCCACCGGCAACCTGGATCCGAATACCGCAGAATCGGTTAATGAGTTAATGCTGGAGATCGGTCGTGAGCAAAACACCTGTTTTATCACAGTGACTCACGACATGGTGTTGGCTAAGCGGATGGATCGGGTTTTCCGTTTACAGCAAGGACAGTTGATCGAACAGTCTGTTGTTTGATCGGTGTGACTGTTTTCAAGTGCTGTAGATGTGTATAGGGGATTAAAGAGAATGGACCAATCATTATGACTAAATCAAGAGACTCCAGATCAGCTGCAATGAAACAAGGTACCGCTTTATTATGTGCGGCTTTTTTGATGCCAGTCAGTGATAGCCGAGCGCAAGCTCTGGATCTGGCCTTTGCTCAACCTGTGGTTTTCTCTGAGCCGGAGCCAGATCAGGAGCCAGTGGAAGAGGCAGAAGCGAATGCCTTGGAAGCAGAAGCTTCGGAAGCCGGGCCGGTAGAACCCACTGCGCTGCGTCAGCGCTTTGATGAAGAGCGACGCTTAGCTGATAATCCTTTGGTTTTTCTACCTTACAGGGCTAATTTTTTTCTGCCTGCCAGTTACTATAGTGGTCATGAAGCGTCAGAAGCTGCCAGAGGTGTTGACTACAGTCCTACAGAAGCTCAGTTTCAGATAAGCCTTAAGTTTCCTATCGATGATCAACTGTTTTTTCCGAATGATGCTTTGTTTGCGACCTATACTCAGGAGTCGTACTGGCAGATTTACGAAAAATCTTCACCCTTCCGGGAAACCATCTATGAGCCTGAACTGGTCTACGGTGTCAGTACGGAATATGACCTGTTAAAAGAGCTAACGCTGGAAGCTGTTACCATCGGCGTAAACCACCAATCCAACGGTCAGGGTGGAGAATTTTCCCGCAGCTGGAACAGGCTCTTTGTGGCGGGACTGCTGGCCAGTGGAGACTGGGGGATTTCGGTAAAGCGCTGGTTCAGAATACCAGAGTCCGCAGAAGACGATGATAATCCCGATCTGGAAGATTATGTCGGGCTGACGGAGTTAAGTATGGCTTACAGGAAGAATAATCATGTTGTGACTTTCCGCTCGAGAAATCATCTGGAAAGTGACTTTAAGCGTGGTAACTTACAAGTGAGTTGGAGTTTTCCAATTGGCGAACGCTACAAGGGCTACGTTTTGCTCAGAACAGGCTATGGTGATACCTTGGCAGATTATGATGAAAAGATTCATCGGATTGGCTTAGGTATCTCAATAAATGATGTGCTATAGCTGAAAGCCCTACATTAACACCAGGCTAAAACCCCAAGAACCAGACTAAAACCCCGGTCAATCAATCTGTATCGGGGTCTTAGTGTTCTAAGCGGGAAAGCTATTTTTTGGCATCTGATTCCGAGGAGGGGTTGCTGCTCTTACCTTTGCGGGTACGCCAACTTTTGTTCACATGCCAGCGCCACAGTAGATGAATGCCAAAATAGCTCAGCACTGCCATAACGACTCCCACAACCGCAGAACCAAAATAGAGTGGCAGCCAGGCATCGTTAATCAATTGTCCTAACCAGTCCAGTGTCAGCTCATCGGGCATGGGTTTGGCTTCAACGCCTAATAGCCAGGCTCCTACCAGATAGGTCCCATAGAACATCACTGGCATAGTGATTGGATTGGTGATCCACACCAGGCCGACAGATATGGGCAGGTTACAGTGCAGTAATACTGCCCCGGCTGCTGCCAGCACCATCTGGAAGGGCACTGGAATAAAGGCGAAGAAGATACCGACCAGAAAGGCTTTTGCCACAGAGCGTCGGGTTAAATGCAATAAGCCAGGATCTTCAAGCAACTTGCCTAAAAAGCGGAGTGATTTTTGCTCCTGAAGTTTTTTTGGATCAGGCATGTATTTCTTGATGATTCGTCTTGGCATGTCTATTGTCACCTGTAAAGAGCGGATTATTATCCACATATTTGACCCAGCCACCAGAGGGCGGGGGTCTAAACATCAACCTGACAGGGAGTCTGGTGATGTGGTTTGTTGTTATTATCACCGGAATTGTTGCCAGCGTATTTGATGCGGATTGGCCGCCTGCAGAAGCCCTGTTGTTGTTATTCTGGCTCGCGTTGTGTTTATGGTATCAGCATTGGCGGCTATTGCCGCTGCTTATCTTATCCTATCTGCTTACCAGCTTACATCTTGCCAGCCTTTTTCATCAGCAACTACCCGGACATTTGACAGGGAAAGAGCTGTTGCTGACCGGGCATATTGTCGAGGTTCTGAAAGAGACCGCAAAGAATACGCGGTTTTTGTTTCAGGTTGAGCATTGCCAGAATTTATCTGTTTCCCGTGAGCGCCAAAATAATAAACGAAACAACGTCTTAGTTTTGGACGATATATTGAACGTGGAAAAGACTAAGACTGAAGCAGGTGATGGGGTTGAGCAATATCACTGTGATTTTCATGGTCGGGTAGCGCTAAACCTGTATCACTATTCTCGCGGGATAAGTAAGAAGGAGTATAAACAGGGTAAGGAGTATAAACAGGGTGATGAAAAACGGTACAAGAAGAGAGATCGTCCCCTTGAGCCTAAGGTTGGTGAAAGCTGGCAGTTTCAGGCACGTCTGTTTCCTATAAAAGGCTTCTTAAATCCTGAGCAGAGTTTGTACGCCATGCGCCAGATGGCTAAGGGGATAGCTGCGCGGGGCTATATTCGCTCCGGTGACAATCGGTTGCTGGATGAGGGGGGGTGGTGGCCGCAGTGGCTCAGCCAATGGCAGGAGAGTGCTCGGGGCTATGTTCAGAGTTTGACCGATCTCCGCACCAATAGTGTGAGTGATCATTCGCATTCACAACAGCTATCGGTACAGGCTTTTCTCTCAGCGCTTTTGCTGGCCGATACGCAATTACTTTCTTCTGAACAATGGCAAATCTTGCAGCAAACCGGCACGGTACATTTGGTGGTTGTCTCGGGTCTGCATCTTGGTGTGTTGCTGCTGATCGGCTACAGCATAGCCCGTTTCTGTAACGGCTATTGGCCTATGCAGCGTTGGAGTCAAGTGCTGTTCTGGCAGCTGTTCCCTGTATTACTAATACTGCCTTTGCTGCTGATCTGGCCGCTAGGTGTGGCGGTTCAGCGCGCACTATGGATGTCTTTCTTGCTGATTCTTGTGCAAGTAATGGCCTGTTCCCCTTCGCCCTGGCGTATTCTCTGGCTGGCTTTGACCGGATTATTGTTGGTTGATCCCCTGCTCCTGCTATCACCTGGCTTGTATTACAGTGTGCTGGCTGTCTTTCTATTGTTGTTCTTTGTTGGACAAAAGGCTTCATTCTGGCGAGTGTTACAGCTGCAGTTTGTGTTATTTGTGGGTCTGTTGCTGGTACAGAGCTTCTGGTCCAATCTACCTGGCAGCAGTGCCTGGTTGGCAAATCTTGTCGCAATCCCCTTGGTTACTTTAATTATACTGCCGTTGTCACTGTTATCTCTTGTATTGCCAGTTGAGTGGTTGCAGTTGCTGCTGGAGCAGAGCATTCTACTGTTTTGGCAGTGGTTGGTATGGTGTCAGAATGGGATGCCTTGGTCGCTGATGTTTGATTGGTCGGTCGCAATTATCTTATTTTGTTCGGCTATCTTGCTGGCGTTGCCTTATCTGCCAGCCCGGCAGATATTGCTCGGTACCGTGCTGTTATTGTTGCTATTTTCACTGTCAACAAGTGATGTGCCTTCCGTTGTTTCTTCACTGATAAACTCGTCTTCTACCTTATCGGATCATAAGCGACGGGTATTCTCAGGGCTAAAGCCGGGACAGTTTACTGTTGAGGTCCTGGATGTCGGGCAGGGGTTAGCCGTTTATATTCAAACCCGCCATCATCACCTGCTTTATGATACAGGCCCTCGTTTTGCCAGTGGTTTTGCTCCCTTGCAATTGGCTTTATTGTCCCGGTTAGAGCAAGCTCCAGGCCTGTTGGATAAAGTGGTGATCAGCCATGATGATAATGATCATGCCGGTGCCTTACCCCTACTGCAGGGTTACTTTATCGGTGAGGTGCTGACAGGGCAGCCGCAAAGGATAAAGCAGGGTGTGCTGTGCGGTCCTGAGCAGAGTTGGCAGTGGGATGGAGTGCGTTTTGATTTTCTGTATCCCACAGCAGAAACCGTATCTGGCCTCAGTGATAATAACCGCTCCTGTGTGCTGAAAGTTTACTCGCTACGCTATCCTGATATGAGTGTGCTACTGACAGGAGATATCGAACAGCCTGTTGAGCAGCAGTTGGTAGAAACGCAGTCGGAGCGATTAAAGGTCCGTTGGCTATTGGCCAGTCATCATGGCAGCGGGACAGGCAGTAGCTTGCCGTTTTTACGGGCGATACAGCCTCAGGGTATTATCTATTCGGCAGGTCTGAATAATCGCTTTCGCCATCCTGCAGAAGAGGTTCAGGCAAGGAGTCGGCAATTGGGTATCGGGCAATACCTGACCGCAGAAGTGGGTATGATACGGCTGGCACCGGATAATAATCGTCCGGATGGCGAGTGGTTACTGACAACTCAGCAGTCCCAATTGCCGGGACGTTGGTTATGGCAGCATTGATATCCTGGCTTTCCCGGTCAGGAGTCAATCTTTTGGCGCTAAAATCACTTCTCATCACCGAGGATAGATTTAGCCTGCTAATACAATGGTGTACACTAAGCCCCTTTTGGTAGATGCCGTTGTAATCTGTAAATTTTTACTAGGATTTTTGATATTTTCGGTGTCGATACTTATTCTGGCTGACTTGTTAGAAGTCCTTTAAACAAGGGAATTTAGCGTGGAGCTGTTTTTTTCCGCTGGTGGCTGGTTAATGCTACCGATTTTGATCTGTTCGGTTGTTGCCGTGGCGATTATTCTGGAGCGTTTTTGGTCCCTGCGTCGTAAACGTATCGCCCCTGTGGGGTTACGTCAGGATGTGGCTCGACAGGTGATGGTCGCGCCATTAACGGCAAGCCAGCTGGCTGAGCTGGAGCAGGGGTCGCCTCTGGGGTGTCTGTTTGCCAGCGGTTTGAGAAATCTGTCTTTTAGCCGTGAAGTGATGAAAGAATCCATCGAAGAAGCGGCCTCTGCGGTAGTGCATGATTTGGAGCGTTTTCTGAACCTGCTGGGCACTATTGCTGCGATTACCCCTCTGTTGGGCCTCCTGGGCACTGTGCTGGGTATGATCGAAGTGTTTGCTGTCATTATGGAAGAGGGCGCGGGTCAGGCGCCTATGTTGGCCGGTGGTATCTCGAAAGCACTGGTGACCACGGCTGCGGGTCTGTCCATTGCGATTCCGGCACTGCTTTTCCACCGTTTCTTTGAGCGTCGTGTTTCTGAACTGGTGGTTCACCTGGAGCAGGAGTCGATCAAACTGGTTGAGCAACTTCATGGTCAGCGTGCCCGTGACGATATGCTTTCCGGTGCCACTATGAAGGCAGGAGCGATCCGGTGAAATTCCGACGTAGCCAGCAGGAACCTCTTAGTTTGAATCTGACACCTCTGATTGATGTGGTGTTTTTGCTGTTGATCTTCTTCATGGTATCAACCACTTTTGATCGGCCAACGGAGCTGAAAATGCAGCTGCCAGAGGCGCAGCATGGTTCTGTACAGTCTGAAGGTCATGTTTTAAGCATTGAAGTGTTGCCCAATGGCTTGATTCACTTGAATGGTGAGCAGGCCGATGATCTGGCAGCAGAGCTGGATCGCTATCTGGATGATAACCCAGAGCCGGACTATATCCGTGTTCTGGCTGATGAACAGGCGCTGCATCGGGATGTCAGTCATGTACTGGATACGTTAGCCGGTGCTGATCTGACGGATATTCGTTTTCAAACCTTAGCTAAGCCTTAGCGGGCTTAGCTAATATCAGGAACAAATCATTGACTACATCCAAGGCCCAGCCAGAGAATATCAAGCAGGTGTATTGGCGTTTGCTGAGCTATATCCGTCCTTTCTGGTTCTCTTTTGCAATCAGTATTGTCGGCTATCTGATCTATGCTGCTGCCAGCACTGCGTTCGCCGAGCTGATGCGCTATCTGGTGGATACCATTGAAAGCGGCGGTGAAGATTTCCGTTTGCTGTTTCCCTCCTTGTTAGTGGCTGCTTTTGCCATGCGTGGCCTGGGTTCCTTCCTTGGGATCTATTTTATGGCCATTGTGGCCCGTGGTGTGGTGCATAACCTACGCTGTGAGCTGTTTGATAAATACCTGGTATTACCCGTCAGCTACTATGATAAAAACTCTTCGGGCCATCTGGTATCGCGTATTACTTTTGTTGTTGATCAGGTGATGCAGGCAGCGTCGGATGCTCTGACTATTGTAATCCGGGAAGGCCTGTTTGTTATGGGCGTATTAATCTACCTGTTTTATAACAATTGGCGTTTAACTCTGATCTTTATCGCCCTGACGCCACTGATCGGTATTATTGTCAGCTTTACCAGTAAGCGCTTTCGTAAAGTGAGTAAACGCATTCAGAAATCCATGGGTGATGTCACTCATGTGGCAACGGAAAGTATTTCTGGCTTTAAAGTGGTGCGCAGCTTTGGCGGTGAAGAGTACGAGCGTGAGCGTTTTGTCAGCTCCAGTAACCGTAATCGCGAGCAGTTTCTGAAGATGGAAGCGACTAAGGCGTTAAGTACTCCTCTGGTTCAGCTGATTGTGGCGATCTCTATGGGGATGTTGGTGTGGTTGGCACTGTCTCCAGATGTCATGAAAGATATGACGCCCGGTGAGTTTATTGCTTTTATTACGGCTGCGTCCCTGTTGGCTAAGCCGATACGTCAGCTGACTAATGTAAACAGTGTGATTCAGAAAGGCGTTGCGGCAGCAGCAGATCTGTTTGAGCAGTTTGATTCTTCTTCTGAGCTGGATAAAGGTCAGAAAACACTGGATCGTGCTCAGGGCGATGTGGTCTTTAAGGATATCGAATTTACCTACCCGGAAAGCGAAAAACAGATTCTTAAAGGGATCAATTTTGAGATCAAAGCGGGTCAGGTGATTGCTCTGGTGGGACGTTCTGGTAGTGGTAAATCCACGCTGGTGAATCTGATCCCACGCTTTTATGACGCCAATCGGGGTGAAATCTATCTGGACGGTATCAACAGTCGGGATTTGACCCTGAAAAGCCTGCGTCAGCAGATCTCTATGGTCACCCAGCAGGTGACGCTGTTTAACGACACTGTTGCCAATAATATCGCTTACGGCCAGCCTAATGCGACCCGGGAGCAGATTGAGGCCGCAGCGAAAGCTGCTTATGCTCTGCCATTCATTGAAGAGTTATCCAATGGCCTGGATACTGAGGTTGGTGACAATGGTGTCTTGTTATCCGGCGGCCAGCGTCAGCGTTTGGCTATTGCTCGGGCAATCCTAAAAGATGCCCCTATCCTGATTATGGATGAGGCCACTTCGGCACTGGACACTGAGTCGGAGCGTTATATTCAGAAAGCCTTGGATGAGGTGATGAAAAACCGCACCACCTTCGTGATTGCCCACCGTTTGTCCACTATTGAGCAGGCGGATGTGATTATGGTGATGGATAAAGGTGAAATTATCGAAGCGGGTTCTCATCAGGAGTTATTAGATAGGCAAGGTGCATACGCTCAGCTGCATGCCATGCAGTTCTCTGATGTGGAGCCAGAGAGTAAATGAGTCTGCAACAGGCTTGGTACGCTGATGCCCGTTGGCCGCTGCTGCTAACACCGCTGGAGTGGCTCTATCGTCGCCTGGCCAGTAGCGATCAGGCAAAAAAACGTGCCCAACAGTGGCAAGCGCCTGTGCCGCTGATGGTTGTTGGTAATATCACCGTTGGCGGTACCGGAAAATCCCCTTTGGTATGTACACTGGTACATGAGCTTAAGCAGCGTGGCTGGCAGCCCGGTATTGTCAGCCGTGGTTATGGCGGACAAAGTAAGCACTATCCGTTATTGGTCGATGAAAACTCTGATCCTGTTCAGGCCGGTGATGAGCCGGTAATGCTGGCAGGGCAGACCGGTTGCCCGGTGGTGGTTGATCCCAATCGTACTGCGGCCGCTCAATATCTATTGCAGCAAACTGAAGTTAATCTGATCATCAGTGATGATGGCTTACAGCACCTAAGCTTAGGGCGAGACCTGGAGCTGGTGGTCATCGATGCTCAGCGGGGCTTGGGTAATGGCCACTGTCTACCGGTGGGGCCATTGCGGGAACCTGCGGACCGTTTACACACTGTGGATTATATTTTTGCCAATGGTGCGGTGGATGGCTCTGCTATTAGCACTATTTGTGATGCCGTACCAGGCACTGCCACTGCAAAAGCTTTGGGTCCGGTAAAAAACTTAAAAGGCAATGTCCAAGCGATGACTTTACAGCCAGTGCAATGGCGACAACCAGCCACCGGGCAGTGTTTTGATATTTCCGAGCGACCTTTTGATGTGAGTGTGAAAGCCGTTGCGGGTATCGGTCATCCCGAGCGGTTTTTTTCCAGTCTGCGTGAGCTGGGCTTAACTGTAGAGGGAGAGGGTTTTGCCGATCATCATCGTTTCAAAGCCGGTGATATCACTGATGATGGGCGACCTGTGCTGATGACCGCCAAAGATGCGGTAAAATGTCGGCACTGGATGACACCGAATCATTGGGTGCTGGATGTCAGTGCCCGCATAGCGCCTGAACTGATTGAGGCGATCAATGAGCAATTACTCAAGATACAGAAAGAGAAAAAGTAATGGATAAACAACTGCTTGCATTACTGGTATGCCCAGTTACCCAAAGTAAGCTGATCTACAAGAAAGAGCAGCAGGAACTGATCTCCAAGGCTGCAGGTCTGGCGTTCCCGATTCGTGATGGTATTCCTGTCATGTTGGAAAATGAGGCGCGTACCCTGACCGCCGAAGAACGCTTGGAAAAATAAGTTCAGTTAAATTGGAGTCCAGTGATGTCTTTTACCGTGGTTATTCCTGCCCGTTATGCTTCTACCCGTCTGCCGGGTAAACCTCTGTTGGATATTGCTGGTAAGCCGATGATTCAACGGGTTTATGAGCAGGCGCAGAAGAGTGAGGCGAACCGTATTATTATCGCTACCGATGATCAGCGTATTGCCGATACTGCAAAGGATTTTGGTGCGGAAGTCTGTATGACCTCAGCGGATCACCCTTCCGGCACAGATCGTCTGCAGGAAGTGGCCAGCCAACTGGGCTTTTATGCCGATGATATTATCGTCAATGTGCAGGGTGATGAGCCGCTGATTCCGCCGCGTTTGATCAATCAGGTCGCCCATAATCTGGCGGCAGACCCTACTGCAGGCATCTCTACTTTATGTGAGCAGATTACCGAACTGGGTGCGGTACATAATCCTAATGTGGTGAAAGTGGTCATGGATACCAATGGCTATGCACTCTATTTCTCACGTGCCACCATTGCCTGGGCCCGCGATAGTTTTGCCGAAAATCTGCAACAGTTACCGCCATCTCCTCTATATCGTCACATTGGTTTATATGGTTATCGCGTGAAGATGCTGAATGATTTTGTCCGTTGGGCTCCGGCACCGATTGAGCAGGCCGAGCAGTTGGAACAGCTTCGAGCATTGTGGAACGGTGTCCGTATTCATGTGGCGATCGCGGATGAAGCTCACCCGGCGGGTGTGGACACGCCGGAAGACCTGCAGCGTGTCAGCAAGTTACTGGAGGCGCAAAATGGTTAAGGTGCTGTTTGTTTGCTTAGGGAATATCTGTCGTTCGCCTACCGCTGACGGTATTTTCCGTGGTCTGGTGGCCAGAGCGGGTCTGGACAAACGTATTGAAGTGGATTCAGCGGGCACTGGTGCTTGGCACGTGGGCAATCCACCTGACCCTCGTACACAGAAAGCGGCGGAAGTCCGGGGCTATGATCTGAGTATGCTGCGTGCCCGTCAGGCCATTGAAGCAGACTTTCATGAATTTGATCTGATTCTGGCCATGGATCATGCTAACTACAATGAGTTGATGTCATTGCAGCCAGCCAACAGCAAAGCCAGTCTGCGTCTGTTTCTATCCTATGCCCCAGAATTGGGAGTACAGGAAGTGCCTGACCCCTATTATGGTGGTGACGATGGCTTTGAGCAGGTGCTGGATCTGGTGGAAGCGGCCGGTGAAAACCTGCTGGCAGAGTTAATTAAGCAATACAAGCTATGAGTTCAGATCAAGTCACCAATAATGCTGCTCCTATCCGTGTCGATGACAGTGGTGCATCTGATGCTGTTTCTTCTGATGCTATTTTTTCTGATAGTCCCATTTCTGGCTGCATTTCTGATAAGAGCCTGCCTGAAAATATCCGGGCAGGCGTCAATCTACAGGATAAAAACACCCTGGGCTTTGCGGCTCGGGCGCGCTTTTTTGCACAGCCGGACAACCTGGAGCAGCTTCAGCAGGCGCTAGCCTTTGCTCATCAGCAGCAACTGCCGGTCTTTCCCTTAGGCGGTGGCAGTAATCTGATTCTTGATCGTGATCTGGATGCTGTAGTGATCCAGATGAATAACTGTGAGCGGGATTATCAGCTGTTGGATCAAGGCCGGGTGCAACTAACCGTTGGTGCAGGTGTTAACTGGCATCAGTTGGTAATGGATAGCGTAGAGCGTGGTTATTTTGGTCTGGAAAACCTAGCATTGATCCCCGGAAGTGTCGGTGCCGCTCCGGTACAGAATGTCGGCGCTTATGGTGTTGAACTGGCGGATCGCTTGGTAAGCCTGCAGATTGTGTATATTGCTACTGGTGAGGTACAAACCCTCTCTAAAGCTGAGTGTGACTTTGCTTATCGAGATAGTATTTTTAAGCAGGCGCTAAAAGGTCAGGTGATTATCACCCAGTTAACCTTGTGTCTCAGTACGCAAGTAGATGATCTGCGTTTGGGTTATGGTGATCTGGCGGCTTGTTTGGAAGGTCAGGAACTCAGTGCCAAAAATATTGCACAGGCGGTGTGTCATATTCGCCAAAGTAAGCTGCCAGATCCTGAAGTGTTGGGTAATGCCGGTAGTTTCTTTAAGAATCCGGTTATAGCCAAAGCTCAGGCCGACGCATTAAAGGCTCAATACCCCAATATGCCGCTTTACCCTGTGGATGATCAGCATAACAAGTTAGCAGCAGGTTGGCTGATAGAACAGTGCGGCCTTAAAGGTTATCGTAAAGGTCCTGTGGGTGTTTATGAAAAGCAGGCGTTGGTGTTGGTACACTTTGGTCAGGGCCGTGTACAGAATCTATTGGAGCTGGCTGAAGAGGTGAAAGCTCAGGTGCTGGAAAAGTTTGCTGTTACATTAGAGATTGAGCCGCCTATGGTGAGCTCTTTGATCTAGTGTTTGAAATGCACTTGTTGTTTTAACCTGCACAAGCCTCACTTTGAATCTGGTTTTTAGTATTTGCTTCCCCTTATTCTTTAAAAAGACATCGGGCTGAAACCCTGGTGTCTTTTCTGCTTCATTATTCTGACCCTGTTCTGTCCTCATTTTGTCTGGATTCTGTCTTGAGGGGTTCACTGAGCTGCAACGGGATTTTCATCTGGTAAAGGCATGCTATGTCCAGGCTGAACAACATCAAAGGTGATGTATGAATGCACGGACAAAACCGGATTTTCTGACTTCTCAACCTGCTTCGCTGGATATGAAATTTGGCCAGCAGGAAAAGAACCCAGTGCTGAAACATATGGATCATTTACAAGGGCAGTTACAAGAGCAGCTGGACAGTTTAAATGCTGTGGTTGAGTCCATGCAGCGTATTAGCGATATCATGGATCGTATGGCTAAGAAGAAACGTAAGTTGAATAGTACAGGGGGAGTCCCTGAAAGAGGTAAACAAGGCGATCCTGCGGGACATTCACCCTGATAGAATTCTTCTGTATACCTGTTTATGCGATATGAAGAATGAAATACAAAGAAGGCCAGCAAAATGCTGGCCTTCTTTGCTTTAACCTAAGAGCTAATGGTCATTAGGCTATACCTGAATAGCACGGATATTTATTCTGATTGCTCAGAGCTATCAGCCGTGGCATTCGCCTCGGTGCGCGCCAGGCGTGGATCGTTAGCAACACGACCATTGCGCGGATTACGCGTACGAGGTTTCTTCGCTACTGGTTTTTTCTTCTCCATCGCAGGAGCGGCTGGCTGGGCACCACCTTCGCTAGGCTTGATGGTTGGGATCTTCAGTTGAATATCACCCGCCTCAGCCGCTTGTTTGGCACGTTGCTTACGGCTCATACGCTTAGGCTTAGCGGGAGCTTCTGCTGGAGCGCTTGCCGTAGCTTCAGCTGATGTTTCCGCTGGAGTCGGTGCAGCAGCTTCTTGGGCAGAGCTTTGCTCTGCTGGAGCAACAGCTTCAGTGCTAATTGTTTCGGCTGCAGGAGTCTCTACCGCCTCAGTCGGAGCTGCCACAGGTGCTTCTGGCGTAGGCTCAGCTTCAACTACAGGAGCTTGTGCTGTCTCTACTGCTGACTCAGCGGCTACAGATGCAGGTATTTCAGCAGCCTCGGCCGCAGTCTCTTCTGTTGGAACTGCTGCGTCTGCTGCTTCTGCAGTTTCGGCTTGTGTACTGATTTCTGCCGTTGCAACAGGCTCAGCAGGTGCTTCTGTAGTAACGGTTTGCTCTGCAGGTGCAGCTTCGGCTGTTTCAGCCATTGGGGCTGCTTCTACTACAGGAGTAGCTTCTGGCTGTGTTGCTTCTGCTACTGGTTCAGCGACAGCTTCAGTAGCAGGACTTTCTGTTGTCACCGGCGTTTCAATCGCTGCTGGTGCTTCAACAGTTGTCGGAGCTTCAGCTACAAATGGTGCTTGAGCTTCTGTTTCTGCCTGAGCTGTTGCAGCAGTGTGTTCTGTCTCAGCAGTACTTTCGGTTTCAACTGCTTTCTCTGCAATTGTTGCTTCCGCTTTTGCCCAGATCGCTTTTGTATCGACACTTGGCTTTTGCTCATTGCTTTCCTGGGTTGCAGGCTTGCTGGCTTCAGCCTGTGCGCTTACAGGTGCGGCAGATTTAGCGGATTCAGGTTTTGGTGACTGAGGGCCTGCTTTGGCTGGCTTCTCAGTGCGCTGCTCCTGTTTTGCTTTGTCTTCGACAAGCTTCTCTACAGGTTTTTCCTGAACAGCAGTTTGCTCTGAGGTTTCTGGCTTAGCTACGGCGTTGCCCTGAACCGCATGATCCTGTTGAGCCTTATCTTCATTGCTGCGGTTACGACGACGACGACGAGGATTATTACGGGTGCGCTTGTTCTTAGGGCGTGGCTTCTCTGCCGCTTCCTGAGCGTTATCACCGCTTTCCTCTTCTGTCTGTTTGACCTGGGTCTTCTCTTTCTCTTCTCTAACCTTCTTGCGTTCACGGCCTTTATTTGGCTTGTCAGCGTTACGGTTTTCTTTAGTGTCGTCGTCAGGCTTTTTGTTGTCACGCTTGTCATCGCGCTTGTCGTCACGTCGATCATCACGTCTGTTGTCGCGATCACGACGTGGTTTTCTTTCATTGCGACGGCGGGAGCGCTGTGCGCGATCCTGGCGTTGCTCTTTTTCTTTATCGTTGCTGCTGTCTTCTTTGTCAGCTTCTTTGCTTGGTTGCTCCGTTCCGGAACCACTAAACAGTTTAGCCAGCCCTTTAAACAGCTTGCTTAAGAAGCTTTCGCTCTGTTCGGTCTGAACAGGCGTTTCTTCAATTACGGGAGCAGGGGCTGCCGGGGCTACACTGCGAACGGCTGCTTTAGGGCGTTCAATTGGTTTAGGTGCCGATGTGATCTCTTCCTCTTTTTCAGAAGAAGACACATCAATCTCGAAACTGGACTCTTCTCCACCGGTTTCCAGGTGATCATCACGCAGGCGTACCACTTCATAGTGTGGGGTTTCCATACCTGGGTTTGGAATCATCACTACTTCAACGGACTGTCGAGCTTCGATATCACTGATGGTGTTACGCTTTTCGTTTAGCAGGAAGGTCGCTACGCTAACCGGCAGAATAGCGCGGATTTGAGCGGTACGATCCTTCATCGCTTCTTCTTCGATCAAGCGCATGATCGAAAGCGCCATGGACTGAACGTCACGGATAGTGCCCTGACCTTCACAGCGAGGACATACCACACCACTGGTTTCACCCAGAGATGGACGCAAACGCTGACGGGACATCTCCATCAGACCAAAGCGGGAGATGCGTCCAATCTGTACTCGGGCGCGATCCACTTTCAGGGCGTCACGCATACGGTTTTCGACTTCACGCTGGTTTTTCACCGGCGTCATATCGATAAAGTCGATCACGATCAGGCCGCCGATATCACGCAGGCGCAGCTGGCGTGCAATCTCGTCGGCAGCTTCCAGGTTGGTGTTTAGTGCGGTTTCTTCAATATCGCTGCCGCGGGTGGCGCGTGCAGAGTTAATATCGATCGAGACCAGTGCTTCGGTGTGGTCAATCACAATAGAACCGCCGGATGGCAGTTTCACTTCACGCTGGAATGCGGTTTCGATCTGACTTTCGATCTGGAAACGGCTGAACAGCGGCACAGGATCTTCGTACAGCTTGATCTTACTCTGATAAGTCGGCATCACCTGCTGGATAAAGTTCATGGCTTCGACATGAACTTCCGGGTTGTCGATCAGAACTTCACCCACATCTTGACGCAGGTAGTCACGCATCGCACGAATGATAACGTTGCTTTCCTGATACACCAGGAAAGGAGCTGGACGCTCATCGGCTGCACTTTTAATGGCATCCCACAGCTGGATCAGGTAGTCCAGATCCCACTGAAGTTCTTCAGCGCTACGGCCCACACCGGCAGTACGAACGATGACGCCCATATCCGATGGCATGGTCAGCTGATTCATCGCATCGCGCAGTTGAGTACGGTCATCACCCTCGATACGACGGGAGATGCCGCCAGCACGGGCATTATTCGGCATCAACACCAGGTAGCGCCCCGCCAGGCTGACGAATGTGGTCAGGGCTGCACCCTTGTTACCGCGCTCTTCTTTATCAACCTGAACGATAACTTCGGTGCCTTCCTTTACCACATCTTTGATATTGATGCGGCCACTGATTTCGGAAGGTTTCTTGAAGAAATACTCTTTGGAGATCTCTTTCAGCGGCAGAAAGCCATGACGTTCTGCGCCAAAATCGACAAACGCCGCTTCCAGGCTTGGTTCAATACGAGTGATACGGCCACGATAGATGTTGGCTTTTTTCTGTTCACGGGAGCCGGATTCAATATCCAGATCGTACAGTCTCTGGCCGTCTACCAGGGCTACACGCAACTCTTCAGGTTGAGTTGCGTTGATTAGCATTCTTTTCATTGGAAGTTTACTGGGTCCTTTGGACACCCAATGTCGGATCGTCCGACTCAACCTCTAACGGCTCGGAATCAAGATTTTTATGCGTGCATTACGCTTTTTCATTAGGGACACTCTACCATAGGGGGCAGAAAGCGGCCGGGGTCTTCTGACTGTGCTGTTACGGTTGTTACTCCGTTGGTGTCATTGGCAGCAAAAGATGAAAAACATATTGGTGGCAAGGTACAGGACTGGATGACAACACATGATAATACCCAGCACTGACAATCGGTCAATGCTGCAATAATCCAGTCGTTCCGCGAGTCTCACCGGACACGAAACATAAGTTGATCCGTTCGCACGTAAAGGTTGTTTGGGTGTGCTGTTAACGGAAAAGCAAGCTGAATTTTCAGCTCACATTCAATTTGTAATCTGTTACCATCACGCGTTTTCGCTGTGGTAGTCGCCTGAATACCCCGCCATTGAGTCCTGTTTTGTGGACGCGGGGGCTAGACGTTTATGATACTTTTTCAGGCGGTCTGCAATATAGCAGTTATCATACAAACCATCAATTTGATTTGAGGGTTCACCACCTGTTTTCTGCCTCAGGAGGCACTGTGTCTGAAGCGGCCAATTCTGTTCAATTTGTCACCATCGATGCGAACCACGAAGGTCAGAGAGTTGATAATTTTCTGATCACTTTTTTAAAGGGCGTACCGAAAAGTCTGGTCTACCGCATTATCCGTAAAGGTGAGGTTCGGGTGAATAAAAAGCGTGTGAAAGCGGTTTATCGCCTGAAATCAGGTGATCAGGTGCGGGTGCCACCGGTGCGAGTGGCAGAGAAGACAGAAGATATTCCGGTCAGCGATGGCCTGAAACAGGTGCTGGAAAGCAGTATTCTGCGGGAAACCGATGACTGGCTGGTGCTGAACAAACCCCATGGCTTGTCGGTACATGCGGGTTCCGGTATCAAACAGGGCTTGATTGAAGCGCTGCGCCAGATCCGTCCTGATGATCGCTTTTTGGAGCTGGTTCATCGTCTGGATAAAGAAACCTCTGGCTGTATCCTGATCGCGAAAAATCGTATCAGCCTGAACTTTCTGCAGGAGCAGCTGAAACAGAAACAGTTCAGCAAGAAGTATCATGCGTTGGCTGTGGGGCGTTGGTCTGAGAAGACGGTTCAGGTGAATAAGCCACTGTTAAAGCAAGCGATCGGTGATCGTGAACGTGTGGTCAAAATCAACGAACAGGAAGGTAAGGCGTCGTTAACCCGCTTTAAAATCCTGCGACGCTTTAAAGGTTGTACCCTGGTTGAAGCAGAGCCTGTTACAGGTCGTACCCACCAGATTCGTGTACACAGCCAGTTTGCCGGGCATCCTCTGGTCGGTGATGTGAAGTACGGTGATGAGCGTGTGAACGAGAGTTTTAAAGCCCAGGGCTTTCGCCGTATGTTTCTGCATGCCGCGAGCCTGGAGTTTCCTGACCCGGCAACAGAGCAGCGAGTTAAGGTGCTGGCTCCCTATGAGGATAGTATGGATAAGATGATTAAGCAGCTGAGGCAAGGGGGGTAAGCGGTGAAATATCCATTGGTGATTTTTGATTGGGACGGTACGTTGATCGATTCAGAGGCCCGTATTATCTCCAGTATGCAAGCCGCTGCCGTGGATGCCGGTTGGGCCGAACCTCTGACAGATGCGGCGGTCAGAAACATTATCGGCTTGGGACTGCCGGAAGCGATTCAAGCCTTGTGTCCGGGTGTTGATGGTCAACAGCTGGAGCAGATACGTATCGGCTATTCCAAACACTTTCTGGAAAGTTCAGATCTGGAAATGCCCTTGTTTTCCGGGGTGCGAGAAGGTTTGGAAAAACTACGTCAGGCTGGTTGCGTGTTAACCGTAGCGACAGGAAAAAGCCGTCGTGGCCTGAATCAGGTCTTTGAGGAAACAGGGCTGGGCGAGTTGTTTGTGAATTCACGCTGTGCCGATGAGACCCGTTCCAAACCTGATCCCCTGATGCTGCATGAGTTGCTAGAGGAAACCGGTTATTCGGTGCATCAGGCGGTCATGGTCGGTGATACTGAGTTTGATCTGGGCATGGCCAAAAACGCCGGGATGGATTCGGTGGCGGTGAATTATGGCGCTCATCATCCGGATCGTTTGCAGATCTACAACCCAGTATTATCTATCGACAGCTTTGTTGAGTTGGTTGATTGGTTGTTAGAAAAATAGTGATAGGTAGAAGCTCTAATAAGATTATTGCTTAAAAGATGATTAATTAGTGCTTAAAAAGATGATTAATAGGTAAGAGCGGCTATGAGTGATTCTGAGTGGAAGGAACCGACGTTAAAGGTTGAGTCCGGCCAAAGGTCGGAGGGGCAAAAAACAGCGGAGGGGCATAGAGTGCAATCGGGTTCACAGCAAAGGCGCAATGGGAAGCCCGGTGCGGCTCAAACGGGTCATCTGATGGAAAAATGGTTGATGGAAACGTTGAAAGAGCAGCGTCGCGCCCGTCGTTGGCAGCTGTTCTTTCGCTTTGTCCGTCTGGCTATTGTGATTGCCGTTGTAGGTTTGTTCTGGCACTCCTCGGAAAGTGGCATAGAGATGCCAAACGGTGATCACGTCGCAGTAGTGGATGTGAAAGGTCAGATTGGTGAGCAGCAGCTGGCCAATGCAGATTTTCTTATACAGGGTATTCGGGCTGCGTTTAATGATTCCAGTACCAAAGCGGTTATTCTGAATATTAATAGCCCAGGTGGTAGTCCGGTTCATTCCGGTGAGGTTTATGATGAGCTGGTACGCTTGCGTCAGCTACACCAGGATATTCCTGTCTATGCCGTCATTCGGGATCTGGGGGCATCGGGTGCTTACTATATCGCGGCAGGTGCCGGTGAGATCTACGCCAATCGTGCCAGTTTGGTGGGTTCCATTGGTGTGGTTTCATCTGGTTTTGGTTTTAGCAAACTGATCGACAAGATGGGTGTTGAGCGCCGTGTCTTTACTTCCGGTGATAATAAGGCCTTTCTCGATCCGTTTGTGGATATGAGTAAGGAGCAGGCGAAGTTCTGGCGTTCAGTGTTGGGGCAGACTCATCAGCAGTTTATTGATGCGGTCAAGCAGGGACGTGGAAATCGCTTGGCAGACGATCCTGAGATCTTTAGTGGTTTGGTGTGGAATGGTGAGCAAGCGTTTAAGTTGGGCTTAATTGATGGTTTAGCCAGTGTGCGTCAAGTAGCAGAGCAGAAAGTGGGCGTGAGTAAGCTGGTGAACTTTACACCTGAGCCCTCTCCGCTGAAACAGCTGGGGCGTGAGATCGGTGTGCAGGTTAAAGCCGCTCTGAGTGGTCAGGACTTGTACTAGTACTTTTTATGATTAGAGCCTCATACCCTTCTGCGGAGTGAGGCTCTTGTATCTACATAAAATTCACTCTGAATGAGTTGTGGATAAAACTTAATGTTTCAAATCCCGCTTAAGCCAGCGGGTCCATCCCCTCATTAATCAGCATCTCGGTCAGGGCGATTAAAGGTAAGCCGATTAAGCTGTTAGGGTCTCGGCCCTCCAGTTGACTAAATAGAGTGATTCCCAATCCCTCTGATTTAAAGCTACCGGCACAATCCAATGGCTGTTCCTGTTCGATATAGCGTTCGACCTGACGCTCCGTTAATTCCTTAAAATGCACATTAAACGGCTCAACCAGACTTTGATGGCCCCCTGTTTGGCTGTTGTAAAGGCATAGACCGGTCAGAAAAGTCACGGATTGTCCGCTAAACTGCATTAATTGAGATTTGGCATTGTCTTTAGTGTGCGGTTTACCGATAATTCGCCCGCTAAAAGTGGCCACCTGATCGCTACCGATAATCAGACTGTTCGGATGCTTGTCCGCCAGGGCTTTTGCCTTGTCGATCGCCAGGCGTTCAACCAGTGCCGCAGCGTTTTCATCGGCCTGTGGGGTTTCGTCGATATCCGGGCTGTCCTGAATAAACGGGATACCTAATTTATCTAACAGTTGCTTGCGGTAGCGTGATGACGAGCCTAAAACCAGTGAGAGCATCGAGTGTGTCCTTATCGATTACGCAAATTCGATGAAAATTTGATGTTCTTTGTATTCTATCCTTTGACAGTTGCGGGTCATATCCCTATTATTGCGCGCTTATGTTTGGTGACCGACTTCCAATTACTATCGAGCCGTACAAATTAGCACGGGATGCTGGTGTTATTGAAGGGGATATCCCCCTGGAAAAATGCCAACGGGTGCTGGATGCCTTAGCCAGTGAGCAAGGGCATTGTCATGTACGTCTTGAGTTCGATATTGATCCTCAGCGCATCCGCTTTGTGCGGGGTACGCTTAAAGGCCAACTGCAGGTCCATTGTCAGCGCTGCATGCAGCCGATGCCGTTTGAGATCGATGGCGAATTTTTGTTAGCGATTGCTTCCTCTGATGAAGCAGCGGCTAACTTACCTAAACAGTATGAACCGCTGATCGTCGAAGATGAGAAGCTTGAGCTCTTACCTGTGATTGAGGATGAGATTCTTCTTACCCTGCCAATCACGTCGTATCACGACGAAGGTGAGTGTTCAGTTACAAGTGAAATGCTGGTTTCAGGTGATGTGGAAGAAGCGCAACCTGAAACTAAACCGGAAAACCCTTTCAGTGTGCTTCAGCAGCTGAAGGAAAAACGTTAACTGCAACCTCTAGTTGTATTAGGAGTGAGTTGTCATGGCTGTTCAACAGAACCGTAAAACCCGTTCAAAGCGCGGTATGCGTCGTTCTCACGATGCGTTGACTGCGTCTACGCTGTCTGAGGATAAAACCACTGGTGAAACCCACCTGCGTCACCATGTGACTGCTGATGGTTTCTATCGTGGCAAGAAAGTTGTTGACAAAGGCGACGAATAATCTGGTCTCCTTGTGTTAATCGCTATTGATGCGATGGGCGGGGACTCAGGTCCCCGTGTCACGCTTCCCGCCTGTATTAAAGCATTAAAACACTCTCCCCAGCTGTCGATTCTTCTGGTGGGTGATCAGCAACAGATCACGCCATTTCTACCTAAAAAGCCCGATCTACTCAAGCGTATCGAGATTCTTCATTCTGACGTCAGTGTGGCTATGGATGATAGTCCTAAGCATGCGTTAAGAAATCTGAAAGGCTCTTCCATTCATCTTGCGGTGCAAGCTGTGGCTGAAAAGCGTGCAGATGCTTGTGTCAGCGCAGGCAATACCGGTGCTTTGACCGTAATCAGTCGTTATCTGCTCAAAACCTATCCGGGGGTCAGTCGTCCTGCGATCTGTACTCTGCTGCCGGCAAAAGATGGTGAATGTCTGATGTTGGATCTGGGGGCTAATCTGGGCTGTGATGCTGATGATCTCTATCAGTTTGCCCTGATGGGAAGTGCTATGGCTGAGGTGATGCAGGGTAAGTCTTCGCCTTCTGTTGGTCTGCTCAATGTCGGTGAAGAAGAGTTAAAAGGTACCGAGCTGGTGCGTCAGGCTGCTGGGATTATGACTATGAGCGATAAGATCCGTTATCGGGGCTTTGTTGAAGGCAGTGATATTTTTTCCGGTCAGGTGGATGTGATTGTCTGCGATGGCGTATCCGGTAATACAGCTTTAAAAACCAGTGAAGGCGTGGTGCGTTTTTTGTTTGATCAACTACGCCAGGGCTTTCAGCAGAGTTTATACAGTCGTTTTATCAGTTTGCTTGCCCGGCCTGTATTAAAGACGATGCGGCGCTCTTTAAACCCGGAACGTTATAATGGTGCGGTTTTGTTAGGCTTGCAGGGTGTCGTGGTCAAGAGCCACGGTGCTGCAGAAGTGGAAGGCTTTTACCGGGCAATTGTGCATGCGCAGCGTGCGATAAGTGCCGATCTGTGTCAAAAAGTAGGTGCAAGAATTGAGGCCCCTTAGTTTTAAAAATATCATTAGTGGCAGATGATATTTTTAAAATTTGACCTCGATTTTTTTTTCAGTGTGCTATAATCGCGCGCTGTTCTGGTCTGGGTGCCAGTGATCAAGGATTTATAAAAGGTTTCAGCGAACCGATGTTTGTATTTTATCCGTTGAAACCAACAAATAATAACAGTGTAAAGGGTTTGCTATGACACAGTCCCTGGCTTTCGTTTTCCCTGGGCAGGGTTCTCAGGCAGTTGGCATGTTAAGTGAGCTGGCTGATCGTTACGCGGTGGTTCGCACTACGTTTGAAGAAGCCTCTCAGATTTTAGGATACGACCTGTGGCAACTGGTTCAGGAAGGTCCTGCAGAAACGTTAAATCAAACCGATAAAACTCAGCCGGCTATCTTGACTGCCAGTGTGGCTTTGTGGCGTGTCTGGCAAGAGCTGGAAGGTCCGCGCCCTTCTGTTGTAGCGGGTCACAGCCTGGGTGAGTACAGTGCTTTGGTTTGTGCTGGTGCCATTGGTTTTGCTGATGCTGTGCGTCTGGTGAAACTGCGTGGCGAGTTTATGCAGGAAGCCGTGCCTGAAGGTGTGGGTGCGATGTCTGCAATTCTGGCACTGGCGGATGACAAGATTGAAGAAGCTTGTCAGCTGACTGCAGAAGGCGATGTGGTATCACCAGTGAACTACAACTGTCCTGGTCAGGTGGTAATTGCTGGCAATAAAGCGGCCGTTGAACGCGCCGGTGCCAAATGTCAGGAGTTTGGTGCCAAGAAAGTGGTGCCTCTGCCAGTGAGCGTACCATCGCACTGTGCCCTGATGAAGCCTGCTGCAGAGCGTTTGGCAGCAGAGCTGGATAACATTGTCATTGAAGAGCCACGCATTCCGGTGGTACAGAATGTCGATGGCCAGCCACAGACCAATGTAGATACCATTCGTGAAAATCTGTTGGCGCAGCTGTATAGTCCGGTTCGCTGGGTATCCTGTATGCAGTATATGATTGACCAAGGTGTGGATACCACCGTCGAGTGCGGTCCTGGCAAGGTATTATCCGGTCTGAATAAAAAAATTCAGCGTAGTCTCAAGGTTCTGGCGGTTAATGACCCGGAAGCTCTGACGTCTACTATCGAGCTGGTTAAAGGCGCTTAAGCCTTAACCAATTCTGGAGAAGAGAATGAGTATTGAAGGAAAAGCAGCTCTGGTAACAGGTGCCAGTCGTGGTATTGGCCGTGCAACTGCCTATGCGTTAGGCAAGATGGGTGCGATTGTCATTGGTACGGCAACTTCTGACGCTGGTGCTCAGAGCATCTCTGACGGTCTGGCAGAGCAAGGTATTCAGGGTAAAGGCATGGTGCTGAATGTGACCTCTCAGGAATCCGTTGATGCCGTTATCAAAGAGATCACCGCTGAATTCGGTGCACCTTTAGTTGTTGTAAACAACGCAGGTATCACCAAAGACAATATCCTGATGCGCATGAAAGAAGATGAGTGGGATGATGTTCAGGACACTAACCTGAAGTCCGTTTTCCGCGTATCTAAGGCTGTACTGCGTGGTATGACTAAAGCGCGTTGGGGCCGTATCGTCAATATCAGCTCTGTTGTTGCGACCATGGGTAATGCGGGACAAACCAACTACGCAGCGGCTAAAGCCGGTATGGAAGGTTTTACCCGTGCGATGGCCCGTGAAGTCGCTTCCCGTAATATCACCGTGAATGCTGTGGCGCCTGGTTTTATTGCAACCGATATGACAGATGCTCTGCCGGAAGAGCAGCACGACATGCTGAAGAAACAGATTCCACTGGCCCGTCTGGGTCAGCCAGAAGAGATTGCCAACGCAGTCGCCTTCCTGGCAAGTGAAGGTGCGGGTTACATCTCAGGTGAAACCCTACATGTTAATGGCGGCATGAACATGCGCTAAATCAGGTTTTGAGTAATGGCTATTGCGCCACTCAACAACCCTCTATAAAATACCGACCAGTTTTTTTAAAGACTGTTCGGATTTGTACCCACAGGAGAATTTTGTAGTTATGAGCACTATCGAAGAGCGTGTAAAAAAGATCGTAAGCGAGCAGCTGGGTGTTAAAGAAGAAGAAATCACCAATGCATCTTCTTTCGTAGACGATCTGGGTGCAGACTCTCTGGACACTGTAGAGCTGGTTATGGCTCTGGAAGAAGAGTTTGAAACTGAAATTCCAGACGAAGAAGCCGAGAAGATTACTACCGTTCAGGAAGCAATCGACTACGTGGTTGCCAACCAGTAATCTGGTTGTGTATTCAGTCCCTTAGACTGACTACAAAGAAGCCGCTTTCTGCGTAGCAGGGCGGCTTTTTTTTTGACGCTTTATTGTTTTACCGTATAAATTTTTTGCAGTGCTCTTGCTTTAATTAAGGGTATACTGCGTTGGTCTGGGTATTTTCCCCTGACATACTTATTCCTTAAGCCGTATTTGGAGGAAGCACAATGCCTCGCAGAAGGGTCGTTGTTACTGGCCTGGGTTTGGTTACGCCCCTCGGTAATAATGTAAAAGACAGCTGGGAGGGTATCCTGGCTGGTAAAAGTGGTATCGCACCGATTGAGCATTTTGATACAGCGGGTTTCAGCACCCAGTTTGGTGGCTCAATTAAAGATTTCGATATCTCCGAATACATGTCAGCAAAAGATGCCCGAAAAATGGATACCTTTATCCAGTACGGCATGGCGGCTGCTATTCAGGCGGTAGCCGATTCCGGTATTGAATGTACGGAAGAGAACGCAAGTCGTATCGGAATTGCGATCGGCTCCGGTATTGGTGGCTTGCCAATGATCGAAGCGAACCATAACTTGCTGAATGAGAAAGGCCCACGCCGAATTTCTCCATTCTTTGTACCGGGCAGTATTATTAATATGATTTCCGGTAACCTGGCCATCCGCTTTGGTTTCCAGGGGCCGAATATTGCAATCACAACTGCATGTACTACAGGTACTCACAACATCGGCTATTCCGCCCGTACCATCGCTTATGGTGATGCGGATGTGATGCTGGCCGGTGGTGCTGAGATGGCGACTACGCCTCTGGGCCTGGGTGGCTTCGCGGCGGCGCGTGCGCTGTCAACCCGCAATGATGATCCTCAGGCGGCAAGCCGTCCATGGGATGCCGATCGTGATGGTTTTGTACTGTCCGACGGTGCCGGTGTTCTGGTGCTGGAAGAGTATGAACACGCCAAAGCCCGTGGTGCGACTATCTATGCCGAGCTGACCGGTTTCGGTATGAGCGATGACGCTTACCATATGACATCACCACCAGAAGACGGTCGTGGTGCTGCAGCATCTATGGCCAATGCCATTAAAGATGCGGGTATGAATCCAGAAGAGCTGGATTACATCAATGCTCACGGTACCTCTACTCCGGCGGGTGATGTGGCTGAAAGCCGTGCCGTTGAGAAGGTGATGGGTGATGCGGCTAAGTCTGTAGCGGTAAGTTCGACTAAATCTATGATCGGTCACCTGCTAGGTGCCGCAGGTGCAGTAGAAGCAGTCTTCTCTGTGCTGGCGATTCGCGATCAGGTTGCACCACCAACCATCAACCTGGATAACCCGGCTGAAGGCTGTGTGCTGGACTACGTACCCCATACCGCGCGCGATATGAAGATCGATAACGCGCTGTCCAATTCTTTTGGTTTTGGTGGCACTAACGGCAGTCTACTGTTCTCGCGCATTAAATAAGTGTGTTTAGGACAGGGTGTAATCAGATTTGATTATACCGTTGGATTGGAAAGGGAGCCTGCTTGCAGGCTCCTTTGCTTTCTGTCCCAGCTCTTTGCTGTTATTACCTTTTAGCCTCTCAAAAATACTGACCTCTTATTTGTAATGACGTTTCTGACACTGATTGATGGTTTACCTGAACAGAGCTGGCCGACCACTGACCGGGGGTTAGCCTACGGTGATGGCGTGTTTGAAACCTGTCGTATGCTTCAGGGGCAAGCACCGTTATTTGACCTACACTGGCAGCGTTTAAGTCAAAGCATTCAGCGTTTGGGCTTTGAACTGCCGTTTACCGCAGACGAACTCAAACAGTATCTATCCCGGGCAGTGTCTGGCGATGGTCTGGCCAAGTTGATTGTTACCCGGGGGAGTGGTGGTCGCGGCTATTGCCCACCTGAAGAGGCCCATGCTCGTTGGAGCTTGCAGGGCATGGCGGTACCGGAAACGCCGCTGGAGTATTATCAACAGGGTGTGCAGGTACGCAGTTGTCAGCTGAAACTCTCCAGTCAGCCAGCATTGGCGGGTATGAAACACCTAAGCCGCTTAGAGCAGGTACTGGCCAGAGCGGAGTGGCAAGATAACACGATCTTTGATGGCCTGCTGTTTGATCAACAGGATCATCTGATTGAAGCTACGGTATGTAATGTCTTTCTGCTGCAGGATCATCAGCTGATCACTCCGAAGCTGGATCAGTCCGGTGTCTCCGGTGTCATGCGGGCAGCGATTGAACGGACTTGCTCTGCTGTGGGACTAAGTTTTGTAGAGCGTCATATTCATCGTAGTGAGATTGCTCAGGCTGAAGCACTGTTTTTATCCAATAGTGTCCGTGGCATTATTCCCGTAAGCTGTTGGCTTGAGGATGGTCAGATGGTCGCGCGATGGCCGGTATTGCAGCCAGAGCTGAAGCCACTGATCGCTGTGTTACATTCCCGGTTGGCATTACCGGTTATTGCTTAAGGTTTTTACATGCTGGTTGCTTATAAACGTTGGCTGATTGCTGTTGTCGTACTGATGTTAATTTTGGCTGTTGCGGCGTTGGTTGGCGTGCAATACTGGAAACGTTTACTGTTAGCTCCGTTATTGCATCAGGACGATGTGGTATATGAGCTGAAATCGGGTTTGGGTGCCAATCAGGTATTGGGTCAACTGCATGAACAGCAGATCTTGCAAGACAGTTGGCCGTTAAAAGTCTGGCTGAAGTTGTATCCGCAAAATGCCTTGTTAAAAGCCGGTGAGTATAATTTACCTGCCGGCATTAACTCCTATGAGCTGATAGAGATTCTGGCTTCCGGTCAATCTATTCAGTACCAGATTACCTTGCCAGAAGGCTGGACCTTTCAGCAGGCGCTGGATCAGATCCAGCAGCACCCTAAGCTCAGCATAAAAACGGCTGATCTGACTGATCAGCAGATTATGCAGAAGGTGACTGGTGTGGCAGAAACCAACTTGCACCCGGAAGGAATGTTTTTCCCGGATACCTATCAGTTCCATAAAGGTGTCACTGATCTGCAGTTACTAAAGCGTGCTTATCAGAAGCTGCAAAGTGTGATGGCGGAAGAGTGGGGCAAGGCAGATAAAAGCAAACTGCCTTATCAGTCTGCGTATGAAGCTCTGATTATGGCCTCGATTGTTGAGAAAGAGACGGGTGCACCGGAAGAGCGTGGTCGTATCGCTGGGGTATTTGTCACGCGGCTACAGAAGCAGATGCGTCTGCAGACCGACCCTACGGTAATTTATGGGCTGGGTGATGCCTATCAGGGCAATATTACCCGCAAACATCTGAAGCAGATGACACCGTATAATACCTATCGAATTCCTGCCTTACCGCCGACACCGATTGCGTTACCGGGGCGTGAGGCTATTCATGCTGCATTAAACCCGGAACAAGATGGTTCCCTCTATTTTGTGGCTCGTGGTGATGGTAGCCATGAATTTAACCGCACGCTAGCCGCTCATAACAGAGCCGTGCGTGAATTCCAGATTTACAAACGTAAAAAAAATTATCAATCTGCGCCGCAAACAACTCAGGCTCAGTAGGCGACTACTGATACTTGAGGATGCTATTCCCGGCCCGGAAATTATTTTCGCTATAAGTTAAGGCTGTACCGTGTCCGAGCAACAACAAATCGCATCTCAAGGGGTTTTTATCACACTGGAAGGCTCAGAGGGTGTAGGTAAAAGTACTAATCTGGCCTTTATCGAGCAGTGGTTGACCGAGCAGGGCCATCAACCCATTGTTACCCGTGAGCCTGGCGGTACACCGATGGCGGAAGAGGTGCGTGAGCTGCTACTGGCACCCCGTGAAGAAAACGTCAGTGAGAAAGCGGAACTGTTGCTGATGTTTGCCGCCCGCGCTCAGCATCTGGACAGCAAGATTAAACCTGCCCTTGCTCAGGGCCGTTGTGTGGTTTCAGATCGTTTTACCGATGCCACCTATGCCTATCAAGGCTATGCCCGCGGTGTAAATCTGGACTGGATTGGTCAGCTGGAAACACTGGTGCAGGAGGATTTACGTCCTGACCTGACAATTCTATTGGATGTTTCTATTGAGGTAGCGATGCAGCGGGTCTCGATGCGTGGTGAGATGGACCGCTTTGAGCGGGAAAAAGCTGAGTTTTTTGAAAAAGTTCGCCAGGGATACCTGGCTCGTGCAGCAGCAGAGCCAGAGCGTTTTGCTGTAATTGATGCAGGTCAGCCATTGGAATCGGTAAAAGCAGATATTGCCGCGGCACTAGATGCTTTTTTTTCATCTGCCTCGACTAATACGAGTCGCAGCGCTAAAAACGCCAGACTTAACGGATAATCTATGCAGGATTCAATTTTTGCGCCTTTTTTATGGCAACAAGATATCTGGCAGCAATTGATCGATTGGCACATCTCTGGTCGTTTGCCACATGCGCTTATATTGTCTGGTGGAAGTGGTATGGGGAAGCACCACCTTTCCAAAGCTCTGGCTGCCTATCTGTTGTGCCGTAAACCTGGAAAAATCGCTTGTGGTTCGTGTAGCTCCTGTCAGCTTTTATCCGCGGGAACCCATCCTGACCTGTTAGAGATCTTGCCTGAATCAGAAGGTAAGCAGATCAAAATTGAGCAGGTGCGAGCGTTACAGGGTTATGCTGCTAAAACGGCTCAGCAAGGTGGTTTTCGGGTCATTATTCTGCGCCCAGCCGATGCGATGAACCAAAATTCGGCTAATGCTTTGCTGAAAAATCTGGAAGAGCCAGGGCAGAACGTGCTCTTCATTTTATTAACTCACCGCAGCAGTGCCGTGCTGCCTACGATTAAGAGTCGTTGTCAGCAGATTGCTTTGCCGGTGCCGGATACTGAATTGGCGTTGGAGTGGCTAAGAGAGCACCTGGAAAGCCATGCTGCTTTACATGCTGAAAAGCTTCTGAGAATGGCTAATGGCAACCCTTTAACCGCTCAGATGTTGGCGTCTGATGAAATGCATCAGCAGAGGGATAGGTTGTTTCTGAATATGGAAAGCCTGACCCGCGGAGCGGAGCCGGTTGAATTGGCGCCCTCTTTTTTAGAAGGGGATGTTAACTGGACATTGTTATGGATGCAGCAATGGTTATCGGATTGGTCTAACTGGTGTTTATTACAGCACGATGATCAGGTGCGTTTCCCTGAGATGTTACCCCTCTATAAACACTGGCATAAGACAGCCTCTTTGGTAGGTGCACAAAGCTTATTTCAAAGTATTGGCCAGCTGAGAACTCAGTTAGCTTCGGGAGCTAATCCTAATATTCAATTAGCCATGGAGTCTCTGCTTATCCGTTGGGTGGATAAGATGCTAGTATGATCTTATCGTTTATATGAGTGTTATTGCGTCTATAATGATTGGCAATCAAGAGGCAAATAGCGATGAGTTCCCCTCAAAAGCAAAAAGTAACCCTAAGTTTTAAGAGCAAAAATGAGCTTTACGAGGCTTATATGCCATTTATTCATAATGGCGGTCTTTTTATTAAGGCGAGTGGGGAGTTTAAGTTGGGTCAGAAGATGTCTCTGCAGCTTAAGCTTTTAGATGAGCCTGATTTGTTTCCATTTACAGGGCGAGTGGTTTGGATTACACCGCAAGGGGCTCAGGGGGCGCGGTTTGTAGGTATTGGCTTGCAGTTTTGTGATGAACACGTGCTGTTGAGAGATAAGATCGAGACTTGTCTGGCCGAGCATTTAAATGCTCACTCCTTAACTCATACGTTATAAGCCAGTACCTAAATAGGAGCCCCTCTTCAAAAAGTACTGTATATTCCAGTGACAAATCGAAGAATATCGAAGTACTTTTTTAGAGTCTACTGATTCATATCGTTAAATGACGTACCGAAAGACCTTTATTTCTATATTTCGTTTGCGGTTGGAGCAGAATGCCGCAGTGATTTGAAATATTGGCTTGGGTGCCTGGTTATCAGCTAACAGGATATTTATGTATTTAATTGACTCTCACTGCCATCTTGATCGTTTAGATCTGACGGCTTATCAAGGCGATCTGGCTGGAGCGTTGGATGCTGCTCATGATAGAGGTATCAGTCACTTTTTAGCCGTAAGTGTAACTCTGGATGATGTTGCCGAGTTAAAAGATCTGGCCAGACAATATACATCAGTTTTTGCCTCAGCCGGTGTTCATCCATTGCAGGACTTACCTCATGAGCCGACTGTGGATGAGATTATCAAAGAAGCGGAAGATGATCTGATTGTGGCGGTTGGTGAAACAGGGCTGGATTATCACTATGCACCTGAAACTCATGAGCTTCAGCGTGAGCGCTTCCGCCGCCACCTGATAGCAGCGCAAGCTGTAGAGAAGCCGGTGATTATTCACACCCGGGAAGCCAAAGACGATACTCTGGCTATTTTGCGGAAATATGGCCCGGACGCTAAAGGTGTACTGCACTGTTTTACCGAAGATCTGGCCATGGCTCGTGAAGCGATAAGAATGGGCTATTACGTGTCTATCTCAGGCATTGTGACTTTCCGTAATGCAGATCAGGTCAGGGAGGTCGCCAAGGCTATTCCACTGGATTCTTTGTTGGTGGAAACCGATGCACCTTATTTGGCGCCGGTGCCGCATCGAGGGAAAAAGTGTGAGCCTCATCATGTACGCGATGTCGCTGAATTTATCGCAGATCTGCGTGGTATCTCTTACGATGAATTAGCGATGCAGACAACGGCTAACTTCTTCCGTTTATTTAAAGGTGCGGCGAAAACCAAGCAAGAGTAAATCACTCAAGTGCTGAATGGGCAACGGATCGCATTTCAAAGAGATAAATAAACAGGATCAGCAATAGATAAAGACGTTATGCCCTATCTGTAAAATGCCCAATGCTGGGTGCTCGGCGATTAGCGGTTGTAATTGTCCGCTTCTTCATATTGGGCATTTTTGTTTGTAGGTAGTGCTTTGTCTTGGTTGTTAACTTTCCCCTCTGCTGGGAGATTCATAGAAATCCGCATCGGTCTGGGCAGAAGGAATATAACCACTGGGCTCCTTATGCTCAGGTTGGTCATTGCTATTGTTTGGACCCCGAGCCGGAGTCGGTATATCTTCATCGGGATAGATATACAGGGCTTCCTCTTCGGTATTCAGAATACCCTTACCGTGCCAGGGGAGCAGACGATAATTGGAGTGGTCGGAGAAATCCATAAATGGGTATTTGATAATTTCAAAGTAGGGTGAGCAATCAAAATCCCGGGGCGTACACAGCTTGGGGTTGCGACGGAACAGCTGTACATCCTGATCATCGCCTTTTTTTACCAGGGGTAAAATGGGAAACTGAATAAAGCCAAAGGCTTCTGCAATCATAGTGGAGCATACCGTGCGAGTGGCATTGCCCGGATTATGTTCAAACAAGGTAGAGCGCCAGCGACGGGGCATTATCCACCAAGGGAATAGAAAGCGGGCCAGATCCAGGATCTGGCGTACATCATACTCCTTGCCCAGCTGGCTAACGGCATAATGGACCATCTGTTGGCTGTCTTTATGGGTCAGACCACGGGGGCGGCAGATACGAATATGGTCAAGTTGGTAACTGGCCAGATCCCGTATTACAGTACCCATCCCCAGTTCTGATTCCACAATCAGCTGGGTATCCGGTGGAAACGGAAAGAGTTCGGCAATAGTCTCCCGTAGTTCAGGGTCTTCAATATCATGTAAACGCCCCAAATAAAGCGCTGCATGAGACCAGGAACTTTGGGTGATCATCTTGATTACATCACTGACACGGGTTCTACCCTCAACCAGTAAGACGTCACAGGGGCGTATCTCATATTTAATACGCTCATAGTCACATAAAGGAAACTCAGGCGCAGATCTTTGCCCGGTTAACCAGTTAACGAGAGGGCGGGTAATTCGAGTGACTTTCATCTTATCCTCCTCGCGCTTGGCGTTGTACAGCGAAAATGAAGATTACATTTCCAGCCCTTTTATTCCTTCTGACTTTAAGCATAAGTTATTTTGTCAAAACTGGACAGTTGGCAGGGAAAATTGATTTTTATCAAGTTTCTCTACGTACCGTTTCCAAATTCACACTAGTGTCATACTTTTGGGGGGTTAGGAGAGTACACTGAGTTTGTGACATGAGAATTACTAAAATATTTAAGTGTTGGAGGGATTCGCCATGAAAACTTACCATGTCGAACAATTTGAAGTGATCGCACGCCCTGACTTCAACCGTGTTCTGTTACCTAAATTAGCTCCCGATTTTGACCTGAAAAATGCCCGTGTTTACGTGATGCCAAACGGTACTCTGAGCATCCAGAATCAGGATTGTGAGTTACGTTTTGATAATATCAGCGAAAGAAGCATTCAGTTTATTCGAGACGCGGGTGGGGTATCTGTTATGAACCCTAAGTGCACTGAACATCCTAAATTGGCCCATATCCCTCTTCAGCACTAAGGACGCAGGTAGATCTGAGAAGTTTGGCAGGTCTACCTGATCAGGTGTTATCCGCTCCAGCCTAATATCATCTTTCCAGAATATTCCTATTATCCGAAGCCACGGGCTAAGCTTTTCTATTGGTTTGCTTTAATAGACCGCATGTAAAGTTTCGTGTGACTCAATTTACCATCTTCGATCATAAAGTGTGACCAAAGAAAAGAATCTGGTCAAATAGTAGCTAGGTGTGTTATTATGTGCGCTGCAGCAAATGGGGTTGCGTCAACTGTAAATCTCTCTTTTACAGATCGAAAGCTCAGGCTCTCAACAGGTAGAAAAGTTATGGCGTTATCAGCAGTAGAAAAGCAAGCGAGAAAGGTTCAGGAGTTTCGCCAACGTGAAGCGAATATTCTTGATGCTGCTTTAGAGCTTTTTTTAGAGCACGGTGAAGATCGTGTAACCGTCGAGATGATTGCTGATCATGTAGGTATAGGTAAGGGCACGATTTATAAACACTTTAGAAGCAAGTCTGAAATCTATTTACGCCTTATGCTGGATTACGAGCGTGATTTAGCTGATTTGTTTCAGTCGCCTAAAATCTCTGAAGATAAAGAAGCATTATCCCGGGCTTACTTTGAATTCCGTATGCAGGATCCGGGAAAGTATCTGCTATTCTCCCGCCTGGAAGATAAGTTAACCAAATCATCCGGTGAACCTGAAATGCTCGAAGAGCTACACCGTTTCCGTGCGCGTAATCTTGAGAGTCTGACTGACTTGATTAAAGCGCGCATTGATGAGAATAAGCTGGAAGATGTACCGTCTTATTTTCATTACTGTGCTCATTGGGCATTAGTACATGGCGCTGCTGCTTTATATCAGTCGCGCTTTTTCCAGGAAGTGATTCAGGATAAAGAGGAATTTTTTACGTTCCTGATGGAAATTGGTGTTCGTATGGGGAACCGTGGCCAGCGTGGCCGTAACAGGGAAGAATAGAAGATACGTATTAAAAGCTAGCCCGCTTTTTCTGTGCCAGTGAAAAGGGTGTTCAATCTGGCTTCTTTCTATAGTGGTTTCTTTCACTGATTATTGCTATGCCCTGCTGTTCCGAGCGGGGCATAATTTTTTAGGCAACTCTCTGGCTTTTTGTCTGTCAAATATTCAGCTTTGCGTCAGAAGCGGGATGCGTACGTTACCCTATGACTGTTTTTAATGGCTGTCTTCTTTTATCTCGGTAGCTTTTTTATGGCAGGATCGACCCTCAGAGTCTAACAAGCGTTGTTAAGGTTTCCTTGTTATGTATATTGATGATCAATTTCCTATTCAGTATATCGATCCGGTATATCGTCCCCCCAGTGAAGCACGTTCTTTGATTTTACCTGTGACTAACGGCTGTAGTTGGAATAAGTGCTCCTTTTGTGAGATGTATACCGATACTCAGAAGAAGTTTGCTGCGCGCCCGGAGGAGCTGGTGTTAAGGGAGATACAGCAGGCTGGTGAGCAGTTAGCAGGAGTGCGCAGAGTATTTTTGGCAGATGGTGATGCAATGGTGTTATCGTTGAGAAGATTAACAACGATTCTGGAAGCTATTAATATTGCTTTTCCCGCTTTAAACAGAGTGTCTGCATACTGCTTACCCCGTAATATTGCCAAGAAAAGTGTTGAAGAACTAAAAATATTGAAAAATCTAGGTTTATCAATGCTTTATGTTGGTATTGAGTCAGGTGATGATGAAGTTCTTAAGCGAATTAATAAAGGTGAAACGGCTCAATCAACATATGACGCCGTGAACAAAATTCATCTTGCTGGTATTAAAACATCAGTCATGGTTTTAAATGGCTTGGGTGGTAAGCTTCTAAGTAAGCAGCATGCGCTGAACTCCGCTAAATTAATTAATCGCTTGCAGCCTGATTATTTGTCTACACTGGTTCTGACCTTTCACAAAGGACCCGAGCGTTTTAGCATGGCGTTTGGTGAGGGTTTTCAATCGCTTAATACCAATGAACTGTTTAATGAAATGTATACATTCGTTAGCGCTTTACAGTTAGAAAATACGATTTACCGCTCTGACCACATTTCGAATCGTTTGGCTCTCAAAGGCGTATTAGGTAAAGATAAGGAAAAGTTACTGGAGCAAATTCAATCAGCAATGAAACATCGACAAGGTTTCTCTGATATTAGGCTGCAGCAGATTTGATATGAAATGCTTATTTCGTTAAAACATTAATGTACTAATTCTTGTATTTTGTACGACTTAATATTAGTATCTAAAAATAGTTCGTGATGAATTATTTTCCCCACACAAAGTAAATACGAGTAATCAAAATGCTTATTAATGAATATCGTCAGAAAGAAAAGCTATTACGTCAACTGCAAGATGAGCTGACGGCCCTGGCAGAACGTGAAGACCTGAAAAAAGAGCTGGCCTTCAAGGAAGCTATTGAAGAAGTAATGGCAACTTACGATAAGACTGAAGCTGATGTAATGGAATTGTTCGGCAAGCCAGAAATTGAAGAACCAGTACAAAAGACTCGTCGTAAGCGTACTCCTACTAAATACAAAAACCCTGAGACAGGTGAGGTTATTGAAGTACGTGGTGGTCGTCAAAAGAATTATCAGGACTGGATCCAGCAGTACGGCAAAGAAACTGTTCAGGGTTGGAGGCTATAAGTGCAGGCAAGATCCAATTCAGTCGGCAGGTTTTAATTTTAAAAGACTCCTTCAATATCGACTGAAATCAAAAAAGCAGCTTCCAGCTGCTTTTTTTATGCCTGCAGAGACAGCTTAATTCGGATAAAATTCGGTTAAACTCTGATTTCTGAATTAGCACAGCGCTATGGGCAGTCCACTATGAGTAATTCCTTTTCCCCTTTGAATCTGGCTAAACAGATACAAGCTAATGCCGGCGAGCATGGTTTACCACCTATTCATCAATGGAGTCCTGAGTTCTGTGGCGACATAGATATGTCTATTGGTCGGGATGGCCAGTGGTACTATATGGGGTCGCCCATTGGTCGAGCATCGTTAGTGCGTATGTTTTCCACCATTCTTTTAAAGGAAGGTGAAAAATACTTTTTGGTGACTCCGGTAGAAAAGGTGGGTATCCAGGTAGAAGATACGCCCTTTATTATTACTCAGTTGGTTGAAGAACAAAGTGATACATTGGTTTTTCTCACGAATGTAGGCGATAAGGTGGTATTGGATAAAGAGCATCCGTTGAGAGTCGAAGTGAGCGAATCCGGTGAGCCACAGCCTTATCTGCTAGTGCGGGATAATCTGGAAGGGCGGTTGCATCGTAATCTTTTTTATCAGTTAGTTGAGCAGGCTGTTGAACAAGAAATTGATGGTATTAATCATTTAGGGATTTATAGTTCTGGCCAGTTTTGGTCCTTAGGTGAGATGCCGGAAGTTTAATGCAGCAGGTTGATCCAATATCGACACAGAATCCGTCTTATCAGGCCTTGCAGCCAATGTCAGATCAGGTTTCTAAACCAATAGCTGAAGTAGTACAGCAATCTGTGCTCCAGACCATACCGGAGTCGACATCAAGACGAATGCCTCAATTAACATCCCAACAACAACAGGTGATTAATCATCAGCAGGGTCATGCCCGCGTTATGGCTGTGGCGGGTTCAGGTAAAACCACGACTCTGGTTCACCGTGTGATGCAGTTATTGGCACAAGGCTTTCATCCCCGTCGTGTGCTGGTGCTGATGTATAATCGCTCTGCGAAGGACGACTTTACCAACAAGCTGATCCGTCGTGTGCAGGAGCAACCTAATTTTGTCAGTTTGCCTGATATTCGTACCTTTCATTCTATAGGGCATCGTCTATGCGAAAGCTTTTATCAGTGGGGAGTGCTGGGTAAGCGTAAGCTGGTAAAAGAAGGCTGGCCCTATGAGCGCCTGGTGCGTCAGGCCATCGTACAGGCGTTAGGTCATGTGGATGAGCAGGCTCGCCGTAAGGCGTTGGATAAGGACCATCTGGAAGCCTTTCTGCAGTTTGTCGAGCGCGTTAAAGCGGACCTGATCCCCCCGGCAGAACAATTCAAACAGCTGAAATTACCCTCCGACCAAAAATACTTTATTGAAGCCTTTGATCAGCTTGAGCAATTGATGGCCAATGAGGGAGTGATGACTTTCTCGGATCTGATCTATCGTCCGGCCATGGCGATGCTGAGTCAACCTGAACTGGAACAACGGGTCAGCAATCACTTAGACCATGTCATTGTGGATGAGTATCAGGATATCAACAGTATCCAGCAGTATCTGCTGAATATTCTGGCCGGTGATCGAGCTCAGGTAATGGTTGTTGGCGATGTGGATCAGTGTATCTACGAGTGGCGTGGAGCTAGACCTGAGTTTATGCTGGGGCAGTTTGAGCAAAGCTATCCCGGTTGCACGACCTATTCGCTCAGTTACTCTTTCCGCTACGGTCATACCCTGGCATTAGCGGCTAACCATGTGATCAGCGAGAACCGCCTGCGTGAGCCTCAGCTGTGTCTGGCGACACCACAGCACCCGGATACAGGTATCGCGACTTTTTCTCAGCTGTCGGAGCTGCTGGAGCCGTTACAGCAGGCATTAAGTCAAAGCGGCTCCGACCAATGTGCCGTACTGGTGCGCAGCTGGGCTCTAAGCATGCCGCTGCAGCTGATCTTCCTGCAGCAGCAGATCCCTTTTCGTTTGATGCAGCAGGGGCACTTTGTTTTTAATCAACCCCTGGTGACTCAGTATCTGGCTTATCTGGAGCTGGTTACTCTACCGGCTAATCAAGCGATTCCTGCTGAAACATTAAACGCCTGTTTGTCCTTCCCACTGCTGTTTTTATCGCAACAGGAACAGCAAAACATTATTCGTTTGGTCGAAGCGGAGGGCTTAGACCCTGAACAGGTAACCAAGCGGATCGCGCTAAAGCCCTACGCCCTGAAACGACTGAAAAAGCGTTTACAGTTGTTGTTGCAGTTACAACGCCAGTCCGATGAGCAACCTGTAGGCCCTGTCGCGCTCAAGATCCTATTGGAAACTGATGCCTACGAGCTGATAGAGAAAGCTGCTGCGACCCGTGATCAGGCAGAAGAGCGTAAGCGCACCTTGCAGGCGTTGGTTAATTATATTCGTCAACAAAGGGTGAGCGTCGGCCAGTGTCTGGAGCAGATTCAGGTGCAGAAGCTATCCGGAGCCAGCCTGACCTCCGATCAGGGTATTATGATCACTACGGTGCATGGGGCGAAAGGCCTGGAGTGGGATACGGTCATTCTTGCAGGTTTAACCGAGGGTAGCTTCCCCTGCTATCAGAATCTGGCGGACTTTCAGGACAAAGAGGAAGAGAGCGAGCGCCGACTATTCTATGTCGCTCTGACCCGGGCGAAAAAACAGCTGTTCCTGATTTCAGATAATGGCCTCAATGAAGAAGGCAAAAAGAAAAGCAGTCGCTTTCTTGCTGAGATGGCACTGGAAGATTGCTTAAAGACTCTACAGTGCATTAAACAGCCCGAAAGTGCCAATGCGATCAGTGTCAGTAAACCCAATATAGTGCTGCCTTACTTGAGTGCTCAGGGGATCCAATTGGATGTTCAACAGGATGAAGGAGCAGATCGGCCAACGGCTAAAGAAACGATGGCTGATCACCTGAAGATTGGAGACCATATCGAACATAAGATTTTTGGCAGAGGGATGATTACACGGATAGAACGTGGTCAGGGCACACGTATCGATGTTGATTTTGGTAAGGAAGGGCAAAGGCTATTATTAGCAGAGCGAGCACCGATTCGCCTGTTACGTGACTGAGTTAACATTAATGTTGTGATCAATCAGTTAAAAAGTGCTTCGTCAGAGTGGTGCAGGTAAAAATAATACGGGTTAAAGAGTGATGGGGCTTAAGAGTACTGCCAGGCATATTTTTCCATTATGAACTATTTAGCCCATGCCTTTTTGGCTCAACAGCAAAGTGAAGCCTATAAGTTGGGCAACTTAATGGCAGACCATATCAAAGGCCCGCCAGAAAACTGTCTGCTTTATATTGATGGTTTAAGCCCTGATCAGCAGCAAGAGGTATTGGACGGTATTCGTTACCACCGCCATATCGATCGTACTGTGGATCATCTGCCCGAGGTGGTTGCTCTTAGAACTCAGTTTCTGCCTGAATATCGTCGTTATGCGGGTATTGTGTTGGATATGGCCTGGGATTATTTACTGGCGAAAAATTGGTCGCAATATTCTGATCAGCCCCTGGCCGCATTTGCTCAGCAAGAGTATCAGTGGTTACAGCAAAGTAAAGGGCTGCAGCCGCCTTCTATGCGTCATATGATGGGTTATATGGTGCGCAATAATTGGTTTGTCTCATATCAGCAGTTATCGGGCATCGAACGTGCTTTAAAAGGCTTATCAATCCGGATCAAACGACAGAACAGTTTGGATCAAGCGGCCAGTGAAATCCCACGTTTAGAGACAAAGTTGGTGGCGGTTTTCCCCGAGCTGATCAATCATTTAATTAAGCAGCCCTTTGTGTTGAATGTCTCAGAGAGAGGCTGAATAAAGCAGCGCAGAGTAAAACAATAACAAATTGAATATGAAACGATAACGATGCGTACAAACACCAGTCAGCGTTTTTTAAAAATGGCTTATCCTGTTGTGGTCATCATGATGATCAGCATTGGTCTGTTGGCCTGGAGTTTATACCATAGCCGTATTAAGCAAACTGAAATAGTGGCCCAGTTATCAGAACGGGCTATGGCCTCATCGTTACTTGAAGCGGATAAAGCGCTTAATCTGATTGCTCTGGATTATGCGTATTGGGATGAAACCATTAAGTTTTATCATAACCCTGATCCAGATTGGGCTAAAAAACAGATCGGCCTTTATCTCAATGAGACGTTTAATCTGAGTGCCACTTTGTTGCTGAACCAAAATAATAAAGTCGTCTGGCAATATCAACATGACTTAGGTTTGCCGTTAGCTGCGGTAGAGAAGACGCTATTGGACTCTGGGTTAATGTCGCAACTATCCCAACATTGGGAGTCGGTGCCACCCAAAGTACTGTCCAGTTATATGATTTTGGGACAGGAGGTTTACTCGTTTCATGCCGCGTTGTTAACTTCCGATGAGGAGGGTGCTCAGGCTAAACCCCATGATCGGGTCGCCTTGATACTATTGCGGCGCATTGATCAGGCTTACCTGGATACCCTGGCGGAAAAACGTCAGCTTGAAGGCTTACGTTTAGAACAGGTTACGTCATTATCCGGCCATGATCATAGGGCACCGATGGCGCAGACCGTGATTGAAGGGCATCTGCCCTTGAGGGATCTGCAGGGGAATATGGTTGCGTTGTTATCCTGGTATCCTGAATATCGCCTGGCTGATGTCTACCGAGAGATGAGACCGTGGTTGCTGGCTTTTATTATTATCTCGGGTAGCTGCTTCCTCTGGTATGTCCGTCGTGTGCGTCAGGTTGCCAGAATACTGGATAATGAGATTTTGCGTCGCCAGCAGGCCGAAGTGGAGTTGGAACAGCATCAGCGTCATCTGGAGCAGTTGGTTGAGGAGCGTACCGACGCTTTATACGAGGCTTTGCAGAAAGCCCAGGCGGCCAATGAGGCGAAATCCCGTTTCACAGCAGGGATGAGCCATGAGATGCGTACGCCACTGAATGCGATTATTGGCTTTGCTCAGATTCTGGAGCTGGATCTTGAAGATAAGGGGCAGTTGGAGAGCCTGCAGGAAATCCTGAAAGCTGGAACTCATTTGCGTGGTATGGTAGATCAGATTCTGAATTTGACTGAGCTGGATTCGGTTGACGCAGGAAATAAAGAGATTCAGCGTGAGCCGTCTGCCATTCTGCTTTCTGTATTGAATACTTTCGAACAGGCCTGCGGGAAAAAGGGACTAAAGTTCTCAGTTGATGAACCAGAGCAAGTCAAGCTTATTGCTGTGTCTGATAGCCTGTTAGAAAATGCTCTATCCGCTCTATTGGATAATGCCTTGAATTACACCCTGGAAGGTCAGGTCGATATATCGGTCTCGATGGATGAGCGGTACTTAATAATTGAGATTTGTGATACCGGTTTAGGTATAAAACCGACTCAGCGTGAGAAACTCTTCCAACCGTTTACCCGATTACATTTTGATCGTTTACCCAATGTGGAAGGAGTGGGGTTGAGCCTGTTTATGATTCAAAAACAGCTGGAGCAATATAGAGCAAGTATTGAATATCAGAGCCGGGAACCAGTAGAGGGTAGTTGTTTCCGCCTAAGGCTGCCTCTGGTGTAATACCAATCCAGATAAGTTGTTGTTGGTCGGAAAAGCTGCAAGGCGCCTTCCGACAATCATCGGATATCAGAGTCAATGTCGGATGGCGCTTCGCTTATCCAACCTACCCTGATATCAAGAAACTTATCGGGAATGGTATAAGTGCTAATCTGGTTCAGAATGAGACAAGAACAATAAAAAAGGGAAGCGGCATTGGCTTCCCTTTTTATATTGCACCGCAGATATCTTTGGTCGATTACATATTTGGCGCTTTTACATATTTGGGCTGTTACATATTTGGATAGTTAGGACCACCGGCACCCTCTGGCGTTACCCAGGTGATGTTCTGTGATGGGTCTTTAATATCACAGGTCTTACAGTGTACACAGTTCTGTGAGTTGATCTGGAACCGGTCGTTACCGGTTTCCTCATCTTTCACCACTTCATATACGCCTGCAGGACAGAAACGTTGTGCTGGCTCAGCCCATTTCGGCAGATTCACCTGCAGAGGAATGCTGTCATCGGTCAGCTTCAGGTGACATGGCTGGTCTTCTTCATGGTTGGTGTTCGACAGGAACACAGAAGACAGCTTGTCGAAGCTGATCACACCATCCGGCTTAGGATAGTTGATCTCACTGAAGTCTGAAGCCGGTTTCAGCTGAGCGTAATCTTCTTCAGTATCGTGCAGCGTCACAGGGATGCTGAAGATATTCTGATCGATAAAGTTAAACGCACCGCCCAGCATAGGACCAAACTTGTGCATCGCCGGACCAAAGTTACGGCTGTCGTACAGCTCTTTAAACGCCCAGGACTGTTCCCAGGTGCTGGTGAATGCTGTCAGATCCTGACCACCTTCATCGCCAGCTTTCACTGCCTCAAAGATGGTTTCCGCAGCGATCATACCGGACTTCATCGCGGTATGGGTGCCCTTGATCTTGGAGAAGTTCAGGGTGCCTGCGTCGCAACCGACCATGATACCGCCAGGGAAGGTCATCTTAGGCAGACAGTTATAACCGCCTTTCGTGATCGCACGGGCACCATAAGAGACACGCTTACCACCTTCCAGATACTGTTTCAGTTCTGGGTGGTGCTTCATACGCTGGAACTCATCAAATGGGCTTAGGTATGGGTTGTCGTAGTTCAGATCGGTGATCAGACCCACAACCACCTGGTTGTTTTCGGCGTGATACAGGAAGAAACCACCACTGGCGCCATTTTCAGTCAGTGGCCAGCCGGAACCGTGTACTACCAGACCAGGCTTGTGTTTCGCCGGATCGATATCCCACAGCTCTTTAATACCGATACCGTAGTGCTGGGCATCTTTACCTTCGTCCAGGCTGAACTGCTTGATCAGCTGCTTACCCAGATGACCACGGCTACCTTCAGAGAAGATGGTGTACTTAGCACGCAGCTCCATACCCGGCATAAACATACCCGGTTTTTCACTACCGTCTTCGGCCACACCCATATCACCGGTAATCACACCTTTGACGACGCCATCTTCGATCAGTGGCTCAGCCGCAGCAAAACCCGGGAAGATCTCTACGCCCAGTTCTTCTGCCTGTTGGCCCAGCCAACGACAGACATTACCCAGAGAGACAATATAGTTGCCTTCATTGTGCATGGATTTAGGCACAATGGAGTTCGGGAAAGTTTTGCTGCCGGTTTCGCTTTTCAGCATCACAATCTGATCTTCAGTCACTTCCGTGATCAGCGGTGCTTCTTTTTCTTTCCAGTCAGGAATCAGTTCATTCAGGGCTGACGGCTCAATTACCGCACCGGACAGAATATGGGCACCCACTTCTGAACCTTTTTCAACAACACAAACCGTCAGCTCCTGGCTGGCTTCGTTTGCTTGCTGCATCAGTCGAATGGCAGCTGAAAGGCCGGAAGGGCCGGCGCCGACGATGACTACGTCGAACTCCATCGCTTCTCTTTCCACGATAATCTCCTCAAACAGCTCTAGGCGTTTAATAGTTCTTTTATTTGCTTATCATTTAAAACGGTCGTTTGCTTTTGGTCAACCCTTAATTTTCCCAAGCCGGAAGTCTTCTACACTTCAGGAAGTGTTAATAAGGGAAGGGCAGGGGAGTCAGGTTGTACCGTATTCGTTTTAGGCGGCATTTTATAACGCCCTATAACGCAGTGCAGCAAGTATATAGTCAAAACTGTGACCAGTCAGTTTAGAATAGAATTTGACCTAAACTGAAAAAATAGTCATTATGTTTTTACGAACACAGCAAACGCTTGTTTGAAACGAATTCTGATATGTCAGATCTGTTGAGCAACCCCAAAACCGATCAGATCTGATATGTCTCATTATTATGCAGTTGGTGTTTATTGATTGAGTCGTGGCTGACCGGGTCAGCACATTTAATTTAGCTCACTGCAAACAACTCGTCACAGATAGTAAAGAACGAGGAATCTATGAAGGTATTAGTTGCTGTCAAACGAGTCATTGACTACAACGTTAAGATTCGTGTTAAAGCGGACAACTCTGACGTTGATCTGACCAATGTTAAAATGGCGATGAACCCATTCTGCGAAATCGCAGTGGAAGAAGCGGTTCGTCTGAAAGAGAAGGGTGTTGCCAGCGAAATCGTAGTGGTTTCCATTGGTCCTAAAGAAGCTCAGGAGCAGCTGCGTACTGCACTGGCTCTGGGTGCTGATCGCGCCATTCTGGTTGAAACTGCCGATAAAGTAGATTCTCTGGGCGTGGCTAAGATTCTGGCTAAGGTTGTTGAAGAAGAGCAGCCAGGCATGGTCATCATGGGTAAACAGTCCATCGATTCCGATAACAACCAAACTGGTCAGATGCTGGGTGCGCTGACTGGCATGCCTCAGGGTACTTTCGCTTCTGAAGTGGTTGTAGACGGCGAGTCTGTTAATGTTACTCGTGAAATCGACGGCGGTCTGCAAACTGTTGCACTGAACCTGCCTGCGATCGTAACCACTGACCTGCGTCTGAACGAGCCACGTTATGCTTCTCTGCCTAACATCATGAAAGCAAAACGTAAGCCTCTGGATACTAAGACTCCAGCGGATCTGGGTGTTGATGTGGCGTCTAAAGTGAAAACCCTGAAAGTTGAGCCACCTGCCGAGCGCAGCGCGGGTATCAAAGTGGGCAGCGTAGACGAGCTGGTAGAAAAACTGAAAAACGAAGCGAAGGTGATCTAACATGAGTATCTTAGTCGTAGCTGATCACAGTAATGCCGCTCTGGTTGGCGCAACTGCAAACACTGTAACCGCTGCTCAGCAGATTGGTGGTGATATCACTGTTCTGGTTGCGGGTAGCAACTGTGGCGCAGCTGCTGAAGAAGCAGCCAAGCTGAGTGGTGTAAGCAAAGTTATTGTTGCAGACAATGCTGCATATGAGCACCTGCTGGCTGAGAACGTTTCTCTGCTGGTAGCTGACCTGGGTAAAGATTTTACTCACATCCTGGCACCTGCCACTTCTAACGGTAAGAACATCCTGCCTCGCGTAGCGGCTCTGCTGGATGTGGCTCAGATCTCTGACATCATCGCAGTAGAATCTGCAGACACGTTTAAGCGTCCTATCTACGCAGGTAACGCGATTGCCACCGTTCAGTCTGAAGATGCGATCAAAGTGATCACTGTACGTGGTACTGGTTTTGACGCAGCAGCAGCAGCGGATGGTTCTGCAGCGGTTGAAGCTCTGGACAACGCTCAGAATGCTGAGAAATCTGCATTTGTGGGTGAAGAGCTGGCGAAATCTGATCGTCCAGAACTGACTGCGGCTAAAGTTGTGATCTCTGGTGGTCGCGGCATGGGCAACGGTGAGAACTTCGAACTGCTGAACAAGGTGGCTGACAAGCTGGGTGCTGCTGTAGGTGCATCCCGTGCAGCGGTTGACGCAGGCTTCGTACCGAACGATATGCAGGTGGGTCAGACCGGTAAGATCGTTGCTCCTGAGCTGTACATCGCAGTGGGTATCTCCGGTGCGATCCAGCACCTGGCGGGTATGAAAGACTCTAAAGTGATCGTAGCGATCAACAAAGACGAAGAAGCACCTATCTTCCAGGTGGCTGATTACGGTCTGGTGGGAGATCTGTTCGCGGCATTGCCTGAGCTGGAAGGCAAGCTGTAAGCTATTCTTTACAGCTAAGGCGATTTCAATCGCGTTGATCAGTAGAGCGAGTTATCTCTACTGATCAGATCTAGAAACGCCTTATGGGATTTTTAATCTTATAAGGCGTTTTTTGTATCCTGGATGGATGGCTTAGCACTCAGTTGGCGTAACATTAAAAACACCCCCAGCCCGCTCGCACCAAGTACCATGGTCATAATCATAATCTGATAGCGTACAGCGATGAGAGGAGATACGCCGGATAAAATCTGTCCCGTCATCATACCTGGCAAAGAAACGATACCTAAAGCAAGCATGCTATTGATCTGAGGAATCATCGCCGTATGGAAAGCCGTTATTCGTGCTTCAGCAATGGATTTCTGTTTATGGCGTTCGGCAAGAAAACGCTCTGCAGCTAAACTAATCGCATTCATTGTATTTGCTAGTAGTCCATCAGTCTTATAAATTAGGATAAAGGCGTTTTAACTTAATTCGGGCATCTTCCGTTGTAAAACGCCAGTCCACTCTTTGTTTTCCCCGGTTTCTCTCTTCAACCCAGCTACTTACCTCACGCTCGACTGTTTCAATATCTGGCAATCGTCTGTCCAGACATTGCCGTGCTAATACACTGAACTCACACTCTGCCATATTCAGCCAGCTACCATGCTTTGGTGTATAAACAAACTCCAGTTTATCCAACAAAGCCCTTGCCACTTCGGGTTTGAATGCTTTGTAAAGTGATGCGCCTGTAT
>NZ_AULT01000046.1 GCF_000422425.1 Oceanospirillum beijerinckii DSM 7166
GCTCAGCGCCGATGGTAGTGTGGGGTCTCCCCATGTGAGAGTAGGACATCGTCAAGCGCCTATTTAGTCTTTTTAGAAAAGACAGCAAACTCTGATCAGCAATGGTCAGGGTTTTTTGTATAGGCGTGTGAAAAAATCGAAAGAGAATAGGGAAAGAAATTAAAGCGTTGTATCTGGTTTTGCTCAAAACTCTATTTAGTTTGGGCTTGTGTAGAATCTATCTGGCATCAAAAATGGCAGCCTAGGCTGCCATTTTCAGTTCTTGCGGTATCGCTCGTCCTCAGGTTATTTCAACTGAGTACCGGTACCGTCAGTGTGCCATTGGTACATACCGAATTCAAAGCCTACCAGATCACCCTTCGTGTCCCAGGTTAGAGGGCCCATTGCGGTGTCGATAGTGTTACCACGCAGACCTTCAGCAACTTTGTAAGGATCGTCTGAACCTACTTTAGAGATCACATCAACCATCGCCTGTACTGCAGCAACACTGGTCCATACGAAAGGACCGGTTGGATCCTGGCCTTTGGACTTCATCAGATCAACCACTGCTTTGTTTTTCGGCAGTAGATCATAACGTGCAGGCAGAGTAACCATCAGGTTCTCAGTCGCTTCACCAGCAATAGACGCGATCGCTTTGTTACCTACGGCCTCAGGGCCTACAAACTGAGGTTTAAAGCCGTTGGCAGAACTCTGACGCATAATCAGACCCAGTTCTGGGTGGTAACCACCATAGTAAACCAGATCCACACCTTCACGTTTCAGCTTGAAGATCAGGGAGGAGAAGTCTTTGTCTCCCGCAGTTATACCTTCTGTTAATACTACATTCACGCCCGAGTCCAGCAGCGTTTTACGCACGGACATAGCAATGCCTTCACCATACTGCTGTTTATCATGAATGATAGCGACTTTTTGAGGCTTCAGGCTATCTGCAATATAGCGCGCCGCCGTTGGGCCCTGATCGGAATCCAGGCCAATGGTACGGAAGATCATTTCGTAGCCACGGCTGGTAATTGATGGGTTAGTTGAACAGGTAATGGCCAGAATGCCTTCTTCTTCGTATACATCAGAAGCTGGCTGAGTGGAGCTTGAGCACAGGTGACCTACTACATATTGAACACCGTCACTTACCAGTTTGTTTGCTACGGCTACAGCTTGCTTTGGATCACAGGCGTCATCATATTCAACGGCTTCCAGCATCATGCCGTTAACGCCGCCAGCTTTATTAATCAGTTCAATCGCGGCACGAGTACCTTGGAACTGCATATCACCGTATTGAGCTACTGCACCTGTCTGTGGTCCTGCGATACCAATTTTCAGTGTCTCTGCGGCGTTAGAAGCGCTGACTGCTACAGATAAAGCCAGAGTCGCAAATGTCTTTTTTATTAGAGTCATCGGGTATTCCCTGTTTGTTTTTATGTTGAGCCTGGTAAAACATCGCTAAAGGTGTCACAGGCTTTTTATCTGGATCTGACCCACAACACCCTGATTTAAAAATAAAACAACCACTGCTATATAGTTGTTTTCTAATGTTATGGCGGACTATCTCAGACCAGACATCTATAAATAGCATTTACTCTAATGAATTAAAATGGTGTAGTAGGAGTGTGATTTAAACAAAGGATTAAAATAGGGATACAGCTGTAAAGTATAATAGACACTTTAGGCGAGGTGCCTATGTTTGGTAACAGAGTTTTCAGTCAGGTGCATTAATGTCTTCTTGTGATGTACTACGCTGTAGAGGCACTACCAACATCAAAGGTCGCTAACAGCAGGATGTAGCTCTTGAGGTTGAGTCGAAAGAGTGAAGAGGTAGGCACGAAGCGGAAATCCTTTATAACTAAAACTCTATGCTTTCAATAGAGCTCAGTGATACAAAAAATCACATAAGTGCTCACAAATCAAGTACCCTATGAGCTTGAGCTGATAGAGGTGGCAGATTATCACTAGCAGCGAAGTGAAGTCATTGGTTGAGAGGCTGTATTGGTGATCAAAAGTGAGCGGGCATCTGAAAGTTTTTATCTGAAAATTCCGGGGTTTAGCGACTTCACTGAAATCTCCGATAGTCGGCATTATTACTCTGTGCCTGACGATTGGCTAGTGATTGTCTCAGATATTCAGGGATCTACTCAGGCTGTGCAATGTGGCCGTTATAACGATGTTAATCTGATAGGTGCAGCTTGTATCACGACAGTGCTTAATGCAACTCGGCAAGATATTCCTTTTGTTTTTGGTGGTGATGGTGCGAGCCTGCTTATTCCACCAGATCAGTCTGAGGTGGTCTTCAGAGTATTGAAAGATCTGATTCGGATATCAAAGGAAAACTTTGGTTTGATCTTGAAAGCAGGCTTTGTACCTATCCATGAGTTGACTAAAAATGGTTTTCAGATGGAGATTGCCCGTTTTATGCCTTGGGGCAATCGAAGTATTGCTTTGTTTCGTGGTGGTGCACTTGCTGAGGCTGAAAAACGTATCAAACGTCACAGTGAATATCAATTAACAGCTGATGATACTCCACCGGATGACTTGCTATTTAATGGTTTAACCTGTCGATGGAACAAAATCTCAAGCAAGAAGGGCATCACCTTATCATTGCTAATCACGCCTTTGCCTTTGTCAGATAACAGTCAGATGGGAGTTGTTGTGCAGAAAATTGGTGAAATTTTAGGTGGTAATCTGGAGCTGGGTAACCCGGTTAATATTGAGATGAGTAGTTATAAGAGTATTGCTCAATGCTTGCAACAGGAACTCAGGTTCCACCCCGGCTGGCACAGCCCGGGGTATATGAAACGTGTTGTGGAAATTGGTATGGCAGTGCCCTTGTTTGGTTGGGGGCTGCACAGTTACTTTCCTAAAGCGAACCATTACTACGGCAATTTAAAATCACACTCGGATTTTCAGAAGTATGATGACACCCTTCGTATGATTATTGATTGTTCAGAGGAACAAAGTCAGACTATTGAGGGTTATCTGCTGGAAGCAGAAGAAAAAGGGCAGTTAGTTTATGGGTTTCATCGCTCAGATGGTGCGCAGATGACCTGCTACGTGGAAAACCTGAGTGATGGCAATCATCTGCATTTTATTGATGGTGGTAATGGTGGTTATTCGCTGGCTTCTATCCGCTTGAAAGATAGATTAAAGCAACTACAGCCGTGAATAGCTGTCGATGGTTTAAGGGTAAGTCCATTTACCCTCTCTGTTAGTTTTAGCTAAAGCAGCATGTTCCAATGTAGCTCCTACTCAGCTGTGGCTTGCTTTATTTCTTCTGCCTCTGTTTTTTTGATCCTGCTTTTTCTGGCTCCGGTTTGTCTGAATTGTTCTCTGATTTAGCCGGGTGAATCTGCAGCTGGAACAAACTGGCTTCACCGTTACGATCATCATTGCTGGCCTGATCCGGTTTACCATCCCGTACAATTACATGACCACCCTGGCCGTTACGACCACCGATCACACTGCCTACCAGATAGCCTGGGAAGATGCTCGGATCGTTTTCATAGTTAGGATTATGAATCAGGCCGATCATCTGGAAGCGACCCCGGGTATTGCGTAGGGACTCCAGGGAGTCTTCAATCAACTTCTTGTGCGATAGCTTACTGAACAGCCCATCAAGAATAATCACGCTTTCACGGCTGGCTTGTTCCCGTTTGCGTTTTGGACTGGCGACCATGCGCATATCCCGCTCGATGGCAAACTCGGACAGTTTCACCAGCCACATCAGAGATACCGCTTCACGCTGACCCTCACTCATCTGCTCGTTCAGGCTAAACAGACGACCGTGGGCACGAATGGCGCTATGGCGCAGGCGAATAGCGATATTACGGAACAGGGAGCGGTAGATGCGACGGCGAATCAGCTCCTGCAGTTCTTTCTGCTGCTTCTCTTCGCTGTAGCTCTCCGGGTTCTGCTGCTGGCGCTTACGACTCACTTCCTGATGAGTGTCAATCTCGCTCAACAGTGTAGCGACCATCTCCTGAATTGCAGTGTCATCGATCACTTCCGCCTGGATATCAAAGTGCGCGCCTTCATCGCTGCCTTGGTTGCGGGCGACACGTTTTAGAATCTGCAGATTACCTGCAGCATCGGCAATAATACGGCTGAGACGTTCCTGCAGACCCGCTTCTACCTGGCCCTGAGATTCCTTCAGTTGTTCCACTCGACTCAGGTGTTGCTGCAACTGGCTTTGCAGGGTGATCTCCAGGGCGTGCAGATCACTAATCGCCTGATCACCAAAGCTTTCCAGCGCGGTTAAGCGGGCTTTTTCCGTGCTGTTAAACAGTTTGGCTTCAGACAGTGCCTGTTTTAACTGATTGGAGAGCTGTTCATGCAGTTGGTTGATCAGTTTCTCCTGACGCACCATCTCCTTGCCGCGCTCATTCAACTGTTCATCACGCAGACTTTCGATCAGGCGGGCCTGTAGGATATTCAGCTGATCCAGCTCGGATTCATCCAGTTGATAGTTGTGACAGTACTGATCAAACAGCTGATACAGCTCGCTATCTTCAATGCTTTCGGTCAGAGGGATAACTTGATTGCCGCTGAATTCCAGCTCACGCAGCTGCTCCAGCCACTCCATAGCTAGCTCATCAGTCAGCTTCATCACCTGCTCAGCGTGACTGATACTGGTTCTGAGTTGTTCGATACGCTGCTGCAGCTCTTTACGTTGGGCTTTCAGCTGACGAATGCTTTGATCCAGTGTCGCCAGGTTTTTATCCAGGCTTTGGTCGTTATCGCTATCGCTGCGCAGGGCCAGATAATCGCGAATACGTTGGAAATTCCAGCGTGCCCGGCGGGTGGCTCTTTCCTGTTGGGCCAGCAGTTCCTGCTCTTTTTGCGCACGATGGGCTATAAAGGCTTGTTCACCGGAGTCCAGATAGTGACACAGGCGTTGTAAACGGGCCTGTTCGCCATCGGCAAAGATCTGCTGTAACTGACGTTGAATAGTCTGCAACTGTTGTTGCTGCTGTTCCTGTTGCTCCGTCTGTTGATGCTGTTGCTCTTCAAGACGAGCAAGATTCAGCTCACAGGATGCTTGCTGATTGATCAGGGTTTGGTAATGACCTTCACCACCGGCCTGAACAAAGTTCTCGGCTTCCAGTGCCTGACGTTGGGACTGGTGCAGTACCTGTTCCAGCTCTTTTACCCGTGGCATTAGCGGTTGCAGAATCAGCTCCTGCTCTTTGATGCTTTCCAGAGCTTCGGTCAGGCAGGCATCGCCACCCAGCTCCAGATAGCGTTGGTAGTCGCTGATGGTTGCTAAGGCTTCCGGTTGAATCTGTTGCTGCAGCTGTGCCAGTGCTTGCTCGGTTTCCAGCAGCGTATTATCGATCGCTTTCAGGCGTTTATCCGCATTGTCGGCAACCGCCTTGGCGGCTTGCTCTACGGTGCCACAGGCCTCGCCATAGGGATCATACAGTTGCTGTTCCAGTACCAGTTGCTGCTGTTGCTGCTCCAGCTGTTCGATACGCTCCTGCACCTGTTCTCTGAGCAGATTGATACTGTTGGGGTCGGTGGCGGCTTTTACCGCCAGAGTCTCGTAACCCAGTACCGAACCCAGAATCTCACGCTGGTTATGTACCGATTCCGTTAATTCGCTGTGGCTAAACACCGGTAGTGAGAACTGTTTTTGTAGCAGTAACTTGGCCGCTTGCTGAGCCTGTTCGTTATCCGGCAGAACCGGGGCAAACAGGAAGGCGGCGGCTTGGGTTAGCCAGCGCTGCTTGATCTCTTGATCAGTGATGCCTTGCTGTTCTGCAATATGAGATAGGCTGATATGTAACGCGCTGACCGAGAACCCTTGCTCCTGCAGCAGATGAAGAGCTTGCTGTTCCTGTTCACTGGCGGCGAGCGGATCGGTATCCAGGTGTTTCAGATAGTGCTGCAGACGCGGCAGTTCTTTACGGCACTGTTCCAGCTCAGTCAGAGCTGTAGGGTAGCGCTGTTGAGCAAACTCCAGCCACTGTTTTGGCGTTTGTTCCGGGTTCTGCTGACGATATGCCTGCAGCGCCTGGGCTAAAGCCGTGTACTGTTGCTGTTCCGCGTTGAGTCGCTCCAGCTGTTGTTGCAAACTGCGCTCTTTATTCAGCAGTTCTTCTTTCAGGCCAACGGGTTTGGCATCGGCAAACAGCTGTTGGAAACGATCTCGCTGCAGTGCCAGCGGTTGCAGTTTTTGCAGTTGCTGACGGGCTTCTTCCAGTGTTTGTTCCGCCGGTTGTTTCTGCGCCAGCAGGGTTTGGTACTCCTGCTGAATACGTTGAATAAAACCAGCCGGTGATTGCTCTGGATGCTGCTGACAGAAGGCCTGGTATGATTCTCTGTACTGTTCCAGCTGCGCCAGCTCCGTATGCAGACGATGCTGTTGCTGTTGTTCCTGAGATATTTGCTGTTGCAGGTTTTGCAGCTGGCTGCTGTGTTGCTCCAGCGCTTCCTGTACGGCATGCTGGTTTTTGTTCAGCTCGTTATGGCTGGCTTCTTTCTCCTGCAGCAGCTCCTGAGGTGTGGTATTGGCGTGCAGATCGCAAAAGGTTTGCCACCATTGTTCCGTTTGTTCCAGTTGACCGGTTTTACGCTGGTGTTCACTGAGGGCTTGCTGTGCCTGTTCCGCTTCCTGAGTACAGGCTTGCTCGGTTTGATCCGGTGTTTCCAGTTCCTGTTCGCTAAACAGGCCTTCGCTTAAACCATCACGATAGTAGCTCTGGTTATCGATAAAGGCCTGAGAGCGAGTCGCGAGAGATTCTTTTTCTTGTTGGCACTGCTCCAGACGCTCTTCGGTTTCGCTTAGCTCCTGCTGGCTGTTATGCAGGAACAGCTGATCCGCCAGATAATCTTCGCGAGCCTGATTGCTGTCCCATTCAAGGAAGGTATCGCAGGCGTCTTCCAGCTGTTGCAACGCTTCCAGGCGTGCAGCATCATCTTCAAAGCCCTGGCTATCGACAATCAGCTGACGGCTTGTTTCCAGAGGATAGGTGTTTACCTTACGATCACTCACCCAGCGTGCAGCTGGATGATGCAGCAGACGACGAGTGGGGTTACCGCTAAAACCGGCCTGATCCATATAGGCCTGAGCACGACTTAGGGAGATATTCAGCAGTTTGGCGATCAGGGTACCGGCTACCACAGGTTCGGTTTGACCCGGCAGCAGGGCAAAATTCAGTGCCGGGTGTTTATCATCGATTACCTCTTCGGCAAAGGGAATACCGGGCAGTGGCGACTGAGCGATATGCAGCAGGGTATCGCGACTGGTGGCCATCTCTGCTTGTTGACGATTCAGTTCGCTACGGGCCTGTTGCAGTTCAGCGGCTTTTTCATTCAAGCCGTGTAGCCGAGAGACCTTCTTCTCGGCTCTTTGCTGATCCTGCTCGGCGGCGTTGATACGGTGACGCAGCTCAGACACCTTCTGGCCCGAGTTGATAATCACCTCTTCAATAAACTCTTCGCCTTCGTCGGTTTCCCCCTGAGTGGCACCGGCCAGAATCTGTGGGGCCAGTACTTCATAGAAAAACGCCTGATCCGGCTTTTCACCGGGACGGGGACGAATGGCGTTAAAGATCTGGCTTTTATCCGCACCCCCTTCCTTCTGGAAGTTAGCCAGTTGTTCCAGCTCTTTACGACTGATATGGCGACTAATCGACTCCAGCCACTCATCACGGGTATTGGGGCGTACCACGCGAATCGCGCGGGCAGCATTTAGAAAATCCCTGTTGCTGTACAGGCGTACCTTGCCATCCAGACTGGTTTCGATAACCCGGCAATCTTCCAGCTGGCCCTGATAGAAGTAGAAGTGACCATCACCGTCGCTATGGCCATACATACCAAAGACCCAGTTTTCACCGGACACCTCTTCACCGGCGACGGCCAGCAGATCATTTTGCTGTTCACCAGATTGGGTGTTGCTGCGGAACTCAACACGGATATGACTCCACGGGCGTTCCTGACCCTGCACGCGGGAAGGGCTCATCTTACGGCGGCTGTTAGACATCAGCTTGCGGTCACGGGACAGCATACCGATCAGGGCATCACTTAACGTGGTTTTACCAAAACCGTTTTCCATGCTGACTGCGGTGGATTGACCGTGCAGATTGAGCAGCAGGTGGCGCATCTTGGGTTCCCAGGGGCTAGCCACATCACCGTGTTTGTTCAGCAGGTTCGCAATCTCGATACGATTAATCACAGACATTAGTGGTTCTCCTGTTGATCCAAGATTGCGCTTTCATTCACTTGTTCGTTGGCGTGCTCACTGGCCTGCTTATTGTCGTGCTCATTATCGAGAGAGGTTAGCAAATCGTCTTTTACCTGAGAGAGCAGATCATCTTCGATGGGTGACAGTAGATCACCACCCTGAGGAATCATATCGGTTTGCTTAGAAGGGCGCTCTTCAGACGATTCTTCTTCGGAAGCGCTATTCTCTACCGTGTCTTGTTCAGTAGAGATTTTGTCAGATGCCCAATCAACTGCAGTTGCTTCAGTCTCGGAAGTATCTGTCTGAGTCGTATGCTTAGCATCTGTTTTCTCACCGGCTTCTGGCAGGTTTAGATCATTGAGCAGGTGATGCAGATGGTGCAGGCCAATCTGCTCCGCTTCCAAAGCACCTAACAGGGTTTGCTGATAGCTGGTTTGCAGGGCGCTGGCCTGCTGGCTAGAGGCCGCGACATCGTCGCTATCACTTTTGTCCTGATTACGTTGCAGATGACCCGCTTGCTCCATCAGTTCGATAAACACACGTACACGACGGGGAATATCCTCGCCCTTCTCATCAATCAGCGCGCGAACCGCAGGGGAGACCTGAGTACCCTGGATACCGCTCTGACGCAGTTGTTCCAGGTGTTGACGCATCGCTGTGATCAGCTCCTGTACGCTAAATACCGCTTCCTGATACTGGCTGACATCGGTCAGTGAGCGGTTATTACGGGTGTAGAGCAGGCCCATTAACAGCAACCACAGATGCAGGAACCAGAGGGCGATCTCCTCCTGGCTTTCCTGGCGCAGACGCATACTGGCGTAAACCGGTTGTTGGCTAAACAGTGCGGGCAGATCGGATTCCGGCAGACGTTGCAGCAGATACATACGACCACCTGCAGAGATACCAGGGTAATCGCTGGCTTCGATAAATACCAGCTGTAGCCCCTGTCCGTTCAGGAACTGACGCAGCTGACTGATCTCATCCTCACTGGCCTGGGCCAGAATGGCACAAACATCCCGCTCAGAGATTAAACCAGCACGGGAGGCACGGCGATTACGCTGACTGGGACGGCTCTCCGCCATACGGTAACGTAGCAGGTAGGCGTACACTTCGCCCATTTCACTCATATTCATCTTACTGGTCATCCTGGGCGTGAGGTTGGCGTAACATCAGAATCGGGTTATCACCTTTCAGTACCCGGCCATCGGGCAGGGTGATCTCAAGGCTATGGTTCGGGTCCAGCGCGACCACCAGATCCGCTTGTAGCTGTTCAGGGTCGACATACATATTTAGCAACTGAGGCAGGAAGTCTTCGCCTTCAATTTGGTGCCAGCCTTTGTCTAATGCTTCAGACAGGGTCAGAGGCTGTTGTTGCAGATGCTGACAGATACTTTCCGATCTATGTTGTAGGAAGGTATGTAGGGCGGTGTCCTGGTAGTGCTCGTTATCAGTGCTGTCGAATACCAGAGCTTCTTCGCTGCGTTCACTGCGTTGATCCAGCAGGTTGCTGGTAAAGTCATTGGGTGACGGGAACATGGTCTCGATATAAAACGGCATGCAGCGCTCTGCCACCGTATCGGTCAGTGCCTGTACCGGTGGCTTCAGGGCGATATCTTGAGCCAGTTGGCTAAAGTCGATCACGCCCATGCTGCGGATACGGCCATCGGCGATATCGGTCAGCAATTCGGTTAAACGACGACTCAGGTTTTCAATGGCGTTTACCACACGGTTAAGGCTCTGGGTCAGCATCAGCAGATCCCACTCCTGATGATTCTGCTGCTGCCACTGCTCAAAACTGTGTTGCTGTTCCGGGCGCAGCAGTTGAGTACGACAATCCAGAATGGTGCGCTGAATACTGTTCAGGGCGTTATGGTAGTGACGCTGATTTTCCTGGAATGCCAGTAGCTTACTTTCCCGTGTCGGGTTTTCCCGAATCTGGCGAATCTCCTGAGTTAATCCCCGGATCGCCAATAGGATGGAGTTACAGATATCCGGCACCCGGCCATAGTCGCCACGGGTAATCGCGGTAAGCGCTTTTGCCGCATCGTACTCACTGTACAGCACGTCTTCCACCTGACCGGCCAGGTTCACCGCCTGACGACCGGATGAGGTCAAACGTACATGTCCGGTTTGCGCCTGCTTTTCAATCAGCGAGGTACGCTTAGTACTGGCAATGGGGGCTTGCTGTTCATGACTTTGACCTGGCTGACGGTTGATATAAATCAGCTCGCTGGGTGTTGCCAGGGTATTGACCACAAACTGCAGATCATCACTGCTGCAGTTGGGGTAGTACTCACGGACAAAACCCAAACAGCAGCTATGACTGATAAAACCACCGTTGGTCAGGAAGTCCTCTTCCAGAAGATAGTCCAGCAGCAGGCAGGCCAGATCCAGCCAATAGCCATTTTTCAGGCCCGGTCGGGGCTGTTGTGCCACCCTTACATGGGGGGAGCGCTGTTCATGGTTGCTGTCATGAAGATCCAACAGGCGAACCGTGGTAATCAGCAGATTAGTCCAGGGGGTCATAAGCGAGCCCTAAAGTCATGGCGATGAGCTTTCATAATTGAAATTTAAGCAGTTTCCGGAACAAAACAGAGCCAAAGCGGCCAAAATACAAAGGCGGTTATTATGCCATAAACGTCTTAAAGGCGAGGGCTAATTTGTCTTAAATCAGAAGCTTTAACAGGAGTGTTATCATGCTAAAAACTACAACATCGGTGGTTGAAGGGCGTCCGGTTCAGGATTACCTGGGTGTGGTTGTCGGCGAAGCGATTTTAGGGGCCAATATCTTTAAAGATATGTTTGGTGCTGTACGGGATATTGTCGGTGGCCGGTCTGGTGCTTATGAAAAAGAGATGGGCCGGGCCAGAGCAATTGCCTTTGAAGAGATGGAAGCCCGGGCCAGGGAATTGGGTGCTGATGGCATTATCGGCATCGATATCGACTATGAAGTGGTAGGAGCCAAAGGTGCCATGATGATGGTCAGTGTCAGCGGTACAGCGGTTCGGTTTGGCCGGTAAAGGGTAGTCAGATTAAGTGCTGTGTGTTGTCTGCTGAAAAATTCTGGTGTGTAGAGTGATTTTCGGGCTCTTGTGGAGCCCGAGAATTTAGAAACTGTCAGATTAACTCTGGATTGCTACGTGTAATCAGCTTCTGCCAAGGTAGGCAGATAATCTATCAACAGTTGGTGGTAAGCAATAATACGATCCGCAATTAACGCAACCTTGATGGTTTAAGGTCGCTTGTGGAAATCACAGATTTACAGATGCTCCAGAACGGTGATCTTCTCTTCTTCCGCTAGCATCGCCGAAATCGCTCCAGAAATCTGAATACGCTCTTCCGACTTGTACCATTGCTTCCAGGCACTTTGATCACACCAGGTAGTGAAGATAAAACGATGGTTAGGATGAGCGCCATCTTTCAGAGATTCACCAGAGATAAAACCTCGGGCGTGAATGGCCTGTTTCAGGATATTGCGCGAGAATTCTTCATAGTCTTCTTCCAGGCCAGGAATAATAATGCGTTCAATCATTACCTTAATCATGCTGTTCTCCTTAAAGCAAATGGTACGTCCTGTGCTAACACGGTGATGCTCGTGGTTAGATATTTTGAGTGACCGTGCGGTCAAGTTTGGCTCAAGACGCGTATTTATTATTGGTTGCTCTGTCTTAATAGTGTGTAATATCAGCCATTTTCGCAAGGGGTATGAAGAAAATTTCTTGTTTTAAGTCAGTCTGTTAAACTTAGCGGTAAGATCTTTGATAGCTCATATAATATGATTCCGGATAAGTTTATTGATATCCGAGTAGGTTGGATAAGCGAAGCGCCATCCGACATCCGACATTGATGATCGTCGGAAGGCGCCTTGCGGCTTTTCCGACCTACAACAACTTATCCGGTTTGGTATAACACAAGCTGTTTAGATCAAAATATATCAATCCTACTGATCAGGAACCGGCTGATGTCTGATATTGCTTTTACTCACGAACTGGATACTTCGGGTCTGTTGTGCCCAGAACCTGTCATGATGCTGCATGGTAAGGTGAAAGAGCTGGCAAAAGGTGATGTGCTGAAAGTGATCGCAACAGACCCTTCAACTACGCGTGATATTCCTAAGTTCTGTCAGTTCCTGAGCTATCCGCTGGTACATCAGGAGCAGCAGGGCGATATCTATCTGTACTTTATTGAGAAAACCTCAGATTAATTGAGCTTTTTGTTGTACTGACTTTGCGTCGTGCCCTTGCTTAAAAACCTTTATTAAAAGGTGTTAGCAAGGGCAGTGCCGATCATCTCTCTTTAATTTGCTTTCTTCGATTTGGCCTTTTTTAATTGGATCGCGATGAAATCTCAGCCGAGTGCATCATACGCACCAGCGCCTGCATCGCTTCCGGTTCCCGCCGTTTAATCTGATTGGCAATCTGGTACTGGAAATAGTAGCTGGTGCCCTTGACCTGGCTCGCAGGAAAAAGACTATCGTCACCGGGAAGTACCGGGGTATTTATGACCTTGCTCTCGTCGACAATAAAGGCTTCGATCGTGCCGTCACTGAATAATCCCCAGCTAAAGACTTCCGCCATCTGAAAACTACGCTGATCCTCTTTTAGAGTGACTAAGTGAGTGCCGGTTAAGTCGGGCATCTCCTGCATCAGGTAGCGTTCCGGGCCACCGACAAATTCATAAATATCCATGGCAGCTTTGAGTTCTGCGACTTTATGCTCCGGTGGATCACTGAAAACAGTTTCGGTTTCGTAATCGTAATAACCCTGCCATTGACCGCCTCTGGGATCGGCTGCGCTATCTGCGGCGATCACTTCTTTTAGCCAGGGCACGACTCCGACAACTTCACCGTTTTTCTGCATTGCCCAGCCGATTAAGCGCAGAGCAAAAAGGGTGGTTTGGTCACTGGGGTGACTGTAGACCATGGCAAGCCCGTCCAGCTCAGGTGTCATACGAACAAAAGACCTTGCCTGAGGATCTTCATGCACACGGCGACTGAACAGATCAATCACGTTACTGGCTTGGCCAGTATGAGCAGGTGAGGTGTTCATAGAGCCCTCCTTTCCCCGTTGCTGTATAGACCGGGGGGACTAAATCAGAGAGTGAATCATGCGCTATCAGCTGGCATACCTTTCCCGCAAATGGGCCAGGAAAAATAAACCTGCTCTGATATTTTATACACCCTATAAGTAAAAGTAGTTCATAACTTGTTGTCTGCAAAGTAAAAGTTGGAAACAGCGTTATGGTTCAAAGGGTTAAGTGGTGGCTTAGGCAGGGAGTACTTGATAAAAATAGTCTGAATTAAAGGCTTGTGGTGATAGTGAAGGCTAACTTTTCAGATGCTGATGGCTCCGGTTAAAAATGATTTTAATCACTGGGTCTCGGGACTGAAAGCACTATACCAGTGTTAGGAGCCGCTTCAGCTTCTTGGAAACAATCCGCATTCACGCAGTACCTGATTCCAGATATGGGTATGTCGTTTATTGGCTTGTTGGTAGCGTTGCCATAGTCCCTGGGGATAATCATTGCTCAGCCATTGCAGGCGGAATTTTTCTAACTCGCTCCCTTTTTCTGCCAGCTGAAATAGCTGATCCATTCTGGGGAGTAGCTGATTCGCCATACGGTTATGGGAGGCCAGTTCCGGTTGTATACCTTGCAGATAGAACTTCTGAAGCAGATTAAACAGAATTTTAGCTTTTGGTGTTGCGGTGCCGCTTAAGCACAGAGGACGTTTATCTCGTTTATCTTCTAATAGCCGTGCAGTTTGGTTCAGCTCTACGGTGCTGATCTGCAGTGTTTTGAGTAAAGAGAGCATCAAAGGCTGTTGATAGAGTGTCTGCAGGGTTTGCTCAAGACCGGTGCCGTTAATTGGGCTATTGAGCGGGTCTTTACTGATGGTAATCAGCTGATCCAGTGCCGAGACCAGAGTGTTATATTCCAATACCTGCTCTGGGGGGATCGCTTGCTGTGTTGCTCCAAACTGGCTATCCAGCTCGGGCCCGGCAAACAGCATCTGATGAAACACGGCTGGCATAATATTTTGCTTGTACTGATAAAGCTGTTCGATACGGTGGACAAACTCGGCATCTTCAACCAGCCATTGTTCCCTTTCTTCATAACAAGGTTTTAGCTTTTGCCAGAAGGCATTTTCGTAGATAAAGCGTTGTGAGTGGGCCATCACTTTACCTAGATTGCTGTTGCGTTGATTGATCAGCTGCATCAGATCACAACGGCGAAAGTCCCAGACTTCGATCATACCCTCGCTGTACTTCGGGATCTCTCTTAAGCGTTGGCGCTTATCGGGATAGTGAATATTGGTGAGTGGTGCGACAGCGGGCTGATCACTGTCGAGGGTGCTGGCTAAACGATTCTGGTAGTTATCAAAGCGATATTGCAGGCTATCTTGTTCGGAGCAGGCCGTTATTACCAGCACCATAAAGCCGACCGCTAAGATGCTTAGAGCTTTTAGTGGTTGATAGCGCTTAGTCGTAATATGGTTGATCGATAGCAAATTAACGGCCTGATGCAGATAACTGATTTTATACAATGGATTCTGAAATCTCCGGTTTTATGGCCGACGCCATATAATCCGTAATCGCCAGCACAATAGGATGGCGGCACAGCTTAGTCCCGCTATCAGTCCATGCCAAAAGCCGGAAACGCCGGATGCTGGCAGAATCCAGTCGGTTAAACCCAGTATGTAGCCCAGTCCCATACCGATCACCCAATAGGAAAACAGCGTGATCGGCATAATAATTTTAGTATCTTTATAGCCTCTCATGGCACCGCTGGCGCTTACTTGGATGGCATCCGATAACTGAAAGATCGCCGCCAGGTGTAAAAGGCTAACAGCTAGGGCAATAACATCACTGTCCTGAGTATAGAGCCGTGCAATCGGCTCCGGCAGGAAAAACATAATACTGGCGGTAAAGGTACAGGCGATCACCGTACAGAAAATACCGATCAGGCTGATACGATGGGCGGCTTGCTGGCCCTGTCCACCAATCCCTTGTCCCACTCGAACTGTCAATGCCATCGCCAGGCTTAGCGGAATCATAAAGGTTACAGACGTCACATTTAACGCAATCTGGTGGGCTGCCACATCCGTTGAGCCCAGATGGGCGATAAAGAGTGCGATGGTGGTAAACAGACCTACTTCAAAGAATATGGCAACACCAATAGGCAGGCCAACACGGGCGATCTCTTTAATCGCTTGGGTATCCGGTAGGGCAGGATGCTCCAGCAGGTTGCAGGTCTTATATCTGGGCTGCTTTTTAATATACAGCCACATAAACAGCACGCTGCTCCACATCGCGATGGCTGTCGCTAAACCACAGCCTAAAACCCCTAATTCAGGGATAGGCCCAAAGCCAAAGATCAGGGTAGCATTGGCGATAATATTAACCACAAGGCTGGCTAAACTGATCAGCAGTACCGGTTTAGTGAAGCCCAGCCCTTCGGTAAAACTGCGCATCGTTTGATACAGGCCGATCGCCGGGAAACCCAGCATAATACCCAGTAAGTAATCACTGACCGAATCGTAAAGGTGCATGGGGACTTGCATCAGATCCAGTATCCAGGGATGGATCAGCATGATAAGGATGCTGAAACAGGCTAATGCCAGGCCGAGCCAGAAGCCCTGGAATGCGAAAGGCCCGATTTTGCTGACATCTTTTGCCCCATTCCATTGTGCGATAAAGGGCGTCAGCCCCAGTAAAACGCCCGCTAACAGCAGAAATAGTGGCATCCAGATGCTGGTGCCCAGGGCTACAGCAGCCAAGGCGTCTGCACCCAAGCGGCCCACCATGAGTGTATCGGCCACGCTCATACCGGATTGAGCGATCTGCGCACCCATAATCGGTAACGCAATCGCCAGCAGCTTTTTCACTTCCGTTGGCGTGTGTACAGAAGAAATGTGAGGGGAAGTGTCCGAATTTGACATAAGGTCCATCTGGTCTATACAAGGGGTTAAAACGATCCGGCATTCTACCTATGAGTCTGCCGTTTGTCTGTTGAAAGTCATCGATCCTTGTAGTGATAAAGTGCATACCGTAAGGCGCTCTGGCCGGAAAGGGTTGTTCCGTATCAAAAAAACAGTCATCAAACCTGCATAAAGCTGAACAGGTCGTATAATGTCCCGCGAAAAATTATGTTCTTCTGAGGTTAGTGTGGCTGAGCAACATCAATGTGAAGATCTGATCCAGATCTTTAATCAACTTTTCCAAGACAGTGAAAATACTCTTTTGGTACGCGGCGACGATGAGCCTATCTATCTGCCTGAGTCGATGACGGGGAATAAGCATCAGGTGATTTTTGCCCACGGTTTTTATGCCAGTGCCATGCATGAGATCGCTCACTGGTGTGTTGCGGGTGCTGAGCGTCGTTTGCTGGAAGATTATGGTTATTGGTATGAGCCTGATGGCCGTAGTGAAGAGCAGCAGCGCTTGTTTGAAACCGTTGAGATAGTGCCTCAGGCGATGGAAAAGTGTTTCTGCCTGGCGGCGGGTTTTAAGTTTCGTGTCAGTGTTGATAACCTGAATGGCTCTCCCGGCGATACCTCAGGTTTTGCCCATAATGTCGATCTCAAGGCTCAGGAATATCTGGAGCAGGGGCTGCCTGATCGTGCTCAGCGTTTCTTTGATGCGCTGGCCGAATTCTATGGCACAGGTGTCGTAACCGCTCAATCGACAAAGGATACACCAAGCGATATACCAAACAGTCAAACGTCAGCTTGTGAACAAGGACAGCCTGTTCAATTGCCTGATCCGGTATTGTCATAAGTCTTTATCTTTTCTAAACTTTGATCTAAGTCAGATAATGAAAATGATTCGTATCAAATATTGCGTTTCGTGGCGATTTGGGGTTAAATACAATTATTCTCATTTATATTAGATGTTTGATTTCAAAGACTTTCCTTGTATGGAGCACACGATGGCACAACAGAACGCACTGAAAAAAGCACTGGCAGGTCTGGCGATGATTGCGGGTGTTACGGCGACATTTAATGTCAATGCTGCGGATGAAGTGAATATCTACTCTGACCGTCAGGCCTTTCTGTTAAAGCCCATTCTGGATGCGTTCACCAAAGAGACGGGTGTTAAGGTTAATATTGTTTATGCCAAGAAGGGCATTATTCAACGCCTGAAGAGTGAAGGCCGTAACAGTCCTGCTGATCTGTTGTTAACGTCCAATGTGAGTAATCTGAATCGTGCGGTAGATGCCGGTGTGACTCAGGCGGTTAATGACAGCGTGGTCAACGGCAATGTGCCTGCTCAGTACCGTGATCCTAATGGCCACTGGTTTGGTCTGACTACCCGTGCCCGTGTGATCTACGCTTCCAAAGACCGTGTCAAAGAGGGTGAGGTCACCCGCTATGAGGACCTGGCTGATCCTAAGTTCAAGGGGCGTATCTGTACTCGTCCGGGTGATCATACCTACAATATTGCGTTATTGGCGTCGATGATTGCTGAATACGGTGAAGCTGATGCAAAGGCCTGGCTTGAAGGTGTTAAAGCAAACCTGGCACGTAAACCACAGGGTAACGACCGTGCTCAGGTTAAAGCCGTTAAAGAAGGTGTATGTGATATTGCCGTGGGCAACAGTTACTACTACGGTAAAATGCTGGAGAATGAAGAGCAGCGTGCCTGGGCAGAGTCGGTTAACCTGATCTATCCGAACCAGGCAGATCGCGGTACACACGTGAATATCAGCGGTATGACACTGACCGAAAGCTCTCCCAATCGTGAGGACGCGATTAAGTTGATGCGCTTCCTGACCGAAAGCACAGCACAGAAAATTTATGCTGAACAGAATTTCGAATACCCTGTGAAGCCGGGCGTGGAAGCCAGTAAGTTGATCGATCATTGGGGTGAGTTCAAGGCAGATAAAGTATCCCTGGCTGAGGTGGATAAGTACCGTAAGCGTGCTGCCATGATGGTGAATGAGGTCGGCTATAACCGTTAAGAGATCAACTACAAAGTTGATCGGCTTTTGAGTTGAAATATCAATGAAAACAAGGAATTATATTCCTTAAAAACAGGGCAGTTTTTACTGCCCTTTTGCGCGTTTAAGGATATGGATTTGCAGACACTGCCACAACAAAGCAAACCGGGGTTTTTTAGCCGCATGATTATGGCCAAGAAGAGTACAGATTCAGGTGTAAGGCGTTGGCAATGGTCGGTATGGCTGATTGCTGCTGTTGTGCTGTTGCCTGTGTTGTCTGTACTGTGGTTGTCTGCATTTCCAGATGAGAATATCTGGCCTCATCTGCTTGAAACAGTTTTGCCGGATTATGTTCAGAGTACTCTGTGGCTAATGCTGGGTGTCGGTGTGCTCTCGACCTGGCTGGGGGTTTCAACAGCCTGGGTGACGACCATGTATGAGTTTCCTGGTCGACGCTACTTTGAGTGGGCGCTATTGCTGCCTTTTGCCGTGCCTGCCTACGTGATCGCTTACGTTTATACCGATATGCTGGAGTACTCCGGTCAATTGCAGATCTGGTTGCGGGAGGTGTTTGGGTGGCAAAGTGCCCGGGATTACTGGTTTCCCGAGATCCGTAGCTTGGGCGGTGCGGTGATTATGATGGCGTTGGTGCTCTATCCCTACGTCTTTATGATGGTGCGGGCCACCTTTATTGAGCAATCTGCTTCCTTGCGTGATGCGGCCCGAACACTTGGCTGTAGTCGTCGTGAGGTGTTTTGGCGTGTGTCTCTGCCCACGGCGCGACCTGCACTGGCAGTTGGTCTGGCGTTGGTGCTTATGGAGACTCTGAATGACTTTGGTACGGTGGATTACTTTGCCGTACGTACCCTGACAGCAGGTATCTATGATGTCTGGATGAATATGGGCAATATTGGTGGTGCAGCCCAGATCGCCAGTGTGATGATGCTGTTTATTGTTGTACTGATCGGTATGGAGCGTTTCTCCCGCCGTAAACAGAAGCAGTTCTCCCGTGGTGATCGTTTTAAGCGTTTTAATCGGACTAAGCTTTCAGGTCGTACCGCTTTTGTTTGCTGGTTAATCTGCTTCATCCCCCTGGCATTTGGCTTTCTGGTGCCTGTTGGGTTTCTGGCCCGTCATGCGGTGGTATATTTTGATGTTTCCTGGACGCCGGAATTTGTCCAGATGAGTTGGAATAGCTTCTCTCTATCGGCGATTGCTGCTCTGGGGACGGTTGTGCTGGGGCTGGTATTGGCCTATGGCAAGCGTTTAGTAAAAGTGCCCAGTGTGCAGCGTGCAGTGGCACTGTCTGGCTTGGGGTATGCGATGCCTGGGGCGGTATTGGCGGTGGGTGTGATTTTGCCATTAGCAGCATTTGATAACAGTATTGATCGTCTGTTTGAAAGTTGGTTTGGTATCTCCACCGGTTTGCTATTGAGCGGTACGGTATTTGCCGTGGTGTTTGCCTACATGGTGCGTTTCCTGGCCGTATCCTCCGGCAGTATCGAGTCCAGTCTGGAAAAAGTGACGCCGAGTATGGATATGGCTGCGCGCTCTATGGGTTATAGTACCTTGGAGATTCTTTATAAGATCCATCTACCGATTATTAAACCGGGGGTGCTGACTGCGGCTCTGGTGGTGTTTGTGGATTGTATGAAGGAGCTGCCTGCGACGCTGGTTCTGCGTCCATTTAACTTTGATACTCTGGCGACTCATGTCTATCAGTTTGCTTCCGACGAGCTGTTAGAAGAATCGGCACTGTCGGCACTGGTGATTGTGCTGGTGGGTATTATTCCGGTAATTTTGTTAAGTCGTTCGATTATTGCGGCGAGGAATGAGAAGAAAGAACCGGCCAGTGCGGAGTAGTCTTCTCTCTGCTTGATTTATCGCAAGCCTCACTTCGAATAAAGAAGTGAGGCTTGATGCTTTTTAAACTGCGTTTTTAATATTGCTGGTCTTCCAGTTGCTGGTGCAGATTCAACATGGCGACCACATTGGTTTCGGATTGATAGTTGTCCAGGCCCTGATCTTCCAACCATTGCTGCTTCGTATTCATCCAGGATTCAAAACCGACAGTGTATAACTGTGGGGCGGGTTCGATGCGGAAAGACGGTTCGATCTCATAGGCTGAGAACAGCATCTCAAGCCAGTGTTCATCTTCACCCAGAGCATCGTTGTAAACCACATCCTGATCAATATCACCTTGCATCTCACGAATCACTTCCAATGCGCTAACGCCGTGCATCATCAGATCGCCCAGGTTAACCCGTTCATCATCAAACAGATGGCTGTTGCTGTTGAGCCAGTGATCTTCCGGGGTGATCAGTGTGGTTTTTACCTGGCCATCAGGCAGTGACCAGCATACGGCAATAGGGAAACCGTCTTCGTCAGGGCTGCTGCACTCAAAGTCGATAAAAATCGGATACTGGGTCATGTTCTTTCTCTTGTGGATGTTCTACAGAGGGTAGGTTGAAAAATGTGCGGGCGTTATCGCCGGTTTTGATCGCTAATGCAAGTTCATTGATCGCAACACCGTCTTTTTCTAGAGTGTGTTGCTGATAGCTCTGGGTGATCTGATGCAGCACCCAAGGCAGAAAGGCCGGGCGATTGCTTCTGTCTTTCGGCTTTTTCACCATATTACGTGGAAGTAAATAAGGTGAGTCAGTTTCGATCATCAAACGATCCAGGGGTATATTGTGTACCAGCTGTTGCAGCTCAATGCCCCGGCGTTCATCGCATACCCATCCGGTAATACCGATATAAAGGTCCAGGTCCAGATAACCAAATAGTGATTTCTGGTCTCCGGTAAAGCAGTGGATCACTGCATTGCTGAGTTGGTCACGATAGCTTTTCAGTATTTCAAACTGGCGGGTAAAGGCATCGCGCTCATGGAGAAACATAGGTTTTCCGGTTTCTATTGCCAGTTCGATCTGGGCTTCAAAGGCAGCAATCTGTTGCTCCGGGGTGGAGAAGTTACGATTAAAGTCCAGGCCGGTTTCACCAATAGCGACACAAGCGGCTTCTTTGCTCAGATCCTTTAACGTGGCACTGGTGGTATTGTCATAACTACTGGCGTCGTGAGGGTGGACTCCAGCGGTAAAGTAAAGTTGCTCTGGATATTGTTGACACAGTTTAAATGCCGCTTCGGACTCAGCCACGGAGGTGCCTGTTACGATAAGCGTTTTTACTCCGGCTTCCAGAGACTGCTCAATAATCTCATCATGTTTACCATCAAACCGGCTATTGGTCAGGTTAACACCGATATCAACCAGAGGTGCTGGGGAGATTAACAGGTTATTTGTGCTAGTTTCGCTCATTTGTAGAGGAATCCTGATAGCAAAAGAGTGTAAATTTAACTACTATTGTGTACTCGAATGAAGGTAATCGGCAACGAGAACCCTTTAAGACAACGTATAGAGTGGAGCGGCCCATGGCAGGGGTATTAGATAGCGTAGATTCCAGAACCCAGTTAGTGGGTGAAAACCGACTTGAGTTACTGATGTTCCGTCTGTTGACTGGTCAGTTATTTGCCATCAACGTATTTAAAATCCAGGAAGTGATGCGTTTGCCTTCACTGTCCAATCTGCCTCACCACCACCCTCATGTTGTGGGCGTGACTCACCTTCGTGGTCAAACTGTTACCGTAATTAATCTGAGTCAGGCGATTGGCATGCCTGCACTGAAGCCTACGGAAGACAGCAACCTGATTGTAACCGAATATAACAACTCAATTCGGGCATTTTTGGTCGGCGGTGTTGATCGCATTATCAATATGAACTGGGATGAAATAATGCCGCCCCCCAGAACGACAGGTCGCTCGCACTACTTAACGGCAATTACCCGGGTTAATGAGCAGATTGTTGAAATTATTGATGTTGAAAAAGTCTTGGCAGAAATTTCGCCATACCTGATTGACGTGGATACTAATAGTCTGGATGAAGATCTGCGTAACGCGGCCAATGGTATGGAAATCCTGATGGTGGATGACTCCTCTACGGCGCGTGCTCAGGTTCAGGATACGGTCGGCCAGTTGGGAATCAAGATCCATGAGGCCTGTGATGGTAAAGAAGGTCTGGATAAGTTACGTGAATGGGCTGATGCCAACGAAGATGTGCCGAATAAACTGCTGATGATGATTACGGATGCAGAGATGCCAGAGATGGATGGTTATCGCCTGACCCGTGAGATTCGTGAAGATCCGCGTTTGAAGGATATGTTTATCGTACTGCACACCTCCTTGAGCGGTAGCTTTAACAAGGCAATGGTTCAGAAAGTGGGTTGTGATGACTTTCTGTCTAAGTTCCAGCCTCATCAGCTGATAGATATCGTGCTGAAGCGAGTAGCCAGTGTAAAGGGCTTACCGCTGCCAGAAAACCTGAGTTGATATAGCTCGGCTGTGAGCCGATAGGTTAATCCAATGATGCAAAGAACCCGCTACGGCGGGTTCTTTGCCATGAGTACTTATCGCGTGTCAAGATTATGGATGGATGGAGAGAGGCAAAGACGAGCAGATAAAACGTTTTCCTGGCGGGGCTCGATACTCTAATCCGTTTACAGCACTGGCTTAATCCGTTTGCAGGGGGACTTTGTTTTCGTTATTTGCGACAGGTTTAGCCATAATAAAGTTGAACTGCTGCCGAATCTCTTCCAGTCGACTGCGGTTTTTACCCAGGTCATAAAAGCCAAGCCGTGACTCTGAGCGAAGTTCAATTATGCCAGGGATCTGGAAATAGAACTCCACATCATCAATAAAACCCAGTATAGGTGAACGAAAGTCTGCCCGGATGTAGTGTGCGTGTTCCATCTCTACTACAATGGCATCTTTTCGCTGCTTGATAAGCTCCAGCAGTTGTTCATAAGCAAAGCTTTGCTCTGCTTTATAAGTTAAGGGTGCGATACGTTTAGTCTTTGGCGTATCAGGGTGAGAGGCTACACAGTTGGGTGTACTGGGGCAGGGGTGCAGGCGATTATTTTGTACACCCAGTGTGGGCAGCTCAGCCAGGCAACCGGTTAGAATCAGTAGGCTGCTGACAGAGATAAGTCCTTTTATATATCGCCTTAAGTGGTTCATTGTACTGGCCTGTCGTGAGTAATTCTGCGGGTCCGGTTTATAGAATAATGGGGCTGTATTTTCTCTATCGGGTGAAGCCGTGGTTTTCTTTTTAATTATGGTTGAGTCCAGAAGACTTAAGTTAGCAAGTTTTACGGGTGGTACTCAATACATATCACTGATGTGGTATGAAAAAAATTGATCAGTTTTTTGTAACGGAAATATCATGTCGTTAGTTAGGTTAGAAAAAGTCAGTATCGCATTCGGACATCATGCGTTACTGGATGAGGCTTCTCTGGTTATTGAGAAAGGGGAGCGGATCTGTATTGTCGGCCGTAATGGGGCTGGTAAGTCCACTATGTTAAAGCTGGTTTCTGGTGAACAGACGGTTGATTCCGGTAACCTGTGGTTACAGCAGGGGCTGAAAATTGGTCAGTTGGCTCAGGACCTGCCTGACGCAGTTGATGAGACGGTATTTGATATCGTTGCTGGTGGTTTGCCGGGTATTGGTGATTTGATCACTCAATATCACCATTTGGCGATGTCCATTGAGAGTGATGCAGATCTGAAAAAGCTGGAACGTCTGCAGCATGAACTGGAAAGCAAAGATGGTTGGGCGCTGACGCAACGGGTTGAATCTATTATCAGTCGCCTGAATCTGCCTGCGGATACGCCGATGAAGTCTCTGTCCGGTGGTTGGCGTCGTCGTGTGGCTTTGGCCCGTGCATTGGTATCTGAGCCTGACCTGTTGCTATTGGATGAGCCTACCAACCACTTGGATATCGAAACGATCGCCTGGCTGGAGCAACAAGTCAGTGATTTCCGTGGAGCTGTGTTGTTTATTACTCACGACCGGGCTTTCCTGCAGAAATTGGCCACACGTATAGTTGAATTGGATCGTGGTCAGCTAACGGTTTGGGAAGGAGATTATCCAAGCTTCCTGGAAAACAAGCAGCACCTGTTGGAAGTGGAAGAGAAGCAAAACGCGGAGTTTGATAAAAAACTGGCCCAGGAAGAAACCTGGATTCGCCAGGGGATTAAAGCTCGCCGGACCCGTAATGAAGGTCGTGTTCGAGCCCTGCAGGCGCTTCGCAAAGAGCGTTCACAGCGGCGTGAGCGTCAGGGGACCGCCAGTATCATTGTGGATAAGGCTGAGTCCTCCGGTAAGCTGGTTGCCGAGCTGGATAATGTTAGTTATAGCTGGGGTGATAAACCGATTATCCGTAACCTGAGTACTCAGGTGATGCGTGGTGACCGTATTGGTCTGCTTGGTCGTAACGGTGCCGGCAAGAGTACGTTGTTAAAGCTGCTGCTGGGTCAGCTGGAGCCATCCTCCGGTGAGCTGAAGATGGGGTCTAAGCTGGAGGTGGCCTACTTCGATCAGTTGCGTAATCAGTTAAATCCAGAGCGTACGGTGATGGATAACGTCGCTGAAGGTCAGACCAGCATCACCATTGGTGGTCGCGACAAACATATTATGAGCTACCTGGGTGATTTCCTGTTTACCCCAGAGCGGGCTCGTACGCCGGTTAAGGCGCTGTCGGGTGGTGAGTGTAACCGCCTGCTGTTAGCCAAGCTGTTTACCAAACCAGCCAACATGCTGGTGTTGGATGAGCCGACCAACGATCTGGATGTAGAAACCCTGGAGCTGCTGGAAGAGCTGCTGGCCAGTTTTGATGGTACGGTCTTGCTGGTGAGTCACGACCGGGCCTTTATGGACAATGTAGTGACCAGCGTTTTTGCTTTTGAAGGCGATGGCCAGGTAAAAGAGTACGTTGGTGGTTATACCGACTGGGTGCGTCAGGGGGGCAAGTTCCCAGCGGAGCTGGCAGGTGGCGATGCCGGTCAGGCTGGTAAAGTGTCTAAAAAAGAGAAGGCAGCGGAGGCAACCACTGATAAAAGTACAGAAGCTGTGCCGCCTGCTGGACAGAAAACTCCACCTAAGAAAAAACTGAGCTACAAGCTACAACGTGAGCTTGATCTGCTACCAGCAGAGATAGAGCGCCTGGAAACTGAGCTGGAAGCGTTGCACGAGATGACTGCGGACAATAATTTCTATCAGCAGGACCAAGCTAAGGTTGCTGAGGCGCTGGACAAGTTACAGGAAACGGAAGCCGAGCTGGAAGTTGCAATGGATCGTTGGGTCGAGCTGGAAGCTATGCAGGAAGGTGAGTAGAGCAGTGGAGCAGCGATAACAAACGGTATCAATTATCAGGCGAGCTACTGCCATAGCCCGCCTGATTATATTTCGTACTTTGCAATATTTCTGGCTATTGTATTAATAGTCAGAAGTGTTGAAAAAGGGTAAAACTACTTCTCCTTATCCTTTTGAATACGCACAGCCAGCACATCACATTTAGCGCCATGCAGTACACCGGTAGAGGTCGAACCCAGTAGTAGTGATAAGCCGTGGCGGCCATGGCTACCGACCACTATTAGATCGGCATCCTGCTCTTTGGCAATACGATGAATTTCACTATCCGGCACGCCAACAATAACGTGCTGGCAATTATCGGGAATATTCAGTGGACCTCCCAGTTCTGCGATCTTTTTGCGTGCGTGTTGGTCCAGTTGTTCCTGAATACTGGTCAGATCCATGGGAATATCACCGCCATAGGCAAAGCCTAAAGGCTCCAGGGCGTGAACCAGACTTACTTTAGCGTTGTTGCGCTGTGCGATAGCGAAACCTTTCTCAATCACCTGATGGGATTCTTCGGTCAGATCCACAGCAATTAATACATGCTTATATTGGCTCATAATCCAGTCCTCTTTGTAAAAAATCCATATCTGACTGTACTTTATCTCTTCTCTATCGATTAGTATAGACGGCAATTTTTTTAGGAATTTTGACTATGAGCACAACTTTATTGGTTGTTATTATTTTTGCGATGGTAATCAGTCCGATTTTCTGGCTGGTGCCCTCTCGTCGTCAGCGCTATCAGATGCATATGCGTAAAATTGCGTTGCATGCGGGTATTAAAGTGCGTCTGGAAAAATTTGAACTGAATGGTGAAAAACATCCGGCTGTCGCTTATCGTTGGATGAGGGATGCAGATGATAGAAAACAAGCTCGTCGTTTTCGTTTGGCCCATGTACCGCGTATGGAGAAGGATCAATTTGACGTGCGTGGTGATGAGTTTGTCGAGAACTGGGTATGGCTACAGTCACCTATTCCTGAAGCGACAGAAGAGCAACTGGAAGCTTTGAAAGAGTGTCTGTTGCAACTGCCGGAAGATACCCTGATCTTTGAATCCGGTACGGCAGCACTGACCATCTGGTGGCGTGAGAGAGGTATGCCGGAAGAGGTTGAGGCGATGCCTGAATGTTTATCAAAACTACCGCTCTAATATCCTTTAGCTCAGTCGTTAAAGCAGGCGAAGAGTACTTATGATGACGTTACAACAACAGTCCGAACCTTTGGATCAGTCTCTGCAGCGTATGTTGCCGGAAGCCAGGGTGCAGGCTGTTGCTTTGCCTGATTTGCCAAAACTGAAGCTATGGCTGATTGACCCTGAGCCGGTAGACCGCCCATTTAGTCCCGAAGAAGTTGCTGCTATTAGCTATCATACCCCGTATTGGGCTTTTTGCTGGGGTAGCGGCTTGGCGTTAGCTCGGTATATTTTTTGTCATCCTGACCTGGTAAAGGGCAAGAGGGTTATCGATTTTGGTGCGGGCTCCGGTGTGGTTGCTGTGGCGTGTGCGATGGCGGGGGCCGAGGTTGTTGCATGTGATATTGACCCTGTCTCTCAGCAGGCGTGTCGTTCTAATGCGGCGTTGAACGGTGTTGAGTTGGAGGTGGCGGAAGACTTGTTAGCGCTAGATAAGCAATGGGCCGATCTGTTGATTGCCGCCGATGTGCTATACGACAGAGAAAATCTGCCCTGGTTGGATACGTTTAAATGTTTTGCCAGGGATATCTGGGTGGCAGACTCCAGAGTGAAAGACTTTTCCCATCCTGATTACTACCTGGCTGAGCAGATGCAGGCACGGACTCTGCCGGATATGGGGGAGCCCTATGAGTTCTCCCATATCCGCTTTTATCGGCTAAGTTGAGTTCATATCACCTGACTCTCTCGGTGCTAAAGTCGCCATACCCGGCACATGGTATGTACTCGTTGATCTCATTTGAGGTTATTGGGGCTGTAGCTCAAATCGATTAAATTCAGCTTGTTGCTGCCCCATGCAAATTTGATCCGCAATATATTTGCCCGCACCACAACCCATGGTCCAGCCCAAGGTGCCATGACCAGTATTGAGCCAGAGGTTATCGAAGTGGGTTTTTTCGATGTAAGGTAGGTTGGAGGGCGTTGTGGGTCTTAAACCGGCCCAGAAGCGGGCCTGATCAAAACCGCCTGCTTCAGGAAACAGCTTTCTGGCTTGTTCAACAATCAAATCGCAGCGTTTGGCATTCAGTTCTGTTGAGTAACCCGCTAGCTCGCCAGTGCCTGCGACTCTGAGTTCATTACCTAAGCGGCTGTACATCAGCCGGTATTCATCATCGGTCAGGCTAACAAAAGGGGCGCAATCCTCGTGTTCGATGGGGAGGGTGATTGAGTAGCCTTTGGCCGGATAAATATTCAGATAGATGCCAACCCTTCGCAGTAGTGGTGCAGACCAGGCCCCCATGCAGACTACCATATGATTAGCGCTGAGCCGGGTGTTGCCCAGTGCACCGTTCAGCCGCACATGCACACGCTTACCCTCCTGTTGTAGCTCCAGAATATGGGTGTTCAGGGCAAACTCAACCCCCATATTCTGGCAGACCCGGCTGAGCTCCTGGCAGTATTGGTGGGCATCGCCAGACTCATCATCAGGGGTATATGTCGCGCCAATGATATTCTGGCTGGCCCAGCGCAGTGCAGGTTCCAGCATAAGGGCTTCTTCTTTGGAAAGAAACTGGCGGTCACAACCGTACTTCTGCATTAGTTCTGTTTCCGCCTTGATACTATCCAAGTCGTGTTTATTACGATAAATATGCAGAATGCCCCGCGTTTTATGGCGATAATCCAGCTGATACTCTTGCCGAACCTGTTGCAGCAGTTGACGTGAATAGGTCGTCAGCCTTAATAATTCGATAGTATTCTTCTGGGTATTGCTGCGACTGCACTGCCTTAACCAGCTAAACAACCAGCGCCATTGATGAGGGTCAGCTTTCGGGCGAAACAGCAATGGGGCGTCATCCTGTATCAGCCAGTTCAGTACTTTCCAGGGGGCAGAGGGGGTTGCCCAAGGCATAGCATGACTGACGGCAATCTGGCCGCCATTGGCGTAGGAGGCTTCTTTGGCCACGTCAGGCTGGCGATCAATAACTAGTACCTTATGTCCGGCTTTAGCCAGCCAATAAGCAGTATTGACGCCTATGATACCGGCACCAAGTACAATGCTGTCATACATGACTTATCTCCTATCCTATCCAGGATGCTGTCTTTGCTATTTTTATTTTGGTCTCTTTTGTTTGAGTGTAGACAAGATAGTAGGATTTGTGAGACTGCTGAGCGACATTCAAGTAATAAAAAAGCGGATAACCCATTGAGTTATCCGCTTTTTTTGTTTGAGCGTTCAGGTTTATGACTGCATAACCTGTAGTACCTTTAATACCCAGGTTTGACTTGGGTGTTGCTCAAAAATGTTGGCTTGGTTACGGCCATTGCGCTTTGATTGATACAGAGCCTGATCCGAATGTTCCAGCCATTGTGTATGGTCATTCAGGTTAGAATTAAATTCACAGATGCCCAGACTGATGGTGAACTTAATCTCCATATCTTCATAGGTGACTGGCGATGCTTCAATAAACTGGCGTAGGCGGTTGGCCATAATCAGTGCCTCTTGAGCGCCAGTATCCGGCAGGATAATACCAAACTCCTCACCGCCATAACGGCCAGAGATATCTGTTTCCCGCTGCATCTGGATCAGCGTTGAAGCCACCACTCGAATCACTTCATCACCAGCCTGGTGGCCGTAGGTATCGTTGACTTTCTTAAAGTGATCAATATCAAACATGATCAGAGAAGATATGCCTTGGGTTCGACTGCAACGTCGGAACTCCTGTACCAGGCTCTCTTCCCAGAATCCTCTGTTGTTCAGGCCGGTTAAACGGTCTGTACGACTTAGGCGTTCCAGCTCTGCGTTGGCTTTTTGCAATTCAAGCTTGCCGACAGCGATATCGGTCACATCATAAACCAGGATGCAGACATGGCTAACACTCTTATCGATACCTGTCAGAGGAATTATGGTGATATTCTGATACATCACGTCTGATTTTCCTGTGAGAGGACGATAGCTTTTAAACTTAAACAGATACGGTCGCTGCTCCCAGGTAGAGTAGGCTCGACTGTCCAAAGTAAACACGGATTCTATCTTTCGACTTAGCCAGGCTTCTGGTAGTTCTGGGAACAGCTGGAATAGATTTTGGTCACGGGCCTTCGACGTTCGAACGCCACTGTGGTTTTCCATAAAACTATTCCACAGTTGGATCTTATTGCTTCTGTCCAGCACCACCAGGCCGACATCAGCGGTCTGCAGCATCTGCATCATCCAATGCAGGCCAGTCATATCCAGTTCGCTTGATTGTGTCATTTCAGATACCCCGCACGTTCCGACAGTGCCGGTATGGAATCCTCAGTAAGAATCAGAATGAGATCACATTCTACTTTATGGTCCGGAATGCTGTAGTCAATTTCAATGGCCAGAATTTGCTGTTCTGCGCCATGCTTGCCCAGCAGTGGTGCTAAAGGTTGTTTGCGTCCCAGGATGACCGGGTGGCTGTAGCTTAGCTCCAGATCCAGCTGTTCAGCAATACCGTTCAGGCAGGCACCGGTCAGAATACCGGACAGGTCCATCAGAACTTCCAAATCATTATTGCCCTGACTGTTATCTTCGTACTGCATCAATTTGGCCATATGAGGAAAGCTGTCATCATTAACCAGCAGAACGGCTTCACCCGCAATACCCGAACCATTGAAGCCCTGAGTCACGCCCGTCAGGGATGTGATGTCCTTAGAGGCCAGTACATCCTGCAGGTTCTTATAGGCCGTTAGGTGAACTTTAGGCACAGGCAGGTGAATAAAGGTACTCAGTAGGCTTGCCAGTTGGCTGCCAGCCTGGCCCATGGAAACGTTGACCACTTCCTGAACCAGATCGACCAGAGCAACATCCTGGTCATCGAAACGTGCCAGCTCGCTTTCAGACTGCGGCTGAGCTTCGCTGATAATGCCAAACTGGGTCAGAATCTCAGTGATTTTTTCGGTGGTGACAGGCTTTTTAATAAAGTCGAGGGCACCCAGAGAGGTCACTTTCTTGTGAGCTTCAGGCTGAATATCACCAGACACTACCAGAACCATCGTCGGCAGGTCTTCTTTGCGAATGGCTTCCAGAACCTCGTAGCCATCCATAACGGGCATATTAAGGTCAAGAAAGAGAATGTCAGCTTTACCAGCCTTGATCGCTTCGACTGCTTCCTTGCCGTGCTCTGCAAAGCTGATCTCGACATCCCAGCCGCCAGGTAGCGAACGGGCCATCTGCTTTCGTGCAAAACTAGAGTCATCACATATGACGATGGGGGTAGTCATGTGTCACAGGAATCCTTTTTACTGTAATGAGAAACCGCATGCAGCTGAAATACTTAGCACACTTGCATAAGCACCTAAAAGAACGTTATCTAATAAAGTTGGTATCAGAACGTTTTCAAACACTATTTTAAACACAGTGTTAGGTGGCTACATTTTTATTTTTACAAAATGATACAGAGGTTTTGTAAAGAACAACAGGTTTTCGTCTCTGATGGCGCAACTTTTGTGCGAATTTGGTGAGTGCAGAAGAGAGAATCGCGTGAAACAGCGTACTGAAAATACTTTTTTGACTTTAGTCAGCTAAATCTTTAATTCGTCAATGGACTATTTCCATCAGTTTTGTCATTATGTGGCGCTGTTTTTTATTTTAACCGGTGAATACATAACTCTATGAAAAAGGACACAATTTTGACAGGGCCTGAATCACTGTCACTGGGACAACGTGTTCGTCATCTTTTTGAATTGATGAAGGGGTACGAGCTTTTAGGTGCCCGGGAGCATCCCTCAGATTTCAATCAGATTCGGGCGGAATATATTAACACCCGGATTCGTTTATTGGCTCTGCTGTTTTCTATTCTGACTCCGTTATGGATTCCAGTCGATTATCTGATCCTGCCAGAAGAAACCTTTCTGGATATTGTACTGGCGAGATTAGTGTTTTCTGCATCACTACTGGCCTTATGGGTAAGAGCATCATATGTCCACTCTTTGTATAAGGCTCGGCGGCGTCTTGTAGTTTTGATGGTAATGCCTGCGTTCTTTCATCTCTCAACGCAGTTTATTCTGGGGGAGCATCTGAACAATGACTACCTGGCTTCGTACACCTTTTTGCCCATACTGATTATTGCTATTCATTGTGTTTTCCCTTTAACACTTAAAGAAGGTGTCCTGCTTGCTTTCTTTACCATCGTAGCTTTATCAATGGATGAGTTGGTTAAAAGGCAACTTTTTTCGCTGACATCGCTGAATAATATGTGGTTGCTGGGCGTGATTATGTCCATTGCTATTTGGGCTCAACTTTCTCAACTGCACATGCAGCTGAAACTGTTTGAGCAGGCGACTACAGATGCTTTAACGGGATTACTTAATCGTCGTTCTTTTATGTCTCAGGTGGAAACAGAGTTGAGTCGTTCAGAGCGTTATAACCGCCCTTTGACAATGGCGCTGTTTGATCTGGACTTCTTTAAACAGGTTAATGATGTGTATGGTCATCAGGCGGGTGATAAAGTGCTGGTGTACTTTTCCGAGTTATTGCGCGAAGAGTTGAGAGCAACGGATATTATTGGCCGTTTCGGTGGTGAAGAGTTTATCGTAGCGTTGCCTGAAACACCGCTATCTGAGGCAGAACAGGTCATTAACCGGGTACTGCAAAGCTGTCGTGATACTGTTGTGGAGTTTGACGGCCGGGAAATTCATTTTACCTCCAGTGCAGGTTTGGGAGAGGTTCTGGTGGATGTGCAGTCCTCAATGAAGCTGGTCGATGGAGCGCTTTACGAAGCGAAAGACCGAGGGCGTGATCAGGTGGCATTGGCATCTGGTACTGCACGAGCATAATCTGCGGCCTTTTGGTCATGTGTGTATTGAAATTGAGCGTTATCTTAGCTGATGGGACTGGTCAGTAAAGCTTTAAACCATATGAATAGTAAAGAGCCAGTATTCAACTGGCTCGGCGGGCTCTCTTATTACGCTTCTGGTTATACATTGCCTCGTCAGCCTTACGTAGCAGCTCTTCAGTGGCGATGGCATCGTTAGGGTATATTGCATAACCGATACTGGCTTCTAGAAAGAGTTTGGTTTTGCCCAGGTTTGCAATATTTTCGATTAAACCAATCTCAATATTCTTTTTCACTGCCAATACACCGGCAAGATTGGTATTGGTCAGCAGAATGACAAACTCATCCCCGCCCAAGCGAATTACCAGGTCATTTCCTTTCACCTGGCGTTGCAGTACATGAGCAAAGTGCACCAGTGCCAGGTCACCGGCATCGTGACCTAATTCATCGTTGATCATTTTAAAGCGATCGAGATCAAGCAGCATCAGCGCACAGGGCTGCTCACTGTGCTTGGCTTTACTCAGCAGGTTGGGCATCTGTTCGCTGAAATAGCGACGGTTATAAAGACCTGTCAGGGTATCCAGATAGGACGTTTCTTTCAGCTGACGATGGTACTCTTCTAGCTCTGCAGCCAGTTGGTTGAAGCTGTTTGCCAGTGTGTAAGATTCTTTCAGGTGGTAACGCTCGGGGTCGATTCTGGCTACAGTCAGGTCTTCTTTAATACCTGCCCGTATTCGCCGGGACAGATCCCTCATTGGATGCACAATTCGTATACGCACTATGATAAACAGTGCGCTGAACAGGACTATCAGTGTTAGTGCGATCGCTACAATATAGAAGTTCAATGTATGATCCAGCGACTGTTGCATATGTTGGTCAGGGAAGCGAATATCCAAAACGCCGTGCACTTTGCCTATCGCTGAATTGGTATGGCAACCCAGACAGTTCTCCTCCGCCAGAATCGGGTAGAGGTAACGCATATAGCCGCCCTGGTTATAGATCATCGGATGCTGTGCTTTAATTGCCTGTTGCAACTGTAGGTCAGTTCTTAACTGGTGCTGTGAGGGTTTATGAGTGCCAAATAATTCATCGATCACAGGTGTACGAATGAGCTGGACCTTACTGTCTCGTGTATTGATCTCCAGGGAATGCAGGAAACTGTCCATCTCCTCCCTTGACCAGCCTTTAATCATGCCGTGCCAAATGGTGCGAAAGATAATTTCAGCCTGTTGTTGTGCATGATCTTCAGCCAGTTCCTGGACGGTCTCCCGTTTAAAGGATTGTGAGAAGAACAAGGTTGCGACCAGGCCTATGCTCATCACGGTTAAAAAGGTGAGTGCGAGTGTTTTATAGGTTGAGTGTCTGGGGCTATAAGGGCTTACCGACATGGAATTGCTATCTCTTGTTGGTTCACTTAATGATTTTTAGGTTCTTAAGGCCTGAAGGTGTCATTACCTGAGTAAATCCATGGCCATAATGTGCCTTTTATTTCATGGTCATTAATGTAGAGAGCAAATATGACAGTCTGTGCCAAAGTTTAAGGCAGAACTGTGATCGTATATTGGGGGGGCGATTGAGTCATACTCTCGTTCGAATGAGAGGCGTTACTTGGCTTTAACTACGGGGATCTCCTGCCAACAGGTGGTATAGCGTGGCGAACGGTGGGCCATCTTCATCTGCCAGTTGGCCTCTTTTCTGGCCAGGCCAAAGCCAACGGCTTGCTTACCGATTTTATTATTGAGTTGATCCATTGTCTGCATCAGCTGTCGGCGCTTTTGTCCCTGTTCACTGATACTGGCTTGCTCTTTTTGAAACAGTCCCAGCTGCATGGGGCGGTGAGGGATCAGGTCCAGTAGCATCACTCCGGCTTTTTGATAACGCAAGCCTGGTTGATGTAACAGTTCCAGCTGTTCCTGAGCGTATTTAAGAATGAGGGCAGTATCATCCGTTGCTTGTGGCAAAGGATAGGCTCTGGCCTCTTTATGCTGCGGGCCAAAGCGGTTGCCATTGGTTCGAATGGTAACCAGCACGGCTTGAGCGAGACTGTTTTGCTTACGCAGCTTTTCACAGGCTATCTGACAGTGAAAGCGTATAGCTTCTTTAAGCTCAGCCAGGCTGTTGGTGGTTTTACTGAAGGAGCGGGAGCACATGATGTTTTGTCTGGGCTCTGGAGCATCATCTACATGAATACAGTGAGTGCCCTTGAGCTCAAGTGCCGTACGGGCCACTAAGACATTAAAGTTACGTTTTAACCAACGGTGGTCGGTGTCCCGTAATTGCAGTGCTGTTTCGATACCTGCTTGCCTGAGCTTCTGTCCCAAACGACGGCCAATGCCCCAGATCTCTTCAATGGGTAGAGATTTTAACCAGATTAATAGCTCTGGATCATCGGCGTGTTCAAAGACGCACACGTTTTGACGGCCCGGCTGCTTTTTCGCCAGATGGCTGGCAATTTTGGCCAGAGTTTTACTGGGAGCTGCTCCAACGGACACAGGAATACCGGTGTAAATTGGTACCTTACAGGCGATCTGTTGGCAGATATTGCTTACTGAATCCTGCATGCCTGATAGATCAAGAAAGGCTTCATCAATGGAGTAACGTTCAACACTGGGGCTAAAGCTGTCCAGGACCTGCATCACCCGTGAGGATAGGTCGCCGTAGAGCGCATAGTTGGAAGAGCGCAGGATAATTCCGAAACGATTTTGCAGCGGATAGACCTGAAACGCTGGCGTGGCCATCTCGATATTCAGGGCTTTCAACTCGGCAGAGCGTGCGATAACACAGCCATCATTATTGGATAGCACACCGATAGGTTTGCCAATCAAGGCAGGATCAAAGACCCGTTCGCAGGAAGCATAGAAGTTATTGCAATCCACCAGTGCTACCATGGACTGAGGTAAGGCATCCGTGCTCATCGTATCTCCTTATTCCATTAAAGAGTGTGAATCACATGAGCCACAGTACCCCAGACAAAAGCTTCGTTTTCATCTGTCATTGGAATGGGGCGGTAATGAGGATTATCCGGCTGCAACCAGAACTGTCCTGAACGTTGTACCAGGCGCTTAACGGTCAGCTCACCATTTACCGCTGCAATCACTACTTTACCAGGGTGAGGTTGAATCGCCCGGTCAACAATCAGCAGGTCACCATCTTTGATTCCGGCATTGACCATGGCATTACCCTGAACACGCATAATAAAAGTAGCAGAGGGGTGTCGAATCAACTGCTGGTTCAGATCCAGGCTGTGCTCAATGTAATTGTCAGCAGGAGATGGAAAACCTGAATGAAAGGGCTCTTCATTATCCAGTGTATGTTGTCCGGTGGCGGCATAGGCTTGCGCGATAATCTCTGTTTGCATCTCTTCCACGCCTTTTTATAGAGTGCTGTATAAATATATAGTTTCTACTATACCTCGAATTTCAAGGGATGCCTAATTTTACTGTAAATAAAAACAGTATCTGTGCCCGTGCCTGTTCCTGTGCCTGGAGTTGAGGTTGAAGCCGAGGTTGTGATTGAGTCTGAAGCTATTCTGTTTTGTAGTGACTTAAATTAATCAGAACGAAATAGATGGCTAGCAAGGTAATCGACAATAGGCACATAATGGGGTATTTAAACGAATTAAATTTCGATCGCACAAAATATTATTCTGATTTTTAAGAATAATATTTTTTTTCAATGTTTTTATGTGAATTTTATTTTGATTTATCTTGCTATGAAGAATTTAATTCGTTATCTTCGCTGTCAGTTAAGTAAGGTTGTGCGGATAGCGTTTGATTAATCTGCGGCTAAATCAATAACCTTGCAGAAAGATCACCTGAAGTCAGTCAGAGTTTATAGAATGTTTAACCAAGTACACTCACTTAAACGCAAGGCCTATAAACGTGAAGTTATCTTCGCGACCGGTTTTGCTACGTGTGAATAGTACTTACTGACACAAGATTGCAGAGACCCGGTCGCAGTAGCGCACCGGGTTTTTTATTATTTATTTAAGGAGTTTCCCCATGTTTCGCGGATCATATGTTGCCCTGATTACCCCTTTTACCAACGGTGAGCTGGATGAAGCGGCCCTGCGTAAGATGGTGAACTGGCAGATTGAGAGCGGTACTCACGGTCTGGTACCTGTCGGTACGACCGGTGAATCACCGACTCTGACGGAAGCGGAACACAAACGTGTGATCGAGATCGTGGTTGAAGAAACAGCAGGCCGTGTACCTGTTGTTGCAGGTACCGGTTCTAATAACCCGATTGAAGCAGTTGAATACTCTCGTCATGCTCAGGAAGCGGGTGCTAACGGTGTACTGAGTGTGGCCGGTTACTACAACCGTCCTAATCAGGAAGGTCTGTACCAGCAGTTTAAAATGATTCACGATGCGATTGATATCCCTGTGATCATCTACAACATCCCGCCACGTGCTGTGGTTGATGTGCTGCCTGAAACTATGGCGCGTCTGGCCGAGCTGCCCCGTGTAGTCGGTGTTAAGGATGCAACCGGTGATCTGTCCCGTATCAGCAACGAACGTCTGGTGGTAAAAGGTGAGTTTAGTTACCTGTCTGGCGAAGACCTGACCGCGATGGCGTACCGTGCCAACGGTGGTCACGGTTGTATCTCGGTAACCGCTAACGTTGCACCAGCGCTGTGTGCTCAGCTACATGAAGCCTGTGGCCGTGGTGATTTTGCTTCCTCACTGGAGATTCAGGATCGTCTGGCTCCACTGCATAATGCACTGTTTTCCGAGCCAAGCCCTGCGGGTGTCAAGTACGCGGCTTCTCTGCTGGGGCTGTGTGGTGAAGAAGCCCGTCTACCAATCGTTGAGATGTCAGAAGCCGGTAAAGAGCGCGTGAAAGCAGCGATGGAGTTTGCAGGCCTGATTTAATCGTCATAGTCCTCTGATATTTGAGCGTGACGTGCTTTAGCCTCAATCCGCTGTAACAACAACAGTGCGCTGGAAAAACAAAAGGCCCAAATATATTTTGGGCCTTTTGTCGTTTTGTATTTCGATCCGTTGTAATACGGCGATGAAAGTTGTTATTTGATCTCCACCTCAATCAACACAATATCCTGATCGGTGTTATTTATTACATTGTGCTCGACACCGGCATACCGGAAATAACACTCTCCCGCCTTCATTGGTACGGTCTTTGCGCCTTCACCGGTATCAATCTCCAGCTGACAATCCTGCATCGGCACAATGACATAATCTCTGTCATGACGGTGCCACTGACTTTCACCTCCCGCAGGGAACAGCAGGTGGTTCACACAGGTACGTTCGTTATTGATCTGCTCACTAATAGCCAGAAGAGGACGTTCAGACATGGGATTTCCTTTCTACAAATAGGTTTTAAGTAATCGTTAGAACTCTAGATCGTTTACTCTTTTTAGTGAGTACTAATAAAGCAGAGAGTCTTGCTGGAAACAAGCCAGTGTCGTTCAGTCTCTTTCAATCCTCGGTTTGAAAAGAGTCGACTCAATAAGCGGTTTTGATTCAACCCGTTTTTTAGTTCAACAGGGACGCTGCTTATTTAATCGGTATAGCAGGTTACAGGTTCGGCGCATGCTGTATCTGTACCGGCACATACTACGGTGTCGCGGCCACTGTTTTTGGCCAGATATAAAGCATCGTCCGCTCTTTTCAGTAGGGCATCCCCGTTGAAATCATCATTCAAAGTCGCGATGCCGATACTGGTTGTCACTGTCTTTTTCACCGGGTAGTGGGCGGATTTAATCGCTAGCCTGATCTGGTTGGCGAGGGCCAGAGTTTGTTCCTGACTCATATAGGGGCAGACAATCAGAAACTCTTCTCCACCCCAGCGGCTGGCGATCGGCTTTGTTTGACAGCTCTTCTGGATGACGTGGGCTGCTTGTTGTAGAACCTGATCACCGACCTGGTGACCGTATTCATCGTTAATTGCTTTAAACAGATCAAGATCCAGAATCATAATGCTAAAAGGGTGTTGCTGGGTTTTGGCTAAGTTCAGCTGCTCGGTAAATATTTGATCGATCTTGAGGCGGTTATACAAACCTGTCAGGCCATCATGCCAGGCTTGTTGCTCCAGCTGTTTGCGCAGTGTCCATAATTCTGTGATATCGGTAGAGATCCCAACAAGGGTTTTATTTTCTGCTTTGTTATAAGGCAGCGGATATTTGGATTCAAGGTAAACCGTGGTATGCCCTGTTTCGTCCGTGACTTCAACCTCCTGTCGGGACGCTTGTTGCTGTTCCAGTACCTGAAGGTCAATTTGTCTGAGCCGCTGTACCGTTTCGATAGGAAAATAACGTGCATCCGGGCTGCCTTTCAACGCGTGCTGATCGACACCAAACAACTCCAGACAGGGTTTGTTTGCATACAGGTAGCGACTATCGGCGTCTTTGATATAGATGCAGGCATTAACATGATCCAGTGCGAGTGCCATCTGCTGATTATGTTGTTTCAGCTGAGTGTTCTGTCGCTTCTCTTTGAACAGCAAGTAACAGGAAATAATCGTCGTAAGACCGAGGAGCGTAAGAATCAATGCCGCCATATAGATACCAGTTGTATTAAAACCAAGGCTTTTGCGCTTATCTAACGAAAAACATAATTAAGAGAAATTTTGTATCCAAGGTGCTTTGGGGGTACTGGCCTAGCATGTAGAAGGTATTTAAAACAGCCGCTTAGATCACTACCTGTTACCAGCATAGATAAAACGACCGAATGCTCAATTGTTTTTTGTAAGCAAAATCGCTGATACGATCATTGATGGCGTTTGTCTTTCTGTTATTCGAAGCCAACATCGTGCCAGGATTAAGTGCTTTGCCAGTCAAAGACGCGTATAATCGCAGCCCCTTGTATCCGGTGATATAGCCGGTTTCTTTGTTCGCTTATTCCAATGAGATTGCCGTGACTACCAGTCAAAATGCCAGTGCCGAATTTTCCAGCCTCAACCTTCCCCCTAAGCAACTGAAAAACTTACAGGATCTGGGTTATCAGAGGATGACACCAATTCAGCAGCAGAGCTTGCCGCTGCTGATATCCGGTAAAGATGTGATTGCTAAAGCCAAAACCGGTAGTGGTAAAACGGCCGCCTTTGGTATCGGCTTGCTGGAGAAACTGGATGTCAGCTCTTTTCAGTGTCAGGCGTTGGTGTTGTGCCCGACCCGTGAGCTGGCCGGTCAGGTCGCAAAAGAGATCCGTAAGCTGGCGCGCTATCAGCATAACGTTAAGGTGCTGACCCTGTGTGGCGGTATGCCGATTGGTCCTCAGATCGGTTCTCTGGCCCATGGCACGCACATTGTCGTGGGGACACCGGGGCGTATTCAGGATCACCTGCGTAAGGGCACACTGAGTCTGGATAACACCCATACCGTGGTGCTGGACGAAGCGGACCGTATGCTGGACATGGGCTTCTACGATGCCATGGTGGATATTCTGGAGCTAACGCCCACTAACCGCCAAACCCTGCTATTCTCTGCCACTTATCCGGATAAGATCAAACAGATCAGCGGTGACTTCCAGCGTGACCCTGTGATGGTTGAGGTGCAGTCAGTACACACTCAGCAGTATATTGAGCAGAAGTTTTATAAAGCCGATAAAGTATCTGACAAGCTGAACCTGCTGCTGGAAGTGCTAGGCCACTATCAGCCGGAACACGCAGTGATCTTCTGTAATACCAAACAGAACTGTATGGATCTGGAAAAAGCGCTGTGGGATCAGGATTGCCACGCTCAGGCCCTGCACGGCGACCTGGATCAGCGTGATCGTGATCGCGTACTGGTGAAGTTTGCCAACCGTAGCTCCCAGTTTTTGATTGCCACCGATGTGGCGGCCCGTGGCTTGGATATTGATGATCTGTCTCTGGTGATCAACTACGATCTGACCCGTGATGCCGAGGTGCATGTACACCGTATTGGTCGTACCGGTCGTGCGGGTAAATCCGGTCTGGCGATTAGCCTGTTTACCGCATCAGAAGAGTACAAATTGGCAGATATTGCCGATATTCTGAATACCGAGATTGAACCATCCGATGTCGAAGAGCTGGTGGATGGTGATCTGACCCTGCAGACTCGCCCTCCTATGGTGACTCTATCGATTGATGGCGGTAAAAAGAATAAAGTACGCCCTGGTGACCTGTTAGGTGCCCTGACCAGTAAGGGCGGCATAACTGGTAAGCAAGTGGGCAAGATCGATATCTTTGATTTTGTCGCTTATGTGGCGATTGAACGCAAAGTGGCTCGTCAGGCACTGGAGCACTTGCAGCAAGCGGGTATTAAAGGCCGTAACTTTAAAATCCGTCGTGTGTAAGCTGTCAAATGATTGAACCCTGTCGCACTGCTGTTGAGTAGTGGCTATAGGTCTAAAGGAAACAGCCTGAACATCACTGCTCAGGCTGTTAACCCTCCAGGCGTTTCAGTAGAATCAGTTAAGCTTTACAAACCCATTCTTAATATTGAAATAGTGAATTAAAAATGAGTAAGTCGTCCTTACAGGATCAGTTGTTAAAAATGGGCCTGACCGATAAGAAGAAGGCAAAACAGGCTGAGAAACACGTTCAGAAACAGAAGAAAGTTCAGCGTAAAACCGGCGCAGAAGATGAAACTAAACTGCGTGCAGAGCAGGCCCGTAAAGAGAAGGCAGAGCGTGATCGCGAGCTGAACCTGCAGAAGAAAGCAGAGGATGAGAAAAAAGCGATTCAAGCTCAGGTGAAGCAGCTGATCGAAATGAACCGCTTGGGTGATGAAGTGAAGGGTGATGTGCCTCATAACTTTGTCATGGACAAAAAGGTTAAGAAGATCAATGTTACGGCTAAAATCTCTGATCAGCTGGCAAAAGGACGCCTGGCCATTGCAGAGCTGGAAGGTGCTTTTGAGCTGATTCCACCTAAAGTGGCGGAGAAAATCCTGCAGCGTGAAGCAGATTGGCCGATCGTACTGAACGAAAAAGCACCGGATACCGGTGATGAGGAAGAGGATGATCCGTATGCGGACTTCCAGATTCCAGATGATCTGATGTGGTAAACTCCGTCAGACCTTTAAAAGCCGTGCACTTAAGCGCGGCTTTTTCGTCTTTATGGATACGATAGTGTGCTTCTTGGCTTCATCTAGTCTGAACTAATACTGATCAGATACGGAACTGCCCCACCATGTTATGTAGATTATCCGCTTGGCCAGCCAAAGCATCGCTTGATTGATTCACCTGGTGGATGGATTGAGCCGTTGTTTGAGATAAACCTACAATATTAACCACATTCTGGTTGATCTCTTCGGCCACCAAGGATTGCTCTTCAGCAGCGCTGGCAATCATATCGTTCATACCTTTAATCGACTCAACAGCTTGTAGAATGGAGTCCAGAGAGACACCGGCCTGTTCGGCGATAGTGATAGTCTCTGCTGTGGACTTCATGCTGATATCCATCGAACGTACAGCATCCTGAGCTGCATTCTGTAGTTTCTCGATCATGGACTGAATCTCGTCGGTGCTTTCTTGTGTGCGTTGAGCCAAAGTACGCACTTCATCGGCGACTACCGCAAAGCCACGGCCTTGCTCACCGGCACGGGCAGCCTCAATGGCAGCATTCAATGCCAGTAGGTTGGTTTGTTCTGCAATGCCACGAATCACATCCAGTACGGAACCAATATTTTCACTGTCCGTATGTAGGCGCTGAATCACCTGTGCCGAGCCTGAAACCTGTGTGCTCAATTGGTTAATGGCATCGATGGTTTTTGCCACTTGCGCTTTACCACACCGAGCCTCTTGGTCTGCCTGGTTGGCACCTTCCGCCGCTTGTCCTGCATTTTGAGCAACTTCATGCACCGTGCTGGACATCTGTTGCACGGCAGTGGCAACCTGGTCGGTTGCTTTAGCTTGTTGTTCAGTCGTGTTGTGAACTTCTGTTGTGATTATAGACAGGCGCTCAGCAGAACCTGACACGGAAGAGGATGCACCATTAACCTGACCCATCACACCATGTACTTTCTCGACAAAACCATTGAAGTAACGGGTCAGTCGGGTGATTTCATCGTTGCCAGCCACGGTCAGGCGTTTGGTCAGATCTCCGTCACCTTCATTGATATCCTTTAATGCAGAGACAGTTTCTTCTAGTGGGCGGGTAATGCTCTGTACTAACAGCCAGGCAATCGCCAGCATGATGATAATGATAACGCCTGCAATACCCATGTTGGTCACTACTTTCTGCCAGAAGATCTCTTCGATCTCATCAATATAGAAACCTGAACCCACAGCCCAGTTCCAGTTCTTATAAGCGATGATCATACCCATTTTCTCAACGGGCACATCACTACCGGGTTTTGGCCAGTAGAACTCTGAATAGGTTTTGCCGTAGTTGCGCATATCCCCAGGCAGATCATTAAAAATACGGTTGCCGCGTTTATCGTTAAATACGGAGCCATCTTTACCTGTCAACGCAGGTGCGATAGGGTGCATTAGATAAATACCCGAGGTATCCATCACCCAGAAGTAATCCTTGTTATCCTGGCCGTAACGCATATTTTTAATGATGTTCAGAGCTTGTTGTTGTGCCTGCTCTAAGGTCATGGTTCCATTCTGAACCTCCTGGTTCATACCATCGAGTACTTCTATCACGGTATGAATAATATTGTTCAGCTCACTTTTCTTCTGCTCTCTGAAGCTTTCCTTTTCCTGCATCATCATGATCAGTATAAGTACTGCCATGGCCAAAAAGGCCAGAATCTGCATAAACCAGATACGATATTGGATTCTGAATTGCCGAAATATGGCTTCCACTGTGCGTCACCTGTTATTCAATGTTCTAGAGAAAGATAAGGCTTATTTAGTATAAGCTTATTACTAAGGGCGCGCATGATTCATTAGCTGAGGTAAATAATCAAGTAAGAAGAGTGCTTCACGCTAACTTTTTTGTAAGCGGATTAGAAAAATTACTTATAGAAATGCTGCAAAATAAGTCTGGTTTCTACTTTATTAGGTAATCTTGCCTTGATGAAGTTACTGTTGATAAGGGAAGGAGTTTGTAGAGAATAACGCTGCGGTAATGGCTGAGCAGACAACTGCCAGCCTAAGGTCTTGATGCCTTAGGCTGAACAGGATGGGGGGCGCGAGTTAATGCTGCTCGTTTCTGGATACAGCATCCAATGCATGAATCACCTTTTTGCGGCTGAAGAGCAGCTTCCAGCGACGACCGCCCAGTTGGTGCCACAGAATGCCGGACCGAATGCCGGAAAACAGCAATGCCCGTACCTTATCGGCATTACCACTCTGGCGCAGGATGTTGGGCTCTCCCTGTACCTGAATACGGAAGGAGTAGGTGCTGATAGTGTCCTGATACAGGCTGGCGATGCTGGCTATCACATTCTCATGGGTAGTTGAGAAGTGATGACTTTGCATCTGAATCTGATCCAGACGTTGGCCGATGGCATTCAGCATGTCAGGGTCTTTACGCAGGCGTTTCTCCAGGTAAAGAATCGACATGGCATAGCGCAGGATATAAGTATCGGCATCAGGCTCTTTGTTCATAAAGCTGCGCAGAGTGCGCATGCCAAGATTCAAGCCATAGGTATTACCGCCATAGACATCCAGCGTACTACTGGGATTAGTATTCAGGATGCTGCCGATACTGGTTTCAAAGCTGTCCTGAGATACCATGCCCTTTGTGGCCATTTGATGTACTAATGCTGCGGCCTGGAAAACACCTGCCAGGGCGATGGCCTGTTCCTGCTCTTTCTGGCTTGAACTCATATAGTCTCTTTATCCATCGGTTTTTTTACTGTGCTGCTGCTTGATAGCGCTTGAGGCACAAAGCTCAGACCATGAACCTTCGGGAAATATCCCTTAGTGTTGATCTTATAGCAGCTTGTTTCCATTAATTATGCTTTTTAAGATCGAGCTAGCCCTGATCACGCCAGGTTTTCTCAATCACAGCGCCGCCAAGACAAATATCATCCAGATAAAATACCACGGACTGGCCTGGAGTGACGGCACGCTGAGGCTCGTCGAAAACCACTTCAAACTCATTGTCGCCCAGAGGTTTAACCCGACAGGCCTGGTCATCCTGGCGGTAACGGGTTTTGGCGCGACAGCGAAACTCACCATCAACTGGTGGTTTGCCTGCGACCCAGTCAACACTTTCGGTTTTCAGGCCGTGGCTGAACAGTAATTTATGGTCAGTGCCTTGTACGGCGACCAGGATATTATTTTCCAGGTCTTTTTCTGCCACAAACCAAGGGTCTTCCGAGTACTCTTTCAACCCGCCAATGCCCAGGCCCTGGCGTTGGCCAATGGTGTAATACATCAGGCCGCTGTGCTTGCCGATCTCGTCGCCATCCGGTGTAGTGATCTTGCCCGGTTGTGCCGGTAGATACTGTTGCAGAAAATCTTTAAAGCGACGTTCACCGATAAAGCAGATGCCAGTGCTGTCTTTTTTACGAGCGGTGATCAGATCGTGTTTTTCAGCCAGAGCACGTACTTCCGGTTTTTCAATCTCGCCAACTGGGAATAGAGTTTTGGCGATCTCTTTGTGACCGACGGCGTGCAGGAAATAACTCTGATCTTTGTTGTTGTCCAGGCCTTTTAGTAACGTAGCCTGTCCATCTTTCTCACCGCGACGTACGTAATGACCTGTCGCGATCAGATCAGCGCCCAGTGCTTCAGCGTATTCCAGGAAAGCTTTAAACTTGATCTCTTTGTTACACAGAATATCCGGGTTAGGGGTGCGCCCCGCCTTATACTCTGCCAGAAAGTGCTCAAATACATTATCCCAATATTCGGCGGCAAAGTTGGCCTTATGCAGTTTGATACCGATGCGGTCGCACACAGCCTGAGCATCAGCAAGATCCTCTTTTGCGGTGCAGTACTCAGTGCCGTCATCCTCATCCCAGTTCTTCATAAACAGGCCTTCCACCTGATAACCCTGTTGCTGTAGCAGAACGGCGGAAACGGAGGAATCAACACCGCCGGACATACCGACGATAACTTTGATCTGACTGTTGTCAGCGTTTGGTGTTGTGGAGTGAGTATCTGACATCTTAGTTCGCTATTGATTGTGTTGCAGGGGATCACCTGCGGACTCATCGGATAAAGTATGTTGTCTGGGTCAGATCTATATCGATCTGTAAAAGCGTTCAAGTATACCGAATCGTTTTACGCTTCGTCTGCCTGGGGGTGATTAAAATCATAAATAAAATCTAATGGAAAGCGTCGGCCTGCGCGGTAATCCTCAAAACATTTGAGAACGGCTTCGCTACGCATCTTTTCTTGCTGAGCTACCAGCTCTTCCCAGCTTAACCAGACGGCACCTTCAATGCCGGTATCCAGCGGCAGGTTTGCGTCATAGCTGACAGGTTCCGCAATAAAGGTATGACGATGGTAGGTGGTGTGATCACTGACTTCATTGATGTACAAACCTAGTAACCCCGTGATCTTGACTGTCCAGCCGGTTTCTTCAAGGGTTTCCCGAATTGCCGCATCCAGTAGACTTTCGCCTTTTTCTACATGGCCAGCAGGTTGGTTATAGACCAAGCGGCCCTGACTCCACTCCTCAACAAGAAGAAAACGGTCATCTTTTACCACGATTGTGGCGACAGTGCTGTTAGGTTTCCAAACATCGGTACGGGCTGTCATCACTTATGTCCTTGTTTTGTTTTTGGGCCATGGTTGCGCTGATTATTCGTGCTATTCCTGTTGCCATTTCTACCGTTACTGGCGCTTGGCTTTTTACTGCCTGTGCCTGAGTATTTTGAATGGCCACTGTTCTTGGTCTTTGTGGGTTTGATATGGGGGCGCTTGGTTTTTTTTACAGCCTCAACAGGCAGGTTAACTTCAATCTCTTTGTATTGCCCTTGTTCAATGCCTGCCAGTGCCCAATCACCAATTTTTGTCCGTACCAATCGTAGTGTAGGGAAACCTACCGCAGCACTCATGCGACGGACCTGGCGGTTACGGCCTTCACTGATCACCAATTCCACCCAGCTGGTAGGTATGGCCTTACGTTCTCGAACCGGTGGCACCCGTTCGGCAAACCTGGGGTCTGCAATACGACGGGCCTTGGCGGGTCTTGTTGGGCCATCTTTGAGCTCAACGCCTTTTCTCAGCTGTTGCAGTGCTTCTTCTGTGATTTCGCCTTCTACCTGTATTACATAGGTTTTGGGTAGTTTCATATCCGGTGAGGCGATTCTATGTTGCAGGCGGCCATCGTCGGTTAAGAGCAGTAGCCCCTCAGAGTCATAGTCCAGGCGGCCTGCAGGGTAGATGCCGGATTGATTGATAAAATCCGCCAGCGTTTTACGCCCTTCATTATCGGTAAACTGTGACAGTACTTGGAAGGGTTTATTGAATAAGAATAATCGGCTCATTAGTGTCTATACTTTTGTAGCGTAGCCCTGATTCTAACGGATAGATTCTCAGAGGGGTATGCTGATTTTTACGGATGTCGAATTTTCTGGTCTTTGTGTAAAGGTATTTGATCTATAACGCTTTTTAATGGGGGGTGGAAAATAGTGAATAATTAGTCACAGTGTATGAAGCGATTGTTTTTCCAATTTTTTCGATTATTCTTACTTTGTGACTCGGTTATTTGACCCTATATAACTATTTAACCGTAAAGGTTTACGTAGAACCGGACTGGGGCATGTCCCTGGTCGGCTAAAAAATGTGTAGGAGTGAGCAGTTTCTCCCAGAAATAACTGTTATTACTTGAGCTTGGCGGGTTATGTGCTTATGTTTAGCAAAAGCCTTTTAAACCTGACTAAAATTTTCACCTTTTGTAACAGAGGATTAGCTGTACGCCATGTCTGACCATTTTTTATACATGTTAAACCAGGCCACCATCTTCAATCAGGCCGATGATCAGGAGAGACATGACGATGATGGTGGTGTTGCGGTTGCACCTGCCAAGCCTGAATTGAAGCAACCGCCGATGTACAAAGTTGTTTTATTAAATGATGACTATACGCCCATGGATTTTGTGGTCGAGATTTTGACGACCTTCTTCAATATGGACGAAGAAAAAGCGACGCAAGTGATGCTTGCAGTACACACACAGGGCAAAGGTGTGTGTGGTATCTATACCAGGGATATTGCTGAAACAAAATGTGTCCAGGTGAATCAGTACTCAAGAGAGTGTCAGCATCCGCTACTGTGTGAGATTGACCGGGCTGATTGACAATAAATAGCGGCAAGTGAGGGTAGCCCCATGTTAAGCAAAGACCTCGAATCAACATTAAATGCTGCATTTACCGTTGCGCGTAGCAAGCGCCATGAGTTTATGACGGTAGAACATCTTTTACTTGCGTTGCTGGATAACAGTTCAGCAGCTCAGGTTCTGCAAGCCTGTGGTGCCAACCTGGATAAGTTGCGTATCGATTTACAGGATTTTATCAACAGTACCACCCCGCTGATTCCTGATGATCAGATGGAGCGTGAAACTCAGCCTACGCTGGGCTTTCAGCGTGTGCTGCAACGCGCCGTGTTCCATGTGCAGTCATCGGGTAAAAGTGAAGTGACCGGTGCCAATGTATTGGTCGCTATTTTCAGTGAGCAGGAAAGCCAGGCGGTTTATTTCCTGCGCCAGCAGAACGTGGCCCGTGTGGATGCGGTGAATTATATTTCACACGGCATTTCAAAAGTGGCTGGGCATGATAACCCAGGTTTGGGCCATGATCATGATCACGAGGATGTGGAAGAAGGCAGTACCGAAGGTGATGCCAACAGTCCGCTAACGGGTTATTCCACCAATCTGAATGAGCAGGCCCGTGCGGGTCGGATCGACCCTCTGGTGGGTCGTGATCATGAAGTTGAGCGTGTGATTCAGATTCTGGCCCGTCGCCGTAAGAATAACCCGCTGCTGGTGGGGGAAGCTGGTGTCGGTAAGACAGCGATTGCTGAAGGTTTGGCTAAACGTATCATTGACGGTGAAGTGCCTGAAGTGATCGAAGAGAGTGTGGTTTACTCGCTGGATATGGGCGCGTTATTGGCCGGGACTAAATATCGTGGTGACTTCGAGAAGCGTCTGAAAGCATTGCTGGGTGAGTTGAAAAAACAACCTCATGCGATTCTGTTTATCGATGAGATCCACACTATTATTGGTGCGGGGGCTGCATCCGGTGGCGTCATGGATGCCTCTAACCTGCTGAAACCGCTACTAAGCTCCGGTGAAATTCGTTGTATCGGTTCTACGACGTTCCAGGAATTTCGCGGTATCTTTGAAAAAGATCGTGCGCTGGCACGCCGTTTCCAGAAGGTGGATGTACTGGAACCTTCAGTCGATGACACTATCGAAATTCTGAAAGGGCTACGCAGTCGTTTTGAAAAACATCACGACCTGGCGTATACCGACGAAGCGCTGGAGGCTGCCGCTAAATTGGCAGATCGCTATATCAATGATCGCCATATGCCGGACAAGGCGATTGACGTGATTGATGAAGCGGGTGCTTATCAGCGTTTGCTACCGGAAAGTGAGCGTGTTTCTACGATTCGTGTGGATGAGGTCGAAGCCATTGTGGCGAAGATCGCCCGAATTCCACCAAAAAGTGTTACCACATCTGACAAGAAAGTACTTAAGGATATGGAGAAAAATCTGCAGATGCCGGTCTTTGGTCAGGATGATGCGATTACTTCACTGTCTAATGCGATCAAGCTGTCCCGTGCGGGCCTGAAGTCTCCTGAGAAGCCTATCGGCTCTTTCCTGTTTGCGGGTCCTACCGGTGTGGGTAAAACCGAGGTGAGCAAGCAGCTGGCTAATATCATGGGTATCGAGCTGATTCGCTTTGATATGTCGGAGTATATGGAGCGTCACACCGTATCCCGGCTGATCGGTGCACCTCCGGGCTATGTAGGTTACGATCAAGGCGGTCTGTTGACTGAAGCGATCACCAAGAGCCCGCACTGTGTATTGCTGCTGGATGAGATTGAAAAAGCACACCCAGAAGCGTTTAACTTGCTGCTGCAGGTGATGGATCACGGTACGCTGACTGATAACAATGGCCGTAAGGCGGACTTCCGTAATGTGGTGATGATTATGACCACTAACGCGGGTGCAGAAGCATTGAGTCGTCGCTCTATCGGTTTCTCTCATCAGGATCACAGTACCGACGGTATGGAGGTGATTCGTAAGACCTTCACGCCTGAGTTCCGTAACCGTCTGGATGGTATTATCCAGTTTAGCGCGCTGAACTTCGAGATGATCAAGAGTGTGGTGGATAAATTCCTGGTTGAGCTGCAAGCTCAGCTGGATGAGAAGAAAGTCCATCTGATTGTTGATGATGAAGCGAAGGGGTGGTTGGCTGAGAATGGTTACGATCCTGAAATGGGCGCGCGTCCTATGGCTCGCCTGATTCAGGAGAAGATCAAAAAACCATTGGCAGAGATCTTGCTGTTCGGTGATCTGGCAGAGTCCAGTGGTGAGGTGCATATCACCATTAATGATGAAGGTGAGCTTGTGCTGGAAGCTGAAAAAGAGAATGCTCCGGCTTGATGTTGTGTCTTAATCTGCATAGCTGATGCTGATTAAGTGAAATTCAAAGGGTGGCTACTTCGGGAGCTGCCCTTTTTTATTGTTTTGGTGTCAAGGTGTGATCTTGCTGTAGGGCTATGCCTGAACTGGAAGTGAGAAAATCTAATCGCGCAAGGTTTATAACTCAAAAACTAAAAAGCCCGGCAGGATGCCAGGCTTTTCAAGAACCGTGCGCAGATTAACGAGCGCGGTATACAATACGGCCTTTAGACAGGTCGTAAGGTGTCAGCTCCACCTTAACCTTGTCACCGGTCAGAATGCGGATGTAGTTTTTGCGCATTTTGCCAGAAATATGAGCAGTTACAGTGTGACCGTTTTCCAGTTCGACACGAAACATAGTGTTTGGCAGCGTGTCAACCACGGTGCCTTCCATTTCAAAGGAATCTTCTTTTGCCATGCAGGAATTACCTCGGGTTTTTCTGCTGTCTATGTGCGAATCAATGCGTATTGTTTACTTGAACTTAAACCTTTAATTGGCTCAAGCCAGATGAAGCTACACACAAAAAATCGCGCGTATTTTGCCTTATTTTCGCCAGCTTAGCAAAAAGTTCCCGGAATAAATTGAAAAAAGTCTCTGTTGAATCATTAATTGCTCATTATATGAGCAATTAATGACGCTTAACCTGATTATTCATCAGATATCTTTGCTTTCAGGATTGTCTTGTATTTGTAATGGGTACCAGTGATTGTCTCTTAACTGTTCTAAAGGCTGAAATTCCGTTTTGTAGCGCATTTTACGGCAGGCTTCTATCCAATAGCCCAAGTAAACATAAGGTAGGCCGCGGCTTTCAGCGAAACGGATGAGCCAGAGCACAACAAAAACACCCGGAGAACGCTTTTCTTCATCAGGATTAAAGAAAGTATATATTGCCGATAAACCATGATTTAACAGGTCCATAGCGGAAACCGCTATGAGTTTGTTACCGTTGTCACGGAATTCAACCAAATGAGAAAAAGGTTTGTCCAGATTCAGAAATGATCTGTACTGATCTTCTGATGCAGGGTACATATCGCCATCAGAATGTCGTTCATTAACGTAGCGCTCGTAAAGGTCGTAATGATCTTGGCAAAAGCGGGCGGGTAAGACCCGGACGCTTAAATCTTGATTGCGATTAAGGATCTTTCGATGTTTGCGTTTCGGTTTAAACTGGTCAGCGGGTACGCGTACAGAGATGCAGGCATCACATCCTTTGCAATTTGGGCGATAAAGATGTCGTCCGCTGCGCCGGAAACCGACTAGAGATAAAAGGTCATAGACCTGCGTCGTCAACGGGTGTTCCGGATCAAGAAACAGCGTTGTGGCTTCTCTTCCGTCCAGGTAGCTACAGGCGTGTGGAACGGTCATATAAAAGCGTAGCTGAGATTCGATAAAGGGTGTTTCAATACTCAATAGATCGATTCCTTAATGCTCTCACTGATTTTCCATTGGCCTGGCAGCCTTGGGGCTGCTCCATACCATTTAAGGTGGTCCAGAAATACTGTTCTTTCGATTTCTTCTGCGCCAAAACTGGCCAGGTAGTCTGTATAGACCTGGCAATCAATAAGTTTAAAGTCCCATGCTTTCAGCTGCTCAACCAGATGCACAAAGGCTACTTTTGATGCGTCGTTCACCCGGGTAAACATGGATTCACCGCAAAAAATCTTGCCTACAGCCACACCATAGAGGCCTCCGACTAATTCGCTATCCTGCCAAGCTTCTACAGAATGAGCGTATCCTTCCTGATGTAGTCGGGTATAGGCGGCTTTCATCTCGTCTGAAATCCAGGTTTCATCCGTATAGGCACGAGCGGCTGAGCAGCCTTCAAGGACTTGTTCAAAAGCCTGATCGAATGTAACCTCAAATGGTTTTTTTTTCAGCACCTTACGCAAACTTTTACGAATCTTAATTTTGTCGGGTATTAGTATCATGCGAGGATTAGGGGACCACCAGAGCACGGGTTCGCCAGGGCTGTACCAGGGGAAGATGCCTTGGCGGTAAGCCTGTATTAGCCATTCAGGTGTTAAATTGCCCCCAAAAGCCAGTAGACCCGGTGGGTCTTCCAGTGCGGTTTCGACGTTAGGAAACAGAGCAGGACCTTCCGGGTCAAGCCAGGGCAGTTCAATCATGGGGTTTTCTTATCCTTCATCTTGCTTATTGATTTTGCTTGTTTCTTGGCTCAGGTATTATATAGCTTCAGTTTTTAATGGTAGACATTTCATGAACTCCAACCAACATTCTTCATCAGATCAATCGCTAACGGAACGTATCCGCAGTACAGCCCGTGAAGGTTTAGCCATTTTGTTGTTGGCGTTATGTACCTTTTTATTTGTTGCCCTGACCAGTTATGACAAAGCGGATGGCCGTTGGTCAAGTGCTTACAGTCCTGAAGAACCGATCAATCTGATGGGGAGTTTTGGTGCTTTTGTTTCAGGCTTAATGTATTCCGGGTTGGGATATTCAGCTTATCTGTTTCCTATTTTGTTTTTAGGCTTGGCTTTGGTCAAGCTGGGTAAAAGATCAGGCTTCCGTCCTGAGCGGCCTGTTGTCGCTATTCGTAGTGCGGGTTTTTTATGTTTGCTGATCTCTACTTCGACGTTAGGCAGCTTACACTTTTTTCATCCTGAAAGTGCTCTGCCTAATGCTGCCGGAGGTGCATTAGGGGAGTCTATAACCAGTGCGTTATCTGGTTTTGGCTTACTCGGTGCAACCATGGTGATGCTGGCAATCTGGATGGCGGGCTTTACTCTGCTAACGGGCTGGTCTTGGTTGCGGGTCATGGATGAAGCTGGCTTCTATGGTGAGAAGTTTGGTATGCGTGTCTACAACTGGCTACGTCAGGAGGCGAAAGACTCCAGCGCTGGTTTGCCTGAACATTACTCGGCACCCGAGACGAAAAAACCGCTATTTTCTACGCGTCCCGAGCCTGAAAAGGCTGAACTCAAACCTGAGAATAAGGTGCGCAAAGGGCCGAAAATTCATACACCTTATCAGGGGCGATCAAACTCTGAGGTTGTAGCTGAGGGGGCGTCTAAACTTGCTGCTGAGTCTGGTCATATTGCTGAAACGGCGCGTGTAGAAAAAGGACCGTCAGCCATTGCACAGTTAAAAGATAGGTTAGTGAATTTATGGCGTCGTCGACCTGCACTACCGCCCGTATTTAAGTCGGTGCCTATACCTGAAGGTAAAGAACAGAAGCGGGTTGAACCGGGGTTGGATATCCCTGCTGCCAGTTCGCATAATGAACGGGTTGAACCTTCACTTGGTAATCTGGGTGATGCTTCTGTTCAGTCGTCGATATCTCTTCATGCTGGGGAGCAAGCTGCTGCTCCGGTAATGGCGCCTTTGGTGGCTACTGATGAGCCTTATACTGCACAGCCACAGCCACAGCCACAGCCACAGCCACAGCCACAGCCACAGCCACAGCCACAGCCACAGCCACAGCCACAGCCACAGCCACAGCCATGGGTCCAAGTGCAAAATCCTGAGGGAGCTGCTGCTGATATGTCTGAGCAGGCAGGGATCATGCAGCCTGTGAATGCAACTACTCAAGCTCAGGGTTCGATGCCATCCCAGGCTTTGAATCAGAACCTAGCTCAAGATCCGTCTTCATCGCAGGGGCTGCCTCTAACACAAGATAATAGCGGACCTCAGGTGTCTTTAGTTGATCATGCTCCAGTCGCTGAAGCAGTAGAGGCAGTAGAGCCTGTTGTTCAACCTCATATTGAGCCGGTTATTGCGACAGAGACCGTTGCAACGACTGATATGGCAACTGAGCAGCCTGAGGTTACAGAGCCTGTTGCGAAGGTCGCTTATGAAGCCGCTGCACCAGTGGTTGAGCAGGAAGTTGAACCTACAATCGAGTCTGCAATTAAGCCTCAAGTTCAGGCTCAACCTCAACCTCAAGCCCAACTCCGACCAAAATCTCAATCTCAGTATCAAAGTCATCCAGAAGAACCTGTAGTGGTTTCAAGCGAGGTGGCGAAGGAGCAATCCGCTCCAGTTCAAGTGTCTGTAGAAACAGCGCCTCGTATAACAGAGAAAACGACGGTTGGGAGGGAAGAGGATACAGGCTTCCAGAAACCTGCTTGGATGTTAGCGAAAGAGCAGGAAACGGTTGACACTGTACAAACAGAAATTTCTGATCGCCCAGCTCCAGCTCCAGCTCCAGCTCCAGCTCCAGCTCCAGCTCCAGCTCCAGCTCCAGCTCCAGCTCCAGCTCCAGCTCCAGCTCCAGCTCCAGC
>NZ_AULT01000047.1 GCF_000422425.1 Oceanospirillum beijerinckii DSM 7166
ACCTATGGTATATACCGCAGAGAGTTTAAAGTTCCAGTCGCCGCGTTGAGCCTGCTGTTGAATAGGGAAGGTCGCATAAAACAGGCTACGATCTTTAAAGAAGTTCTGTTTCGCTTTTTGCAACTCAACAATAAAAAACTCGCCACTGGCACTGACACAGTTCAGATCAAAGATGGCCTTTCGGTCTAATGCAGTAGCGCCTTGATGTTCGTTATTGCTGAAATGAAGCGCTTGAATCTGGTGGTGTTCAGGTAGCAGCGTATTCAAAAAGCTAATCAAGTGAATTTTGCTAGCTTCCTCACCAAAGGCTTTTTTAAAGCCGAAATCTGTAAATAGGTTGATGTATTTTTCTTTCACGGCTCTGCCTTGGGATCGTGCTACGGACGCTGATGATTATCCCTTGTATCGATGGTAGGAGGCAAGATACAGGAGAAAGGACAGTCATCATATTTTGGACGGATTGATGATTCCTGCCTACGCTTAATTCCAATCAGGGAAAGTAAAGCGATTCAAGGAGGAAAGCGTTGTGACTCGTGCCCGCCAGGAACAGATCAGCCCATCGGATACCCCTTATTATCACTGCATTGCTCGCTGCGTACGTCGGGCATTCTTATGTGGTGAAGATCAATTCTCAGGCCAATCTTTTGAACATCGTCGTCAATGGATCATAGAGCGGCTAAACGCACTGGATCAGATGTTTGCCATTGATGTTTGCGCTTACGCTATTATGTCCAATCATTATCACCTGGTGCTTTATATCAGTCAGGATGAAGCAGCTCAGTGGTCAATTAATGACGTGATTGAGCGCTGGCTGTTGCTATTCAAAGCCCCAATGCTGGTGCAGCGTTATCAAAAAGGGTTGTGTAGCTCTACCGCTGAGTTGGAAAAGGTCTACGAGATTGTCGAAAAATGGCGGGAAAGACTGGCTGATATCAGCTGGTTTATGCGTTGCCTGAATGAATATATCGCCCGCAAAGCCAATGAAGAAGACCGCTGTACCGGTCGATTCTGGGAAGGGCGCTTTAAAAGTCAGGCTCTGCTAGATGAGCAAGGCCTATTAACCTGCATGGCCTATGTCGATCTCAACCCTGTACGAGCAGCAATGGCCGATTGTCCGGAAAACTCAGAGTTTACCTCTATCCAGCAACGTATCAAAGAATATGCTGAACAGAAAAATAGCGCAGATTCACCATGCTTAAAGCCGTTCTCTGCCAAACAAAAGGATAGTGGCAACTCTATTGCGTTCGATTATGCCGACTACCTGGAACTGATCGACTGGACGGGCCGATGTTGTCGGGAAGATAAACGGGGATATATTCCGGGTCATCTACCGCCAATACTGCAAAGACTCAATATCGATCAAAATGCCTGGCTCAAAGCAATGAGGCCAGAAGGCCTGCAAACCAGCCGAGCGATAGGGCATATCAAACGCCTTAAACAATTTGCACAGGATAAAGGGTTGGCTTGGATCTCATCGGGAAATCAGTTTAAAGCTTTGTTTGTATAAGGCTGCTCAAAGAGGTGAGCTGCGCCTTCCATTATTAATCTGTGGTTTTTCTTCTCTCTGAAGCATGGAAGTAGTGCTTCGGTATCGTTTTATTCTCTCGAAATATCTTAATCGTTGGTTATCCGAGTTGAACCTGCCGGATGTTTTAGCTCATTTCAAATGATGGCTGCCCCCGTTTGTGCCGTCAGAGTAAGTAGGATAAGTGAAGAGGCGATACGAGACACTCACAAAATAACCTATATAAATCAATGAGTAGAAAGTGGATGTCCCCGATTGTTTCGCAACTGACCGGTATCGCTAAGTCGACGATCTCTAAAATAGAAAACAACCAGACCTCACCCAGCTTTGAGACCCTGCAGCAGATTACTCAGGGGTTGAATATTCACCTGCCTCAGCTATTTGAACGCGTTGAAGATAAACCAAAACCCTATGGCAGGCTGGATATTACCCGGGGTGATAAACAAAAGCTGTACAGCACCCAAAGCTATGACTATCAGCAACACTCTGACCAGATTGCCAACAAAAAGCTCAGCCCCAGAGTACTGACCATTAAAGCCCGCTCAACCCAGGAATTAAACGGCTGGATCAAAGACGACGGCGAAGGCTTTTTATACGTGTTACAGGGCAGTATTATCCTTTACTCAGAATTTTATGAACCTATCACCCTACATAAAGGTGACAGCACCTATTACGACTGTAATATGGGGCATAACTTTCTGGCTTCTGGCGAAGATACCGCCAGAGTTTTATGGGTGCTTTCCTGAACGATCAGGCCACTTGTGAGGTTCATTTTATTCCTCTATGCCCGTGCTACAATCGTGCAACTTATATCTGTATTCGACCTGAGTAAGTCTTATCTATCATCCGTTTCAACCGACTCTGACCCAGCCAGGTCAAACACACTTTGGCATTGAGGTGAAACTGGCCAGACCTTGTAAAGCTCTGGAAAGCACCGTTTATGCCTTTGTTCAGGTCAGAACGGACAAATCAGCGATATACCCCATTGTGCCAGACGGTACTAATATTCTGTTTTTCTCATCATGTCGTGAATCCTTTGGTGGTACTCAGTCAAAAATTTTAGAAATACCGCTGACTATTCCTGATAGCGAGTATTTCGGTATCTGGTTTTATCCGGGAGCGATGCGCCGCTTTTTTAATATCGACCTGTCAGAAGCAAGTGATACGATTTTTGAGCTGGATTTTCTGGAAGCTCCTGTGCTTCGGAACTTACACGAGCGTATTTATGATGAGGTCAGCTTTGAAAACCGGATCAGTTTATGTGAACGCCTGCTGACTAAGACGCAAAGCAACGCTGGTTTTATCGCTTATCTGGATCATGCCCTGAGTCAGATTTATCAATCTGGTGGGAATATCTCTGTTGAGAAGCTAGCTGATAGGGTGGGTTGCAGCTCCAGGCATCTGAACCGCATTTTTCAATTACATATTGGCGCTTCAATCAAAGCGTTCTCTCAAATGGTTCGAATGAACTCTTTTTTGAATAACAAGTATCGTTATGGAACCTGCTCCAGCTTCCCTGCTCTGCCTGGACAGTGTGATTCTGGATTTTTTGATCAATCTCATCTGATCCGCTCCTTTAAAAAGCAGGGCCTTCAGTCACTGTCGCCTTTCGTACAAGAATTTATGTCCGATTTTTACAATTCAAAATAGAGTCTGAAAATCATACTGCTAAGCCTGCTTTTAAGAGTTTATGAGGTCAGTATGCAGTTTTCTCACTCCGATATTTTAGCCATGTCCGAAGGTTCATTTTTTGGTGATGGTAACGCTCAATTACCCAGTGATCAGATGCTAATGCTGGATGAAATTACTCATCTGGATACATCGGGTGGCCAGTATCAGAAAGGTTTTTTGCAAGCTCAGTTCATGATCAAACCCGATCACTGGTTTTTTGCTTGTCATTTTAAGGGAGACCCCGTTATGCCCGGATGTCTGGGACTGGATGCATTATGGCAACTACTGGGTGTTTTTCTGGGCTATTCAGGTCTTCCGGGAAGAGGTCGAGCACTGGGTGTAGGTAATGTGCGTTTTACGGGACAAATCTATCCGGATACCAAGGCCATTGAATACCATATTCATGTTAAGAGAATTATCAGAAAGCCGTTAGCTATGGGAATTGCTGATGGCTTTGTCCTGCTTAATGGCGAAGTGATTTACAAAGCGACCGATTTAAAAGTAGGCATGATTCGCTGATGGTCTGGCTGGAAGACAGCGGTTGGAAAACACCGGTTGAACAAACCTTAAGTTCTATTAGCTTCATTCCCTGATGAGCGGGTATTCTGTATAGCACAATTACCTGCACTGATTAACGGAGGGTTTCAGAACGTGGATATCATACAAATATTCAGTTTTATGCTGGTGGCGGCACTGCTGGTTATTTCGCCCGGACCAAACGGTGTCTTAATTGCGAAAACAGTCCCTGTTTCTGGTAAAGCGGCTGGGTTTGCCAACATCGGGGGCTTTATTGCAGCATTCTTTGTTCATGGCAGCTTGTCTGTATTCGGGCTATCAGTGCTTCTGGTGCAATCTGCTCAGGCGTTCACCCTGTTCAAACTGCTGGGAGCCGCTTATCTTTGCTGGATCGGTATCAAATCATTGATGCAGGCATGGCAAAACAAGCCTGTTCAGAATAACGCTGAGGGAACCAGCAAGCCAACATCACTGGAAGGGGCTTTTGCGGAAGGTTTTCTGACCAATGCCCTGAATCCTAAGGTGTCCATGTTCTATCTGGCTGCTTTTCCACAGTTCATTCCTGTCGACGGCAGTGTAGCAACTGCATTTATGCTGGTCGTCCTGCATGCAATCATTAATCTGGCCTGGTTCTCCACCATGGTCATTCTGCTGGCCCGTATAAAGCAGGCATCCAGAAATTCCGCTTTTTCCCGTTGGCTGAAATCAGTGACGGGTGCTGTATTTATCGGCTTTGGGGCTAAGCTGGCGTTTATGAAACCTGCAGAGTAAAACGGCTCAGGCTTTCAGCAGGCTGTACAGTGATCTTTCAATACACAATCCGCTACGTTGCCATCTTTATCCAGAGTAAGATGGCAACAGGATTCAAACAGCCCTTTTAACTCTCCTCTGGCTTTCTGTACTCTGGATTTCAGCGTGGAATAATGAATATTATGCTCCTGAGCATAGGCTTTCTGTGGCTTTTCCATCAGATCGATTTCTGAAAGTAAGTGAGCGCTTTCTTCGGGTAACGCCTGGATAAAGGGCTGCAAACATCCCGATAATTCCTGCTGTATCCCAGGTTCCTGATGTGCGCCTTGAGACTCTTCATACCATAAGGTTTCGCCTTCTGGCAGGGGCTCTCGTCCACGTTTACGATAAAAATCAATAATGGCGTGATTGGCAATCTGAAATAGCCAGGATTTCACGCTTTTTTGTGAACGCACCGTGTGCAGGTTGTTATAGGTTTTAATCAGAATATCCTGCAACAAATCATCCACTTCATCAGGATCAGATACTTTTGAGTGTAAAAATGCTTTCAGGCCAGAACGGTACTCTGACCAGACGGTTTCAATATTCATAGCGTTTACCTGTTGTCGCTACACACTGACACAAATTTTCGACCAATGGCTGAAGAATGAAGCTACCGGTCAAAGAGAAACGTTTGTATGTGCTTATGTCCGGATTCATCACGTCACTAATACACAACACACAAATAACTATAGCTCCGGCATTCGGAGCTATAGTTTTCGAAGGTATCCGCTTATAAGCGGGTATTATCATTTCAATGATCAGAAGGCTCAGCAGCACTGGCCAGAATCACAAGCCTGATCCGCCGAGGCCGTACAGCATTTACCTGTTCCCAGGTACGTGCTCTCTGACAGATAGAACGCTGTAAAGGCCTCATCAAAATCCTCTGCGACCGATTTTTCTGCCAGACCCGTTGCCATTATCGCAGCCTGCCAGGCTTTGACTCTGGGGTATGGTGCCAGAAAGTCATACTTAGCATATTTTTCAATCACATGGGCTCTGTGCAGTAAGGGTAACCAGGCAATATCGATATTGCTCAGTGTCTCGCCTTTAAAGAAAGGTCCGGTATCCAGCTGTTTTTCTGCTTTTGCAAAGTAAGCGCTCATTCTGAGGCGTTCTACCGGAGCACTCTCTTCCTAATTAATCTGGTCTTATCCTTTAAACAAGACGAGACCTTATACCATGACTCAATATACACGACGCTCATCTGAACAATGGCAAGCTCTGATTCAGCAGTGGCAAGAAAGTGGATTATCAGCCCCTCAGTTTTGTGAACAGCATGAGGTCGGCTACGCCAGCTTCTGTAACTGGCGTAAACGATTCAATACTCAGGACAGTCCTGCTGAAGAGTCCTCTTCAGAAGCTCAGTTCATCGATTTACAGTCGCTCACTGCAACCTCAGCCGATGATTCCAAAGGCTGGAACATTGTGCTCAGCCTGGGCAATGGGGTTGAACTGCGTCTGTCTCAGAACTGATGTTTACCCCTGCCAGTCAGAGCCGGATATGGCTCTGTACACACCCCGTGGATATGCGTAAATCCTTTGACGGCCTGAGTGCTCTGGTCAGAAATCAGATGAAGTGCAATCCCGTGACCGGTGATTACTTTATCTTCGTGAACCGGCGAAAAACGCAGATGAAGATACTCTACTTTGATGTTACCGGTTTTTGTCTATGGGCTAAGCGTCTCGAACAAGGCCAGTTCAGGCTCACGCCTTCACCTGACGGACAGCGCCGTATTCGGGCGGTTGATCTTCAACTCTTGCTCGAAGGCATTGAAATCCAAAAAGCCCGACAATTTAAACGTTATCGGCATGGTACTTCGACTTAACATGGGCATAATGATGCGTATGAAAGAGACTTCAACGCCTTCAGCAGAACCCAACCTTCAGAACATGAAAGTGCTTCTGGAAGAAAACGCCGCCCTCAGGCGTCGGGTGGAGTGGTTCGAACGCCAGTTTTTCGGACAAAAGTCTGAAAAACGCCCTGTGGATCACCCTTTACAGCATAGCTTGTTGGGCGATCTGCCGGTGCCCACTGAGCCTGAAGGCGAACAGACTGAGGTCACTTATACCCGGGGTAAAGCACCGAAGCAGCGCCCTGAAGATTGCGTGAACGATAGCGGGCTACGCTTTAACGATCAGGTACCCGTTGAAGTCATTGAACTGAATGCACCAGAGCTACAAGGAGCAGATGCGGATCAATATGTGGTGATCGGCACTAAAACTACCTTCCGGCTGGCTCAACGTCCCGCCAGTTATGTGGTGCTGCGTTATGAACGTCCCATTGTGCGCCGTAAAGATAAGCCTCAGCCGGAATCCAGTCCGGCACCGGATAACGTACTGGACAGAAGTTTATCTGATGTCAGCCTTCTGGCCGGTATGCTGGTCGATAAGTTCCAGTTCCATCTGCCGCTTTACCGCCAACACCAGCGGATGGTGGCTGCGGGCGTCACAGTCAGCCGTGCGACCCTGACCCATCTTGTGAAACGGAGCATTGATCTACTGCGCCCTATTGTTGCGGCCCAACTGATCAGCGTCCTGAACAGCCAAGTGCTGGCCATGGATGAAACCCCAATCAAGGCGGGAAAAGCAGGCAAAGGTAAGATGAGTAAAGGCTGGTTCTGGCCGCTGTATGGTGATCAGGATGAGATCGTGTTCACCTTCTCGAAAAGCCGTGGCCGCCAACAGATCGAAAACACCTTAAAGCAGGACTTTAAAGGCACGTTGATCAGTGACGGTTATGCGGCTTACACCAGCTATATCGAGAAGAACAAAGAGATCACCCATGCCCAGTGCTGGGTCCATAGCCGTCGGAAGTTTATAGAAGCGGAAACAGAGTACCCGGATCGGGTCAAAGAAGCCTTGGCGATGATCGCGACCTTGTATAAGGAAGAAGAGAGGATCGAAGCACAAGGTTTAGATGAGACCAGCAAACGGGAACGGCGGCTCGAAAAGAGCAAGCCCGTGGTGGATCGGTTCTTTGAATGGTGCCAACAGCAACTCAATCTCGGTGACCTACTGCCTTCGAGTCCGTTACGAAAGGCGCTGAACTATGTTATCAGTCGTGAAACTGAGTTGAGGGTCTTTCTTGAAGAGCCCAATGTGCCTCTGGATACCAATCATCTGGAAAGAGCATTACGCCCAATCCCAATGGGACGTAAAAACTGGCTGTTCTGCTGGACAGAGGTGGGCGCGGAACATGTGGGCATTATCCAGAGCCTGGTCTGCACCTGTAAGCAGCATAAGATCAATCCGTACACTTATCTTACGGACGTACTGCTGCGTATAAACCAGCACCCTGCGAGTCAGGTCGAAGAACTGACACCTCGGTTATGGAAAGAGAAGTTCGCTGAAAATCCACTGCGCTCAGATCTGGCGAGTCAATAACGCCCTTAAATGAACGGTTACTCTTTTTTGGCGTCTTGAATTTTTTCCAGATTATCATGTAGCAGACCTTCCAGTTTGATCAGCTTTTGCCGTATCTCTTCATCTTTCTTATGTTCGTACAGACCGGTTAGCGTTTCGGTCATGGCGTTCAGAATAGGATGAAGTTTTTCATAATCATCAGGCATGGTTATGTCCTTTATCAGGTCTTAAGGTCTCCCTGAGACAGCTCAAGGGCTGCTCAGCTGGGGAAGCTGAATTGAGCTTTCTACTGAGCTAATAAGCTAATAAGTGAATAAGCAAAGATCGCTCTTAGCATGCAAAAGCTGTATTCGGGCTTAAACTTTAGTATAGGAAAGTTTGGTAAAAAGCAGAATTTAAGAGCGGCTTACTACGACAGGACGGTATATGGCGGAAATCTATTAACATTATTCTGTATTTATAATATATAAAATCAATATGTTACATCAAAATAAAAAAGTTCCCTTATAGCTTTCATAATTTAAAAATATGGCTATTATTTGTGGAGGTGCTCTTGTTTAGGTGTTTTACAGCTCAAGCCTGAACAGGTCTCACAATATGGAGATCTAATGATCCGTGGTCTCGGATACTCGAAGGTGGAACCAAGACATGTTTAGTCATTTTACAAAAAAGGCTGCTGTAACGCTTTGTTCTTTATGGATTGTTTTTTTTGTTGCTTTATTTACGTCTGACGCATCTTATGCTGAGAATGTTAACAGCAGCGATGAAACGCTATTATCCGACAGCAGTGATCTGCTGAGCGATGATGAAGGACTAGATGGAGAGGGATTACTAGAAGAAGGCGGCAGTCTGCTCGGTGATGACGATGATCTTTTGTCTGGTGATGATCTATCAGGCGATGATTCTGATTCCTTAAGTACGGAAAGCCTGTTTGATAAACCCGATGTTGAACAAGAGACAGCCCGAATCAGTGAGGCCAATAAAGAGCACCAGCGCTTATTTGAAGAGGTAGCCTATCCTTCAGCATCAACCTGTGCGACTTGTCATCCAAGGCACTACGATGAGTGGTCGGTTTCACAGCATGCCTATGCGCAATTAAGCCCGCTAATGCTTGCGATGCAAAATACTATTAATGTGGTGACCTCTACTGCCAATGGTGATTTTTGTCTGCGTTGTCATGCCCCGGTTGGCTCTGAGTTAAATGAACCTTTGGGGTTATCTAATCTTGATCGCCACCCGGCATCCCGGGAGGGGATTACCTGCGTGGCATGTCACCGCATCAATAAGAACTTCGGTAAGGTCACTGGCCGTATCTCCCTGGAACCCGGTGATATCTTTCAGCCGGTTTATGGCCCGAAAGGTAATGAAGAGCTGGAGAAAACACTGGCTCAACCTGAAAAATTCCGTGTTACCACTCAACCTGATGAACCCGGTCGGGGCATACACGCTAAGGCGGAACGCTTCTTTGAATTAACCACTCCAGGTTTCTGTGCTACGTGCCATGATGTATTTGCTCCGAATGGACTGCGCATCGAAGAAGCGTTCAGTGAGTTTAAAAATACACCGGCGGCAAAAGACGGGCGTACCTGTCAGGACTGCCATATGAGCAAGGTGCAGGGTGTGGCCGCTGGTTTTGATCATGGCCCTGCGGCGATTGTCGGTGATGAAGAGACTACACCGCGTAAACTGACCAATCATTTCTTTGCCGGACCGGATTACTCCATTATTCATCCAGGTATTTTCCCTCATAACGTTAAAGCGGCCCGTTTTAAAACCATGCGTGAGTGGCTGGAGTTTGACTGGCAGGCTGGCTGGGGTACCGATGCGTTTGAGGATGCGGTAGCCGATGATTATCCGTTCCCTGATGCCTGGGTGTCCATTGATGATCGTTACGATGCCCGTGCGATTATTGAGAAGCAGCAGGAAAAGCTGAAGTGGGCTGAAACAAAACGCAGAGAGGTGCTGACAAACGCGTTTGATCTGTCGGATATCCGTATCACGCAATCCGATCAACAGGGTTTGAGCTTTGAGGTGGACGTTAAAAGTATTTCAGACGGTCACTTAATGCCTAACGGCTTTGACGCTGAACGTATTTTCTTCCTGTTAGTTGAATTAAGAGATGCCAAGGGTGATCTGGTGTTTATCTCTGGCGACAGAGACCCAAATGGGGATCTGAGGGATCGTCATTCGAAATATGTTCAGGCCGGTGAGGTGGCGCTGGATGAGCAGCTGTTTAATCTGCAGTCTAAGTTTATGGTGCGCTTGCAGCACGGTGCTGAGCGTGAGCAGGTGTTGCCATCGCCGGTTTCTGTGTCTGTGGCACCTTATATTCGCCCTGAAAGCCGACCTTCCAGTCTTTATGGTCGGGCAAAATCGGCCCGTAAACACCGTAAAGGCATTGAGCCCTTTGGCCATCGTACCGCGCGCTATGAAGTGCCTGCAGAGCAGTTAACAGGTACAGGCCCTTATCAGTTGGATATCAAATTTATCAGTCAGGCTCTGCCCGTCAATCTGGTGACAACCGTTCAGGTGGCGGGTTTTGATTACAACATGTCTCCAAAACAGGTTGCCGATGAGTTAGTCAAAGGCTCTATGGTAATTCGTGAACGTTCGATTGAGTTGGATCTCTAGGGAGCGACACCATGATAGTAAGTAAGCGTTCTCTGAAGATGATCCAGGCGGGTGTTCTGGCCCTGGTAGCTGGTGCGTGGGTTTCTGGGCCGCTATTAGCTCAGGATTCGAAACAGGCTATGGCTCAGAACATGGCTCAGAACCCGGCACAGGAAAAGCCAGCTAAAAAATCAAAAGCGGCTTTAAGTGATCAACCCAAGCCCATGTTACCTGAATCGGCCATTGGGCCCCGTAATGGACCCTTGATCGAATGGGGCGATCCTTTTCTGGGTACCGGGCGGCTGCATGACCCTCTGGTTTTACCCACTGGGGCGGTTTGGAGTCCTTCATTATGGATTTTTGGCAGCTATCGGGCGGCTTTACAAACGGTGGATCATGAGGCCAGGGAAAGTCATGTGGAAGCGGTACACCGATTAGATCTGACGGCTAACCTTCAGCTCAGTGGTACCGAACGTATTGTTTTAGGGGTAACGCCGTTACATGACGGTGGTGATTTTAGCCGTTATGTCTTTGAGGGGGCTGCTGATCAGGAGGGTGGACACTCAGCGACAGGGGCTCATGTATCGACGTTCTTTGCAGAGTTTGAAATCGCCGAACTCTTTCCCGGTATCGATAGAAAAGATCAGTATCCGTTAGATATCGGCTTTGCACTGGGCCGCCAGAAGATCGAGTTTCAGGATACTTTTCTGGTTAATGACACCATGGATTCCATTGGTATCGTTAAAAATAACCTGCTGTTATCCGGTATGAGTAATGCGCGTATTACCTTCTTGTACGCGTGGGATGAGATCCACAGAGGAAACAATGTGGAGGATGATCACGCCAAACTTTATGGCTTATTCACCAGCTACGATCTGGCGGATACCTCCATTGATGCGGACGTGATCTATGTCGACAGTAGCGATGATATCGCTGCGAAGCATTATGGTGACAGTATCCATATGGGCATATCTGCGGCACAGCGTATCGGTTTATGGAATACCGAACTACGCTTGCTGGCTTCTCAGGGCTTAGACACCGACAACGCTGCAGCTAATGATGGTGTAGTGTTGTATCTGGAAACTTCGACCTCTTTCCCTGGGGCTCCTCATATCTTTTATGCCAATGGTTTTGTTGGTGAGGGCCAGTTTACCTCTGCTTCCAGAGCCAGCACTGCCGGTGGTCCTATGGGGCGCACGGGGCTGCTGTTTTCTTCCGCAAATTTAGGGGCCTATGGCGCGCCGTTAAACAATCGTGGCCAGGATGCTATTGGTACTGCTATCGGTTACCAGATGTTTTTTGGTTTAAAGAAACGGCTTACTTTTGAGATTGGCGGCGTGGCAGACACAGGTAATAACAAAACCGGTGGTTTTGGTTTTGCAACCCGTTATTCCCGAAAGCTCTCCCGCCACTTTATTCTCAACTTAGGTGGCTATGTGGTTGAAAACGAGAATAGCAGTGGAACCGGTTATGGCCTGCGCTCTGAGCTGGAAGTGAAGTTCTGAACCGTATAGCAGAAGCGGTTTTGCAACCTATGGCAGGAGCACTTTTGAGAGGCATAGCTGGAGCAATAGGCAGAACTGCAGTGATTAAGGCTTTCACCTGGAAGTCAGGTACGACGAGGCGCTCAGTGGAGGGATCATGGTCCAGGTAATAGAAATCCTAGGAATAACCGCGCTGACACTCGCTATTCTGCAGGGCTTGATGGTATGTACGTCATTCTGGCGTAAGCGTCGGGAGGAGATAAGCTTATTAAGGCTGAGAGAATCCTACCTGCAGGAAAGCGCAAGCCAGGCTTATCGGCAAGCTCAGCAGGAGATAGAGCGCCAACAATCCGTTTGGCAGGATTGGCGCAAGTTTGAAATTGATCGCATTGTGACAGAAGCACAGGGGATCAAGTCGTTTTACTTAAAGCCTCATGATGGTAAAGAGATACCGACGTTCCTACCGGGGCAGTTTCTGACTTTCAGGCTTAATCTGCCGAGTGGGCAAAGTATTATTCGCTGCTATTCCCTGTCGGATGCCCCTGAGGTAAAGGATTACTATCGGGTCACCATCAAACAGATTCCTGCCAGCGAAGATAAGCCTGCAGGCCTGGCCTCTTCCTATTTTCATGAATGCTTATCTGAAGGGGATATTCTCGATGTTAAACCCCCATCAGGTCAGTTTTATCTGCAAAGAGATCCGCAGCGCCCTGTAGTATTGATTGGCGGCGGTATTGGCTTAACGCCGGTACTGTCCATGCTGAACTCAATCTGTACTTCGGAACCAGAGCGTGAAACCTGGTTGTTTTATGGCATCAAGAATAAAGATGAGCAGATAGCGATACAGACTTTGCGCAAGCAGGAGGCGCAGCATAAGAATCTAAGGGTCATTATTTGCCATAGCCAGCCCTTGCAAGGGGGTGTAGAAGGTGAGGATTTTGATATTGCCGGGCGTATCTCTTTAGCGGTGTTGCAACAGACGCTGCCCTCAAGCAACTACCAGTTCTATATTTGTGGGCCTGATACCATGATGTCAGGCCTGACCGAACAGCTGTCAAATTGGCAGGTTCCTGAAACCGATGTGTTCTTTGAAGCTTTTGGCCCTTCCAGTGTTAGAACCAGTGTTAAAAAAAGTACATCTGCATCAGATCAGGCCCATCAGCAACATAAGGTGACTTTTGCCCGAAGCGGTATTACGGCACAGTGGTCGGGTCAGCAGGATTCACTACTGGAGCTGGCTGAAGCTGAAGGCTTAACCCTCAATGCGGGTTGCCGGGCGGGGAATTGCGGCACCTGTGTTGTTGCGGTTAAAGAGGGCAATGTGGACTATATCACTGTAGCCGGTGCCCGCCCTGAACAAGGCAGCTGCCTGGTGTGTGTGTGTAAACCCAAGGGTGATATCGTGCTGGACGCTTAACCTGAACTGAAGCACGTTATATTCGACCTTTGAGATTAAACAGCCGAACTAAATCCTGAACGATAATATTGTGATAAATCCTATTTGAGCCGAATGCTATGGTGGATAAAAAGATGAAACTGTCAGAATTTAAAAAAATACTCTGGACGGGCTTAACCCTTTGGCTACTGGGAAGTGCGACTTCTCTGTATGCTGCTCAGCCTGTTGCGCATCATAAAGTGGTGGGTCCGGACGAGTGTGCTGAATGTCATAAAGCAACCAATAAAATCTGGCAAGGTACACATCACTTCTCGACGTTTACGGAGATGCCACGCTCTCAGGAAGCCCGTGATATCGCCCAGAAGATGGGCATCAAGCGGATAAAAGCGGACAGCGTTTGTCTGGATTGTCATTTTACGACACAAGAAAAAGCGGGTGTGAAGCAGGTGGTAGCGGGTATCTCTTGTGAGTCCTGTCACGCACCGGCTGCGGATTGGTTGGAGCGGCATTCAGAATTCAGTGGTAAAAAGAAAGAGCAGGAGAGTGAACAGGAAGCGGTGGTACGTTGGCAGGATTCGGAAGCCGCAGGCATGATTCGTCCTCATCAACTCTATGCTCTGGCGAAAAACTGCTACTCCTGCCATATCACCCCTAATGAGAAGCTTGTTAATACAGGTGGTCACTCAGCAGGTAGCCCGTTCGAGCTGGTTTCCTGGTCCCAAGGGGAAGTACGCCATAACGTTTGGCACTCTGATGGCAAAGAGAACCCGATTGCTTCACCTGAGCGTCAACGTATGATGTTTATCGTCGGTGCAATGGTGGAGTTGGAAGAGTCTCTGCGGGCCGTAGCCAATGCTACGCAAAAAGCGGAATATGCGATTACTATGGCGAAACGAGCGAAAATAGCGGCAAAACGTATGGCAAAAATTGGTCAGATGGTTCAGACGGATGAGACCCAACAGATTATGGCAGTGTTAAAAACGGTCAAGCTGAAACTCAATAATAAGGAGCCATTGGAAAAGGCGGCAGCTGAAGTGGCCGGTGCAGCACAGCGTTTCTCTGCATCCTATGATGGTTCTGGCTTTGCAGCGGTGGATAGCCTGATTCCTGGCCAGGATAAATATAAGGGAACCCCAGAGCCTTTGAATTAAGGGCGAAGTCAGCGTTTTGATGTGATGAGATCAGATAATGTTTGAGTTAAAGGCAGGACAGCCAGAGCGCTGGCTTCATCCTTACGGACAAGAACCATTAAGTGATGAGCAGATTGACCGCATTTTGATGTTGCCTCAGTTTGCTCATATTGATGGCAATGCCTTTCCCGATCTGATCTCATTACGGGATATTATCCGTTATGATGCGCGTATTGAAACGTATCAGAAGGGAGATATCGTCACCTTACTTGGCGATTACGGCAGTTCCGCTTTCTTTATTCTGGCGGGTTCCGTACGTGTTTTTATCGATAAGGACACGGACCCTGCTGAGAAACTGCGCCGACCTCACCCTAAGCAATCCCTCTATAGTGCTCTGGCTCAGCTTTGGCGTAATGACAAAGAGCCTGAAGTACGTCATCCAGTACAGGATGAGCGCAATCAAAGCGCACTTCAGGTCCACCATCGCCACTCTGGAGAGGCTACCCGGGCCTATCTGACAGATATAGAAGAAACGCTAAATAAGGCTAAAACCGTTCCCCTGGGTGAAAACCAGATGTTTGGCGAGATATCCGCTCTGGCGCGTACCCCCAGGACGGCTACTATTGTGGCTGAAACGACTCTTCTGCTGGTCGAGATGCGCTGGCAAGGGTTGCGTGAGTTACGTCTGCGCAATCGTCAGTTTAGGGATAATCTGGATCAGTTATACCGGGAGAGGTCTCTGTTAAATTATTTGCAGCGATCCCCCTATTTTGATCACCTTGACGACAGTGTTCTGCAACAGATCACTCTGGAAACCCGTTTTGAAACCTATGGGAGCTTTGAGTGGAATGGGATCTTCAGAAAGATCCAGGGGCGCTCTTATCAGGTCAGTCCGGCCAAAAGAAAGGAGCTGATTGAAGCTGAACCTGAGATTGTAAAGGAAGGGTGTCCGATTACCGGGTTGATTATTGTACGTCAGGGGTTTGCTCGCATCAGTAAAGCATTGGATGCGGGGCATTTGACAGTTGATTACTTAACCGCAGATGAAGTTTTTGGTCTGGAGGAGCTACAGGAACAATATCGTACAGGTCAGCCAGCGATTGCCAAAAATACCTTGCGCGCGATCGGCTATGTCGACGTATTGCACATCCCTCTTGAGTTGGCATTGACTCATATTGTGCCTTTTTTAACAGAAGGTAAGCTTAGAAAGGGAGTCTCTGTTTTTAGTCCGCAGACTAGCTCAATTCAAAAGAGCAGTTCTATCCAGCAGAGCCGTTCTATTCAAGAGAGCAGTTCTATTCAAGAGAGCAATCATAGTCACCAGGACAGCGTTCATCAAAATAGCCCTAACTGGGCAGAGCATCAGGCGCAAATGAACTTCCTGGTGGACAATCGCATTATCAATGGCACCGCCGCGATGTTTATCAATACGGATCGCTGTGTGAATTGTGATGAATGCGTCAGTGCCTGTGCCACTAATCATAATGGTAATCCACGTTTTATCCGTCATGGTTTGTCCCATGATCACTGGTCTATAGCTAATGCCTGCATGCATTGTGTTGATCCGGTGTGCTTGATCGGTTGTCCTACCGGGGCGATTAACCGCAATGCTCAGTCCGGTCATATCATCATTGAAGACACTCTGTGTATCGGTTGCGGCACCTGTGCCGCTTCCTGTCCCTACGGCAATATCCGCATGGTGGAAGTCCGCACACCAGAGGGTGAGCTGATGCGCCATGCGCAAAGCCATAAACCCGTGAGCAAGGCGACCAAGTGCGATATGTGCATTGGCTCTCCGGCGGGCCCGGCTTGTGAACAGGCTTGCCCCCATGATGCTTTAAAGCGGGTCAATATGAAGCACCGGAGTACGATTCCATCCCTGGATGAGGGAGAGAGTCGTAAGCGCTGGACCCGACGCATTACTTTGTCATCACTGGTTATTTTTATACTGATGGTTTATAGCCAGATAGAGGCGTCTTTGAGTGAGGCTTTGATCTCTGAGCAGCTGTTGAGTGGTTGGTTTTTGGTCAGCACAATAGGGCTGCTGACGTTATTAAGTGTACGTAAAAAACTGTCGGTTTTGCCCCTAATGAAGCGCTCCCTCTGGATGCAGGCGCATATCTATATAGGTCTGCTGTCGATAGGGGTTTTTGGTTTCCATACTCAGTGGCGGTTACCGACAGGCATGCTGGATACTCTGATCTGGTGTGGTTTTATTTTTACAACCATCAGTGGAATAGCAGGACTATTTTTATCCCGCTATTTCCCCAAACGTCTGCGGGTGGGGAAGAATCAATCCGCCGAACGTTTGCTTTTTGAACGCATAAGATTTCTGCGCGCAGAGCTGGAAAAAGAGTTTCATGATGCGAGTATTAAGCTGATCAACAACGTGGCTTCACGGGCCTATCTGGACCTTTATCAGGCGGATCTTATTCCCTATTTTTCATCGACTCGAAACTTTTGGTGCCACATTTTTAATATTCGTTATCCCATTCAACGGTACTACAAAAAGCTGGAGCTGCTTAATCTCTACCTTGATGAAGAGAACTATCAGGATCTTGAACATATTCGAAGACTGATCGAGAAAAAAGACAATCTGGACTTCCAGTATGCTCTGCAGAAATTGTTGAAAAGCTGGCCTCTTCTGCATATTCCTTTGGCTTTCATGATGCTGGTTTTACCTGTTATTCACGTGGTGGTGGTTTACGCTTTTTCTAAAGGTGCGGTGTAATATGGATGATTTACTGCAGAAAAGAGACCCCGCATCCAGTCGTTATGAACGACCCTTTAGAAAGTGGCAGTGTGCAGGTGGCGAAAATGGTAAACCCTGTATGCGTGGGCCAGACGGTCAGGGAAGATGTGGTGCGACACAGGCTTGTGAGCCCATAAAAAAACAGGGGCGCTGGTATTGTACCCGATCAGAAAATAATGGCGGCCCTTGCCAAAGCGGTCCTTTACCAGATGGACAGTGTGCCTGCCGTGAAACGCCTTGCGTGCCAGAGCTTTCTGCTGCTTCAGTTAAACGCCGTGTCATTGGCTGGGCACTGCTGTTGATACTGGGCGCGGTAACTCTTGGAGTGGGCGGTGCATGGACCTATCGTTTTATTGATCCGGGTCGGGTGGCCGGTCATCATGTCACGATTGAACAGTGTGATGTCTGTCACTCTCAGACAATGAATCAGGGTTTTGCCCATTGGGCGACAGCGTTGTTTGATCCAGTCGATATTGGCATGGAAAATCAGGGCTGTGTTCGTTGTCACGAGATGGGGCGTTCTCCTCACACCGCTCATAGTTATCCATTAGATATATTGGCTCAAAAAACAGAGTTACGACAGCAGGCAGTACTAACAGAGCAGCGAGGGCTTTTGGCTCAGTCGCAAGCACTGTTAACTCAAGGGCAAACACTTTCTGGGTCGCAAAGCCTGCCTTTATTTACTAATAGTGAAGTTGCCTGTGCCAGTTGCCATAAAGAACATCAGATTGACCAAACCATACAGGTGGCTTCCTGTAACGCTTGCCATATTGATCAGCATAATCGTTTTCCTGATACCCATCCTGAGTTTCAGTCGTTTCCCTATCAACAACGTACGGCGCTGATCTTTGATCATAGTAGCCACTTTACTCGCCATTTCGATAAAGAGCAGCAACAGGCGCCTAAGCTTTGCCTGGATTGCCATACTGCAGATTCTGAAGGTCGTCGTATGGAAGTGAAGCCTTACTCGCAAACGTGCGCTGCCTGCCATGATGTTCAAATCACGGGAGAAGAGAGGGCTGTAGGGCCAAAGGGGATTCCTTTCTTTGTTGTACCCGGTATAGACAGTGAAACCTTGTTTGAAAAGGGGGCTCAAATTGGTTATTGGCCTGCATTTGCTGAAGGTAGAGTAACGCCCTTAATGCAGGACCTGCTGTTTGGGGAGACATTTTCGCTGTTAGAGACAGTGGATCTATTGGATCTTAGTACGGCAGAACAAGACGTACTGCGGCAAGCGCATCAGTTGGCATGGGCCGTGAAGCTGTTTCTCTATGATCTTATTACACAAGGCCCTGAGGCCACTTTAAAGCAACGGCTTGAGCAGCAGTTGCAGCGTCCGGCGACGCCACAAGAGGTCTCAGCTCTATCCGCAACTTTGCCTTTAGATGTTGTACAAAATGCGGTTAATGAGTGGTTCCCTGACTTGGCCAATGAGGTCAAAGCGTATCGGCAGGGTTATTTTACCTTCTCCTATATTTCAGGTGAGGTATCTGATCAGGGGGCTGATGATGGAGTTCTGGCCGATGAGAGCGATAGTATTCTCGGTGATGATGAAGGGATTCTAGCTGATGAGGGCGATAGTATCCTCGGTGATGACGAAGGGATTTTGTCTGATGAGGGCGATAGTATTCTCGGTGATGACGAAGGGATTCTGGACGATGAGGGCGATAGTATCCTCGGTGATGATGAAGGGATTCTAGCTGATGAGGGCGATAGTATCCTCGGTGATGACGAAGGGATTTTGTCCGATGAAGATGATGGCATTCTTGCAGAGAGCGATATCCTGGCAGATGGCGATGATATTTTTGCTGAGAGCAGTGATGAAAAAACGGCTCAACAAAATAATGAGCATAAAATGGCGTCGGTGACTCCGGTATCTGCCTCTGAACCTGTTACACCACAAATCAGTGTTGAACAGTGGAATAAGCTGGGAGGTTGGTATCGATCAGAGTTTGCTTTGCTTTATCGCCCAACAGGCCATAGCGATCAGGTTATGACATCGTTAATCTCATTAAGCGGTTTGATGTCTCAACAAGCGTTTTTTCAACTGACCCATGAGAAAGCTCAGGGACAGTGTGCGAAATGTCATGCCCGGACTGAGACAAAACAGGGGAGTTTGATGCTGGAGTGGAAGCAGATGGTCAATACTATGCCCGCTCAGCAACTGACCCGGTTCCGCCATGCTCCGCACTTTGCCACACAAGCTGTTGAAGGTTGCCAGACCTGTCATGTGTTAGGGGATTATAGTAAAGCGTATCAGCAAGCCTTTACGCAAACCAAAGTGTCTGTATTTACATCAAACTTCGAACCTATGGTTATTGCGCAATGTGAAAGTTGCCACAATGAGCAAACGGGCTTAGATCAGTGTATCAGTTGTCACCAATACCACCCCGGAGGCGTTGATGTTAAGCCTTTACGCTCTGAGCTACTGCCAAGGCAGGAAAAATGAGTACAACAGTAAAAGAGTACAACAGTAAAAGAGTTCGTGGATCGTTCAGCACAAGGCCGTCATTCCTGTGTGGATAAAGTCCTGATGGCGTCACCTAAGTATTGTATCGCGGCCAGATAGTCTGGTTGATTCTGGAACAGGGCGAAGTTTAGACGAATATAGTGTTCATAGTGGCCCTGAGAGCTGAACAAAGGCCCTGGTGTAGTGTTGATATTATGCTCAAGAGCCTGCTGATAAAGGTCCAGAGCTTTAACGTGCCTCGGTAATTTAACCCAAGCTAGATAACCACCCGTCGGTGGTTCAAATTCAATCTCTTCGGGCCAATATTGGGCCAAAGCCTGTTCCATATACCCTAGGCGTTCATAGTAGCTGCGGCGAACTAAACGCAGATGGCGACTTAAACGCCCTGTCGCCAGCCAATTGCCTAATGCTTTTTGGGTATGGCTGGGTAAGCCCATTTTACTGACAAACAGCAGATGTTCGCAGGCTTGCTGCCAACGCCCCGCTTGTAGCCAGCCAATACGCAGTTTTGGTGTTAAGGTTTTGGAGATAGAGCTGCAGTACAGCACCCTGTTTTCGGTATCCAGAGTTTTAATTGGTGGTGGCATAATTCCCTGGAATTGTGAAACGCTGTTAATCTGTGGGCGGTTACGATGGAAATGCAACTCTGCAAAGACGTCGTCTTCAATCACTGCAATATCGTATTGATTCGCCAATTCAATCAGTTTTACCCGATTTTCATAAGGCATGGTACGCCCTGTCGGGTTATTCACTGTGGGTTGTAATAGTAGGGCTTTTACCGGCCAGTGAGACTTTCTCCCTTCGATCAAAGCAGCTTCCAACAGATTAATATCAGGCCCGCCTTCCGGGCATTGTGGAATCTCCACCACTTTGCGATTAAGTGCCTGCAAGCATTGCAGTATGCCGTAAAAACAAGGTGATTCGATTAAAACGATATCTTCTGATTCGGTTGTGACCTGTAGCGCTAAAGTGATTGCAGATTGAGTGCCATTGGTGACCAAAATTTCATCTGGTGAACATTGAATACCTTTGCCAGACAGTATTTTGCTGAGCTGTTGGCCTAAGACAGGATCGCCAGGTGGGGCCTGGTAATGGGCCAGTACTCCACTATCTAACTCTTGTTGTTCAATCTGTACCTGTTTTTTTAGCGCTTGGTAGAGTTGGCGCACGGCCGGAAAAGAGACACAGGGGTTTGCTGACCCTAAGGGAATCTGATCACTATGGCTGGCTGAGCGTACGATATGAATACCCAGGCTCTTGTTATCGATAAGCCTCGGTTGCAGGTCCTCTTTCTGTTGGGGGCTTAAGATAGGTTTATCGAGTCGGTGGGCCGTTACAGAGCCAGAAGCAGCACCGACACCAACACCAATACCAACAGAAGCCATCGCTGAAGGGTGAGGGAAAAAGCCCGATTTCTCTTTAGCCGCAATCCAGCCCTGATCTTCCAGGTACTCGTAACAGTGTATGGCCGTACCCTTGCTAATATTCAGCTCCTGGCTGAGCTGGCGAACAGAAGGCAGTTTTTGCTCGGGTGAATAAATGCCGGATTGAATGCGCTGGATAATCTGGTCGGCTAATACCTGATAACGAAAGTTTGGCATCTGTACCCCTGTAAAACAGTAAAAACTGTCTATTTTTTCATTTTTTCAACAGTTTTATAGTACAGATAAGCCAAGGGTACAGCCAGAGTCGTTTTATCCAACCTGATGTTGCAAGTGATTTAATCCGTTGGCTTCGATCTGACTCTTCATCCCATACCCATCATCTTTGCAGTCGCTAAATACCCATTAGCGAAAGGAGATTTTATGCAGGCAACACTGGTTAGCCGATTTTCATCACCTGGGTTTATTAAGTTGGTACCCTGGATATTTGTGGTGTTGTGGAGTACTGGCTTTATCGGTGCCAAGTATGGCCTGCCTTACAGTGAACCTTTTACTTTCCTGAGTTGGCGCATGGCCGCCAATATAGCGGTTTTCTGGCTGTTGATGCAGGTATTTAAAGTGACGTTGCCCAGAGATCTTATGCTCTGGAAACAGCAGGCGATAGCGGGTGCTTTGATTCATGGTGCTTATTTGGGCGGTGTTTTCTCAGCGATTGAAACGGGGGCTTCGGCCGGTCTGACAGCCCTATTGGTTAGTCTTCAGCCTATTCTGGTCGCGATTATGATGGCTTTTATCTATCAGAATAAACCCAGCATCCGTCAGTGGACAGGTTTAGCTCTGGGTATTACCGGGGTTGTGCTGGTGTTAGTGGGCGGGCAGGCCGATCTGTTGGAAGGTGACTTATTGGCGCCTTCTGAGCTGGGTTGGATTGTTCTGGCGTTAGTGGGAATTACACTAGGCACTTTATATCAGAAAAACTATTGTCAGCCGCAGCCATTATTGTCGGCCAGTTTTATTCAGTATCTGGCGACATTGGCAATTACCCTGACCGGCGTGCTGTTGTGGGAAGAAGGCAGTGTCGAGTGGCATATTGAGTTTGTCGGAGCACTAACCTGGTCGGTGCTGGTATTGTCAGTTGGCGCGTTGTTACTACTGATGTTGATGATTCAGGCCGGTGAAGCCACTAAAACGGCAAGTTACTTCTATCTGGTACCACCTTTTACTGCCCTGGAGGCCTGGATTCTGTTTGATGAGCAGTTCACGCCAATTGCTTTGCTGGGCATGGCCGTTACTGTCTGGGGCGTGTATTGGGTCAATAAACAGTAATCTGAGTATGGCTTAACGATAAAGTTCTTCGGCAGAGTAGTGCAGTTCCAGCTGAGCACGCTCTGCTTTCTTCAGACCTTTTACGACCAGACTATAAGAACGATCTATTAATCGTTCCGTCTCGTTAGTTGGCATAGATTCTTTTAGTACCACACTGATCCAGTGTTTTTTGGACATATGATAAGCGGGCAGGACTTCGGGAAAAATATCTCTGAGCATAAAGGCTTCATCAGGATCACATTTCAGATTCAGAAAGTCACAGTCGGCAAACTCGATACCCAGTTCTTTACCCGACGGGCCACATGTTCCCAGTAAGGCAAACATCTTTCCTCTGACTTTAAATACCGCCGCATCCGGTCCGAAAGGATAATCTTGCGTTGTTTCCGGGCGGGACAGGCAGTAATTAACGGCATCCTGATAATTCATCGTTTCGCTCCTTTCCTTTTCGTTCTTTTCCTGTATCTCTATTTGTTGCTTCTATTTTGATTGAGCGCAGACCCTATGATACCTGTCGTTCTGTCCAAGGAATAGTGATCGGGTGACCTTCGTAACCCGATCTGATATTTAATTCAAGTCTTCAGTGTAATCCAGCCGTTCTTCTATCAGGTATAGGCTACCTGAATAGGCTTTCTGGCCTGCTTTAATGGTATCTATAGAAGTGATCTTGCGCTTCTCATTGATGTTTTTTCGAAAAATTAGAAAGTTAATGCCATTTTTATGTGGTTTTTATCCAGATTTTTCAGGTTTATAGTGTATTGAAACACAAGCCATGAGTATTGGAGGTTTTTCATGCCTGATTTCAAAGTACTGCAAAAAGTTCGAGGGATACCAACCTCAGATGGTGCAGGAGTACGCCTGAATCGTTTAATAGGGACTACCCATCTACGCCATATAGATCCTTTTCTGATGTTAGATGAATTCAAATCTGATCAACCGGATGACTATATTGCAGGCTTCCCGCCACATCCTTATCGGGGTTTTGAAACCATTACCTATCTCTTGCAGGGTTCTCTAAGACACGAAGACCATATGGGCAATGTCGGTTTGTTAAAATCCGGCGGAGTACAATGGATGACTGCTGGCGCAGGCATTATTCATTCCGAAATGCCGATGCAGGAAAAAGGCTTGCTGTGGGGATTTCAGTTCTGGTTAAACTTACCGGCTAAAGACAAAATGACGGAACCTCACTATCAGGATCTTTCTGCGGAGCAGATTCCGGTGGTAGTAGATGATAATGGGGTTAAACGCAAAGTTGTGGCAGGTCATTCTCTGGGCATTGATGGGCCAATCCAGCGAACTGCGACTCAACCACTGATGGTTGATATTGTTTTACCGGCCAGTAGTGAGATAGAGCATCCGATCTCCAAGGGGCATCAAGGTTTTGTTTATGTCTACGGGGGAGAGACTTTTCTACCAGCGGCTGATCTAGTGTTAAAGCAGGGAGAATTATTGGTATTTACCGGAGATTTGCTGTCTCTGCAATCCTCAGAGGGGGCCGGTGTCTTGTTGGTTACAGGTCAACCTTTGCAGGAACCGATTGTACAATACGGTCCTTTTGTCATGAATAGTGAGCAGGAAATCCAGCAGGCCTTTGATGATTACCAGTCTGGTGTATTAGCTAAGGTGGCGGAAAAAATAGGCTAAGGTGGAAAAATAGAATCACTATACTGTATCGTACGGTCATGTCAGACTGTTTGAAGTATTAGAGATATCTGGAAATAATGCGCTGTATTATTAAGTAAGTGCTCATTTAATAGTGCAGTTAAACCGTGCTTTGACGCAACCATAACCCAACAGTGTTATTCAACATGTTGGGTTTTTTATTGCATTATGTATCTTTTTGTAAATAGAGCTTTTGCTTTGTAGTGACCGTGTTTATTTATAACTCTATGATTTTCCACATTTTTTATAGTGTCACTCTTTGATGGTCTATGTTAACCGGTGTCAAACTAATAGCTGATCACAAAAAAGCATATAAAATAGTGTTTTTATACTGCTTTGTTTGAATTATGATTTGCGCGCTATTTTGAGTCACCCTGACGCTATACTGTTTAGTAAGGGTGCGTCTGGGCCAATTGCTTGAACAAATTATCTTTTTCAGCAGGTATCTTAGGCTCAAAACATGAAGGCTTGATGACAGGGGTGTACTATGCGGCGGAATCTTCCCGTGACCGGTCAAGAGCGATTGATGGATCCTGATCGCTGTATTATTTCTACCACGGATAAAAAAGGGAAGATTACTAACTGCAACGATTACTTCGTTGAGATGAGCGGTTTCAACAAAGAAGAGTTAATGGGAGCGCCTCATAACCTGATTCGTCACCCGGACATGCCTCCCGCAGCTTTTCAGGACCTATGGGATGTGATCAAACAGGGCAAGCCCTGGATTGGTGTAGTGAAGAATCGTTCAAAAGACGGCGGTCATTACTGGGTGGATGCCTATGCGACGCCTATTTTTGAGAATGGTCAGATTGTTGGCTATCAGTCAGTGCGTCATGCGCCTGATCGTGATGTCGTCAAACGTGCAGATGCGCTATATGCTGCAATTAATGCCAATAAGCACACCAGTATATGGGCCAGGGCCAAAGGCTTCTTTTCTACCAGCTATTTTCGTAGAACCTGGGCGACCATCCTTCTAATTATGTTGCCTATGCTGGCTTTGGTCGGTTTCCTATTTGATGATGCTACCTGGCCGAAAATTCTGGCGTTATTTGCAGGTGCAGTCGGTGTTAGCGGTATTGCGGCTTGGTGGCTGGCAGCTCCTATTTCCCGCCTGGCTAAGAAAAGCGCGGAAACCTTCTCAAATCCTGTTGCGCAGATGGTGTTCACCGGGCGTTATGATGAGCTTGGGCAGCTGGAACTCACGCAGAAGTTCTTGAACCTGACGATGAAAACAGTAGTCAATCGACTGGAAAATGCTTCAGGTCAGATCCACGGTCATACATCAGATGTGGCTAATCAGGCACGCAGTGTCAGCGAGCAAACGGATAACCAGCTCAGTGATATAGCCCATGCAGCCAGCACCATGCAGCAGATGTCTGTGGCAACTGAGCAAGTAGCGGCCAACTGCGAAGATGCGGCCCTTTTAGCGAAAGAGACGGATGTGGTTAGCCAAAAAGGCCGGGGTATCGTTGAACGTAGCGAGCGTTCTATTCAGCGTATGGCTACAGATGTGCGCGAGTCCATGCAGGTAATTCATGCGCTGGAGAAGAGCAGTCAGAATATTGAGTCTATTCTGGATGTGATCAACGGTATTGCCGAGAAAACTAACCTACTGGCATTGAATGCTGCCATTGAAGCGGCCCGGGCAGGTGAGCAAGGTCGTGGTTTTGCAGTTGTAGCGGATGAGGTGCGTAATCTGGCGCAAAGCTCACAAAAATCAACGGGTGAGATTCAGGTGTTGTTACAGACCTTCCAGCAGCAGACGCAACAGGTGGCCTCCATTATGTCTACTTGTGAACAGCAGGCGGATTCTACCGTAGCTGAAATTAAAGAGGCTGAGCAGGTGCTGCTTGATCTGGGAGAAACGATTACCCAGTTGGGGAATATGAATCAGCAGATCGCGACCGCTACCATACAGCAAAGTACTGCGGCCGGTGAGATGAACCAGCGTTTGGAACAGGTGCACTCAGCGGCAGAATCTGTTGCTCGGGCGAATCAGGAGATGGTTGCTGATAGCGATGAATTACTGGATGAGGCTAAGGATCTGGCAAGTTTAATCAAGCGTTTTGGCTCAGCGGCGAGATAATTGATCTGTCATACCGAAGTAAAAAGCCGGAGTCTGAAACTCCGGCTTTTGGTAAAGACTTGCGGCTTGTTTTTGGTTAGCAAAAAAGTGTGTGCTTTAACCCTTGTTTAGCCAGTGATCCAGCTTTTGAGTAAATTCAGGAATATTCAGAGGCTTGGTCAGGTAAGCATCAAAGCCAGCCGATAAACCCAAGTCGATATCTGACTGCATGGCATTTGCGCTCAGTGCTATAACGGCTTTTCCCCGATGCAGTGCCTCAGCACGTATCAGTTGCAGTAACTCGAAGCCAGACATTTCGGGCAGGTTTATATCCAAAATCACCAGATCCATGGACTCTGTGCGCAATAAACTAAGGCCCTCTTCAGGAGTACTGGCCGTTAGCAGGCGGTCTCCCTGACGTTTACTGAAAATTTTTTCTACCAGAAGGCGATTCGTCATATTGTCTTCGACATACAGCGTTGTGGTTTGCTTCAGGCTATTAGAGTCTCTGGTGTTGTCTAACTTCTGGCCTTCTATTGAGTTCACGGGTTGTACTCCTTGGCAGATGGGTAAGGTCAATGTGAACTGACTACCTTCACCTACAATACTATTAACAGTTATATGACCTGCCATTGCTTCGGCCAACTTCTTGCAAATGGTGAGACCGATCCCTTTTCCCTGTTGTTGACTTGATTCCCCACCAAAACGTTTAAAAGGTTCAAACAGTTGTGCCTGCTGTGCTTCTGTCAGGCCTGTTCCCGTATCCTTGATATGAATGTGTGCGGCTTGATCTGAGAACTCCACGTCAATAAAGACCTGTCCGCCAGGCCTGTTATATTTGATGCCATTACTGAGTAAGTTTAACAGGATCTGACGAGTCCGCTTTTTATCCGCGCGCAAAGGTGGGCAGGATAGTTCCGGTAGCTTTATTTCCAGAGGGATGTGCCACTGTTGTTGTAACGAAATTGTCAGACTTTTAACTTCATCAAGTAAGTCTTTGCAGTGCAGGACTTCAATATCAAGGTCCACCTGGCCTGATTCTATTTTGGCCAGATCTGTAATTTCGTCAATCAGATGGGCCAGATAGTGACTGGCAGAGCGTATCTCCTGAACCTGGTCATTATGTTCATCAGAAAGATGCTCCTGATCCATTTCCAATAATTGAGCATAGCCTTGAATAGCATTCAAAGGGGTGCGCAGTTCATGGCTCATGCCACGGAGAAATTCACATTTAGCTTGATTGGCCTGAGCCAGAATCTGGCTTTTAACTTCCGGGCTGACTGTTTCTACAGTGCCATGTGCAAAGCGGGCTGCAGATATGTCAGCAGATGCAATGTCTGGCTTGATAGCTTCACGGCATAAGGTCAGGGTATTCGCCAGATTGGTTAAAAGAGGTTCAAGTAATGGCGCAGGCAGTGCCAATGCCTGTTCCTGCTCTGCAAGAAGCAGGAAACCTTCATGGCTGTTAATTGGCAAAAATAATACATAGTGATAGTGCGCCAATGCCGGGTCGATCTGGCCCGATAGTTGTTGCAGGTGACTTAAAGTATAGGCTTCCGGCAGAGGTTCTTGCACCAGATAAAGGTGTGTCTGATTGAGCAAAAAGCTACTGGGTGTAATTGCCTGTTGAATAGTAAAGCTACTGTGTCCATTCGCGGTTGAACAACCCTGCAGATAGAGACCACTGCACATACCTGAATGATACAACAGACGCTGCAGTAGCTTTTGTATGAGCGGTTTTTCCTTGGTTTCAGAACCGATTAAGAGCGCAATATCATACAGCACCTTCATTTCTGACTCTGTCATAGGGCCTCCTGAATGGGCTGGTGGAGGTTCCCGGATATGCCTGAAAACTGCTATCAGAGGGAAAACAGGCGCTGTGAAAATTGTTGGCAGTGTTGCCTTTACACCTGTTGATTCATTAGTCCCCTGTTTATCAGGAGCACTAACGGGCAGTCAGAAACCGAGGCATATTTCGGGGCTACCTGAAAATGTTATATTTTTTATAGAGTTATCATACCCTGCTTATTAAAAGATGCAAAACTAATATGCTAAAAGGCAGAGATGTAAAAGACAGACTCGGAGATGGGTTATGATTTTGCCAAGACACCTGCTCATCGGGAAGAGCAGGACTATCCTGGTTGCCAATGTTTGACCCAGGCGCGCATGACTCGCTCCGGGTATTTTGTGTGACCAATACTGCCATTGTAGCGAGCAAGAGCCCGGGTGAGGTTGTTAGCTTCTTTTTTTAAATAGTAGGCGAGAATGGTACAGCCGTAGCTAAGATTGGTATGCATATCAAACAGGTTATCTTCAGAACGGCCAATCTCTTTTTTCCAGAATGGCATCACTTGCATTAAACCCTGGGCACCGGCTACGGATACTGCATCAGCTTTAAAATGGCTTTCTACCTCAATCACTGCTAATACCAGCTCCGGCATCAGCTGATGCTTGCTGGCTTCAATATGTACCTGTTTCAGTAAACGTAAGCGCGCATGGGCGTTGGGTATGAAACGTTTCAGGCGGTTGCTCATGTCTACTAACCAAACCTGAGCGGTAAATTTGTCGCTAAAGCTTTGAGTGGACGCGGCGGCTTGCAGCGCCTGTAATAATTCTGCCGGATGGGAAGAAGCGGCTAAAACAGATCGTGGAGACAGTATCAGAGAGAAAAAGAGTGCGATGGTGGACAAAAGCAACAGCTGCCTCTTGAGGGCAGGCTGTTGCTTTTGAATGGCGTCTGACGGGTTTGTGCTAGAGCGTTGATTAATAACAAACAACTTCCCAGATACAAACAGCTTGGCCATAGGGGTTACATCATGATTAGCGTTGGAACTTTTCCTTCAGGAAGTCCAGAACGGTTTCCTGAGCGATCATGGTGTTGCTTTCGTCACGACGGCCTTTGTACTCCAGCTCGCCCTCTTTCAGGCCGCGCTCACCGACAACGATGCGGTGCGGGATGCCCATGAGCTCAAGGTCAGCAAACTTAAAGCCAGGACGTTCGTCACGGTCTTCCAGCAGGACATCAAAGCCCGCGGCTTTCAGATCCTGATACAGTTTTTCACTGGTTTCACGTACCAGTTCAGACTTATGGGCATTCATCGGCACAATAGCCACTTCAAACGGTGCCAGAGATTCCGGCCAGATAATACCGTTCTCGTCGTGACCCTGCTCGATAGCTGACGCCACTACACGGGTAACCCCAATACCGTAACAACCCATAATCATAGGGATTGGCTTGCCATTTTCTCCCAGAACAGTGGCATTCATCGCTTCACTGTACTTAGTGCCCAGCTGGAAGATATGGCCCACTTCGATACCGCGTTTGATAGATAGGGTACCTTTGCCGTCCGGGCTAGGATCGCCTTCTACCACATTACGGATATCCGCTACAGGAGGCAGTTCCAGATCACGACCCCAGTTCACGCCGAAGTAGTGTTTATCATCAATATTCGCTCCGGCACCAAAGTCAGAAGATACGGCAACTGCTCGGTCAACGATACATGGAATCGCCAGATTGATTGGACCCAGAGAGCCTGGACCAGCACCAACGGCTTCACGTACTTCATCTTCGGTAGCGAAGGTTAGCGGTGCAGCAACTTCCGGTAGATTTTCTGCTTTGATCTCGTTCAGAGAGTGATCACCACGCACGATCAGTGCAATAAAGTTAGCTTCAATCTCATCGGAGGCGCGAACGATCAGGGTTTTGATGGTTTTTTCGATATCCAGACCAAAACCATTTACCAGTGCATCGATGGTTTTGGTATTAGGCGTGTCTACCAGGCGCATCTCTTCAGTCGGAGCATCGGGCGCATCTTTTGGTGCCAGTGCTTCCGCTTTTTCCATATTAGCGGCGTAGGTGCCTTCATCGTTGAATACGATATCGTCTTCGCCGGAGTCCGCCAGTACATGGAATTCGTGGGAACCGCTACCACCGATCGAGCCGTTATCGGCCAGTACCGGGCGGTAATTCAGACCCAGTCGGTCGAACACTTTACAGTAGGCCTCAAACATGGCGTCGTAGGTCTGCTGCAAAGATTCCTGAGTAGAGTGGAAGGAGTAAGCATCCTTCATAATAAATTCACGGGAACGCATCACACCAAAGCGTGGGCGGATCTCATCACGGAATTTAGTTTGGATCTGGTAGAAGTTAACCGGCAGCTGCTTATAGCTCATCAGCTCTTTGCGCGCCATCTCGGTGATCACTTCTTCGTGGGTTGGGCCCACACAGAAATCACGATCGTGACGGTCTTTAAAACGCAGCAGTTCAGGACCGTATTGTTCCCAACGGCCGGACTCCTGCCATAGTTCAGAGGGCTGTGCCGCTGGCATCAGCACTTCCTGAGAGACTTTGTCCATCTCTTCACGCACAATGCGTTCAACCTTGCGCAGGGTACGCAGGCCCAGGGGTAACCAAGTGTAAAGACCCGATGCCAGTTTACGGATCATACCCGCACGTAACATCAGCTGATGGCTGATCACCTCTGCATCAGAAGGTGTTTCTTTTAAAGTGGAAATTAGAATTTGACTGGCTCGCATAGGAACTGTCCCTGGCAAAAAACTTTGGGTTCTTGAAATAATAGGCTTAATTGTATTCGTTGCTGCGACGTTGGTACAGAGTTGTACTCATCTAAAAAAAAGTATTTCAATATCCTTCAGTTTGTGGCCAGACAATCCTGCTTTCTATTGACGAGGTGTTATTGTCTGAATATTCATGCTGGTCATTGATTGTCAACGATAAATTCCGCTTCAATCTGATGCTCCGCGCCGTATTGATACAAGCGACTGCTTTTTAAGACAAAGCTGTTGATGTTCTGGTTAGCGCTACACAAAGGCCAAAGAATCGATTCTGAGATAAAAATAGAAAAAAATTAACTTTAACTAGTTAATTCTGTTGCAGTTTTTTTTTAACTGGTGTTTAATGTGCCCCGTTGCCCGGATAGCTCAGTCGGTAGAGCAGGGGATTGAAAATCCCCGTGTCGGCAGTTCGATTCTGTCTCCGGGCACCATTGAATTCTAAAGCAGGACAAAAAGTGTTTTGCTTTGATAGCAATGGGCTCAAGTGTTAAGTCCAGTGTTATAAAAAGTTTTAGGTTTATACCTAAACGCCCGGATAGCTCAGTCGGTAGAGCAGGGGATTGAAAATCCCCGTGTCGGCAGTTCGATTCTGTCTCCGGGCACCATCTATAAAAGCCCGCAACGTTTGTTGCGGGCTTTTTTCGTTGTGCAATGGTATTTTCACAATCTGTATTTTAGCGGTTATAGATTGCAGCACTCCCTCAGAACAGGCATAATCCTGCGCCACAGGTGTTGAGGGATGCCTGCCCGCCAAGAGGATCTCACCCTTCTGTTCATGATGTTCGCTTTTAATGGCTGACTTATTTGATTCTGAATCTTTGTTTGCGGGGACAAAAGTGACTTAGGATTAAATGATGATAGCGCCAATTGAAGAGCTGAAAATCCGCGCGAAAAAACTCCTGAAAGTTTCTCCTGTTCCTGAAGATTTGCAAAAACTCTGTCAGGGCAAACAGACTTCTCCTCAAATATTACAACTGAAACATTGCCAGCGCTATATCGCCCGTCAGTATGGCTTTACCGACTGGGAGCATGCCCGCCAAGTACTAAGCTGTGATACGGACTTGCACCCGTTAGGATATGGCGAGTTCTGGTATCATCCGAAATGCACTATGTTGTTGAGTCACTGGTGCCGGAATTATCAGGAAGCCCAGCAGGTATTGGCGGAGCAAGGTGGTTATCTACTGCCCTACAAAAAGCAATTTGTGGTTGTGCAAAAGGCTTACCTTGAAGCACTGGGCCTGGATGCTGATGATCCGTTATGGGTGCAACTGGATAATAACTGGTGCCAGGGTGATCAAGAGGTTCGACTGCAGTTAGCATTGAAGAAGGTGCTGGCAAGATAGATAAGTTGAAGGCTTATTTGCTCATTTAGAAAAAGAAAAGGCAGCTTATTTAGAGGCTGCCTTTTCATATCAAACCCTGATTGCCAGAATTTTCTTAACCGCGTTTTTTACTTACCGGTCTGGCTTTTTTGCCTGCCGGTTTGCGATTAGTGTTGTTATTGCTATTGGCTGATGCCGCTTTTTTCGCTGATGGCTTAGTGCTTTTCTTGCCAGCAGGCTTTTTACCGACTGGTTTGTTACTGCTACCAGAGCCGCCTGACTTATTCAGTTTAGGGCGGTTGGTGGTATGAGATGCACCGGTTTGCTGACCCGGACGGGCCTTGCGTGGGCTGCGTGGGTTAACCGGATCTTTGTCTTCACCGGGTACCAGCTTATTTTTACCGTCACCAATCAGATCGGCACGGCCCATATCACGCAGCGTTTGGCGCAGTGCTGGCCAGTTCTTCGGATCGTGATAACGCAGGAATCCCTTCTGGGTACGGCGTTGATTATAATCCTTGGCGGTATACAGCTTTTCACTCTTATAGGTTACCTGCTTGAGCGGGTTTTTATCCGAGTGATACATAGCAGTCGCCAGCGACATCGGTGATGGGTAGAAAGTTTGTACCTGATCCGGACGGAAGTCGTTCTGCTTCAGCCACAGCGCCAGATTCATCATATCTTCATCTTCGCAACCAGGGTGGGCGGCGATAAAGTATGGAATCAGATACTGTTTCTTACCGGCTTCTTTTGAGTACTTATCGAACATACGCTTAAAGTTATCGTATGTACCCATGCCCGGTTTCATCATCTTGCTCAGAGTGCCCATTTCAGAGTGCTCTGGGGCAATCTTTAGATAACCTCCCACATGGTAGGTCACCAGCTCTTTTACGTACTCGGGGTCTTCCACCGCCAGGTCATAACGTAGACCAGAGGCAATAGATACCGTATGCACACCGTCAATGGCACGGGTTTTACGGTATAGCTCGGTCGTCGGGCTATGATCGGTATTCAGGTTGACGCAGATATCCGGGTAAACACAGGACAGCTTACGACAGGACGCCTGAATCTCTGGATCTTTACAGTTCAGGTGGTACATATTGGAGGTTGGACCACCCAGATCGGAGATATGACCGGTAAAGGCTGGTAGCTTCTGCTTAATATCTTCGATCTCATTGAGTACCGACTCATGGGAGCGGCTCTGAATAATACGACCTTCGTGTTCGGTAATGGAACAGAAGGTACAGCCACCAAAACAACCGCGCATAATATTGATCGAGAAGCGGATCATCTCGTAGGCAGGGATCTTGGCGTCGCCATATTTCGGGTGCGGGACACGCTGATAAGCGAAACCAAATACACCGTCCATCTCGTCGGTTTCCAGTGGAATTGGCGGTGGATTAACCCAGATCTCTTTTTTGCCATGCTTCTGAATCAGTGCACGGGCATTATGAGGGTTTGACTCCAGGTGCAGTACACGAGAGGCATGGGCATACAGCACTGGGTCTTTATGCACCTTGTCGAAGGACGGCAGACGGATATAGGTTTTTTCCTGCTCCAGCTTGCCGTATTTGCCTTTTAATGGTGCCGGAATCACACGGATCGGCATTACATCAGGATCTTCCTCTTCACCATCCTGACATTTGCCTTCTGGAATATACTCGTAAGGGCTTGGGATCTGATCGATCTTACCTGGCCAGTCCACACGACTGGAGTCGATCTCGGTATAACCGCCAGGCGCGACATCACGCACAACGGTAGTACCACGAATATCAAGCAGATCTTCCAGCTTCTCACCGGCTGCCAGTTTTTGCGTCAGCTCGATAATGGCGCGCTCGGCGTTACCATAGAGCAGAATATCCGCAGTGGAGTCAATTAGCACCGAGCGGCGAACCTCATTGCTCCAGTAATCGTACTGAGCAATGCGACGCAGACTGGCTTCAATACCACCGATTACCACAGGTACATCGGAGTAGGCCTGTTTACAGCGCTGAGAGTAAACAATCACCGCACGGTCCGGACGCTTACCGCCTTCACCGTGTGGGGTATAGGCATCGTCGTTACGGACCTTCAGATCCGCCGTATAACGGTTGATCAGGGAATCCATATTGCCTGCCGTAACACCGAAATAGAAATTCGGCTTACCCAGACGCATAAAGTCGTCAGGGTTACGCCAGTCCGGCTGATCGATAATACCAACCCGGAAGCCCTGAGCCTCCAGCAGACGGCCCATCACCGCCATACCAAAGCTCGGGTGATCCACATAAGCATCACCGGTGACAATAATCACATCGCAGCTATCCCAGCCCAGCTGATCCATCTCCTCGCGAGTGGTCGGCAGGAAAGGGGCTGTACCAAAACACTCCGCCCAATATAAAGGGTAGGAGAACAGGTTCGGGGCTGTTTTATGTTTACTGGTTATTGCGCTCATCAGGTATCGGTATCTATCAGCTAATCGGCAGGAAGGAACTGGTGTGAATTATAGCCTGTCCCTTAAAAACGGGCATTGTCCCAGAAAAACAGTCAGGAATACAGAGGGGAGAATAATATTCTGGCTATTCTTCGAGTATGCCTTGGTGATCTTCAGAATCTTGTCTGCTTTAAGGTTTTGTTTTTGTCGGGCAACACTGATTATATTGAGGTTCTGTTTCCGGGCTTAACTCACCTGGATTATTCTGTGAACTGTCTTTATAGCTCTGATAAATAGTGGCTGGTAGCGGCTGGCACTGATTATCCGCTTATTATCCGAAATCGTGCAGCCAAACCCGATGACATTATTTCGTCATACAAAACTGTTAAAAATCAGCCAATCAAGTCTTACAAATGACATAATAATGAAACACAACCGTAAACCCCTGCCCCCGTTAAATGCGATGAAAGCCTTTGAGGCCGCCGCACGCTTACGCAGCCTGACCCGAGCGGCAGAAGAGCTACATGTGACTCAGGGTGCTGTCAGTCAACAGGTAAAATTGCTGGAAGAGTATCTGAATACCCAGCTGTTTATCCGCAAACCCCGAAAGTTGGAACTGACCGATGCGGCACGAGCCTATCTCCCCGTACTCACCGAGGCATTTAATAATCTTCAAGCCAGCACCAATGAGCTGTTTGGCACTGATCACAGGGCATTACTTACCATTAAGTGTGGCACCAGTTTTATTCATCGCTGGTTAGTGTCTCGTCTGGCACACTTCTACCAACAGAACCCAGGTATTCGTATCCGCTTGATGTCGTCGGTTTGGCCATCACAAAATGAGGTGGAAGAAGCCGATCTGGAGGTCTCCAACGGTTTTGGCGATTGGACCGGGATGAAGGTGGAAAGACTGACCCAGGAACACTGGGTAGTCGTGGCCAGTCCGGGCTTTTTAGAAAAGTATCCGGTGGATAATGATCCGCTGAAGATAATCCAGTTACCACTGATCAGCACCATTGGCGATCGGGAGAACTGGCAGCAATGGTTCCGTAAACAAGGTTACGGCGGCATAATGCCGATGCCTATTCTGGAAAGTGATACCAGCACCATGGCGATGGAAGCCGCCTGTAATAATGTGGGCTTACTGCTGACCCGCAGCTTCCATGCCTCCACTCTGCTGGAAAGTGGTGAGCTGATTCAGGCTCATGATTACACACTGCCTTCAACGGGCGCCCATTATCTCGTTCTACCCAATAAACCGCCTGCGCCCAAAGTCACTGCTTTCAGTGACTGGATAAAAGAAGAGTTAAAACAGCACAGTGACTTTTATAAGGTAGGCTAACATCCATATCGCCTGTTCTCACACCCTTTGTTATGGTTACCCATGACTTACGGCTCTGCTGCTTTATTCAGGTGACAAACGCCGGAAGAGTTCAAGCCCTTCCGGTGTATCTGTATTTAACCAGACATTCATCGACAACTGTATCAGCACGTTCTTATCACTGAACTGCAAATCATCGTGAGTCATGCCTTGATTTAAGCCGATATAAAAGCCCGCCAAACGTTCGGAAAACACATAATCCACCCGGCCCAACCGCAGCAAGCGAAAGCTCTGTTCCAGACTATCAACCTCAACAATATTTAACCCCGCCGCTACCATCTGATCACGTATCGGGCTGTTCCCCTTTAGACGGGTAAAAGCCACCCGTCCTTCCAGCTCATGATAATAATCCCAGAGAAATGGCTGCATTTTGTGTAAACGGAACAAGCCGATTTTTATCGGCTCATGGGATGGCAACACATTTCTGTAGCTCTCTTTCAAGCCTGATACTGGAGGGAAAAAACTGGCTTGCCAATGCCCCTCCTGTACGGCCAAGCCTGCCCGGGCGGGCGGCAGAAAATGTGGGGTCAATACAACTCTGGCACCATCCGTCTGATCAAGCTTGGCCTGTAATGCTCTGAATGCCAGACCGTAATCCGTCAATTGACTGCCGGTATAAGGTGGATACTGCATAGCAATTACCTCAACCTCCAATACCGGCAACGCCTGTTCAGGTGAAGTATCGACTATTTCTTTGTCAGCCCAGGCTATCACAGCACACAGCAGACTGATCAGAAAGGTCGCAAGATAAGCCATAGATTATTCCGGCAGCGGGTTGATTAATCGGGTGTTATTTACAAAAGCGTTATTTACAAAGACACTGTTTACAAAGGTGCTGTTTACAACATTAGCGTAATAAGTGAAGAATAACCTCCATTTGGACGATGACAAAAAGATTTCACTGATATTATCAGCAGTGAGCTAACGTCTTTTCGTACAGTAACCACTGCGCACTTAGCCCTCCCCCCTGATCCTGATAAAAGCATTCTGCGGCTTTATTGCCTTGCAAGACCAACCAGGATAGGCGCTCAACCCCTTGAGCCCGGCAATGGGTCTGCAGCGCTGTAAATAGCTGCCGACCAATGCCAAGCCCTCTCATCCCATCCGCCACCAGGAACTCTTTTAGCGTTGCGGCAGGCTTGAGATCATAGGTAAAAGGGGTGTAGACCAACACGGCATAACCAACAATGGCCCCCTGTTTTGTACTGACTCCCGCCCTGCTCAATCTGGCAACGATGCAATCAAACTGAATATTTTCACCAAAACCTCGTTCCAGCAGTTCCTGTTCGGTGACGTTAAACTGGTTGTCATACCCTTCAAACCGAGCCAGCTGCTGCATTAACGCCAAAACTTCCGGGATATCGTTCTGTTGCCATAAACCGACCGTGATTTCTGACTGATCAATTGATTTCAAAGCTATCCTCCTGATTATTTTGATGGTGCTTTTATACCCTCTTGTACAGCAATCCAGCTCTACAAGAGGGAATAAAGAGGGTTGCACAGTAGAAAGTACTGGAGAGAGACAAAACCTCTACCGCACCTAATTTTCTCAGGCCTTGATCCCTTCAAAACGAAACTTCTCATCAGCCCAGCCAGTCATACCGCCAATCATGATTTTTACCGGGAAACCCAACTGAGCAATTTTTAACGCGGCTTTATCCGCGCCATTACAGTGAGGGCCGGCACAGTAAACGACAAAGCAGCGTCTTTCCGGCAAGGCGGACAAGGTTTCATGACTGATTTTATCCTTCGGCATATTGATTGCGCCGGGTACATGGCTACGCTCAAATGACATGGCACCCCGCACATCCAACAGATGAAAATCCATCTGCTTCTTAGCCATTGCCTGATGAACATCGGCACAATCGGTTTCATATGCCAGTTTGGCCGCAAAGTGTGCGCTAGCCTGCTCTGAGCTGGCTGCCGGAACCTCTGCTACCGCTGATGGCTCTTTTACCGCGGATGGCTCAACTACTGCAGAAACGTTGACTTGCTGTTCCATAACTCTTCTCCTGATGATCTTTAAGTGAGATCTAAAAAATAAGTGAGATTTAAAAAGTAGTGATTTAAGCCAAGTGGCTTGCTTTCGTTCAAGACCTATTAAATCCCAGCACTAAAAGTCATAAAATGGCAAAAGAGACATTAAACATTGCTTTTCGGACAAGGTGCTTGTTGGCTCTGTTAAAGCGGAAAATCAGCCGCCACAATGGCCTGAAAGTAACGCCCTATGCCTGAATACAGCTATAGGCACATAATAAGGAACCCACCATGAACACACATAAAGTCGCGATTTGTGCTTATAAGGGCTTATCTATGCTGGAGTTTGGCGCAGCGGTGGAGATCTTCGCTTCTTATGGCAAACACTTTCAGCCCTGGTATCAGGCTCAAATTGTCTCTGTCGATGAGGATTATCTGCCGATTGCGGAAGGCACAGGGCTATCGGCCAACACGGACCTTTCCGTGCTAAGCCAGGTGGATACCGTTGTGATTCCCGGCTGGACCAGTCTGCAACGGGAAGCGGATAACGAACTGATTCACGCCCTTCAGCAGGCTCATAGCAATGGTGCTCGTTTGGTTTCGTTCTGCTCCGGGGCTTTTATCCTGGCGCAAACAGGCTTATTGAATGGCAGAAGTGCAACGACTCACTGGCGTTATGCCGAAGCGTTTAATCAACGTTTTCCCTTAGTCGCACTGGATGTCAATCGCTTATACGTGCATGAAGATAACCTGCACACCTCCGCCGGGAGTGCAGCCTGTATCGATCTGTCACTGGATCTGATCCGACAGGATTTTGGTATAGAAACCGCCAATACCGTTGCCAAAAGACTGGTAGTATCAGGCCATAGAGCCGGAGGGCAACAACAATTTATTCAACTCCCCGTGCCCAAACCCCGCTCTGAACTAGGGCAGGTACTGGACTGGGCGTTAGAAAACCTCGATAAGAAGATCACTACCGACGAGCTGGCCGAGCGGGCCTGCCTAACCCGGCGCACCTTTGACCGTCGTTTTCGTCAGAACTACGGTATGAGCGTCAAACAGTGGCTGCTTAATGCCCGTGTTGAGCACGCAAAATACCTGTTGGAAACCACAGCAACACCGATAGAAACCATCGCCTCACTCAGTGGTTTTTCAACGTCACTCTCATTAAGAAACCACTTTGATCATTTTGTCGGTATCAGCCCGGGGAAATACCGTAAAAGCCTTGGTACCTGCGCTTAAACAGTGGTTGAACAGCATCCTATTGAAGCGCCAGACCTCTTTATATTTGAAATACAGCTATGACGCTTTCCCTGTGTCGATCATAGATCAGTCTGTTTGTCGTTTTTTTTCAATTTTTCCGGTAGCCAGGCCTTTAGCATGGATACCACATTGAAAGGAGAAGAAAAATGACCATTCAAATCGATTATTTCAACCTGGCTACTGACGCGATGGGCATCCTGATGAATCAGGAGAAATATCTGAAAGAGCGCTTTATCGCCTCTGATAAACTGGGCCTGGGGCTGCTTGAGCTGATTAAGCTCAGAGTCTCCCAGATCAACCGGTGCGCCTACTGTATCGATATGCACAGTAAAGATGCCACCGCCCTGGGCGAGACTCCCCAGCGCATCTATGCGTTGTCGGCCTGGAAAGATGCGCCGTTTTTCAGTGGTCGTGAACGTTTAGCACTTGCCTGGGCGGAAGCCTTGATGTTAAATCAGGAGATAGACGATCCACAACTGGAAGAGATGCAAGCCGTATGGAGTGATGCCGAAATCGTCAATCTGACACTGGCCATCAACGCCATTAACAGCTGGAACCGTGTGGCCAGAACCTTTAAACCCGAGGTGGGCAGCTATCAAACGCAATACTGAAACGCTCATTCAGCGCAAAACTCAGCGTAGCCGAATCAACGGGGTGGATCTCACCCTGTTGTTTCCTGCGGCTTTGACAGCGCAAACGGTGCAGGCAATCTGGTTCGCTTCCACCGATAGCCAGGCCCCTGAGCCCGCAGAGCGCTGGCTCAGGGGGAAAGCTTTTAGCGCTCTTGTTTTCACTCTAAAAGGTCAATTTGCGCTTAATGGCGTTTTACAGTCCACAGAGCCATTATTGATGCCCGACTATACGGAAGCGGCCTCAATTACACTGCTTCCTGACAGTCAATTGGTGGGGATCTGCCTGCAGCCCGGTGTTGCCACTGCCCTGTTTGGCCAGCGACCAGAAGCCGCTATTCCACTCAAGGAACTGGAATCACCGCTTGATTGGGCACAACTTGAAAATACGCTGCTGCTGCAACCTAATCTATGGCGACAAGCTCTGGCTGTCTACCGTTGGTTAAAACAGCACAAACTGGATCAGGAATATCTACCCGAACCCTTTGCTACCCTACTGCAAAATATTGCCAACTCGTCCGGCGATGAGAAGTTGGGCCAGTTGGATAGTTTTTTCAATCCCAGAACGATCGAGCGCCAGTTTAAGCAATATATCGGTATTTCACCTAAGCGCTACCAACAACTGGCACGGGTTAATCGCGTAATGGATCAACTGCGCCATGAGCCTAACGCTATGCCATTAACCGATATTGCTCACCATATGGGCTACTCCGATCAGGCCCATCTCAGTCGCGAGTTTAAGGCTTTTAATCGCATCACGCCGAAGCAATACCGTACGATTATTCTCAATCGAGATTCTTCTTCAACCTCAGCTTAATCTGGGTTTTGATCAGTTACGTCGGTGCCAGCATCCACGGAAAAAAGTTCATTTGATTAATTTAAATTCAGATAATAAACACCGATGAAATACCCTCTAATTACCTAAAGTCCGCTTAGACCCTTGATGCTCTTATTGAAGATGTTGCGACCCATTTTGACGGAGCTACCCACGATTTTTTCTGGTATCCCGCTTGCTTACCAACAGACGCTATTAACGCATCCTTAATAATTTTTCTGAGACTTGAGCCATTATGTCTCTCTTGGATTCAAGTAATAAGACAATATGGCCCTTAGGGTACAAGATGAAACAAACACTGAAACGTCCATTGCTTACCACTGTGCTAACCGCTACCGCCATGACAGCCGCAACCCTGGCATTGACTGCTCCGGCTCATGCTGCCGAATGCAAGGCCAGCTATGGCGAAGGTCAAACAACTTTTCGTCTGGCCACCGGCAGTCCGGGGGAATTAGGTCTGTTAAAGGTTCTCGCTGATGAATTTAACCAACAACATGACAGCCGTATGTGCTGGGTTAAGGCTGGCTCAGGCAAGTCGCTCAAACTGCTGAAATCCGGTGCCGTAGATATGGTTATGGTGCATGCACCAGGCCCGGAAAAAGAAGCCGTTCGGGCTGGCTGGGCAGCACAACGGACACTGATTGGCAGCAATGAGTTTTATCTGGTTGGCCCCAAGCACGACCCGGCTCAGGTCAGTACAGCAAAAAGCGTCGCTCACGCCTATCAGAAAGTTGCACAGAAAAAAGCTGATTTTTTCTCCCGGGGGGATAACTCAGGTACACATAAAAAAGAGCAACGCATTTGGCAAAATGCTGAAATCACCCCACAGGGTTCCTGGTATCATGTGACCAAAGAGTTTATGCGCGCTACCTTACGTCAGGCTAATCAGAAGCCGGGCTACTTTATGACCGATAGCTCTACCTGGGTCGCCGAGCAAGCTAAACTGGATAATCTCAGCATCCTGTTTAAAGGTGATCCTATGCTGATTAACACTTATCACGCGCTACGCACCTCAGACCTTTCTCAACCTGCAGGGCGTCTGTCTCAGGCGTTTATCGAGTTTGTGGCCTCTGACAAGGGGCAAAAGATAATTACCGAGTTTGGTCAACAATCCTTTGGTGCCAGCCTGTATAACAACGCCGAATATGCGCAGCAGTATGTCCATTAATAGCTCATCGGTTTAGCCTGATGCACACTTACACAGGAGTGTGTTGATTATTTGGTCAATGACTAAAGAGTGAAATGATCTACTGAAGATTAACTTTTGTGTGAGTGCTTATTTCGTCATAGAGCCGCATCTATCCAGAAATCAGGCTCCGGCCCATTCCCAATGAATGGGCCAACGCACCCTTAAAGGATAAAGCTATCACCATCGCTGGCGACCACAACACTCTCCGGCAATGTCGCAGCATTATCCATCAACCACAGATCCATATGATGGCTCAGGTGAGTCAATACGGTTTTAGCAGGGTTCAGCTTGCCATGAATCTCCAGTGCCAGATTGAGATCATTATGGTTTCTTGGCGGCGTATCCTGAGGGGGATGGCTGCAGTCGATCACCATCATATCCAGCCAAAATTGATTCAAGAACTTCATACTCTCATCAGGTAAGCCGACGGTATCGGTCAGATAAGCAATACGCACGTTCTGGTAGTCCAGCAGATAACCAAAGGTAGGCTTGGAATGCTGGAGAGGAACCGGTGTAACGCCTACACCATGTAGGTTATAACGCTCAAACGGTACCAACGGGCGCTGAAAATCCAGAATACCGGGGTGCTTAAAAAGATCCGCACAACCCTCCTGATCATCCGGGCCATAAACAGGAACCGGTTCCCCTAAGCCCCAACGCAGATGAAACAAGCCCTGCACATGATCTACATGATAATGAGTCAGCAGGATGCCATCTAATGGCTTTTGATCAAAGCGCTCGGCCAAATCCGTTAACCCGCCATCCAACAACAATGTCGCTTGATCCGTCTCCAGCAGAGCACTGCAAGGTCTGCGACGGGCACTGACATCAACCCGGGCCCGATAGCACACCTTACACTGACAACCAAAAACCGGCACCTGGCGTACATCACCGGTGCCCAGCAAGCTCAGTTTGATCATTTTGTCAGGCTCTTAAACCGGTTCTGTTCAGAGCCATCAATATCTGCTTTAGGCATAACCGGCAGCTCCAATTCGATACCGTTCTGCCAACCGTGTTGTTGTATCAGCTGAAGCAGGCTATCAATGCCCTGTTGCAGATCAGCGCTATTATTCACCCGACAAACCGAATCAGGCAGGCTATCGACCAACTGCTGGTGACGTTGCAGGCGACGCTCAATCTCTTCTGTGGTTTCGCGACCACGGTTGGTCAAACGATCACGCAGCAGCTCCGCATCTACTTCAACCAGTACAGGCACCAGCTCTTCATACTGCTCAATCGCCTGAGACAGATACTCGCGGGAACCGTTGATAATCACATTAGCCCCCGCGTCCAGCCAGCCGTTAATCTCTGAGCCGATGCCGTAGTGATAACCGTGGGAATACCAGTTCATAGCAAACATACCCATACGCTCACGCATGGCAAACTCTTGTTCCGACAGGTGCACATGGTTCTCACCACCGACACCCGGTGCCCGGGTGATATAACGGTGGGCCACACAACACCGCTGCTCCGGTGTCAGCTGCTGACGGCAACCCGCCAGCAAACTGTCTTTGCCAGAGCCCGATGCACCTATCAGATAAAACAGGGTGCCGCTCATGTTAGAAAACCCTCTTACCCTGATTCCAAACCCGTTGAATTAAAGACATCACTTCATGCTGTTTTACTTGCACAAGATCCGCTCGTAGACCTGCTTTCAGCTCACCCCGGTCAAACAGGTTTGATGCTGTGGCAGGGTTGGCAGTAACCAGTGCCACCGCATCCGCCGGCGAATAATCATTGTCCTGACCCGCGACCATAAAGGCCGCTTGTAGCAGTGCCGATGGATAGTAATCGGAACTCAGAATATCCAGCACACCGGCCTTAGCCAGATCTTTAGCCGCGATATTGCCCGAGTGCGAACCACCCCGTACAACATTCGGCGCGCCCATCAAAACCTTAAGGCCCAGATCATGAGAGGCTTTCGCCGCTTCCATAGTCGTTGTGAATTCTGCCACCTGCATCCCCAACTCAGCGGACTCTTTAGCATGTTCAATTGTCGCATCATCATGGCTAGCCGTGGCAATACCTCTTTCGTTACACACGGCACAGATGGTACGACGATAACGGTCCGAGTATTTGGCGCTATTAGCTTGCTGCTCAACAATAAAGGCATCAATCTCGGTATCAGAGAAGCCGTATTTGCCCTGGTAATACTCACGGTACTTAGGAATATTCTCTGGTGGAAACTGGCGCTGACCCGGCGCATGATCCATTAAAGACACCAGTTTGACCAGATCTTCATCGATATAACGCTCAAAGAACGCCATCAGACCGGGATAGCTCACCTCGCAACGCAGGTGTAGCAGGTGATCCGCACGGTTAATCCCGGCTTTTTCGGAGTCCACTATCGCTTTAATCATAGCATCCAGTTTTTCCACCCGGATGCTATCACCGGCGACATCACCTAACGCTACGGAATCAAATGAGGTGGTAATACCTGCCGCCACAAGCTGAGCATCATGGGTAGACATCGCCAGGTGCCCCGGCCAATCCACTTTAGGACGGGGTGAGAAATATTTTTCCTGATTGTCGGTGTGCAGCTCTACCAGACCCGGCAGCAGAAAATCACCACTCAAATCATCGGCTTGTGCAAGCTGACTTTTACCCTGGCTGATCTCGGCAATCTTGCCATCACGCACCACCAGCGTGCCTTGTACCACTTCATCACGCAGAATCAGCTGCGCGTTGGTTAAAATTTGTTCGTTCATCGCGTTATATTCCGAAATATCAAACGCTGATCGGGGCTTCATGTAGGTCGGAAAAGCCGCAAGGCGCCTTCCGACTATTGTTGACCGATAAAGCAATGACTATCCGTTGGGGTTAATGTCGGATGGCGCTTCACTTATCCAACCTACTCAGGTTTCCCGTTCTGCAAAAAATGCTATAAATCCGTAAGAGCCTTCAATCTCTGGTCTTGTTAAACCGTCTGCGTTTTACACAGCCCGTATATCAACCAAACGATCCGCGACCGCTTCACGTACATCTTCGTCGTGGAAGATGCCGACAATGGCTGCGCCTCGGGCTTTAGCTTCATGGATCAGCTCAACCACTACCTTGCGGTTTTTTGCATCCAGGGATGCGGTTGGCTCATCCAGCAGCATAATGGGGTAATCGACGATAAAGCCTCGGGCGATATTCACACGCTGCTGCTCACCACCAGAGAAGGTGCTCGGTGCTAGCTGCCACAGGCGCTCAGGTACATTCAAACGGCTTAAAAGTGTCTTAGCTTTCTCTTCGCATATCGCTTTATCGACGCCCAGATCCAGCAGCGGTTGCATCACCACATCTACCGTGCTGACCCGTGGGATCACACGCAGAAACTGGGAGACATAACCCAGCGTCTGCTCACGCAGGGCGATAATGCGACGGGGTTGGGCAGAGGTGATATCCACCAGCTCATCACCATCACGCAGTACAATCTGGCCTTCATTAACCGAGTAGTTCGCGTACAGGGCTTTCAGAAAAGTACTCTTACCGGCACCGGACTGACCGTGCAGTACCACACACTCGCCGGAATCTACTTGCAGATCGATGCCTTTCAGCACCTCAAAGCTCACACCGCCCTGGTTGTGCAGGGTGAAGGATTTTTGAAATCCACTGACCTGAATCATCGCCGCAGGGTCTAGCACTGTTTCTCCAGCGCCACCTGCATTCACAGTCATCTCACTTGTCATATTCATCGTTCGCCTGGCTCTTCAAATAGTGCTTCAATCAGTTCTGCAAAATGGATGAAACCAATAACTGGGTATAAGGGTGTTGCGGGTCATCCAGCACCTGATCGGTCAGGCCGGTTTCCACCACTTCACCACGTCGCATCACCATCAGACGGTGGGCCAGCAAACGCGCCACCGCCAGATCGTGGGTCACGATAATCACCGACAGTCCCAACTGAGAAACCAGATTACGCAGCAGATCCAACAAACGGGCCTGTACCGATACATCCAGACCGCCCGTCGGCTCATCCATAAAGATCAGCTTCGGATGAGTCACCAGATTACGGGCAATCTGCAGACGCTGTTGCATACCGCCGGAGAACTGACTCGGACGATCATCAATACGACCGGTATCGATCTCTACCGCTGTCAGCCACTCCTCAGCCTTCTCACGGATGCTGCCGTAGTGACGCTCACCTACCGCCATCAAACGCTCACCGATATTGGCACCGGCACTGACATTCATCCGCAGACCGTCACGAGCATGTTGATGCACAATGCCCCACTCGGAACGCATTAGCACACGACGCTCCGCTTCATCACAGGCATACAGATCCAACTCACCAAACTGAGCGCTGTTATAGATCACCTGACCTGAATCGGGCTGCAAGCGAGCTGGCAGCGTGCTTAACAGCGTGGATTTACCGGAACCGGACTCACCCACAATGCCCAATACTTCACCCGGATACAGATCAAAGCTAACATCACCACAGCCCTTGCCTGGGGCGTAGAACTTGCAGATATCCCGCACACTTAACAGAGGCGCGTCATCCTGCCGCTTGCCTGCTTGCCTTTCCGCGCTCGCATCTTTGCCACCCGTCAAAGGCTGACCATTTACATTCTGGATAGCATTCACGGGGCCATCTCCTCTGCTTTTGTATCGTCCTGGGTTTTGCGTTCTTGCTGGGATTGATTGGGCTCAGGTGTTAGCCCTTGCTGACCTTCAGGGTTCTCAGCGGTAAAACCCTGCTCAACACGTTCGCGACAGTAATCCGTATCCGAACAGACAAACATCTTGTTGCCTGCATCATCCATAATCACCTCATCCAGGAAGCTGTGATCGGAACCACAGATGGAACAGCTCTCTTCCCAGCTCTGTACCTCAAATGGGTAATCATCAAAGTCCAGACTCATCACTTTGGTGTACGGCGGCACAGCGTAGATACGTTTCTCGAAACCGGCACCAAACAGCTGCAGCGCAGGCATCTGGTTCATTTTCGGGTTATCGAATTTAGGGATCGGCGACGGGTCCATCATATAGCGATCATTCACCATCACCGGGTAGTCGTAACTGGTGGCAATATGGCCAAAACGGGCCACGTCTTCATACAGTTTTACCTGCATCGCGCCGTATTCACGCAGGGCGTGCATCTTCCGAGTCTCGGTTTCACGGGGTTCGATAAAACGCAGCGGCTCAGGAATCGGCACCTGATAGATCAGAATCTGATCATTACGCAGCTGACGCTCAGGGATACGGTGACGGGTCTGAATCAGACTGGCATCCGCCGTATGTTCGGTGGTTTCAACGCCCGCTGTTTTAGCAAAGAATCGACGGATACTGACCGCATTCGTAGTATCATCCGCGCCCTGGTCGATCACTTTCAGCGTATCGGCTTCACCAATGACGGTCGCAGTCAGCTGCATACCACCGGTACCCCAACCATGAGGCAGTGGCATCTCGCGACCACCAAACGGCACCTGATAACCCGGAATCGCCACCGCTTTTAGCATGGCACGACGAAGCATGCGTTTGGATTGCTCATCCAGATAAGCAAAGTTATAACCTTCAGCACCTGCGGTTTGAGTGGCAGGCTTATTCAATTGAGATGACAATTGAGACGACATTAGATCTTCTCCCCTGCAGTATCAGCCTTGTCTTCAGACGGCTGAGCAGATGCTTCACTGGCGGCTTTACGTAAACGACGGATCATCTCCAGCTCAGACTGGAAATCCACGTAGTGCGGCAGTTTCAGGTGCGAGACAAAACCGTTGGCCGAGACACAATCGGTGTGGGACAACACAAATTCCTGATCTTGAGTTGGATAGTTCACTGCTTCACCCAGCTCTTCCGCACGCAGGGCACGCTCAACCAGCGCAACCGACATCGCTTTACGCTCCGCACGGCCCATGGCGATACCGTAACCACGGGTAAACTGTGGCGGCTGATCTTTACTGCCGTGGAACTGGTTGACCATTTCACACTCGGTCAGCATCACTTCGCCGATCTCAATGGGGAAACCCAACTCTTCCGGCACCAGCTCAACACTCACCAGACCAGAGCGCATCTCACCGGCAAACGGGTGGCTATCACCGTAACCACGCATGGAGGCGTAACTTAGCGACAGCAGAAAACCCTCATCCCCCCTGATCAGATTCTGCAGACGTACTGCACGCTCCGCTGGATAGTTCACCGGCTGACGGGTCAGGTCGCGAGGTGTAATGTCTTCTTCACCATCCGCACGGCTTTGCTCGATCAGGCCTTCCTGATTCAGCAGCTCCAACACTCGTGGGCAGGCTTCCAGCTTGTCACTGGTTTTGGTTTCGGTCCTAGCTTCAGATGGAAATTGTGGGACACCCACATTGTTAGCAGATAGATCAGATTGCAGGACACCCATATTATTAGAAGCCTGTTCAGGCTCAGACAGAGCGCTATCACCTTCCGCTAACAGGGCAAAATCCAGCAGACGATGGGTATAGTCGTAAGTACTACCTAACACCTGACCGCCCGGCAGATCCTTAAAAGTGCCGGAGATACGACGCTCAATCTGCATCTGCTCAGTATCCACCGGCTCGCTATAACCAAAACGTGGCAGCGTGGTACGGTAAGCCCGCAGCAGGAAGATCGCCTCAACACTGTCACCACTGGCTTGTTTCAGTGCCAGCGCCGCCAGTTCAGGGTCATACACCGAACCCTCATTCATCACACGATCCACTGCCAACGGCAGCTGCTGTTTGATCTGCTCAACGCTGAGTTCAGCAATGGCCGTATCACCACGACGCTGCTCGCGCATTAAGGCGTGTGCGTTATCAATCGCCTTCTCGCCGCCTTTTACTGCAACATACATTTAGTTGGCCTCCTGCTGAGTGGTATTACGAATACCGTCTTCGTTATCGCTCGGCTTAATCTCGGTTGAACGCGGTAACGCCACCAATTGATCATCCGCACAGAACACACAGTCCACACCCAGCGGGAAACGCTTACGGCTATTCACCAGATCCAGACGGAAACTGTATGGCAAACCCTTCGCACTCAGGCCTCGCTCGGTCTCGATACCCGGACCAGTCAGACACCAACCTTCGTCGCTATCCTGTACCTGGTTGGTGATCGCTTCCACCTGCACAATCAAAGTGGTGGATTGATCCGGGTATTCAGAGTTACCCCAGTTCAGCGTCTTCAGTTCAGGCAGTTCATCCGCTAAAGCCAGAGCGAAATCCGCCTCAGCAGGCTCAGATACCATAGGGCACTGACAGTGGAATCTGAGATTGCTTACTACCACATCATCGCCAGCCAGTGTCGGGCTTAACCAGATTTTGGTATCCGCATCAAACAGCGTCAGTGCGATCTCCCAGCTGCTTTTATTCAAAGCTCCCGGTGTCTTATCGGTCAGATCCGCAGTCAGAATGGTGCCCGGCTCACTCATCGCCTTCAGCACCTTACGGAATACCTTCTGCGCGTCCTGTACCGCATCATCAAAACCCGCCATCAGCAGATCACTGCGTACTGCACCACGGTTCATACTATTTACCTGCACAGACATTAGTCTTCTCCCCGAACCAGCGTGAAGAAATCCACCTTAGTGGCCGACGCCTTAGCTTCGCGCTCGGCCTTCGCCGCAACCAACTGAGCTTCCAGCGGCGCAATTAACTGCTCTTGCAGCGCTACCTGATAATCACGATCCTGCAGCAACGCATCCGCCAAAGCCGCCGTTAACGCATGGGCTTTATTACGCCCCGCTACATAACTCACACCCAGGCTGCCACTGGCCAGACGCACCGCACAGCGGGTTAACGTCATCTCCCCCAGATTAAATGGCTGACCGCTACCGCCCACACGGCCACGCATCATGGTTAAGCCGATCTCCGGCTTACGGATAAACTGATATTCCGGCTCAATCGCCAAAGCCTGCCACTGATCCTGCAGCGCTTTGCTGTCTGCCTTAGCCAACACAGAGATCCAGTGCTGACGGGCACTTTTGCTCTGCTGTTCTGACATCGTCATGGTTCTACCTTTTCGGTGTTTAGCTAATCAATGACCGCTATTTTTACCGCGTTAAGGCATAGAAAAAATGGAGAATAATTTTGCGAATACCCTAGAAATTCTAAAGACAGAGTTAGAAAGGCTATGCACAGGGGGGTTCGGGGGATTGCAGAGGGGCTAGAAAGAGAAAACCCGGTAAAAATGGATTTTACCGGGTTCGGATGTCACGGAGTTGTCATTTTTGGGTGGCAGTAGGTAGTGTTAAAAGCTTCTCTTTTTCATAGTTATTTAAATCTCTTGTGATGCTTTTCACATATCGATGAATATCACCAATATAACTAGAAACATTTATAAGGATATCCTTGCCTGTGTCCTCCCCTAGACGCCTGCTTGTAACAACAACATCAAGCCTCTTTAATGATTTTTTATCTACCATACTCATATTCCGTATTTCTTTAGTAGAGTCTTTCAATAAGAGCTTTATGTTTTCAGTAATAATATTTTCTGACATAAAGCTTGTAATTATGAATCGCCCATACCAATCTAATCCTAAATCACAATATTCCTCATAACGCTGAGAAGCTTCTTCATTACAGAATACAGTGACTTGAGTAAGTACGGTGTATGGAGCCTCTTTCGCTTGTTCAACCAGAGTAAACTCCATCGTAAACCTGCCGTCGTACTCCCCCCAGTCCATCCCCCAATCTACATGATAATTATCATGTACCATTCTGCTTTGATTAGGGTTTGTGACCTTAGCTATCGCATCCATTACAGAGCTAAAACCTTGGTCAAATGAGCCTCGAAAATCAGCGTACATCTTTTCACGTAGAAAGACAGGGATTTTGCAATCATCTATCACTACAGGGAGAATAATCACTCTTTTTTCGTCTAATTCTCTCATCAGAGCAGAGTTTAACTCTTTCTTACACCACTCAGAGCTGACAGATGATTCAGACAAAATAACAATTAGAGCACTAGACTCTTCAATCGCATTCTGTACTTTATCAAGAATGGAGTCTCCAACATTAAGATTCCATTTATCAACCCAAACATGAGCATTGCTATTTACTAAGTTACCGGCTAGTTTGCTAACAAACCCTTCATCTTGGTGAGAATAGCTTATAAATATAGACATAATTCCCCGAACTACTTTTAACGAAAATCCAGATAGCACCAAGCTTAGCATATAAAACTAATTAAACATGCCCTGAAGCAGCTCAATGCCTCTGCCCGATCTGCGTAATAAATAAAATAAATAGGATAAATAAAAGGACATATATGGACACCTCGCCAATGTCCAGCCGTTTGACATCATTAATTACACTCAGTCTATCTGATCTGGCTTCCTGAAGAATAGATGGCACTTGTACATATATCCGGCTTCTTTCATAAACATACCTGTCCGAGCCTTGATGAGACCTAAGACGCATTGCTTGACCTTGGCACCCACCTGGCCTCTAAGGCCTATGTCCTAACTCAGGTTCCAGCAACGCTAAACCATTCTTTTCATCAGTACTGCACACAAAGAATAATAGGACACCCATAAAATTAGACAGCCTCAGAATCCTGGCAGGTTCAATCTGGAAGTGCACCATAAAGTTCATTATAGATTTCAATTGGTGTTCGGTACCCCAGACATTTTTTCGGACGAGTGTTTAAGTCTCGTTCGATATCCTGGATCTGCTTCTCAGTCACCATCGAAAAGTCAGTGCCTTTCGGTAGATAGCGGCGAATGAGACCATTCACTTGCTCTACAGCCCCTTTCTCCCAGCTATGGTAAGGCAGGCAGAAGTAAGAGAGGCATCCTAGCTTCTCGTTGATTTTTAAATGCCTGGCATTCTCAGGGCCATTATCATAAGTAATTGATTGAACAAAACCTGAAGGGTATGCACTCAGCCGTTTAACAACGGCATTGCTCGTAATCAGAGACTTTTTTGATCCTAGCAGCCTGTCGGACTTAAGCTGTCAATAGGCTTAAAAATCAGAAAAAATTGCGATTTATGCAGGGATATTCCTATTTTTTGAGAATATCCCTGTTCAATACCTTATTTTAGGCGCAACTTGGCTATTCGTTTTAGATTCCAGGCCATACACACCAAGCTCCATTCTCCTGTCACTCCCTTCAGTCCTCGTAGCGAGAACTGACGGAAGCCCAAGACCGATTTGATAATACCGAAGACCGGCTCAACCGTTTGTTTACGTAAGGCATAGATCGCTCGTCCTGCCTTGGTCCTTAACTTATGTGCCAT
>NZ_AULT01000048.1 GCF_000422425.1 Oceanospirillum beijerinckii DSM 7166
TACAGCATTCAAACCTCTTGTCAACAGTGATTTGAAATTTATTTTCAAATCGTCTTTTTCAAAACGGTTAAAAACTTTTGAAAAATCAGACTGTTGCGGTGCTGCTCGAGGTCTTACCCCGTGACAGCGAGGGCGTATTATACGCACAGAAGACCAAAGCACAACCCCTATTTTCACTTTTTTGTAAAAAAGTTTCAAAACGGCTGAAATAGAGCACCTGCAGGCAGGCTCAGAAACCAAAGAAGTGGTGCAAGGGAATAGGATAAGAAGAAAGAAGAAAGAATAGCAAAACAAAACGCCAGCTTACGCTGGCGTTTATCAAATGATTATTGCTATAACCTATAAGCAGTCAGAGCAACAATTAATCTCTACTAACTCTGCTGAGCATAGGCATCCAGCAACGTCTCTTGTGCACTCACTTCTTCAACTTCATCTTCCCGGCTACCAAGAATAGAAAGATACTGCCCGTCAGGTTGCAGCTCCCAACTCTGACAGTTATCCAACAAATAAGTCTCCAGATCGTTCTTCACTCTCTGCGCCAGTTTTTTCGTTGTAACCGGGAAACAAGTCTCAACACGCTTATAAAGATTACGTTCCATCAAATCGGCACTGGCGCAGTAGACCTCATCATCACCGTCATTCTGGAAATAGTACACACGGGTATGTTCCAGGAAGCGACCAATAATCGAGCGCACCTTAATATTCTCAGACACGCCCTTGATACCTGGGCGCAGACAGCACATTCCGCGAATAATCAGATTGCATTCAACGCCTGCCTGAGAAGCACGATACAGCGCCTTGATCGTTTTCGGATCAGTCAGAGAGTTACACTTAAAGATCAAACGCGCCGGTTTGCCCGCTTGCGCCAGCTCAATTTCACGATCAATCTTCTCGACCAGCGTTTTCTGCAACGTAAACGGCGCATGCAGCAGCTTCTTCATATTCAGTGTTTTGCCCATACCGGACAGCTGCAGGAATACTTTGTGGACATCTTCACACAGCTGAGAATCACTGGTCAGGAAGCTATAGTCCGTATACAACTTGGCTGTTTTAGCATGGTAGTTACCCGTCCCCAAGTGAGCATAGTGACGGATCTTATTATCTTCGCGGCGCACGATATGCATCATCTTAGCATGTGTTTTATAAGCCACCACACCATAGATCACCACAGCACCAGCTTCTTGCAGACGACTGGCTAGTTGCAGGTTATCCGCTTCATCAAAACGGGCACGCAATTCAACTACGACCGTGACCTCTTTACCGTTACGGGCAGCTTCGACTAAAGCATCGACAATTTCTGAATCAGGCCCCGTACGATATAGCGTTTGCTTGATCGCCAAGACATCAGGATCACGAGCAGCTTCACGCAACAGATCGATAATCGGAGTAAAGGACTCAAATGGATGCTGAAGCAGAATATCGTTCTGTTGCATCGCCTCCAGAATACTATTCCCTCGGCGCAGCTGTTTTGCTGTTCCTGGTGTAAACATTGGATACATCAGATTTGGACGATCCACTGCGCCCATCACGGCCATCAGGCGGGTCAGGTTAACCGGCCCGTTGACTTTATACAGCTCCTGCTCGGTCAGACCAAACTGTTGCAACAGTACTTCGATCAACTCTTCAGGGCAGTTATCAACCACTTCAAGACGAACCGCGTCGCCATAACGACGGGATAGTAACTCACCACGCAGAGCGCTAGCCAGATCACTCACTTCTTCAGGATCGACCACCATATCGGCATTGCGGGTTAGACGGAACTGATAGCATCCCTTAACTTTCATCCCCGGGAACAGCCCTTCTGCGTGCGCATGAATCATAGAAGACAGGAAGACAAAGTTATCGCCTTCTTCGGTGACTTCACTCGGCACACGAATCAAACGCGGCAGAGAACGCGGCGCTGGAATAATGGCCAAACCACCTTCGCGACCAAAGGCATCTTTACCTTCCAGCTCAACAATAAAGTTGAGGCTTTTGTTCACCAGGCGTGGGAAAGGGTGTGAAGGGTCCAAACCGATTGGACTGATAATCGGCTGAATCTGATCATAAAAGAAGTCAGATACCCAGGCTGCTTGCGCTTTATTCCAATCAGCACGACGCAGAAAGCGAATGCCTTCCTCTTCCATCGCTGGAATCAGCTGATCATTCAGGATGCTGTACTGACGTTCAACTTCACCATGACAGATATCACTGATCTGGCGCATCACCTCTTGCGGCATCAAACCGTCTGCATCGCTTTTCTCACGACTGAAGGCCACCTGACGCTTCAGACCTGCAACACGGATTTCAAAAAACTCATCCAGATTACTGCTGAAGATCAGCAGGAACATCAAACGATTTAACAGTGGATGAGAAGTATCCAGTGCCTGTTCCAGCACCCGGATATTAAACTGTAAGTGGCTGAGTTCACGGTTGATATACAGCTCAGAATTATCCAGACTGATTTCGTTTTCAGCTTCTTCCGCTGTTTTACCGCGAGTACCGCTATCTGAACGATTAATTCTCAAAATAGGTCGCCCTGAGCCGCCATCTGGGAGGATAGTGTCATCACTTGGGGGTGGCGCAGATTGGTTCGTTTGATCCATTGGTAACTCTCCGTAGCATACATAGCCTCCACCCCGCAAGAATCAGCGTTGCAGTAATTGTGCTGCGCGCTTAGCAAAATAGGTTAGCACACCGTCTGCTCCTGCGCGCTTGATGCACATGAGTGATTCCAGTGTTACAGCTTCCTCAGAAAGCCAACCCTTTTCGAAAGCCGCCATATGCATCGCATATTCACCGCTAACCTGATAAACAAAGGTGGGTACTTTTAATTCATGTTTGACCCTATGCACGATGTCCAGATATGGCATGCCTGGTTTCACCATCACCATATCCGCACCTTCGGCCAGATCCAACGCCACTTCATGCAGTGCTTCATCCGAATTGGCGGGATCCATTTGATAACTAAACTTATTGCCCTTCCCCAGATTACCTGCCGAACCGACTGCATCACGGAAGGGGCCGTAATAGCTGGAAGCGTACTTGGCTGAATAAGCCAAAATACGGGTATTCACCAAGTTTTCCTGTTCAAGAATCTGACGAATAGAACCAATACGACCATCCATCATATCCGATGGTGCCACCACGTCCGCACCCGCTTCTGCGTGAGACAGGGCCTGTTTTACCAGAGTTTCAACCGTACGGTCATTCAACACATAGCCATTCTCATCTAAGATGCCATCCTGACCATGAATCGTGTATGGATCCAGTGCAACATCTGTGATGATACCCAACTCTGGGTGCTGGTCTTTCAGTGCCTTAACAGCACGCTGCACCAAACCATTAGCACTATAGGCTTCTTCAGCAAACTCGGTCTTCACGTCCTGGGATAACACAGGAAACAGGGCAATGGCAGGAATACCCAAATCAACCAGCTCTTTTGCTTCTTTCAGCAATAGATCCAGACTCATACGCTCAACACCTGGCATAGATGCCACGGCTTCGCGCCGATCTTCTCCACCCAAAACAAACACAGGATAGATCAGGTCATCGACACTGAGTTGATTTTCACGCATTAAACGACGGGAAAAGTCGTCTGCACGCATGCGACGCATACGCGTTGCTGGAAATAATCTTTGGCCAGAATTAAACACTCTTTTGGGCGCTCCGTTTTCAAAGGAGATTCACCTGCCGAAACCAAGTATCTGCCAGCAATATGACAAAAATATTTCAATCGGCAGAGTTCTGATAAATCAATAGGCTAGAGCACTCTTCCGTCGCCATCCAACGCGAAAGCAGCTATATGCATAACTGTTGTTCTGCCTGATATTTTCATTAATCTACATTGCGAAATAAAAGGATTCTGATACTTTCTGCTCTAGGCATTCGAAAATATCAACGCCTTGTTCCAGCAACCTTTATTTCACTATTTATTAACAAGCGCACAATACTCCCGCTCCCCAAGCAGAAAATCAAGTCACAAAATCAGGCAAATAAAGGGTTTGACCGAAACTTAGGCCTGCTTCAGCATGTCTAATTCGTTGTTACCACCGTCAAGATTAAAGGGTTGACCATGGATGAAGCCAGCATTCGACTTAGTATCTTTATCACTTTGCTTGTACTATTGACACTGGGACAACAGTTATTTCCCAGGCGCAAGCCTCTGCACTCAACACCTAAACGCTGGCTGACTAACTTTTCTATTGTCATTATCGATAGCCTGCTCGTTCGGGGTCTACTCGGTGTCCTATTACCCGTTCTGGTCGCTCAATGGAGTACAGAGCAGCAATGGGGCCTGTTTAACCTATTGTCGCTACCTGACGTCATAACAGTTATTTTGTGCGTTGTGTTATTGGATGGCTTAATTTACTGGCAGCACCGTCTATTTCACAATAGACCCACACTGTGGCGCTTACACCGTGTACACCATTATGATAAGGATTATGACTTATCCACAGCCCTGCGTTTTCACCCCTTTGAAATTCTGCTTTCAGTACTGATCAAAAACCTAGCCATTATTATCCTTGGCGCACCGGCTCTGGCCGTATTGATCTTTGAAAGCCTGTTGAGCGGTATGGCACTATTTAATCATGCCAACCTCAAGCTCCCACTAAAACTCGACATTATGTTGCGTCGCTTTATCGTCACCCCAGATATGCATAGGGTCCATCACTCTATCTACAACAATGAGATGCACCGTAACTTTGGCTTTAATCTCAGTATATGGGATCGCTGGTTTAACAGTTACGTAGCACAACCAAAAGATGGTCATAAACAGATGATGATCGGCCAACCGGAAAGTCAGCAATTGCCAACAAACAATCTATTCTGGTTAATGTGGCCTGCTCTAAAACAACCGATACAACATAAAACAAAAACTGACTAAGCTTTAAAACATCCGGCCCTGAAAAGATCAGGGCCAGACAAACTCCAGGAGACGAGTATGCAAAATAAAAAAGTTGCTGTTGTATTATCCGGCTGCGGCGTCTTTGATGGCGCTGAGATCTACGAGTCCACCCTGACTCTGCTGCGCCTTGATCAGAATCAGGTCAGCGTAACCTGCTTTGCCCCAGATATAGAGCAGATGCATGTGGTCGATCATAGAACAGGGGAAACTATGGCTGAAAGCCGCAACGTGCTGACCGAAGCCAGCCGGATTAACCGCGGTAGCGTCCAACCTATGAATGAAGCCAATGCAGATGATTTTGACGCCATTATCGTCCCCGGTGGTTTTGGTGTCGCCAAAAACCTATCTGATTTTGCTGTCGAAGGCTCCGAATGCTCAGTATTGCCTGAATTTGCACAGCTGATACAAAGCTTCCGGGCTCAGAATAAGCCCATCGGTATGATCTGCATTGCCCCAGCGTTACTGCCTAAAATTTTGGGCTCTGGTGTAAGCTGCACCATAGGTTACGACGCCGCCACTGCAGGCCAGATCAATCATATGGGCGGTATACATATCAGCTGCGATGCGGGCAACGTAGTGATTGATCACGAGAACAAAGTGGTTTCTACCCCAGCTTATATGGAAGCTCAAAATATATCTCAGGCAGCAGAAGGTATCTTCAAACTGGTCGATAAGGTTCTTGCAATGGCACAATAGAGACGCCCTATTCTCTAAATACTCCGCACACTGAAAAACGCCTTTAAATTGCCAGCCGGTATTTATTCGACTGAGAGGGCGGTATTGCAACCTCTCTGGTTAGCGATTAAGGCGTTTTTTCTCAACCCTCAAGGCTTGTATTCCCCACAACATAGCCGGGTTTACAGAGACCTTGTCACTAACAGAGCAAGTGGATCGAATTGAAAACTCATCCTGTTCCGTGTTTCTACGCCTAGGGTTCAGAAAAACATTACCATCCGGTTTTCTCACACTGGCAACCAAGGGCTCTTTTGGACTTTCTGTACGCCCAACAACGACTGCTAACTCCCCATTTTGCAATTTGACATAAACACCCGGTGGATAAAGTCCCAACTCATGCACAAAGAGAGAGGTCAATTTTTCATCGACAGACAGGCCTCGTTGTACAAAAAGTTCACGCAAGGTTTCTTTATGCGATACGGCCTCACGATATGGCCTTGGTGTTACCATGGCACAATACACATCGGCCAAAGCTATAATTTTGGCCTCAATAGGTAGCGTTTTTGCACTTAAGCGTCGAGGATAACCTTCACCACTCGGACGCTCATGATGACTGCGCACCAACTGAAGCCAATCATTGTCACCAATACCTGATGAAGCCAGGATAGCAGCACTAACATCAGGGTGCTTTTCAATCACCTCTCTCTGCTGCTCAGTTAACGGTTTGCGCTGCTGGTGTAGCTTAACCTGATAACCATTCATAGAAATATTGCTCGTTAGCGCAGCAGCTAACATGGATAAGCGCTTCTCCTGCTTAATCTTCAACCGGGAGGCGATGACTTCACACAGAATCCCCATCTGAATAGGATGCAGGACATGATAGGGGAAATTATCCATCAAATGGACTGCCCCTATCATCGCATCCATATTATGAGCAACCAAACCCTGCAGATAAGTCACAATCCCCATAGTGCGCTTATATACAGCACCTTCAGGAGGTGTCTCTTTCTTTTCAATATAAAGAAACAGTTCCGATAAGCGCAGGCACAGATCATCAAACTCCGCAAACGGATTGATCGGGCGATTAAAGCTCACCGGTTTGAGCCAATCATCTTCTTTCTCTTCCTCGGGCTCCTCACGGGCATAAAGCCCTACCCGAAGCAGGATTTCCCGTTGTCGCTCAGTGCGAATAATTGAGCCTTTCGCCATCAACAGCTTGCCAAACTCATCATAGACCGGCCAGGGAACCGGCTTATCCAGTTCAATATCCTGAGAGTTAATAGCACTGAACTCAAATTCTTTCATGAGCATAACAGCTTCCCTCTTGCCTATGCCTAAAAACGCTCATCACGATAGATCTGCTCAATATAATCGCCGCCACAACGCAGCTCACTAAACCAGGATAAAAAATTCTCAACCTGCTCTTGCGGAAAGATGGCACCATGCTGAGGAACGATCATTTTAATATCCAGCTTACGCACCAACTCGACCCAACGGGCACACACCTGATTACTGTGCATGTAACGTTTGTGGAAACCTTCCATATACTTGAGATGGCTCTCGAAATTATCCACAAACATATAGCGCTCTCCTGTCGGAAAAATAGCCGCCCCAATATCCCCTGAAAACAATATGCCTGAGCGACTGTCGTAGATACTGAAATTACCTTCACTGTGTAAAAAATGCGCAGGGATCATGGCAATATAATCACCAGAATCCAATGTGATACGCCCACCACCATCTGGTACCGGTGTTACTCGATCGACATCTTCAAGACCAAAGTGAGAGACAAAATGCAACCACAACCGTGAGATCAGCAGATCGGCATCTGTGGTTTTCATCCAGTAGGGAATTGAAGAACAAACATCCGGGTCCTGATGCGTAGCAAAGAGGTAACGAATCTGACGAGGATTAATGACCCGCATAATATTTTCCAGCACATGGTGAAAAACATAAGTGCCACCGGGATCAAACAGATAGCCTTTATCATGATTAACAACAAGGCATTGGTTGGTCTGTACAAAAGCATCAGCGCCTTCTGCTTCCTCCCAGCCAAACCAAACGACCTGATGTTCATCATCTTCATACAGGATTTTGCTTTCTTCGACTCGTGTAATTTGCTGTTCCATATGCCCACCTCTCTTTTTGTTCTTCATCGGGGGATCACACCAGGCTGAAAGGGAAGATGCCCCTCCCTGCCATTAGCTTTATGTATCAGTTCAACGCGTTGTCATAGATCTGCTCGATCAAATCTGTTCCACACTCCAGCTGTTCTAACCAGTCCAGAAAATCATCAACCATTGACGCCGGTATGACTGCACCGTGCTGCGGTACGATACGCTCAATCTCCAGGCCACGCACACTACGAACCCAACGCCGCAGGGCTATATTATTAGCCATATAGCGCCGATGAAATCCAGCCATGTACTGCACCTGTTTTTGCCAGTCATCCGCTATCAGATAACGTTCGCCTTTCGGAAAGACAGATGCCCCTATATCTCCTGTAAACAGGGTCTTAGACCGGGTATCGTAGAAACAGAAATTCCCCTCGCTGTGTAAAAAGTGCGCAGGTAAGAGCTGAATATAAGCATTATCTTCCAAACGTATCTGCTTACCATGATCTTCAATAGGTACGAGACGGGAGTTATCACTAAAACCAAAATGAGAAACAAAGCGAACCCAAAGGCGAGAGATTAATAAGCGGGCTTCGGTCGCTTTTAACCAGAGGGTAATCGATGAAAGCACATCAGGGTCCTGATGTGTCGCAAGAATATAACGAATCTGATGCAAAGGAAGGTATTTACTCACCTCGGCTGCAACTTCAGAAAAAATAAATGCACCACCGGGATCCAGCAGGTAGCCATTTTCACCATGAATAATCAGCAGCTGATTGGATTGTACTAAAGACTCATGTTCCTGATCTTCCCAACCGAACCAGATCACCTGATGATCATCGTCTTCAAACAAAATCCTGCTACTGTCTACCATATACTGAACCTCCCTGTAATATTGTTTCTGCGTCACTTGCGTCAGTGCAGAAGCGAGCGCTGGTGTTTCACCAAGACAGGCCATTAGAAGGCACCTTCTTGATAATTAAGTTGATCTAAAACAACAGCAGCTACACATATGGCAAATCTCTTACAGAGAAATGTCAGATCTCTGACATTATTGAGTAGTGCAGATCACTACAAAGCGAAATATAGAATCGCAAATAATAGAAAAGACAGACCGGCATTGAGAACGTATTACAGAAAAGAGAGAAAAGATGAAGCAGGCAGACAAGAGATAAAAAGATTAAAAATCATTCAAAAGAAGTGGGTAGTATCCTGAAAAAGAAAAGCAGGATTACTCCTGCTCTTCGTTTTCCGCTTTGGCTTTTTCCTGAGAACGTTTAACCAAGCGCCCCATTAAAATGCCCAGTTCATACAGAATCCACATTGGCACTGCCAACAAAGTCTGTGAAATCACATCAGGCGGGGTCAGCAACATGCCAATGACAAAACAGAAGATCACCACATAAGGGCGCTTCTCTGACAGGGACTCTACCGTAGTAATACCTGTCCAAATCAGAATAAAGGTCGCCACTGGGATCTCAAATGCGACGCCAAAGGCAAAAAACAGTTTGAGAACAAAGTTTAGATAGGAGTTGATGTCCGTCATCACCGCCACATCACCAGGGCCTGCCGAGGTGAAAAAGGCGAAGATAAGCGGGAATACCACGTAATACGCAAATACCGCGCCAGCATAAAATAGAAAGATACTGGATGCCAGTAATGGCATCGCAATTTTCTTTTCATGCTGATATAAACCCGGCGCAATAAAACTCCAAGCCTGATAAAGGATATAAGGAATCGCTCCGAAAATAGCCAGCACCAAGGTTAACTTGAAAGGAGCCAGAAAAGGCGATGCGACCTCAGTTGCAATCATCTGAGTGCCTTCTGGCAACAGCTCTCGCAACGGCTCAGACACGATCATATACAGATCATTAGCAAAGGGGTACATACCGATAAAAAGACAGATCACCACCAGGACACTGCGCAGCAAGCGGCCACGCAGCTCAATCAGGTGCTCAATCAAGGGAGCATGCTTACCCTGCTGTTCATCAATTGGAGGCAGCTGGGGTTGTTCACTCTGAGTCATATTTAACCTTTACGCTCCGGTGGAGTCGTGCCAAAAGGCCCTTCATCCTGAACAGAATCTCTTTTATCGCTTACTGTTGCAGAGTCCATAGCCGAAGCCACATCAGAATGGCCAGTGGTACCGGAATGATCAGAAGTTGGCGTCATATCTGTCGCATTCAGATCAACAGTGGAAGTGTTTGCATTAGCGGGTTTGGCCTCTGTAATGGATTGCTCCTGCTGACGCAGGGTATCTTCCAGCTTACGTCGGTTTTCCTCCAGCTGACGCTGCATCTCTTCCAGATGCAGTTGCTGATTCACTTCCTGCTGAATCGAACTAACGCTCTGCTTAATGCGCCCAATCCACAATCCAGCGGTACGTGCGGCTTTTGGCAGACGTTCTGGTCCTAAAACCAGTAACGCCAGAACGCCAATCACCATGAGTTCAAAAAAACCGATATCAAACATCGTCTTGTCTCACGACTTACTTTTTAGGTTCGGTTTTTTCAGCCGTGCCTTCGATAACCTGGTCAGACTCTTTCTTTTCGATAGAGGTCTTAGCTTGGTTATTCTGATTACTGTCGTCTTTGTCTTTATCATCACCGTCTGGGTTGCTAACGGCTTCTTTAAAGCCTTTAACCGCACCGCCAAGATCACCACCCAGATTACGCAGCTTTTTTGTTCCGAAAATCAGAATGATAATGCCCAGAACAATCAGTAGCTGCCAAATGCTGATACCACCTAACATAACTCTCTCCCGTATTTCTCACCGGTACCTATGCCGGAGTTTTTCATCGGCACAAGTACCGATAATAATGTTGCAATAATAATTATGATTTTGTACGTGAAGCTTTTTCTTCCAAGCCTGACATACCAAAACGTCGTGCCAACTCATCCAGTACCGCCTGAGGAGACTCACCCAGGTGAGAAAGAGCTACCAAGCTATGGAACCAGAGATCGGCTGTTTCGTAAATCACTTCTGAGTGATCACCGCTATGCTGTGCATCTTTGGCTGCAATAATGGTTTCAGTGGCTTCTTCACCCACCTTCTCCAGAATTTTATTCAGACCTTTATGATGCAGCTTAGCTACATAGGATGTATCAGGATCTGCATGACGACGCTGCTCTAGTATGTCGCCTAATTGTTGCAGAACATCACTCATATACCACCTCTGTTTCTCGTTTTGCTCAAGCGCCCTGTGGGGGTCACCAAGCATAAAGTAATTTCTCTAATGACACCACGCCTAACGGTATTACACTGAATAACCGGAACTCAACAATTTCGTCCCTAACGCCTTAACGACGGGTCAGAAAGAAAACACCGCCAGCTAATAATAACTGTGAGTAAAATGGTAGCTCCACCAACCACTGCCAACCATCAGATGCCGATAATAACGCGATCAATACCAGTAACCAGCCCAGAGACGCAGAGGTCAGACGACCACGTTTTTCTGTCGCATCAGTCATACGGCTCAACAACTGCTCCTGACGCTGTTGGCGCTCTTCGAAACGTTGAGCCTGCTCCAAAGCGCCAAACACCATATTGGGTACTTCCGGGAACTGCTCCATCCAATTCGGGAACTGGCTGCGCATATTCTTCCACACACCTTTAGGCCCCATACGCTGCTTCATCCAATCTTCCAGGTAAGGCTTCGCCGTGCTCCAAAGATCCAGATCCGGGTACAGCTGTCGACCCAAACCTTCAATATTAAGCAGTGTTTTCTGCAACAGCACCAACTGTGGCTGCACTTCCATATTAAAGCGTCGCGCTGTCTGGAACAGGCCTAACAATACCAGACCAAAAGAGATCTCTTTCAGAGGCTTCTCGAAGATAGGTTCACACACGGAACGAATCGCCGTAGCAAACTCATTCACCCGCGTACCTTCTGCCACCCAGCCAGACTCGATATGCAGCCGGGCCACCTCGTAGTAATCCTGACGGAAAAATGCGAGCAGGTTCCGAGCCAGATAGTGCTGATCCTCTTCCGACAGCGTGCCCACAATACCGCAATCGATACCGATATATTGAGGGTCATGAGGGTTGTCATAGGAGACAAAAATATTGCCCGGATGCATATCCGCATGGAAAAAATTATCCCGGAACACCTGGGTAAAAAACACCTCCACACCACGCTCGGCCAATTTCTTCATATTGACGTTATGGGCGTATAAGGTATCGACCTCAGCAACAGGAATACCGTAGATACGTTCCTGTACCATGACATTACGTCGCGTCAGCTCCCAGTGGACCTGAGGCACATATAACGCAGGGGAACCGTCAAAGTTACGCTTGAGTTGTGAGGTATTCGCCGCTTCTTTTTGCAGATCCAGCTCATCAAACAGCGTGGCTTCATAATCGGCCACAATATCCACCGGATGCAGACGCTTCGCTTCAGGCACCCAACGCTGCAGGCTATGGGCCAGGGTATAGAGCAGCTTGATATCCTTACGCAGCACCTTTTTGATACCCGGACGGATTACCTTTACAACGACTTTCTCACCGCTATGCAGCTCAGCAGCATGGACCTGAGCAATGGATGCCGAAGCCATGGGCTGACGTTCAAAGCTTTTAAACAGCTCATCAACAGGTTTGCCCAAAGCATACTCAATCTCTTTCACCGCAATATCACTGGCAAAAGGCGGCACCTGATCCTGCAGTTTTTTCAGTTCGTCTGCGATATCATCCGGTAGCAGATCCCGGCGGGTGGATAGCATCTGGCCAAACTTAACAAAAATCGGCCCCAGCTCTTCCAGCACCAGACGCAGACGCTCACCTCGACTTTCATCCCCCATAGGAATCAAACGAAATGGTGAGCACTTCAATAGCAGCACCAGAAACCACGGCAGTCGCTCCATAGGAATCAAACAATCCAGACGGTGGCGACTAATAACAGCGATGATTTTTAACAGACGACGCAGGCGAGACACAGTGACTCCAATATCAGGGCAGGCTACCCGGTGTTATTCCGTAGATGACGCGGGACTGTTATCAGCCCCCTGAGATGGCTCAGAAGATGTAGTGTTTGAAGACTGTTGAGCCTGCAGTTGCTGGATACGGTTTTGCAATCGCTGCGCACGGGCTTCCAAGCGATCCGTACTTTGACGTAACTGATTCACCCCTTTCCCGTGAGCGGAAATCTCGTACTCGCCGGGCAGTAAAGCGATCTCTTCCTGCAGATACTCCTGCCAATCCGCCCGACTGCTATTCAATACCGATTTAGGCCATTGAGACAGCTGACGTAATGGGCTCAGTAAAAGATTCGCGGGCACCACACCCAAAGGCTTTTCCAACAAGCCCTGCCAGTCCAGATCCAACTGAGTAAAGATGCCTTGCAGGCGACGCACCAGCTGAGCATCCCCTAACAGGGAGATATCTCCTTGAAACAACAGACGCTCCTGCTCTTTGCCCGCAAGCAGAAAAGCAACAAATTGCTCACGACTGCCCTGCACTTCTGCATCGACGTCGATAGACTGATCCTGTTCAAGATGAATGCCCTGGCTTGAAGGCCAAAGTAACACCGCCAGATCAGGCTGAAAACAACGAATACGCAGCACACGACCATCCAGCTCAGCCAATTGACGCAAGCTGGCCGGATCACGTTTCAAAACAGGATTGATTAACTGTTCTGCGACTTCCAGCAGAGCATGGATCAACATATTACAGCTTCACACCCCGGTGCAGAGCAACAACACCGTTGGTCATATTGTGGTATTCCACACGGGACAGTCCCGCCTCTTCCATCATGCCCTTCAGGGTTTCCTGATCCGGGTGCATACGGATAGATTCCGCCAGATAACGGTAGCTGTCCGCATCATTAGTGATCAGCTTACCCATCATCGGTAGTGCGGTAAACGAGTAGGTATCGTAAATTTTGCTCATCACAGGATTAGTCGGCTTGGAGAACTCCAGCACCAGCAAACGACCGCCAGGCTTCAGAATACGCGCCATGGAGCGCAGCGCCTTATCCTTATCGGTCACATTACGCAGACCAAAAGCGATGGTGATACAGTCAAAGGTATTATCCGGGAACGGTAGACATTCGGCATTAGCCTGGACAAACTCCACATTACCGCTGCAGCCTTTGTCTAACAGCTTGTCACGGCCCACTTTCAGCATGGAATCATTAATATCTGCCAGTACGACTTTGCCTTCAGGACCAACCAGGCGAGAGAACTTCAGTGTCAGATCACCGGTGCCACCTGCAATATCCAGCACGGTATTACCACGACGTACACCGCTCATCTCGATGGTCATGCGTTTCCACAGACGGTGGACACCCATCGACATCAGGTCATTCATCAGATCGTATTTCGCGGCAACGGAGTGAAAAACTTCGGCCACTTTACCGGCTTTCTCTTCTACATTGACCTGCTCATAACCAAAGTGGGTCGTGCTCTTTTCCTTATCTGACTCGGACATGATGGAACCTTAACTGAAAAAAATTGCGCACATTGTAAACCGGCGCAGGTGATTTGTCTTTGCTATTCACCTGCGATTAAAGGCTGACAAAGGTGAAGTTTACAACTGTTTAATCGAGATCAAACTGGGCTCACGACTGGCATTGCCTGCTTCCAGCCTATTGAGATAATCCTGCCAGAATGCATCTTTGTGTTGAGCCACTTCATACAGGTATTCCCAGGAATACAGGCCACTATCATGACCATCATCAAAAGTGATTTTGATAGCATAACTACCGGCCGGTTGGATATTAGTGATAGCAACATACTTTTTACCCACCTGGAGCACCTCAGAACCTTCGCCATGCCCCCTCACTTCCGCTGAAGGAGAATAGACACGCAGGAACTCAGCTTCCAGTTCAAACATCTGGCCATCGGAATAATGCAACTCCAGCAGGTTCGCTTTTTTCCGATACTTAATATCAACAGGCACTTTGGATTGGGACATATCGACCTCTTCTGAACATCTAACCTCAGCTGATCAATGCTACATTGGCTCTATCAATTGCCATTACAGATTTTCAACAAAGAAAAAATAAAACATCACCGTTAAACAAGCATCTAAAACAAAAATGGGCGAAGTCAGACTTCACCCATTTTTGTTATCAACCCCTTCTGCAACACTTACAGAATAAAGCGACTCAGATCTTCATCCATCGCCAGATCGCTCAACTGTCCATTCACATAGTCAGCGTCGATCACTACTTTTTCGGTCATATCACTGGCGTCGAAGGAAACACCCTCAAGCAAACGCTCCATCACGGTATGCAGACGACGGGCACCGATATTCTCTGTACCTTCGTTCACCTGATACGCAATCTCAGCGATACGGGAGATCCCGTCTTCGGTAAACTCAATATCCAGCTCTTCAGTCGCCATCAGAGATTTATATTGCAGCGTCAGAGCCGCATCTGGCTCTGTAAGAATGCGCTTAAAGTCATCCGGCCCCAGAGCTTCCAGTTCAACACGGATCGGTAGACGGCCCTGCAACTCAGGGATCAGATCCGATGGTTTGCTCAGGTGGAAGGCACCAGAGGCAATAAACAGAATATGGTCCGTCTTAACCATGCCGTGTTTGGTGGATACAGTGCTACCTTCAATCAGTGGCAGCAGGTCACGCTGCACACCTTCACGAGACACATCACCACCGCTTTCGGAGCGCTTAGCAACCTTATCGATCTCATCAATAAAGACGATACCGTTCTGCTCAACCGCATCGATGACCTGTGTTTTCAGCTCATCTTCGTTTACCAGCTTAGCGGCTTCTTCATCAGTCGCCTGTTTCAGGGCGTCTTTTACCTTCAGCTTACGCTTTTTGGTACGCTCATTAGACAGGTTAGAGAACATGCTCTGCAGCTGATTGGTCATCTCTTCCATGCCTGGAGGCGCCATAATCTCAACACCCACTTGCGGTGCCGCGACATCAATTTCGATCTCTTTGTCGTCCAGATCACCTTCGCGCAGTTTCTTTCGGAACAGTTGACGGGTATTGCTATCACGAGCCGGTTCTTCATTAAAACCTGCGCGGGCCGGTGGCAGCAGGGCATCCAGAATACGCTCTTCTGCCGCCTCTTCTGCACGGAAACGGACACGCTGCATCTCCTGCTCACGCAACATTTTCATCGCCATATCGGTCAGATCGCGGATAATGGTTTCCACGTCTCGCCCCACATAGCCTACTTCAGTAAACTTAGTGGCTTCAACCTTGATAAACGGAGCGTTAGCCAGCTTGGCCAGACGACGGGCAATTTCGGTTTTACCAACACCCGTTGGGCCTATCATCAGAATATTTTTTGGCGTCACTTCCGCACGCAGCTCTGGATCCAGCTGCATACGGCGCCAGCGGTTTCTTAATGCAATCGCCACAGAACGCTTGGCATTAGCCTGGCCGACAATAAAACGATCCAGTTCAGATACAATTTCACGTGGAGTCATCTGGGACATAATCTATCTTTTCCTTCTCTTGGCCGCTGCTTACCAGCTTAGTTCTTCAATGGTTGGGGAGTGGTTGGTAAAGACACAGATATCTCCCGCCATGGCCAGACTCTTCTGCGCAATCTCGGTTGCAGACAGATCCGTATTCTCATGCAGAGCACGGGCTGCAGCTAAAGCAAAGTTACCGCCAGAGCCGATGGCAACAACGCCATGCTCCGGCTCAACCACATCACCTGTACCGGAAATTACTAACGAGGCCGTTTTATCCGCCACAATCAGCATAGCCTCTAAGCGACGCAGTGCACGATCCGTACGCCAATCCTTAGCCATCTCAACAGCAGCGCGAACCAGCTGCCCCTGATGCTTTTCAAGCTGAGATTCAAAACGTTCAAACAGAGTAAAAGCATCGGCTGTACCACCAGCAAAACCAGCCAGTACCTGGTTGCGGTATAAACGGCGTACTTTGCGGGCATTGCCTTTCATTACGGTATTACCCAGGGAAACCTGCCCATCGCCAGCTAAAACCACCTGATTATCCCGACGCACAGCTACTATGGTAGTCATTCAATACTCCAGTTATCGCCAAGAACAACGCCTTAGCGCAAACATTTTTTGCAAATATAATGAGGGTAGAATACCCAAAGTAGATAAAGTGGAGGTGAATCCGGGAAATTCAAGCACTGAAAAAGATTAATTCTGATAGCACAGCAGTATCACTGTACTATCAGAAATCAGGACTATTGCGGCAGACGGATTAAGAGAGTTTGCATCTTAGCCCGGGTCACACGATCCTGAGCCTTATTAAGCTTGCGTCGATCTTTAAATGGGCCGATGCGCACCCTATACCAACCATTCTCGGATGTAAGAATACGGGGTTTAAAGCCCATCTCTTTCACGCGATCCATAAAACGCTCAGCATCGGGCTTGGCTTTAAAAGAACCAATCTGAAGATCATATTCAGGTGAATTCTCTGAGTCCCGTGGCGTCGATTTATATTCTGGCACATGCTCCATCACAACCTCTTGTTCAGGCAGCAAGTTATAGAAATCATAACGCTGACGCTCCTGATCCGATTGTTCCTGAGCCGGTGCAACCGTTTGCTCCAATAAATCAGCTGGCGCAGGTGGAATATAAGGCGCAGGACGATCATCATCCACCCAACGGGCTAAACCGAAACCCAGGACAACACCAAAAATCAACCAACTCCAGGCAGGTAACTCTTTACGGGCTACCTCTTCCGTTTCCTCCTGAGGAATCATCGAGGCACCAGCGCCTCGATTAGTGCTGGGTTTACTGGCGAAGTCCCGGGCCATAACTTACATCTCCTCAGGTGCGCTAACACCCAACAGCTGCAGGCCATTTGCCAACACCTGGCGTACCGCTTCACCCAGTGCCAGACGGGCATTACGGATTTGGGCGTCATCTTCCAACACTTTCAGCGCGTTGTAGCAAGAATGGAAATCGCTGGCCAGATCTTTCAGATACTGCGCCATAACGTGCGGCTCATAGTTCAGAGCACAGCTTTCCAGCACCTCAGGGTAACGGGCCAGCGCTACCATCAGATCTTTTTCGTAATCGCTGTCCAGTTTTTCCAGTGCAGCCAGTCCCGCAGCCTGATCAAAACTCCAACCATGCTCAGGCAGCTTACGCATGACGCTGCAAGCACGGGCGTGAGCGTACTGAATGTAGTAAACCGGGTTATCTTTGGATTGGGATTTCGCCAGATCCAGATCGAAGCCCATATGCTGATCAGACTTACGGCTGACATAGAAGAAACGTGCCGCATCGTTACCCACCTCATCACGTAGCTCACGCAGCGTCACGAAGGAACCGGAACGGGTCGACATCTGTACTCGCTCAGAACCACGGTACAGAATCGCAAACTGCACCAGACGGAAGTCCAGTTTATCCAATGGATAACCCAGCGCCTGACACACCGCTTTCAGACGCGGCAGGTAACCGTGGTGATCAGCACCAAACAGGTACAACACCTTGTCAAAACCACGCTCAAACTTGTTGTGCATATAGGCGATATCGGACGCAAAGTAAGTCGTCATACCATTATCGCGTACCACACAACGGTCTTTATCATCACCAAATGCGGTCGAGCGGAACCACTGGGCACCGTTCTCTTCGTAGATATGTCCCGCATCGGTCAGCTTCTTCAGCGCAGTCTCAACATCACCACCACGGGTCAGGGAACGCTCGGAGAACCATTCCTCATATTTAACACCAAACTCGCCCAGATCATTTTCGATATCGCCACGGATATCTTCCAGCGCGATATCAAAGACCTGCTCGTAACCTTCTGCCCCAAGCAAGGCTTTGGCTTGCGCAATCAGACCATCGATATGAGCTTCTTTATCGCCGCCTTGAGGCTCATCAGCCGGTACACCGGCAAAAACGTCAGCCGCCGCTTTTACCAGAGAGGTTTCAAACTGAGCCTGAACCTTAGCGGCGATATCACGGATGTAATCACCCTTATAGCCGTTGCTTGGGAAGTCAAAGCTTTCGCCATTGCTTTCCAGATAACGCAGCCACACGCTGGTGGCCAGAATATCCATCTGACGACCGGCATCGTTGACATAGTACTCACGGTGAACATCAAAGCCTGCCGCAGCCAGCAGATCAGAGACCGTTGCACCGTAAGCCGCGCCACGGCCATGGCCCACGTGCAGAGGTCCGGTTGGGTTAGCCGATACAAATTCCACTTGGATTTTCTGCTTTTGACCCACTTGGCTCAGACCGTATTGATCTTTCTCAGACAGCACCTTGCCCACAACCGCAGTAATGGTGGCCGCACTGGCAAAGAAGTTAATAAAGCCAGGACCCGCGATATCCACCTGGGTCACATTCTGGCTTTCCGGCAGCGCATCAACCAGCTTTTGAGCCAGATCTCGGGGTGCACATCCTGCCGGTTTAGCTAACATCAGAGCAATATTGGTGGCAAAGTCGCCATGGGCCTTATCTTTGGTATTTTCCACCATGATACGTGGCGTCAGGTCGGCAGGTAATACCTCCTGCTGCTTCAGAGTATCAATGGCGCTACCAATCAGTTCTGCAATATGTTCTTTCATTTCGATCCGAATCTGTTAACCAAATAGGGGAAGGGCAATACCCGTCGATAAAAAATATAGCCGGATATTATCGTCTTTATTTACGCTGCTGTTAACTGGAAAATGCGCTCCAGGGCAGGAAATTCGTGCAAGTGTCTTGATTTAGCTTTCGCAACGTAAAGACTACAGCGTTTCCTGAGGGTCCACATCCAGCGACCAACGAACCTTTCGACTTAACGGCTCCATCTCAATCGCCCGTATCAGGATTTCTAAATACTGATGCAAAGCCGCCCGTCGACTTGCCTGCAACCAGATCTGCATATGGTAACGACCAAAACGACGTTCCATAGGCGAGGGCAGAGGCCCAACCCGTTCCAGATCAGGTAAACCCTGTGGATACATTAAGGTAAGCTGGGATTCCGCCGCCTGCATAATCTGTTGTAGAAAACTCTCTACATCCTCACGCCTTGGAGCCTCCGCACGCAATAATGCCATGTAGGTATATGGCGGTAATAACGCATCCTGACGCTGACCCAATAATTGTCGGGAAAACTCGCTGTAGTTATGCTTGGCCAACAGCTTTAACAACTCATCTTCCGGATGATGGGTTTGTACCACGACCTTGCCTTTACGACTGGCCCGCCCCGCTCGTCCAGCCACCTGAGTGAGCAGCTGCCCCATACGCTCCAAACCACGAAAATCGGCACTATAAAAACCACCATCCGCATCCAATACCACCACCAGAGACACTTCCGGGAAATGATGTCCTTTCGCCAACATCTGGGTACCGACCAAAACACAGGGTTTTCCACTACGTACCTGATCCAGTACTTTTTCCATAGCGCCTTTGCGGCTGACACTGTCCCGATCAATCCTCAATACAGGCCAATCACTGAGCGCACGCTCCAACGCCTCTTCGGTACGCTCAGTGCCACTACCCACAGGTTTAAGGTCATGTTTACCACATTTAGGGCAGGATTGAGGGATCGCCCGAACGGTATCACAATGATGGCAGTGAAGTCTGGGCGGTTCTTTATGCAACGTCATACGGGCATCACAATGATTACACTGAGCGATCCATCCACAATCATGACACATCAAGGTCGGGGCAAATCCCCTACGATTGATAAACACCAATACCTGACCGTTACTCTCCAGGTGCTGACGCATCACTTGCAGCAAGCCAAAGTCCACTCCCTGCTGCAAACGACGGTTTTTAATATCATGTAGATAGATTTTTGGTAGCTGACTGGTTTCACCCGCTCTTTGAGTTAACTGCAACCCGTGATAACGCCCGGTTTCGACATTATACAGGCTCTCAAGAGAAGGGGTTGCGGATCCCAATAATACAGGTACCTGACTCATTTTACCGCGCACTACGGCCAGGTCTCGGGCAGAGTAACGGATGCCATCACCCTGCTTATAAGACGCATCATGTTCCTCGTCGACAATAATCAGTCCTAAATCGTGAAAAGGGGCCAGTACAGCAGAGCGGGTGCCGATCAGAATCCGCGCTTTACCATCACGCGCCAGTAACCAGGCATCCAGTCTTTCTTTTTCGTTTAAACCTGAGTGAAAGGTGAGCACAGGGAGAGCAAAACGCTTTTTGAAACGCTGCACAGTTTGTGGCGCTAAACCAATTTCAGGCACCAATACCAGCACTTGACGCTGCTGTTTTAATATTTCAGCAGCAATCTGTAAGTAAACCTCCGTTTTACCGCTGCCTGTAATACCTTCTAACAGGAAAGTGTCTGCAGTATTTGCAACAACCGCCTGCTCTGCAACGCTTACACCATCCTGTTTCTGCAGCAAATCTTTTAGTGCCTGGCTTGGCTCTTTACTCCCCTTTTCTGCACCACTCCTATCTTCACCTTCATTAGCGTCATCATAGGTATCATCAGTCACGGTAGAGCGCCCAAGAACCCGGTCTACAACGAATTGCTGCTGTTTATTCAGCACCAAAGGGACTTCCGCCAATATAGCGGAAGATGCTGTGCTACGAGTTAAATGCTTCGATTGCTGATGGCGGCATACCAGTCCCTTATCCTCCAACGCAGTCATCTGACTGAGAGCAAAGCCCAGTGAGCGCAACACTGTAGCAGCCACTGGTTGCTGATGTTTTTGCAGCTCCTTTAATAAGGCCGCTTGCTTACTGGCACGGCGAATCTGCTGAGGATCCAGCTTGTAACCGCTGAGCGTGGCCTGCCAGTAGGTTTCCTCCTGAATATGCGCGGCACCGCCCTGACGCAACAAAGGCGGCAACATCAAGGCAATCACTTCACCAATAGGCCCATGACAATAGCGAGCTAACCACTGCGCCAGCTGTAACTGCTCTTCACTTAATAAAGACGCATCATCAAGCAGCTCAGCAATAGGCTTCAGTTTTTCCAGCGCTACATCCGGTGTCACCTGACGCTGCATAATGACGCCAATCAGCTCTCGGTTGCGATACGGCACCCGCACCCGTGCCCCCACCGGTAAATAGCTATTTTGCAACTGAGGTGGAATAACATAGTCAAAACAACGCCTTAAAGGGACGGGTAACGCTACTCGTATTACGGATAACTCATCATCAAATAATGAAGGCATCTTTGCCTCTTGCCTATATGAAAATCTCTGCTATTATGCCTCACCCTCTTATGTGACTCATAATACAGACTGCATAAGATAACCGGTTTTTTACTACGACCTTGAACGGTGCCTGGCAAGACCAGGTGGCGGTTCATATTGATAGAGGTTTCCTCCAATGAAAGATGGTATCCATCCTAATTACACCGAAGTGAAAGCAACTTGTACTTGCGGTCACACTTTCGACCTGCGTTCTACTCTGGGCAAAGACCTGCACGTAGACGTATGCTCTCAGTGTCACCCTTTCTACACTGGTAAGCAGAAGCAAGCTTCTACTGGTGGTCGTGTTGACAAGTTCAAGCAGCGTTTTGCAAGCCGCGTTAAGCGCTAAGCAATTGCAGTTTGTAAAAGAGGCACCTTTTGGGTGCCTTTTTTGTTTCCAAGCACACAAATTGCCCTTTAGCATTACGGCCCTCTGCTCTCCCCTCTTTTCTTTCCCTTGCCTGCCCAAACTCGGTAAAAATATTTCACCCGCAACAAGTTATTGTCATCCCTATCTAAAAGTAGCTTATATAAGCACAAAGACTTTCGTGTCAGACTGATTCTACCGCTGACCCATTATGACCCACTGGGCGTAGTCAAATTACAACAGCTTGATTTTCATAGCGTTTTTTTGGAATAAAACCGCCTTTTTTTTGTAAAAAAAGTTCTTTGACTTTTGTACTATGCTCGTCTTGTTCGCACTGGTATTTTTCTATATGCTCTGAAATGCTAAACCCTAACAACCGGAACATAAAAAATGTCAGACAATATGAAACAAGCTGCGCTGGACTATCATGCTTATCCAACTCCAGGGAAATTGAGTGTTGAGATTAGCACGCCAGCAGAAACAGCTCGCGACCTGTCCCTGGCTTACAGCCCAGGCGTTGCTGAGCCTTGCCGTGAAATTGCAAAAGACCCAGAAAATGCCTACCGCTACACCGGTAAAGGCAATCTGGTTGCTGTAATCTCCGACGGTAGTGCTATTCTGGGTCTGGGTAATCTGGGTCCAATGGCCAGTAAGCCAGTAATGGAAGGTAAGAGCCTGCTGTTCAAGCGCTTCGCTAATATCAACTCTGTTGATGTTGAAGTGAACGCCGAAAGCCCACAAGCCTTTATTGATACGGTTGCCCGTATCGCCGACACTTACGGCGGTATCAACCTGGAAGATATCAAAGCCCCTGAGTGTTTCGAAATTGAACGCACTCTGATCGAACAGTGCGATATCCCTGTATTCCACGATGATCAGCACGGTACTGCGATTGTAACTGCAGCGGGTATGCTGAACGCTCTGGAAATTCAGGGCAAAACGATCGAAGAAGCCAAAATCGTATGCCTAGGTGCGGGTGCAGCGGCGATTGCTTGTATGAAACTGCTGGTGAGCTGTGGCTCCAAGCCAGAAAACATCTACATGCTGGATCGTAAAGGCGTTATCCATAGCGGCCGTGATGACCTGAACCAGTACAAAGCGATGTTCGCAAACGACACCGATAAGCGCACCCTGGATGATGCGATTGATGGTGCTGACGTATTCGTTGGCCTGTCTGGTCCTAACCTGCTGTCTGCTGAGCAACTGGCGAAAATGGCACCTAAGCCAATCGTATTTGCCTGTTCTAACCCAGACCCAGAGATCAGCCCAGAGCTGGCTAATGCCACTCGTGATGACCTGATCATGGCGACTGGCCGCTCTGACTATCCAAACCAGGTGAACAACGTACTGGGTTTCCCATTCATCTTCCGTGGCGCTCTGGACGTTCGTGCAGCACGCATCAACGAAGAGATGAAAGTAGCTGCAGCTCACGCCATTAAAGACCTGGCGAAAGAGACCGTTACCCAGGAAGTAATCGACGCTTACGATGGCGTTCAACTGGAGTTTGGTCCTGACTATATCATTCCCAAGCCAACCGATTCCCGTCTGCTGGGTGTAGTATCTGCTGCGGTAGCTCGAGCAGCTGTAGATTCTGGTGTAGCACGTCTGCCATACCCAGAGCACTACCCACTGTAAGACACTATGCGCGAAATAAATGTCCACACGACATTCGTTCCGGCATAAAAAACGGCACCTCACAAGGGTGCCGTTTTTTTAACTGAACCTTTCCGCCATATATCACACCTTATAAGCTCGCACCCTCGTATCCCTTACCTTCTTGCTGACAGGGTTAAGTGGCCGACAAGCTTATCTTCACCGACAGCCACATCGCAGCAACAATCAAATTAGCTTTTGGCAACACTCTAGAACAGTGACTCAGGCGCGGGAGAAGCTTCTACTCCACCGGGAGATACCCCCATCGCTTTCTCTGAAGAGGATGTCGGCACTGCCTTCTCCATTTTAGGTACGTTCTCTACCCGGAAAACCTCAAAGATTGCATTAGACTGGCCAGGGTGGGCACGCTTGCCTGTATCCGGGTCGATACGCACCGTGGTAATGCCAACAGGTTGCTTCATACTACTCTCAGGTCTGTCTTTCAGCATTTCTGCCATAAAATCAATCCAGACTGGTAATGCAGCTTTACTACCATACTCCCCTGTATCTTCTGGCTTATCAAAGCCAATCCAGGTCGTAGCGACAATTTCCTGATTAAAACCGGAGAACCAGGCATCTTTACGGTCATTCGTAGTACCTGTTTTTCCACCGATATCATTACGCTTCAACACTAGCGCCTTACGGCCGGTACCGAGGCGAATAACATCCTTTAACAGGCTATGCATAATATAAACACTCCGCTCATCTGCTACTCGTGGAGCCACTGGTAAAACCTGATCACCTCGCATTACCGTTTGCGTCGTAGCGCTACATTGGCGGCACACAACATTCGGTGTTTCCTGGAACAAAACCTCGCCACTACTGCTTTCAATACGCGCAATAAAATAAGGCTTAACTTTATAGCCTCCATTGGCAATCACAGCATAGCCTGCAGCCATTTCGTATGGCGTAATCGTAGCACTGCCTAGTGCCAGAGACAGATTTCGAGGCAGCTTCTCAATATCAAAACCCAGCCGACCAACAAAATCGATGGCCGACTCAACACCAATCTCCCTTAGGATGCGGATCGATACCAGATTTCTGGATTTATACAACGCATGACGCAGACGTGTCGGACCATAAAACTTACCGCTGGCGTTACTCGGACGCCAAGCAGACTCCAGGCTGACATCTTCAAAAACCACAGGGGCGTCGTTAATAATCGTAGCAGCAGTAAAGCCTTTCTCCAATGCCGCCGTATAAACAAACGGCTTAAAGATAGACCCTGCCTGGCGGCCGCCCTGATACACCCTGTTAAATTTATTCTGGTAGAAATTAAAGCCACCAATCAGAGCCAGCACACCACCATCTTCTGGAGACATAGACACAAAAGCGCCCTGAATATCAGGCAGCTGGGACAACCCCCAGCCATCTTCAACAGGCTCGATATAGATCAGGTCACCCCGACGTAGAATATCGGAGACCTTCTTCAACTGGGGGCCTTTCCATCTCGATGTACGATACGGTGCCGCCCAGGTAACGGTCTCCCAAGGGATATCAATATAGCGGCCTTCTTCGTTCACAACCTGCAGTGTTTTGCCTTCAGCAACAGAAACAACGGCCGGGACAATATCATTATATGACGGCGCTTCTCGCAACACTTTTATCCAGTTGCTGATATCCTCTCCACTTTCAGACGTTACACCGGAAGCCTCCAGAGAAATTCCCAGATCTAACTCACCGTCTTCATACTTCTCAGTATTATCCGAAAGGTCTTCTTCAATAAACGCAGGGATATCTCTTTGCTGTACGGAGCGCCAGCCATGTCGCTTGTCATAATCCAACAAACCTTTAATCAGTGCTGAATTTGCCGCAGCCTGAGCTTTGGAATCTATCGTCGTGTACACCCGGTAACCCGCTGAGTAGAGATCATCACGCCCCATGCGCTCAGCCACTTCTTTGCGTACCATTTCAGCAATATAAGGTGCTTCCACCTCACGTTTCAAACCATGATAGCGTGCCGTGATAGGCTCATGCACGGCTTGCTCATAGGCCGGGAGGTCGATCATCTTCAGATCATACATACGCTGAATGATCCAGTTACGGCGTAACAGAGCCCTGCGAGGGTTCACAATAGGGTTATAGCGGGATGGAGCTTTTGGCAAACCAGCAATCATTGCCAGCTGGGCCAGCGACAGTTCACTCAACTCCTTGCCGTAATAGACTTCTGCTGCGGCATCAATACCGTAAGCACGATTACCCAGATAGATTTTATTAACGTAAAGTTCCATGATCTCTTGTTTGCTCAGGATCTGCTCCATCTGCATTGCGATCATGATCTCCTTAAACTTACGGGTAAATGTCTGGTCCAGCGTTAGCAGGTAGTTACGGGCCACCTGCATGGTAATAGTACTCCCCCCGGACTGAATACGACCTGTTTGGGCCAGCTGAACAAATGCGCGCGCCAACCCCTTAAGATCAATACCGTTATGGGTGTAATAGTTGGTATCTTCCGCAGCTAAAATCGCCAGTGTGAACTCTTTCGGGATTTGATCATAGCGCACAGGATTACGACGCTTCTCTCCAAACTCAGCGATCAGCTTTTCATCACGGCTAAATATACGTAATGGCGTCTGCAGACGGATATCCCTTAGCTGCTCAATATCAGGTAGCTGTGGTCCCAAATACAGCACTACACTTAAACCCGCAACACTGGCACCAGCAAAACTTGCCAATAAGGTATACATGGTCCATCTTAAAAACGTTATCAGTGCATTCATGAAGCTCCGCGTCCCATATCTTTAATCGCCGGGGCTGCCTGCATTAGCAGCAAAGCTGCCATTATAGGCAACTAGGGCACCTAGATTCCAATTGCATATGGATGGTGAAAAGATTTAATTTTTATCTCTGACACTTTTTCTAGACTTTGACACTCAAGGAAGCGGTCTTGTTTAGTTTCTTACACAGCAAAAAACAGAGCATGCTGGGTTTGGACATCAGCAGTTCATCAGTCAAACTTCTGGAGCTCAGCAGCCATAACGGCCACCTGAAGGTTGAGAGCTATGGCATAGCCCCCTTGCCGCCACAGGCTATTGCTGAGCGCAAAATCCAGCAACCTGAACAGGTTGGCATCGCCATAAAAAAACTGGTTGAGCTGGCACAGCCCAGCACCCGCCATACGGTCTCTGCCGTTTCAGGAGCCTCTGTGGTTACCCGCAAGATTCAGATGCCCGCTCACTTAACATCTGATGAGCTGGAACTCCAAATCATGGTAGAAGCCGATCAGTTCATTCCTTTTTCCCTCAACGAGGTGGCGATAGATTTTGAGATTTTAGGCCCCGTAGAGGAACGCCCCGATAAGAACCATGTTCTGTTGGTGGCCTGCCGCCGGGAAACAGTGGAAGACCTACAGGAGGCTCTGCATTTTGGAGGCTTAATTCCTAAAGCAGTAGACATCGAAAGCTACGCCATTGAACGGGTAGTCTCTTCAATTGATCCACAGGGAGCGAAAGCAATAAAACCACAAAAGGGTGTAACCGATCGAAAACCTCTGATAGCCGTGGTTGATATCGGTACCACCATGACGAACCTTAGCATTTTGCATCAAGGGGAAATAATCTATAGCCGCGATCAGCTCTTTGGTGGCAAGCAACTGACTGAAGAGATTATGCGCCATTATAAAATGAGTTATGGCGAAGCCATTTTGGCAAAGAAAAAAGGTGGATTACCAGAAGACTACAATAAAAAACTACTCCAGCCTTTTCAGCAAGCATCGCTTCAGCAGATCACCCGTTCACTTCAGTTATTTTACTCTTCCAGCGCGTATAACAATGTCGACTACCTGTTACTGACCGGTGGCAGCTCAGCCACACGAGGACTCTCTAGCGTTGTTCATCACGCTTTAGGCATCCCCTGTAGCGTTGCTAACCCTTTTGCAAATACGTCCATCAACACAAAAATTGATCCTGAAGCTCTAAACAATGATGCCCCTGCACTCTTGGTTGCTTTTGGCCTTGCCATGAGGAATCTGGTCGATGCCTAACATCAACCTTCTCCCATGGCGGGAAGAGCTGCGCCAACAGCGCCAGACTCTTTTTTTGCGACTCTCTCTACTGGTAGTTCTGTGTGCAGGATTATTGGTACTTGCCTATGGCTTAATGATTAACCACCAGATTGATCATCAGTCTGCCCGCAACCGTGTAATCCAGCTGGGTATAGAAAACCTCAATCGGGACATTCAGGAAGTGCAGACATTACAGACACAAAGGGAGAAATTGCTGGATTGGGTGCAGATCATTCAGAATCTACAGGCAGATCGAGGCAACATGGTCCATATCGTCAACAACCTGGCACAAGCCAGCATCGATTCCCTCTACCTGACTCAAGTCAGTAAAATCGGCAATGAGATTCAAATCACCGGCAAAGCAAAGAATAACCGAGAAATATCCAGCTTGATGCGCCATCTGGCACGTTCCACCTCTTTCGATGACCCCGTACTCACCGACGTTAACAGCAGTCAGAATAAACAAGGGTTTAGTCGCTTCACTCTGCTGGTCAACCTGGCTCCTAACTCTTTTACAGAGAAGACACCATGAAGTCATTACAGAGGGACTCACAGCTCTGGGATAAGCTAAAAAACAAGATAGTAAATATTGACCTGGCAGAGATCGATTTTAAAAACGCCGGTTCCTGGCCCCGCCCTGGTCGCTTCCTTACACTGATAACGATCTTTACTCTGACTTTGATTCTGGGCTATCAGCTCTATATCAAACCATTGGAACACCAATATCAACAGACTAAGGCCCTAGAAAAGCAACTGATACAAGCTTATGAGATAAAAGCCTTACAGGGGGCTAATTTAATCGCTTATCGCCAGCAGATGTCTGAGATTCAGCAACTGATTAAAACGCTTTCCAGCCAGCTCCCCGATGACAACGCTATCCCCGAATTAATTGAACAGATTGGCGAACTGGCGCAAAACAATCGCGTCGAAATCCAATCACTCAAACTCCAACCTATTAAAGATAATAAAATTTACCTGGCTCAACCCATCGATTTAGAGATTTCGGGTAGTTTTCACAATCTAAGCCTATTTGTTGCCAGTATTACAGGGCTACAACGAATTGTTACACTGCACGACTTTAGTCTTAAACCTGATACTAAACTGCTTAATCTACGCATACAGGCTATGACCTACCACAATAAAAAAACCGTTCAAACCGGGAATAATGGTAGCGACTTTGGAGATAAAAACCACTCTGCAGATAAAAAGGACTAAGGGTGCGCGATGAAGTGTTTGGCTCCTCTACTGCTGTTGACCTCCGTTTTGCTCAGTGCGTGCAATGGTACTGATGACATAGAAGCACTTAACGCCCAGTTACTGCAGATTAAATCCAGATCTTCTGGTGATATCTCACCATTGCCGGAGATGGATGTTTATTCTCCTATCAGTTACACCGGCAGTAATCTACGCAGCCCTTTTCGCTCAAAGGAGGACGATTTCGATGATGATAATAAAGCAACCGCCGACAGTGCACTGGCTCCAAACTTCACCCGTGAGAAGACCTCTTTGGAGTTAATACCATTTGAACGTCTTTCCATGGTTGGCAGTATACAGTTTGACAACGACAAACATCCCTCAGCATTGATTGATGACGGGCACGGACAAGTCCATAAAATCACAATACATGATTTTTTAGGGCAAAATTTCGGCAAGGTAGCCGACGTTAGCCATGAGAAGGTCATTATAGAAGAGACAGTGCAGGATGAGCTCGGTAACTGGGTCAAACGCACCAGACAGTTAACGCTACGATTCAATTAGGATTAGCATGTCAACATCCTTTACGCCGCCAAGAGCAATATCTCGAACACTGATAAAATCCTGTGCTCTATTCGTATTATGCCTGTCACTGCCTACTGTTCACGCCAAAAACGCTGTTTTAAAGAACATCGAACTCCATAATACCAAAGAGCATCAGACCGAAATCATTCTGCAACTGGACAAACCTCCCGCAAAAATCCTGACCTACCAATTGGATAACCCCAGCCGCCTGGTGATTGATCTGCTTAATACTCAGAACCAGCTGCCACAGCGCTATTTCCATTACAACCAGGCTCAGGTAAAAACAATCTCAGGTGCACAAGCCAATGGCCGTACTCGCCTGGTACTCGACCTGAACGCCCCCACCTCATTTCGCAGCAAAGTGATTAAAAATCAGGTCCGCATTAATCTGGGGGATCTGCAACCGTCCCATCAAGCCAACTCAACTGTTGCCCTAACCTCATCTCAAACGGCTTTATCACCCCGTATACAGGATATCGATTTTCGTCGCGGCAAGGATAACAAGGGGCTATTAACCCTCAAACTGGATCAGCCTGACAGCGCTTTTATGCTGCGGGAAACAGCCAAAGGAAAGCTGGAACTAAAACTGGCCAATATTTACCTCCCTCCAGCTCTCAGGCGCACCCTTGATGTGAAAGATTTTTCAACCCCTGTGCAACAAATACGGGTACAGCAAAGCAGGGAAAACACCTTGCTAGTTCTGGACCTGGAAGGGAGCTATAACTACATAGCCTATCAAACTGGCCGTCAACTGACCCTGGAGATCAAACCCGTCAACGAAGAGGATAAAAATCGGGAACGGCAGAAAAAATTTCCTTATACCGGCAAGAAGCTGACACTTAACTTTCAGAACATCGATATTCGTGCAGTTTTACAGATCATCGCTGAAACAACCAACCTAAACCTGGTTACCAGCGATAGTGTCAGCGGCAATGTCACGCTGCATTTGGAGCAAGTACCGTGGGATCAGGCGCTACAGCTGGTAATGGACAGTAAAGGCTTGGCTAGCCGCAGAACAGGCAACGTTCTTTTAGTTGCTCCTGCAGAAGAGCTTGCGGAACGGGAACGCCAAGAACTGAAAGCCAATTTAGACACACAGGAACTGGCTGAGCTGGAATCGGAGTTTATCCAGATCCAATACGCCAAAGCCTCTGAGATTGCGACCATTCTAAACGGTGTAGACAATCATGGTGGGCTTCTGTCAAAGCGGGGCCGGGCCCTGGTGGATGAACGCACCAATACCATTTTGGTTCAGGATGTGGCCAGCTCCCTGTTAAAGATTCAAAGCGCCATCAGAAAACTGGATATTCCCATTCAGCAGGTATTAATTGAAGCGCGCATCGTCAGTGCTCGCAGCAATATTGGTAACGAGCTAGGTATACGCTGGGGCGGTGGGAGCAGTGCTGCCATTGATACCGGTATTAAAACGATTGGCGAAAATGGTTTAACCGTTGACTTGGGTGTACGCAGTGGCAGCTCCTTCAATTTTAACCCCAGCAGCGGTAGCTTTGCTCTGGGTTACGCGGATTCCAGCATTTTGGTAGATATGGAACTGGCAGCATTAGCCAGTGAAGGTAAAGGAGAGATTATTTCTCAACCCAAGGTAATCACTGCCAACAAACGTAAAGCGATTATAAGATCTGGTAAACAGATCCCTTATCGTGAAGAGTCCTCCTCGGGTGGCACCAAGATCGCTTTTAAGGATGCTGTACTTTCACTTGAGGTTACACCTCAAATCACCCCTGATGCCCATATCATCATGGATTTGAAAATTACTCAGGATGCATTGGGTAATCAGGAATTTGATGGAGCCCCCGCGATTGATACCAGTGCCATCGAAACTCAGGTTTTAGTTAATGATGGTGAAACTATCGTCTTAGGCGGTATTTACACCTCCGAATCCATCGCGCAAAATTTCAAAGTTCCACTCCTGGGTGATCTGCCCCTTTTAGGAAATCTGTTTAAGCGTTCCGAAAAGTCTCAGGAAAAAGTAGAATTACTGATATTTATTACACCGAGGCTGATTGAAGACAGTGTCAGCCTGAACTGACATGACTTTTCTACACGAAACTACATGCACTATAACCATAATATTGTTCTAGTCGGCCCTATGGGCGCTGGGAAAAGCACCATAGGTCGTTTACTGGCGGCAGAGCTTGGCTTGGAATTTTTTGACTCTGATCGGGAAATTGAAGCCCGAAGCGGCGCCAATATACCCTGGATCTTTGATGTGGAAGGCGAAGACGGCTTCCGTAAACGCGAGATACAGACCATTGCCGAGCTACTGGAAAGCCCAACTCCGATTCTATTAGCCACCGGAGGTGGCGCTATCACCCGAAAGGAAAACCGCGAACTGATGTGCCAGAAAAGCATGGTAGTTTACCTGCACACCTCTGTTGAACAACAGTTACAACGCACGGCTAAAGATAAAAACCGTCCCTTGCTGCAAAATGATAACCCCGGCGCTATCCTGCAGTCCCTATTTGAAGTTCGCCACCCTCTCTATCAGGAGTGTGCCGATATTGTGATTAAAACTGACCGCCAATCTCCCAAAAGCGTGGTCCGTACCATTATAAAGAAATTAAAGGCCCTGTGAGCACCCTATGAAACAGATACTGAATGTTGACCTTGGCGAACGCAGCTACCCCATCCATATTGGCCCAAACCTGCTGAACCAGGCAGACCTGTTACGCCCTCATATTAAAGGGCGCCAGGTGATGATTGTTAGCAATACCACGGTCGCACCTCTGTATCTGGACACGTTAAAAAATACTCTGGGCACTGACTATCAGGTTGCTGAGGTCATTTTGCCAGACGGCGAGCAGTATAAAACACTGGACAGCGTCAACCTGATTTTTGATGCTCTGCTGGAAAACCGCTTTAACCGCACCTGCACCCTGATCGCCCTCGGAGGAGGCGTGATTGGTGATATGACAGGCTTTGCTGCCGCCAGCTATCAACGTGGCGTCGACTTTATTCAGGTGCCAACAACTCTGCTGTCTCAGGTGGATTCATCTGTCGGTGGTAAAACCGGTGTAAACCATCCACTGGGCAAAAATATGATCGGTGCCTTCTGGCAGCCCAATGTGGTGCTGATCGATACCCAAGTATTGAATACGCTGCCTGAACGTGAACTATCTGCCGGTATTGCCGAAGTAATCAAGTATGGCCTGATCCGTGATTCCGGTTTTTTCACCTGGCTTGAAGACAACATGTCTACTCTGATGCAGCGCGAACCTGCTGCTCTCACTGAGGCGATCTATCGTTCCTGTCAGAATAAAGCAGAAGTGGTCGCAGAAGATGAAAAAGAGGGCGGTGTACGCGCCACTCTGAATCTGGGCCACACGTTTGGCCATGCCATTGAAACAGAACAGGGTTACGGCAACTGGCTGCATGGTGAGGCCGTGGCAACGGGCATGCTAATGGCCGCCGATTTGTCATTGCGTGAGGGCTGGATCAGCGCAGAGGATTGCCAGCGTATCCGCGCTATCCTGTTAGCCGGAGAGTTACCTATCGTGCCACCTGCTAATATGAGCGCCGACACCTTTATGCAACATATGATGGTGGACAAAAAGGTACTGGATGGTAACTTGCGCCTGGTGCTACTGGAGCGACTGGGCAATGCGATTGTCACTAGCGAGTTTTCAGAGATCCATCTGCAAGAGTGTCTTGCAGCCGGTGAAAATCTGGGACAAATTTGATCACCAAGGCTTCCAGAAGCGACTAGAAGACCCTATCATCAGTATCTTGAAAATGTTAGCTTACACTGCTTGTAATTCAGTTACTGGATTGGGCAATTTATGTTCGGAAATAACAGTCATAATAAGGATTCAGGTATGAGCGGAGACAACTTCTCCTTTACCCCAACCAACCCTTCGGTCACTGACGGCGTGGTTGAAGGATCACTGTTCTTTCCAGCTCAACAGCATACCCGGGTTATTGAACTGGTAGGGCACCTTTGTCGTTACAGCAATCTAATGCTTACCATTACCGGAGCACAGGGTTCCGGTAAGAGTTTGCTGAAGAATAAGATTCTGGACTCTCTGGACGCGGGTGTTCAGGTGTGCAACCTGAATGTCGATGCTATTATCCAGGCACAACCCTTCCTGAATGTGCTGTGTCAAACGCTCAATGTCAGCCTGGATAACACATCAGATCTCAATCAATACCTGATTCGCCTAAAGCAGTACTTTTATCAGCAACAGAAAGATGGCAATGCCTGCCTGATCGTCATTGATGATGCAGACAAACTTAGCAGTGAAACCCTTGAGATACTGGTTATTTTACTGTCAGATGATGACGATCTTAAACGCCCTCATGTACTGTTATTGGGCGACAATACGTTAATCGAAACACTGCAGGGCTCGCGCTTAAAAGAGCAGTTTAATGCCATTGGCCACCATCTGGCGCTGGAGCCTTTCGGCACAGAAGAAGCCTGGTCCTATCTGGATTATCGCATTAATGCTGCAGGCCTGAGCGGACAGATCAGCGATCATCAAAAAGCCGATATTATTCGGGCTTCAGGTCGCATACCGGGGCAAATTAACCGCATGGCAAACCTGGCCCTAAGTGATCCTGATGGCCTGAAAAAAATAGCAGCTATCACTACTAAAGCCAGTCCCGGTAAGAAGACCTCTAAAGCAGCCCCAACTGCGTCTATGTCAGCCAGTGATTTTGTTGAGACACAAACTTCAGCAACACCGACATCTGGACTTAAAGCAGACAACGATACGAAGAAAGCCAGCAAGAAACGTAAGAGTAGCAACTTGCCGATCATGCATCTGGCCGCTTTAGCCATTGTTGCGTCTTTACTGGGAGTGGCCTTTCTTTACCAGGATGAAATCATGAAAGGTGGGGAGCCACAGGAAGAAACATCTGTTGCTGACAATACCCCTCTGACTGATCTTAATCGCCTGCAACGTCCAGCAGATGAAACTCTGGCAGAAGCGGAAAGCCTGAAACAGGATCAGGAAGCGGTCACTATTATCAAGCCTGTGTTCCCTCAGGAAGACGATCAGACAGCAGAGGAAAAACGCCAGGCTGATGCGGATCTACTCGCAGACAATAAACCGGCACCAACTCCAACAACGATAGCTACACCAGCAGAAAAACCTATAGCGCCAGCGGAAACAAGCAAGCCCTCTGTAGAGCAACCGACGACTACAGCAGCTTCCGCACCAGAAAAGCCTCAAGTGGTAGCCAAGACAGAAACCAAGCCTACCGCGAAACCTGCCAGCCCATATAAACAGGAAGCGGCTCTGCTGAAACTGAGTAGCACTCAATACACATTACAGCTACTGGGGACACAGATTGAAAATAATGCTATCAACTTTATCAGCGGTCTGAACAGCAAAACAAACGTACGCTACTTTGAAACCGTTTATAAAGAAAAACCGTGGTTTGTGGTGGTTTATGGTGAATTTACCAATCGCGACGCCGCTATCGCCAGTATTCCAAACTTGCCTGCAGAGCTGAAAGACCGTAAGCCATGGGCCAGAAGTATCGCTAGCGTACAAGCCGATATCCGCAAAAAATAATCTGATAAAAAAGCATGATGGCATAATGTTTTCTCTAAACACTATGTCATCAGCAGAAAAAAACATTCACCACACCTCCAACTTTAGTCTATTTGACTAAAAATTAAATACTCACACAATATTGCTGTATTTGAGATTCTGCCTTCTCCTGTGTAGAATCTCTCTCCCTTTGCCTCATAAGAAAGCCCCTGTCAAACGGAAAAAGCGTATCGACACAAAAGAATAAGAAACAAGCTTCAGAGGCCATAACAACGATTTTGTACTAGCGAGAGTTAGCTTTATGAGAACTGGTCTGTATCATCCTGATGAATTTAGGGATAACTGTGGTTTTGGCCTGATCGCTCACATGAATGGCGATGCAAGTCACAACTTGTTACAGACAGCGATCGAAGCTCTAACCTGCATGACTCACCGCGGTGGTATCGCGGCTGATGGTAAGACGGGTGACGGCTGTGGTTTGCTGCTGAAAAAACCAGATACCTTTCTTCGCACCATTGCAAAAGAGCAGTTTTCCGCTGAGCTTTCTGACAATTTTGGTGTGGGCATGGTATTTCTGTCCCAGGATAGCGCAAAAGCAGATAAAGCCCGCACGACATTAAATGCCGAGCTTTCTGCCCAGGGACTGTCCGTTATTGGTTGGCGTGAAGTGCCAATTAATACCGACGTTTGTGGTCCTATGGCCCTGGACTGCCTGCCTCAATTTGAGCAGGTATTTGTCAATGCGGAAGGTCTGAACACACAACAACTGGCGGTTAAGCTGTTCCTGGCCCGTCGTAAAACCGAGATGGCACTGAAGGACGATGCAGATTTCTATATCGCCAGTCTGTCCTCTCAGGTTATTTCTTACAAAGGTCTGGTAATGCCGGCGGATCTGCCGAAGTTTTACCTGGACCTGAGCGATGAACGCCTGGAAACCGCAATCTGTGTTTTCCACCAGCGCTTCTCCACCAATACCGCGCCTAAGTGGCCTTTGGCACAGCCTTTCCGTTACCTGGCACACAATGGTGAAATTAACACCATTGAAGCGAATCGTAACTGGGCCAACGCCCGTAAGAGCAACTTTAATAACGACCTGCTGAATCTGGATGAACTGGATCAGGTTGTGAATACCACAGGCTCCGACTCCTCCAGTATGGACAACATGCTGGAAGTACTGCTGACCGGCGGTATGGATCTGTTTAAAGCCGTACGTTTGATGATTCCGCCTGCGTGGCAGAACAACGACACTATGGATGCGGATCTGCGTGCTTTCTATGAGTACAGCTCCATGCACATGGAACCATGGGACGGACCTGCTGGTCTGGTTCTGACCGATGGTCGCCATGCAGTATGTATGCTGGATCGTAACGGCCTGCGTCCTGCCCGTTGGGTTATCACCAAAAACGGTTATATCACCCTGGCTTCCGAGATTGGTGTATACGACTACAAACCAGAAGACGTTGTCGCGAAAGGCCGTGTTGCACCGGGTCATATGCTGGTTGTTGATACCGAAACCGGTGAAGTGATGCACCGTGAAGATATTGATAACCGCCTGAAATCAGCACATCCCTACAAACAGTGGATGCGTGAGAAGGCAACCTTCCTTGAGTCGACACTGGGTGAGCTGCAAGGCCCTAAGTTTACCCCAATCTCTCCGGAAGCACTGCAGGCCCATATGAAGATGTTCCAGGTCAGCTTTGAAGAGCGTGACCAGGTACTGCGTCCGCTGGCAGAGAGCGGTCAGGAAGCCGTGGGCTCCATGGGTGATGATACCCCTATGGCGGTACTGTCCCGTAAAAACCGCCTGACGACCGATTACTTCCGTCAGAAATTTGCCCAGGTGACCAACCCTCCGATCGATCCTCTGCGAGAGGCAATCGTGATGTCGCTGGAAACCTGCCTGGGTACCGAGCTGAATGTTTTTGAAGACAGTGTCGACCACGCCAACCGTGTCGTACTGACTACGCCAGTACTGTCGCCCCGTAAATTCAAGACGTTGACACTGCTGGACGAAAAAGGCTTCCCGGCGCACAAAATTGAACTGCAGTACAACCCGCAAGATACCGGCCTGAAACAAGCGCTGGAAAATGTCTGTGAACAGGCAGAAGAAGCAGTGCGCTCCGGTAAAGTGATCATCATCCTGACCGATCGCCATATTGAGCAAGGCTTACTGCCCGTTGACGCGACCATGGCAACCGGCGCGGTGCATCACCACCTGAGTGCGAAAGGCCTACGTTGTAATGCGAACCTGATTATCGAATCTGGCCTGGCCCGCGATTCTCATCAGATGGCCGTTATGTTCGGCTTCGGTGCTACCGCGATCTACCCGTACCTGAGTTATAACGTACTGGCTGATCTGCAGCGCACTGGCGAACTGCTGGGCGATCCGGCAGAGATCCGTGAGAACTACCGTAAGGGTATCCAGAAAGGTCTGATGAAGATCCTGTCTAAGATGGGTATCTCGACCATCGCCTCTTACCGTGGTGCCCAACTGTTTGAAGCGGTGGGTCTGTCAGAAGAAGTCTGTGACTTGTGCTTCAAAGGCGTCGCCTCCCGTATTAAGGGTGCGGAGTTCAGCGACTTCCAGATGCAGCAGGAGCTGCTGGCGGAAACCGCATGGAAACCACGTAAAAAGATCGAACAGGGCGGTCTGCTGAAATACGTACACGGTGGCGAGTACCATGCGTACAACCCTGATGTGGTACGTGCCGTTCAGGAAGCGGTACAAACCGGTAGCTACGAAGCTTTCCAGCGTTTTGCCAAACTGGTCAATGAGCGTCCGGCAGCGACAATCCGCGACCTGTTAAAAGTTAAGCAGGCATCTAATCCAATTTCCATTAATGAAGTTGAACCGATAGAGTCCATTCTGCGTCGCTTCGACTCGGCGGCTATGTCTCTGGGTGCTCTGTCTCCGGAAGCCCACGAAGCACTGGCTCAGGCGATGAATGAGCTGGGCGGTCGCTCTAACTCAGGTGAAGGCGGTGAGGACGCTGCTCGTTTCGGTACGCTGAAAAACTCCAAGATCAAACAGATTGCATCCGGTCGTTTTGGTGTGACACCACACTACCTGGTGAATGCAGAAGTGCTGCAGATTAAAGTGGCACAGGGTGCAAAACCTGGTGAAGGTGGTCAGCTGCCAGGTGGTAAGGTCAACAGCCTGATTGCGCGTCTGCGTCACTCGGTACCGGGCGTCACACTGATCTCGCCTCCGCCGCACCACGATATCTACTCTATTGAGGATCTGGCGCAGCTGATTTTCGACCTGAAGCAAGTAAACCCAGACGCTTTGATCTCAGTGAAACTGGTATCTGAGCCAGGTATCGGCACCATCGCAACCGGTGTGGCTAAAGCCTATGCCGACCTGATCACTGTTTCTGGTTACGACGGTGGTACTGCAGCCAGTCCTCTGACCTCCATTAAGCATGCGGGTTCTCCATGGGAACTGGGTCTGCCTGAAGTGCATCAGGCACTGCGTATCAATAACCTGCGTGACAAAGTACGTCTTCAGACTGATGGCGGCCTGAAAACAGGACTGGATGTCATTAAGGCAGCGATCCTCGGTGCAGAAAGCTTCGGCTTCGGTACCATCCCTATGGTTGCCCTAGGTTGTAAATATCTGCGTATCTGTCACCTGAACAACTGTGCGACAGGTGTTGCCACTCAGAACGAAAAACTGCGTGAAGAGTACTTTATTGGTACTGTGGAAATGGTGAAAAACTACTTCCGCTTTGTCGCGCAGGAAGTACGCGAGATCATGGCAGAGATGGGTGTACGCACTTTTGAAGACCTGATTGGCCGTACCGATCTGTTGGAAGCGATCTCCGATGATCAAGCACCAGCCAAGATCCAGAAGCTGGATCTGACTGATCTGCTGAATAACGACTTTGTACCGGCTGATGCGCCGAATACCTGTCAGGTGGCTCGTAATGAACCGTTCGATAAGGGTGAGCTGGCTGAGCGTATGGTCGCTGAAACACTGAGCGCCATTGAAAGCGGTAAAGGCGGAGAGTTTGCCTTTAACGTGACCAACTGTGACCGTTCGATCGGTGCCCGTCTGTCAGGTGAGATCGCCAAGCGCTGGGGTGACCAGGGCATGAGCGAAAATCCACTGACTCTGAAACTGAGCGGTGTTGCCGGTCAAAGTTTCGGTGTTTGGAACGCTAAAGGTCTTAACCTGTATATCGAAGGCGATGCCAACGACTACGTGGGTAAAGGCATGAACGGCGGCAAGATCGTTCTGCGCCCACCAGTAGGCAGTCCGTTTAATTCCAACGAAACCTCTATCATCGGTAACACCTGTCTGTACGGTGCAACCGGCGGTAAGCTATTCGCTGCTGGCCAGGCGGGTGAGCGTTTTGCGGTCCGTAACTCCGGCTGTCATGCTGTGATTGAAGGTGCCGGTGACCACTGCTGCGAATATATGACAGGCGGTATGGTAACGGTACTGGGTGAAACCGGTTACAACTTTGGTGCCGGTATGACCGGTGGTTTTGCCTACGTGCTGGACCTGGATCGTACCTTTGTTGATAAGTACAACCATGAGCTGGTCGATATTCACCGTATCAGCTCCGAGCCGATGGAAGCTTATCGTAACCATCTGCGTAGCGTTATCGCTGAGTTTGTTGAAGAAACCGGTAGTGAGTGGGGACAGGAGTTGCTGACCAACTTCTCTGACTACTACCGCCACTTCTGGCTGGTGAAGCCAAAAGCGGCCAGCCTAGGTAGCCTGCTGGACAGTACGCGCCAGCGCCCTGAGTAATTCAACACGCAGATTGGTGATTAGCTTTCAAATGAGGTGAGGCTGCTATGGCTGAACGTTTAAGTAACGATTTTCAACTTGTTGAAGTGGGTCGTAAAGACCCACAGAAAACAGCGGCGGACGTGCGTAAGAACGAATTTAAAGAGATCTACGCACCGTTTAAACAAGATGAGGCATCCGCTCAGGCACACCGTTGTCTGGCTTGCGGTAATCCTTACTGTGAATGGCGTTGTCCCGTACACAACTACATTCCAAACTGGCTGAAACTGGCTACCGAAGGCAACATCATGGAAGCAGTTGAGCTGTGTCACAGCACCAACTCACTGCCAGAAGTGTGTGGTCGTGTCTGTCCTCAGGATCGCCTGTGTGAAGGCTCCTGTACGCTGGGCGAAGGTGGCTTTGGTGCGGTAACTATCGGTTCCGTTGAGAAGTACATCACCGACACGGCCTTTGCGATGGGCTGGCGTCCGGACATGTCCAAAGTGGTTTGGACCGACAAGAAGGTCGCCATCATTGGTGCCGGTCCTGCCGGTCTGGCCTGTGCGGACATCTTGGTCCGTAACGGTGTTAAGCCTGTGGTATTTGATAAGAACCCAGAGATCGGTGGTCTGCTGACCTTCGGTATCCCTGAGTTCAAACTGGAAAAACACGTGATGTCCCGCCGTCGTGAAGTCTTCTCCGACATGGGTGTGGAATTCCAGCTGAATACCGAAGTGGGTACTGATGTCACTATCGATCAGCTGCTGAGCGAATACGATGCAGTATTTATGGGCATGGGTACCTATACCTATATGACCGGTGGTATTCCTGGTGAAGACCTGCCGGGTGTTCATGCGGCACTGGACTTCCTGATCTCTAACGTAAACCACTGTCTGGGTTACGAGAAATCACCGGAAGACTACACCAGTATGGAAGGTAAACGCGTGATTGTTCTGGGAGGTGGTGACACCGCGATGGACTGTAACCGTACCTCAATCCGTCAGAACGCTGAGTCTGTGATCTGTGCGTATCGTCGTGACGAAGCCAATATGCCAGGTTCCAAGCGTGAAGTTGTGAACGCAAAAGAAGAAGGCGTACAGTTCCTGTTTAACCGTCAGCCTGTGGCTATTGTCGGTGAAGACAAGGTTGAAGGCATCAAGCTGGTAACGACCCGTATGGGTGAACCGGATGCTAATGGCCGTCGTCGTCCAGAGGTTGTGGCAGGTTCTGAAGAGATCGTACCGGCTGATGCAGTACTGATCGCGTTCGGTTTCCGTCCAAGTCCTGCCGAGTGGTTTGATCGCTGCAAGATCGATACGGATGACGGTGGTCGCGTGATCGCACCAGCTGAGTCCCGCTACCCATACCAGGCCAGCAATGAAAAGATCTTTGCCGGTGGTGATATGGTACGTGGTTCTGATCTGGTTGTGACCGCAATCGACGAAGGCCGTAAAGCCGCTGAGGGTATCCTGGATTATCTGGACGTTTAATGCAGCGCTTAATACCAAGCCAATACGCACTTAAGCGTTATCAATAGATAACCAGAGCTTGCTCCAGAAAAACCGCATCTGCTTCAGGTGCGGTTTTTTCACATCTAAAGCTCGGTTATTTCACGCCCACCCCTTATTAATACCAAACAAGATAAGTTGTTGTGGGCCGGAAAAGCCGCAAGGCGCCTTCCGACAATCATCAGATATCGGAGCCAATGCCGGATGGCGCTTCGCTTATCCAACCTACTCCGATATCAAGAAACTTATCGGGAACGGTATAACTTCTCAGTTAAATACTTTCCATTAGATTATTTCACGAATATTTTTCATTTTAGCCACAACCCACTTAACCACCTGATTTAACTGAATAAGATACAATCTCAATTAGAAAAATTAATCACTCGACTGTATGCGAATGATTTTTACCTATTTGCTTTTTAGGCTAAATACTCTACCCTAGCTTTTAATCAAACGATTAAAATGAAGTAAAATCAATGAACGCTCAATTTAAGCCAGAGACAGCAAAGAAGAAACGTGGACGTCCTACGACTAAGAGCGCCCGAAATGTACGTGAAAACCTAATTGCAGCAGCCCGCGCCTGCTTTATTGAAAAGAACTACCAGCAGGTGACAACACGCGAGATTGCGGCACGAGCAAACTCGACCATGGCCATGATCCATTATTACTTCGGTAATAAAGAGGGGCCGTTCCAGGCAATGTTTGTGGAAACCTTCGAACCACTGCGTCAGATGACTAAGCAGGGTGTCGAGAATCCACCGGAAAGCTTTGCCGAGTTCTTTAAACAGTACTATGCCATTATGACCGAGCACCCCGGATTTGTCGTGGTCATCCTGAAATGCATGCTGTTTGAAAATGGCCCATTGGAAGAAAGCTTTATCCATCAACATCTGCGTGAAAAAGCAGAACCTATGGAGAAGCTGCTGACTAAGATGCAGGAGAAAGGGGTTATCAATCCAGATATGGACCCTAAAATGCTGCATATCAGCATTATCAGCCTGATGAATATGCCCTTCCTGATGGAACCTAATATGGAAGCTACCATGAATATCACCCCAGACAAAGACTTCTGGGATAAGATGGCTGAACATCAGTGTATGCTACTGGAACAAGGTTGTCTTAAAAAAGCCTGAGGCGTTTAAACAGCCTGTATTATATGGGCAGGCTGTTCAAGCCAGGTGGAAGCATGGAGCTATCAGTATAAACGGACGATGACCTGCAATATGACCCAGGCGTAAATACCCGCCAACAGGTCATCGACCATAATGCCAAAACCACCGGCAACACGACGATCCGCCCACTTCACGGGCCAAGGTTTGAGGACGTCAAAGAAGCGAAATAGCACAAAGCCTACTAACGCCCATTCCCAGCCCTGTGGTGCCAGCAACATCGTCAGCCAGTAGCCAACAAACTCATCCCAGACAATACCGGAATGATCATGCACCCCCAGGTCTTCCGAGGTTTTTTCGCACAGCCAGACCCCGATCACAAAAGTCACTACGATAAGCAGCAAAAACCAACCCGCAGACCAGTACTGAAACCATAATAGGTAGGGAATAACCGCGGCCGCAGTGCCTACAGTCCCCGGCGCCCAGGGAGCTGCGCCACTGCCTAAACCAAAGGCCAAGAAGTGGATCGGATTACGCCAGACAGAGCTTGGGGCTCGGTTCATGCTTTTTGCTCCTTGGAGTAAAAATGTTCAAACCCTTTTACAGCATAGTCGCCTATACCCTTAATGCCTTTCTCTTGCGTAATAACCCCAACAGGATAAAGCTTAAGGTCACATTGCTCAGCACTGACTTCCAGTTCCAAACGGCGTTGCGGGGTTACGGTAAAACAGAGTTGATAGTCATCACCACCGCTTAAGGCATATTCTAGTGCCTTACGACGACCAGCATAATCTTCCAGCGCATCAGAAACAGGTATACGAGTCAAATCCAGTTGAGCGCCAACCTGACTACTCTCCAGGATATGCTTAAGATCAACAAGAAAACCGTCAGAGATATCAATCGCACTACTGATACGGCTGGAAAGCAAACTGATCAGATCAAAACGCGGCCTAGGCAGTAGATACGCATCCACCAGTTCCTGCCAGATATCCGGCGGCTCAATATCTGACTGTAGTAGGGACAAACCACCGGCCGCATTACCCAGAGGACCAGAGACATAAATAATCTCACCGGGTTTCGCACCGGAGCGCAGCCAAGGGGAGCCGGTAATATAGCCCTGTACCTGTACCGTTACCGTCAGATGACCCCGAGTAGTATCACCACCCACCAGAGAAATACCATGTTGCTGAGCCAGATCCGACACCCCCTGAGCAAAACGGCTTAACCAAGCTTCATCAGTCTGTTCAAGAGTTAAAGCAAGTGTAAACCAAGCGGGCTTAGCTCCCATTGCAGCCAGATCACTCAAGCTCACGGCCAATGCGCGCCAGCCAATGCAATAGGGATCAGAATCAGGAAGGAAATGCACCCCTGCTACAGAGGTATCCACAGAAACCGCTAACTGCTTGTTCTGAGGCACTGTGATAAGGGCACAATCGTCACCCACAGCCAGATCGACATCACGTCGGGCTGGCTGTAGCTGATCAGAACAGAAAAAGCGGCGAATTAGTTCAAATTCACCCACGCAATGTTATCCCTTCAGGCGAGCGTTAGCTTCCGCACTGCGCAGACGGATGGCCAGCTTATCCAAAATACCATTAATGTATTTGTGGCTTTCCGTTGCACCAAAACGCTTGGCCAACTCAATACCTTCATTGATCACCACCTTATAAGGTACATCAATGCGTTTACTGAGTTCATAGGTACCAATGCGCAAAATGGCTAGCTCAACCAGATCCAACTCATCAACACGACGGTCCAATAAAGGTGCAAAGTACTCATCCAGCTCGTTTTTGCACTGCGGGATGTTATGCAGCAGTTCGTTGAAGTAAGCCAGATCAGCAATCTCAACCGCAGCACTGATATCCTCATGGGATTCCAGGCCATCATCAGGCTTAGCCGAACGGATCTGCAGTTCAACCTGCTGCAGCGATGCACCTGTCATCTGCCACTGGTACAGGCCCTGTAGCGTAAGTTGACGGGCGGCACGGCGTGCTTCTGTTCTACTGGTTTTTTTACCTTGGGACATTCTGTTAACCGAAGATTAAAGGTTGTTAAATAAGCTGACCATTTCCAGGGCACACAGGGCGGCTTCACCACCTTTGTTACCCGCTTTGGTACCAGAGCGCTCGATGGCCTGCTCAATGGTATCAACAGTCAGTACACCGTTGGTGATCACCACACCAGTCTGCAGCGACAGCTGACCCAGACCTTTGGCACATTCACCCGCAACGTATTCAAAATGTGGTGTACCACCACGGATTACTGCACCCAGAGCGATTACCGCATCCGGTTGCTGTTTCTCGATCACTTTCTTAGCGACCAGAGGCAGTTCCCATGCACCCGGTGCACGTACCACACTGATATTATCTTCATCAACACCGTGACGTTTCAGGGTATCAATCGCGCCTTCTACCAGGTGATCAACCACAAAGCTGTTAAAGCGGCCAACGATCAGAGTGTATTTAGCATTACAGCCAACAAAGGTACCTTCAAAGGATTTTACAGTCATGGTGTCCTGTCCTAATTATTCTTCGCAGGGAATATATTCTTCAATCTCCAGGTCAAAACCTGAGATTGCATTAAACTTCATTGGTGAACTCAGCAGGCGCATTTTGCCCACACCCAGATCACGCAGAATCTGAGAACCGGTACCTACAGTCAGGTAAGCCCCTGAGTAACTGACATTGACTTTTGACTGCTGACGCTGATTCAGCATCAGGTCGACAGAATCACTCATATCGATACGGTCACCAGTATCCAGCAGTAGCACAACGCCTTTACCTTCTTCCGCGACCTTAGCAAGAGCTTTGCGCATGGTCCACTTCATACCACCTTCTGGAGGCATAGCACCCACCACATCACGCAGCACTTCCGTACGGTTATGTACACGAACCAGAGTGGCGTCATCGGCACTGATATCACCTAATGTCATCGCCAAATGCGTACAGTTCTGGATATCATCACGGTAGGTTATATATTGAAAGTCACCGTATTCAGTGCTCATCACACCTTCCTGATCACGCTCTACGGTATGCTCATTAGCGGTACGGTAGTGAATCAGATCGGCAATGGTACCGATTTTCAGGTTGTGCTTCTCAGCAAACTTTTCCAGATCCGGACGACGGGCCATGGTACCGTCTTCGTTCATGATCTCAACGATCACACCCGCCGCTTCAAAACCTGCCATACGGGCCAGATCACAACCGGCTTCAGTATGACCGGCACGGCTTAATACACCACCCGGCTGAGCCATCAGCGGGAAGATATGGCCCGGCTGTACGATATCTTCTGGCTGAGCGCTGGCTTTTACCGCAGTACGTACAGTATGGGCACGATCCGCCGCAGAGATACCTGTAGTTACGCCTTCAGCGGCTTCGATCGACAGGGTAAAATTGGTTGAGAACTGAGCACCGTTACTCTGTACCATCAGAGGCAGTTTCAGCTGCTCACAACGCTCGCGGGTCAGGGTCAGACAGATCAGACCACGCGCATGGGTCGCCATAAAGTTGATATCATCGGCGCGTACCATCTCGGCAGCAATTACCAGATCGCCTTCATTTTCCCGGTCTTCGTCATCCATCAGGATAACCATCTTACCCTGACGAATATCTTCTAATAACTCTTCAACCGTGTTTAATTGCATCACACTACTCTTCTTGGGATTAACCCCGGTAAAAACCGTGCTGGGCTAAAAATTCAATACTCATACCGGAGGAATCACTGTCCGGTGTTTGATTGGCGGTTAACAGGCGCTCCAGATAACGTGCAATCAGATCCACTTCAAGGTGAAGCTCCTGACCGGCGCTATACTCCTCCAGAACCGTTTCCGCCAGGGTGTGCGGCACAATATTCAGCTCAAAGATATCGCCGTCCAAGCCGTTGACGGTCAAACTCGTGCCATCAACGGTAATAGAGCCCCTATCAGCAATATACTTCAGCAGATGTTTCGGTGCCTGAATTCTAAAACGTACAGAGCGGGCATCATCCCGACGCTCCACTACTTTACCGACACCATCCACATGGCCACTGACGATATGGCCACCCAAGCGGGAAGTTGGCATCATCGCCTTTTCCAGATTAACCTTACGTCCTGCCCGGAAATGGGCAAAACAGGTATGGCGAACGGTTTCCAGTGATACGTCAGCAGAAAAACTTCGACTATCAAACTCGATGACCGTCAGACAAACACCGTTTACCGCGATGCTGTCACCCAGATTCACATCGGTCATAGCCAAATTGCCGACATTGATCTTAACTCGATAATCTCCACCGGAAGGCTGCAAAGATTCAATTGTACCAACCGCTTCAACAATTCCGGTAAACATTATTTAGTTTTTCCTTTAAAACGGGCGGTCAACATCAGATCATTGCCCACCACACGACAATCTTTTAATTCCAGCGGTACCTGGTCCGCCATTTTGTCTATACCCGGCAAGTGCAACAAGCCACGGGCACTATGCCCTAATAACGTTGGTGCCATAAAGATGATTAATTCATCAATCAGTCCGGCTTGTGCAAAAGCACCGGCCAGAGTGGCTCCGGTTTCCAACAACACATCGTTGCATTCACGCTCGGCCAGGTATTCCATTAACGACGGCAAGGCCACCCGCCCCATACCATCTGCGGGCAGACGTACACAGGTAACACCCAACGTTCTCAACTCCGCCAGTTTTTGTGGCTCAGCCTGGCAGAAGACAATGACAGTCTCGCCGGGCTGTCTCAATATTTTAGCGGTTAACGGGATTCTTAGCTGCGAATCCAACACAATTCGTAGCGGTTGACGCTGACTGATGCGTTCTGCGTCATCAAGCTTCAGCTGATCAGCACGTACGGTCAGTGAAGAATCATCATAAATAATGGAACCGACACCGGTAATAATGGCCGAGCTACCCGCTCTTAACTGCTGCACCTGACTTCTGGCAGCGGGCCCGGTTATCCACTGACTCTCACCGGATTGCATACCGGTACGGCCATCCAGGCTCATGGCCAGCTTGCAACGAATGAAAGGACGATTATGAGCCATACGACTGATAAAGCCGGTATTCAGCAGCTCTACTTCTGCTTCTAATACGCCACAAGTAACGTCAATACCTGCCCCTTGCAACATCTTGATACCACGGCCAGAGACCAGAGGGTTAGGATCTTGCATACCGATCACCACACGACTCACGCCCGCAGCCACTAGAGCATCGGCGCAGGGCGGTGTCCTACCCTGATGGGAGCAAGGCTCTAATGTCACATAAGCAGTACAACCACTGGCATCATCTATCTGAGTTAGCGCATTAACCTCAGCATGACTTTCACCAGCCTTCTCATGCCAACCTTCAGCCAGGATCTCCCCTTCCTTTACCAAGACACACCCCACTCTGGGATTTGGAAAAGTGGTGTACCATCCTTGACGCGCTAAACGAATTGCCCGCGCCATAAAGTGCTGATCTAGCTGCATAATGAAAGGTTTCCTGAAACGATAAGCTTCGCATCAAACGAACAGGGCAGACTAATAGACCACCCAGAGTTAATGATTACTCTTTGGGTAGATGCTCACCCTTAATAAACGGCGGGTCCTGTGCCAAGCGGTCAATCTCAGCTCTGAACTCATCCAGATCCTGGAAGCTCCGGTAAACAGAAGCAAAACGAATATAGGCCACCTGATCAAGCAACCTCAGCTGAGCCATCACTTCTTCACCAATTAGGCGGGAAGCAACCTCTCGTTCACCACGGGCTCTTAAGCGCTGGCGGATACGTTCGATAGCTGCTTCAAATGATTCAGTACTGACGGGGCGTTTTTCCAGTGCCCGTTGCATACCCGATCTGAGTTTTTTCTCATCAAAGGCTTCTCGTTTGCCATCATGCTTAACAATACGAGGCATTAGCAATTCAGCTGTCTCATAGGTTGTAAAACGCTCACTACAACCTAAACACTCACGACGACGACGAACCTGATCGCCATCAGCAACCAGGCGGGAATCTGTAACCTTGGTTTCTTGCGCCCCACAAAATGGACAGTACATAAGCGGCTCATTAGTCAGAACGAAACAAGACGACTTCAGACACTTCCACCATCTGGCTATAATTTAACCCGCCAGATCTGAAAAACGGTCGCCCATTCGGACTATTTTAACTGTTAGTGCACCTCTTTTACTACCGTAGAAGGCGATATGCCTGACAGAAAATCGCCACAGAATAGACAACCCATAGGGGATACCGGAAAAGACAACGAATATAGACAAACTTAACAATGAGTCGCCATTTGAATCAGCGGGATAGGAAAGAAGAGATTCAGGGAAAGAATACAAGAAAGAGAGGCAGAACAGCTTACAGAATACAATAAGCCCGGGATAAACCGGGCTTATTGTTACAATCTATCGGATGAGATCAGTACTGATATCCACCCTAACAAGTTGCAATTAAGCGTAAACAGGCAGCTTTTGACAGATCGCCTTCACTTTCTCTTTAACGCTCTGGATAGTCTCTTCATTGTTAATATCATCCAGAACATCACAGATCCAGTTAGTCAGCTCAACAGACTCAGCTTCTTTGAAGCCACGACGTGTGATCGCTGGAGTACCAATACGCAGACCAGAAGTCACAAATGGGGAGCGTGGATCGTTAGGTACAGAGTTTTTGTTCACAGTGATGTTTGCACGACCCAGAGCCGCATCCGCATCTTTACCTGTGTACTCTTTGTCGATCAGGTCAACCAAGAACAAGTGATCATCAGTACCGTTAGAAACGATCTTGATACCACGAGTCTTAAAGGTTTCAGCCATCGCCTGAGCGTTTTTCACAACCTGCGCCTGATACTCCTTCCACTCTGGCTCCATCGCTTCTTTAAAGCATACGGCTTTAGCTGCGATGATGTGCATCAGAGGGCCACCCTGGGACTCAGGGAATACAGCAAAGTTCAGTTTCTTCTGCAGCTCTTCGTCAGCGCGTGCAGACAGAATCAGACCACCACGTGGACCACCCAGGGTTTTGTGAGTCGTGGTAGTCACTACATCAGCAACACCGATTGGAGATGGGTAAACACCTGCAGCAACCAGACCTGCAACGTGGGCCATATCAACAAACAGGAATGCACCGACTTTGTCTGCGATATCACGGAAGCGCTGCCAATCCACAACACGAGAGTAAGCAGAGAAACCAGCAACGATCATTTTTGGCTTGTGCTCTTCAGCCAGACGCTCAACTTCAGCGTAATCGATCTCGCCAGTCTCTGGATTCAGACCGTACTGAACTGCATTATAGATACGTCCAGAGAAAGAAACACTTGCACCGTGAGTCAGGTGACCACCGTGTGCCAGGCTCATACCCAGAACAGTGTCGCCCGGTTTACATAAGGCCATGTAAACGGCAGCATTTGCCTGAGAACCAGAGTGAGGCTGAACGTTGGCATAAGTAGCGCCAAACAGTTCTTTGGCACGCTCAATTGCCAGATCTTCAACAACGTCTACGTGCTCACAACCACCATAGTAACGCTTGCTTGGGTAGCCTTCAGCGTACTTGTTAGTCAGCCCAGAGCCCTGCGCTTGCATAACACGAGGACTGGTGTAGTTCTCGGAAGCGATCAGCTCGATGTGCTCTTCCTGACGAGTTTCTTCAGCCTGCATAGCAGCCCACAGTTCATCATCATAGCCTGCGATGGTCATGTCACGTGTGAACATTGTTTACCCTCTAACCTGCAAAAGTTGAGTAATTCCGGGTATTAGAACCCGCTCAAAAACTTGAAACGCGGATTCTATCGTACTTACACACAAGGTTCACTTGAAAAGAATCAATTTTATCCACTAAAACATTCATTCAGAGCAAATAACGATGTTTCTTTTGGGAAAAAATAGACTATTCGGGTAGTAAAATAATAAAGAAGTGGGCTACACATAGCCTTGTCGTCTTTATTTCTATTTCAGACTTTTCTTTCGCCCACACGAAAAAACCCCGATCATTTCTGATCGGGGTTTGCTGTCTTTTCTAAAAAGACTAAATAAGCGCTTGACGATGTCCTACTCTCACATGGGGAGACCCCACACTACCATCGGCGCTGAGCAGTTTCACTTCTGAGTTCGAGATGGAATCAGGTGGTTCCTACACGCTATTGTCGTCAAGCAAAAAAGGTTGTAGATTCGTGCCGAGAT
>NZ_AULT01000049.1 GCF_000422425.1 Oceanospirillum beijerinckii DSM 7166
GTCAATTTTCCTCCAAAAGTATCTGTATCAAAGCTAGTAAACAGCTTGAAAGGCGTGTCGAGCAGGCGATTAAAACAGATTCACCCTGAGTTGATTAAACCGGCGTATCTGAAAAACGCCTTGTGGAGTCCAAGTTACTATGCTGGAAGTGTAGGTGGCGCTCCGATCTCCGTTGTCCGTCAATATATCGAGCAACAAGCCAGACCTCATTAGAGAGGCTTGCGCCTCTACGCTCTGCATCCCTGCACTAAAAGTATGGGGTTTTCCGCGAAAGGTGATAATCGCTGTATGGGCTTTAATTTCTAGCAATACCGAAATCAAGTTACTGACTTGTTAATTATGAATGTTATGTTGTAACATAAATTTAAGGTTTATAACTCAATCCTACTCAATCGGTAAACCCATGCATTTAAATACTCCCAACAGCAGCGCTAGCGCTCTGTCTTTTAGCAAGCTGGCATTAGCTCTGGCCTTATCCTCTATTCTGGTCGGTTGCAATGGCCACAGTTCAGATAACGATAATGCGTCGGATGACGACCATACCGGTCACGATAATGACGATACTCATATCGAAAGTGCCGGTCGTCTTGCGATACTGAACAGTGCCGATAACAGCGTGAACTTTATCAGCCTGGATGATCAACAGAATCTGGGCAGTTTTACTCTGGGTTCTGCTGGTGCCCGTCTGCATGCCAGCCCGGAATACCGTTATGTATTGGCGGCAGAGCGTGATGCCAATCGGGTGTCTATTTTTGATAGCGGTCTGTATACAGAAGATCATGGTGACCATCTGCACGACTATGAAGTGGCACCCAGTGACACCGGCCTGCAACTGAATGGCGCAGGCCCTACTCACTTCTCTGTGCATGAAGAGTATGGTGTGGTGTTTAACGATGCCGGTGACGGTGTGATATCTTCTATCTCTGTGCTGAGCGATGAGCTGATCACTGCAAAAAGCACTTTCCCATCTCTGGAGCTGAGCAACAGCATGCACGGCGTGGCTAAGCTGATCGAAGATAAGCTGTTTGTTACCTACCGCGATACCTCGATTACTGACACCACTCTGCCTGCAGAAGTTGAGCGCTATAGCTTTGATGGCACCCACTTCACCCTAGATACCCGTTATAACACTCAGTGTCCATTGCTACACGGTGCGGCGTCTAACGAAGAGCACCTGATCTACGGTTGTGGTGATGGCATCCTGAGTATTGATCTGCACGATGCTGACTACACCGCGACCCATTACAGCAACCCAAGCTCCTTTGCCGAAGGCGACCGTATCGGCTCCGTTTATGCACACCACGAAGTAGGCGAGATGATTGGCACCGTGGGGTATCCACACCGCTCTCTGTTCCGTCTGTCCCCAGAAGCAGAACAGCCAATTCAAGCGCTGGAACTGCCGGACGGTGATCTGTCTGTAACGCAGGGCTTTAACCAGGATGGCGATAAGTTCTACTCCCTGTCTCCAGATGGTCAGCTTCACTTCTACAACACGGCAGATTGGACGCTGTCCAGCTCACTGCAGGTGATTGATGCGCTTACCGATGACAGCACTACACCTGTGATTGTTACGTCTCAGGCAGATGGTCATCTCTACCTGCTGGAACCAGACCGTCAGCGTGTACTGATTATCGACTCGGAAGCGGAAAGTCTGAAAGGTGCTATCGCTCTGGACTTCGCGGCCAGCACCCTGGTGTGGCTGGGTCTGAGTGCGGAACACGGCCATGACGAGCATGAGCATGAATAATCTCTGTCTGTTGGTCTGACGTTACGCTTTAGAGCGTTTTAACCAGACAGCACCTGATCTAGAGCCAAGCTAAGCCAGAGGCTGTCTCAAACCAATGGCTTAGTTTTTTCTTCATATCTCAGCACTGATCTCTCCGGTAAGTGCAAATAGTATTTAAGAACCCCTAATGAAAAAACAATCCCTCTCTCAAGTTATCGCTCTGGCCGGCACAATCGCCCTGGCAGGTCAGGCGTCTATCACCAACGCCGATGAGTTTAACCCGAATATCGGTTTGGTTTTGGATGGTATCTACAAAGCTGGTGATACCGCGTTGCAAGGTTCAGAAAAAGGTTTTGGCCTGGGTCATACCGAGATCACCATGGATGCCCCGGTTGATGATCTATTTTATGGTCGCCTGACAGCCGTATTAGAAGATCACGATGGCAGCACCGAGGTTTCACTGGAAGAAGCCTTTGTAGAAACCACCTCTCTGCCTTACGGTTTGCAGGCCAAAGCCGGTCGCTTCCTATCCAATGTGGGTTATTTGAATGGCCGTCATACCCATGAGGATAACTTTGCTGAGCGCCCAGCGGTGTATCGCGCTCTGTTAGGCAGTCACTACTACGATGATGGCTTGCAGCTGACGATGCTGATGCCGACAGATTTCTACTGGCAACTGAGCGCTGAAGGCTTTAATGGTCGCCAGTTAAGTGGTGAGAGCCATGATAAAACGTTAGGTGTTTACACGCTGGGTACCAAGTTTGGTGGCGATCTGGGTGATTCCAACAGCTGGCAAATCGGTGCGTCTTATCTGCACAACCGTCTGACTAACGTAGGTGCAGAAGAGGACGATGCTTATGACGACCACGACCATTCGGGTGACGATCACTCCGGTCACAGCCATAGTGCCCAATACGTCGGCAAACACCTTTATATCGCTGATGCAGTGTGGAAATGGGCGCCATCCGGTAATGCCAAATCCCAACAGCTGATGCTGTCCGGTGAGTGGCTGTATGCGGAAGAACCGAATCAACACGCGACTTCAGAAGACTTCCAGCGTGGTTGGTATCTGGCGGCCAGCTACCGCTTTACACCTCAGTGGACTGTTTCTGCCCGTACCGGTCAAGTAGAGCTGAGTGAAGCTCATGGTGATCACTTTCATGGTCAGGAGATGAAGGAAAGCAATCTGGCCCTGTCCTGGCGCCACTCTCACTTCTCGCTGATCCGTGCCATGTACACCCATCAGGACAGCGATCACTTTGATGAAGCGGACGACACTTTGACCCTGCAATATCAGATGATTTTAGGAGCGCACGGTGCCCATCAATTCTAATGGTTCCATATTGAGGAGCGGTCGCACTAAAGCTCTTGTTCTGCCTGTTAAATCTTTAGCGCGGCCATTTAAATCCCTGGTACTGCCGCTATTAACCACTGGAAGCCTGCTATTGCAGGCACTTCCAGCGCAGGCTCAGTTAGCTGCCCTGAGCCAAATCAGCCCTAAACCAGGCTCAGAACCGCTGCAGGTGTTTGCCTGTGAACCGGAATGGAAAGCCCTGGCACAGGATCTGGGCGGTGAGCAGGTCAAAGTGTTCACAGCGACCAATGCTTTTCAGGACCCACACTTTATTGAGGCCCGTCCATCGCTGATCGTAAAAATGCGCCGAGCGGATCTTGTAGCATGTACCGGTGCGGATCTTGAGATTGGTTGGTTGCCATTGCTACTGATGCGTTCAACTAACGCTCAGGTACAAACAGGTAAGCCGGGCCACTTTATGGCCGCAGACTTTGTACCCAAGCTGGAAATTCCTCATCAGCACGACCGCAGCATGGGCGATATTCATGCCGATGGTAACCCTCATATCCATCTGGATCCCAGACGTCTGATGATGATTGCTGAGCAACTGAGTCAGCGTTTGGTTCAGCTAGACCCGGATAATGCCGCTTATTATCAGCACCAGCATCAGGTGTTTTTTAAGCAGTGGCGTCAGCAGCTGAGTCAGTGGAAGCAGCAGACTCGTGCGCTAAAAGGTCAGGCTTATTTTGTCCAGCATCGTAACTGGAGCTATCTGTTTGACTGGCTCAAGTTGGAGGAGGTTGCTGATCTGGAACCCAAGCCGGGTATTCCACCCTCCAGCAGCCATCTGGCCAGCTTATTGGACAAAGTGGAAGGCAGTCAGGCTCAGGGCATTATGATCGCCAACTACCAGAACCCTCAGGGGGCTCGCTGGCTATCCCGACAAAGTGAGTCTCGTAAAAGTGAGTCCAGCGACCACCATGATCATGATAAAGCGCTACCTGTGATTGAGCTGCCATTTACTGTCGGTGGGTCCGACCAGGCCACTTCTCTGATCAGCCTGTATCAAGACATTATTGATCGTCTGCTGGCGGTGCGTTTATGAACGAGCTGAGCGTACTGGGCGAAGGTACGCTTGAGGGGGTGTTGGAGCAACTGATCGAGCAGCAGGATATCCTGCTGCCCGCCTTTTTGGCCGGTCTGATTATTCTGCTCAGCCATATTCCACTGGGCCAGCGAGTGCTGAACAAGGGCATTATCTTTTTTGATCTGGCCATTGCTCAGTTATCGGCCTTTGGTGTGGTGCTGTTCTCAGTGCTGTTTTCTTCGTTAACCCATCCCTTGCTGGTGCAACTGATGGCAGCAGGAACCGCGGTAGGCGGTGCCCTATTGCTCTACCGTATGCGCCACTTGGCAGTGAAACTGCAGGAAGCCCTGATCGGTATCCTGTTTATGCTCTCCGCTACCGGGATTATGTTGCTGCTGGCACAGGATCCTCATGCAGGAGAGAAATTTAATACCCTGCTGTTGGGGCAGATTCTGTGGATCAGCTATGAGGACCTGGATGATCTGCTGCTATTAACTCTGGGCATTGGTGGACTTTGGTGGGGGCTGAGTCGGGCGAATCGGGAACTGGCGTTTTATCCCTGCTTTGCTTTGGCGATTACCCTATCAACCCAATGGATTGGGGTTTATCTGGTTTTTGCCAGCCTGATCCTACCGGCATTAGTCAGTCAGAATAGTCGATCACCTAAAACCACCGCCTTTGTGCTGGGGTCCAGCAGTTATTTGCTCGGTCTGGTGATCTCTGCCTTGCTGGATCTGCCATCGGGTGCTGTTATCAGTTGGACGCTGGCGTTAACGGCACTGGGGTTTATTGTGTTGAAACACTCTCTGACAGATAAGCATCAGATTAAAAGCGGACAGAGCCCCGAGCCTGCTGCAAAGTGAGGCCTATCGCATTCCTTCCTCAGTAAATCACTACCTAAAAAAAGCGCCCGAAGTAATCAATCACTTCGGGCGCTCTTCTATCTGTATCAGATCACCAGAGCTATCTGATGATCTTACCCGCTTTGGAAGTTAAGCTGGTTCAGACGTTTGCTCTTGCTTAGCTTGTTGTTCGGCAAGCGTCGGATAATCCGTATAACCCTCAGCCGCCTGAGAGTAAAAAGTCGTTGGGTCCGCTTGATTCAGCTCCGCTTTCTGTTTCAGACGCTCCGGCAGATCCGGGTTAGCAATAAAGGGCACACCAAAGGCCACGGCATCGGCCTGACCATCCGTAATCACCTGCTCGGCTTCGTCACCGCTGTAACCCATATTCACAATCAGCTTACCTTTGAAGTGCTCACGGGCTGGAGTTACTACATCGCCTGTTTGCTCGCCCAGGAAGTCACTGCGCATCAGGTGTAGGTAGGCCAGATCAAAATCATTCAGGCGTTTTGCCAGCCAGGTGATCAGGCCGACAGGGTCGCTGTCCTGCATGCTGTTGAAGCTGTTCAGTGGTGACAGGCGTACACCAACACGGTCACTGCCCCAAACATTCACTACCGCTTCGATCACTTCCAGCAGCAGGCGGGCACGGTTCTCAATAGGACCACCATAAGCACCGGTACGTTTATTAGCACCGTCACGTAGGAACTGGTCCAGCAGATAACCGTTAGCGCCGTGTATTTCGACACCGTCAAAACCGGCGTGTTTGGCGTTTTCTGCCGCTTTAGCAAAGCCTTCGATAATCGCAGGAATCTCATCGTCTGCCAGTTCGCGTGGTACGGTATAATTCTGTTTGCCTTCCGGGGTATGCACCTGATCATTGGTAATTGCCAGAGCACTGGGAGCCACAGGCACACGACCGTCATTTAACGCCGGGTGACAGGCGCGACCACCGTGCCAGATCTGCAGTACAATACGGCCGCCTTTAGCGTGTACCGCATCAGTCACCTTTTTCCAGGCTTCAACCTGAGCATCAGAGTAGATGCCCGGCTCACGCCAGAATGCAGAATTGCCTTCCATCACCATGGTGGCTTCAGCGATCAGCAGACCGGCACTGGCTCGCTGAGCATAGTGCTCAGCAATCAGGTCAGTGGGCACATGGTTTTCGTCGGCACGACAACGGGTCAGTGGGGCCATCAGTACACGGTTATCAAGCTCTAAAGCACCCATTTGAATCGGTGAAAAAATATCTGTCATGGTCCAATACTCTCTTAATCTGGTTGCCCAAGCAGGCTAAAACCACGGGGGGCTAAAACCACAGCGGGCTAAAAACGGTTATTCCATCGCGGCTAATCCGTTACCCTATCAGGCTATTGGGATTGTGTGAGCCGGGACGGTTTGAATAGGTTTATTGGAACAGAAAACAGGTAGGCAGTTGTAGCGGGCAAATGCTTATCACAGTTTTAACTTTTGGTTTCAACCAAAAGCATTTCTTTACGCGTGTTGTTTAACAAGATGCCATAATCGCAGCTTTAACAGCGCTTTTTAAAAAGTATTTAACAGCCGTAGGGTAACAGGTAGGCCAGCGCAGGCGATTGTATGCTAAAAGATCTGAATCTAAAACATCTGTACTATTTCTGGGTGATTGCCGAAGCAGGCTCTATCGCACGGGCCAGCGATCAGCTGGACCTGTCGCCACAAACCTTAAGCGGTCAGCTATCTGCTTTTGAAGCTAAAACCGGCGCACTGTTCTTTCGTAAAGGCAGAGGATTAAAACTGACGCCTCTGGGTGAGCAGGCACGTCGCTATGCCAGTCAGATTTTTGCTTTAGCGGGTGAACTGGATCAGGTGTTAAAGCAGCCGGAAGTGGATTTACCACTGGATTTCTCCATCGGTTTTGCCGCTTCTGTACATAAGCTGATCGCCTATCATCTGATAACCCCTGCGATGGCGGGTAAGCGCCCTCTGCACCTGAAAGCCAACAGCGGGCATCTTAAAGATCTATTAAGAAGCTTGCAGCGCCAGCAGCTGGACCTGGTCATCAGTGATGAACCTCCATCAGAAGTGGATAAGGAGTTTTACTTCACCCCTTTATTCAGCTCATCTTTATCCTTGTTTGCCGCGCCTGATTTAGCTAAAAAACTCAGACCGAATTTCCCGCACTCACTGCATCAACAACCTCTGCTATCCAATGGCACCGACACCGTTTGGTTTACGGAGCTGACACACTGGTTGAAGAAGAACAAAGTGGAAATGCAGGTCTGCGCAGAGATTAGCGACAGTGCTTTAATCAAGGTCTTTGCCCGTGCAAGCATGGGGGTATTTGCAGCACCCACCAATATTAAAGATGAGGTCTGTCGCCAGTATCTGGTGGAAGAGATTGGTGAGATCAGAGAGGTCTTTGCCCAGCATTACGCCATCACACGCACCCCAGATCCAATCCACCCCGCCATTCATGCAATTTTGGTTGCAGCGCGGCAAGGTAAATTCATCGATAAAAATTGACAATTAAAACGAAAAAATCTGTTTTTCTGGACTATCGTTTCGTTCATCCTGTGCGGGAAGTCTGAAACAAGCGCGAATAACTGTGGCAGCGTGCAGCACTACTCACAGTTTGAAGCTCTATGACATAAGACTTCGTTCCGGTTTGTAAGGTACAGCTCTCCTCTCGCCTATAGGGGGCTGTACCTTACCTTAAGCTTTTTCTGCTTCTTGCTGATACCTTGGTTTTCCCCGTTTATTACTGATTCTCTATCAGTTGACCGCTACACTACAAGATATCTCGATTTTCAATACTGATATGGCTTACTAATCTTTCTTACGATAACCGTGAAACATAGCGGCAATTAAGTTATCTTTTTTAAGAATACTATCTTTGACTGCTCCTAATATATGTAGAGGAACCAGTATAAGAATCATATTGGCCATTATTTCATGCACCTCTTCTAACCAGCCCTCACCCCAGAAGTAGTCAATTTCCTCCATCATATACCCTGTAATGCCTAACCCTAATATCAATAGCATTAGTATTATCATCATCACTGCCCCTACCGGGTTATGTGTGATAATAGAAGGCGTATATGTGCCCTTCCAGTATGAGATCAGTCGACCAGGACTAGGCCAGAAGCTTGACCAGCGAGCAGGTAAGGGACCTATAAAGCCCCAAACCAGTCGACCTGATAATAGAACCACTGCCGCATAGCCTAACCACTGATGCCAATCATCGCCCTCTTCATTTAAAGCAAAGTTGGCAAAAAAGATAACAACCAGTGACCAATGGAAAATGCGTACAAACAGATCCCACACGCGTATACGCTGATGCGGCTCAACCATGATTAATCCTCTACTTCCTGCTTCATGATCTTACCTGTAACCGGGTGGAAATAGACCTCTACCTTCTGACCGGCCTGATTCCAGCCATAAATTTCATAACAATGGCCGCGAGATTCTTTGAATTTCTTAATCTTATAGCCCATATCAACAATGCGCTGTTGCATCTCATCAGCATTGATCCAATCAGCCGTGCGTCCTTCAGTACACTTTGGGCCAGCCAACGCTGTGCCACTGATGGCCAAAGTCAGAGTAAACGCGGTGCCTAATGCTACTTTTTTGATTTTGGATACTTGTGTTATTGGGTTCATAGTTTTGCCTTATCTTGGTTATTAACTTACTGCGATAGGGCTAGTATCTGCGCCAAAGCTTAAGGAAAACTTAAATTATCATACGTATTTTCTATCCGATTACTTGGCATTGTAGTGGCCGGATAATCCGGGGTGCCATTTTATGAGAATAAAAGGCATCGCATCTTCAGCTATAAACAACAGCATTAAAATTAAAAGTCCTGAAAACACGGTTGTTACCAAACTGTTCTCTTACCATATAAAAAGCCAGCGACTCTTCTAAAGAGTGCTGGCTTTTATCGTTTCGCTTTTTTCTTAGGGCTCAGAGGATTCGATACATACAGATACTCTGCCTCACCTGTGGGAAAGCGTCTATGTTTACCTGATAGGCTAATTTTGCTTAATCATAAAATGATCAAAGAACCTCGCCAGCTCTGCATGGGCATCTAAAGGTAGGATAGTAGCAATATGCTGATCAGGGCGAACGACAACAACACAGCCTTTAGTACGATCTACGCCACGTAGCTCATAGATATCGTTGCCAAGCTGAGACTGGAACACCTTTTCATAATCGTGCAGGCCGTATTTGCCTTTGGCAGGCCACAGATACTTATGTAGATCATGCATGGACAGATCTTGCTGCTGAAAGATTGCATAAGTATCAATCACAGAATCGATATCTGCGCCTTTTGGTGTGTATTTCACCACGGGAGAGCTGTCATCATTAGCCAGGAAGTCGATCAGCTTATAGGCATCTGACGAGGTATCGGTTGGAGTTTGCTCGCCACCAAAGATAAATAAGCGCCAGCGGCCATCCGCTTTAACCAGATGCCCCAGGTGTTGAATACGTCCATCTGCGGTGCGCTGAGCTTCGGCTGAATGGAAACGTTGGCCAATTTTAAAGCCTGAAGCCAATTCCTGGTTTTCCTGACCGGTACAGATATAGGACGGGAAGTACTCAATAGAGGTACCGGATACAAAACCGCTCTGACGCTTCATAAAGGCTTCGATTTTAGCCGTATCAACCTGAGCCTGATCAGACTCATCGCCTGCTGCCGGGCGTGTTGCAACCAGTTTAGACAGCTCACGGTCCGCATCGATCAGCTGTTGCGCCACTTTGCGGCGTTCAGTTTCGTAGGTGTGCAGCAGCTTTGGATCACATTTGCCTTGCAGTACCGACGCCAGCTTCCAACCCAGGTTAAAAGTATCCGGCAGCGATGTGTTCAGGCCCCAACCACCTTTTGGACTATGAGTATGGCAGGCATCACCGGCTACAAAAGCACGGGGAACAAGGTTCTCAGGGCTACCCGCAGGGCGATTATCAAAACGCTCTGCGATACGTTGGCCCACTTCATAGATCGACCACCAAGCCACTTCTTTCACATCCAGTGTATACGGGTGGAAAATCTTCTGTGCCTTGGCGATCAGATCTTTTTCGGTCAGTTTTACGTCACTGGCGCGTTTATCCTTACCCAGCAGATCAAGTTCAACGTAGAAACGACACAGATAACCGCCTTCACGGGGAATAGTCATCACCGCACCGTGATCTTTCGATTGGATAAAACTTTTCACTCGGATATCAGGGAAGTCGGTATTCAGAAGAATATCCATCACACCCCAGGCTTTGTTGGCCGAATCACCCTGCAGTTCAATACCCATGCTTTTACGTACACGACTACGGCCACCGTCACAGCCTACGACATAGCGTGCTTTAACGGTTTCGATCTTGCCATTGCCCTCTTCATCCGTCCGTTTAAACGTTGCTGTAATCGGGTAAGCATCCAGATCCTGTGTCAGGCTATCGTCAATTTCCATTTCTACCAGCTCGCGGCTGTAGTGTGGTTCCAGGTGAGTGATTGAGTTACGCATACCGTCAATCAGTAATTCATGCAGACGGGCCTGGTTGACAATACCGTGGGTGAACTCAGATAGCCCTGCCCGGGCGTCAGCAATTTTCTCGGTGCGCTTGATGTTTTGCGGATTGTTTGCGTCCGGTTCCCAGAAGGTGTTTTGTTTCAGCTGATAGGTCTCTTTTACGACCATTTCGCTGCTATTAAATGCTTCCATGATCTCCATAGTGCGGCACGAAATACCATCGGCACGCCCAAACAGCAGTGGGCCAGGAGCCATATCAACGATACAGGTTGAGATCTCTTCAAACTCGGACATTTGTCGTGCCATGGTCAACCCTGCAGGGCCAGTACCGACAACCAGGACATCAACCTGGGTTGGCAAATCCACAACAGGAGGGTTGGGATAAGGCTTACGAGCGGCGTCAGGAACCTGATAGTTACCAGGCTTAAAACCGTTTAGGTGATATTGCACGACATGCTCCTTGGTAGGCAGTGAATCAATATTGTTTCGTCTATTTATAGTTAATATGTTAATGGATTAATAGTTAACATCTTAATAGATTTTGAGTCAATACAAACCGAAGTGGTCCTTAGGATATTCAGGATAGATTACTCACAATCGCTACAGGCCAGATAACACGAGTAACGCTCAGTTAGAGCGAATATATCCAGATCAAATCATAAGAAATATTCATGTACAGATAAAATAAAAGCATTTTTATTCATAAATAGATCCCGGTATAAATTACACATTGCTCGCCTTAAGAGATGATTTGGGGTGGTTTCAGTCTGAATCAGTAAGCATACGGCCAAAAAGCTGTGGCAGCGGCTGCCAGAAAATAAGGGCCAGACTGTTCAGCAGACAAGCTGACATTCCATAAAAGAGTACCCGACGAATTTAGGTTTTATCTCAGAATATTGGACACCGGATCGCCATGAAAAAAGGTTTCACATACCGCATCAAGCGCATCAGTTTCGATGAAAACTATCGGCCATCAGACAGCACACGTCTGACCACTAACTTTGCCAATCTGGCTCGCGGCGAAAAACGCCAGCAGAACCTGAGTCGGGCGATCAAGATGATCAATAACCGCTTCAATACCTTGGCGTACTGGGATAATCCTGACAGTGATCGTTATAGGGTTGAGCTGGAAATTATCCATGTGGGTATTGATGTGGAAGGCAAGGGAGAACATTTCCCAACCATCGAAATGTTAAAAACCTATATCCTGGATCATAAAACAGGTCAGCGTATTGAAGGCATTGTTGGCAACAATTTCTCTTCCTATGTGCGCGATTATGATTTTAGTGTTCTGCTGCTGAATCATAACAAAGGCAAAGATCAGTTCAGTGTGCCGGATAACTATGGCGAGCTGCATGGCAATATGTTCAAAGACTTTGTTCATTCTGAGGCTTACCAGCAAAATTTCAACAAGCTGCCGGTTATCTGCCTCAGTGTCTCGGATAACAAAACCTACTACCGTACGGCGAATCAGCATCCGGTTTTAGGTATGGAGTATCAGCCGAATGAGCCGTCATTAACGGAACAGTATTTCAAAAAGATGGGCCTGGAGGTGCGTTACTTTATGCCGCCCAATAGCGTGGCACCCTATGCGTTCTATTTCTATGGCGACCTGTTGAACGATTACACCAGCCTGGAGCTGATCAGCACCATCAGCACCATGGAGACGTTCCAAAAGATCTATCGTCCTGAGATCTATAACGCCAATGCGTTTGCAGGGGATATCTTTAAACCCAGCCTGAAACATCAGGATTATTCATTGACACAGGTGGAGTACGACCGGGTAGAGCGCAATCGTTTAGCAGTTGAACAGGGCAAATGGACGGAAGAGCATTTTATCAAGCCCTATGAAGCCATTCTGCAACAGTGGTCTGCAAACTTCGCCTGATTTTTAGCCCCGACAGCATTGCCTTTACTGCATTGCCTTTACTGCACTCTCTACACTGCACTTACAGAAGAATAGAACGATGAAAAAGCTACTCCCTACCTCCACTGCTGGAAGTTTACCTAAACCGTCATGGTTGGCAGAGCCCGAAAAGCTTTGGTCGCCCTGGAAACTGCAGGATGAAGCACTGATTGACGGTAAACAGGATGCGTTACGCCTGTCACTGCAGGAGCAACAACACGCAGGCGTTGATATAGTCAGTGATGGTGAACAAACCCGCCAGCACTTTGTCACCACCTTTATTGAGCATCTGGACGGCGTTGATTTTGAGAACCGCAAGACCGTCAAAATTCGTGACCGTTATGATGCCAGCGTACCCACGGTTGTTGGTCCTGTCAGTCGTCAAAAGCCGGTGTTTGTTGAGGATGCCAGGTTCCTGCGTCAGCAAACACAGCAGCCGATTAAATGGGCGCTGCCCGGCCCGATGACAATGGTCGATACCCTATACGATGATCATTATAAAAGCCGTGAAAAACTGGCCTGGGAATTTGCCAAAATTCTGAATCAGGAAGCGAAAGAATTAGAGGCAGCCGGTGTGGATATCATCCAGTTTGATGAGCCCGCTTTTAATGTCTTTTTTGATGAGGTCAATGCCTGGGGTATCGCCTGTTTAGAGCGCGCGATTGAGGGGCTGAAGTGCGAAACGGCTGTTCATATCTGCTATGGCTATGGCATCAAAGCCAATACGGATTGGAAAAAGACCTTGGGTTCCGAGTGGCGACAATACGAAGAGGTGTTCCCCAAACTGCAGCAATCCAATATCAATATTATCTCGCTGGAATGTCATAACTCCCGTGTACCCATTGAGCTATTGGAACTGGTACGAGGCAAGAAGGTGATGGTCGGTGCCATTGATGTGGCCACCGATAACATAGAAACACCGGAAGAAGTGGCCGACACCTTACGCAAAGCACTGCAGTATGTGGATGCCGATAAGCTCTACCCGTGCACCAACTGCGGTATGGCACCGCTATCCCGTGAAGTCGCCAGAGGTAAACTTAATGCCTTGAGTTCTGGTGCAGAGATTGTGCGTAAAGAGCTGGCACGCTGCCAAGATTGATCCCCGTTTTTTGGGATATCTATTAAAAGGTGGGTGTATCTATTTATTGGCAATAGGTTTGATAAACAAAGCAAAAAGCCAGCATCTCGGTTAATTAAAGCGGTTAATTAAAGCCGGTTAATTAAAGAGTGCTGGCCTTTATTATCTCCAGCAAAATTACATCGTGTCTGTGTTTTGCCTTGATCGAAATCTGAACCTACGTCTAGGTCAGACCCGTGCATGGCTTAGCCGGAATCAGCAGACACGCATAAAGTCTGTAGGAGCTATTCTACTTCGCATGCTGAGACAAATAAGATTTAAGCAATCAGAAAGTCCCAGGCTTCAGGAGCCAGAGTCTGCTCTGCTAACTCTTCTGAATCAACAAAGGCTTGTGCAATTTCCTGCATGGTCAGGCCATGCTGTTCAGTTTGCTCGATCCAGTAATCTTTACCTGCCTGATCTGAATCACGGCCCAGAATAGTTTGATACAGGCTTTCAATTTGATCGCCTGTGCTCTGAGCCCAGAATTCCAGGTTGTTATTGGCAACAAACTCTTCAGACTCAAGCAGACTAATCGCAATACCTCCTAATGAGATATCACCGGCAACTTCTTTGCCTGACCACCACTGGAAGCCTTCCGCATCAGCCTGGCGATCCAGGACATTAGCGTATAACGTAGCAATAACGCCCTGATCCTGAGTATAAGCCTCAACTTCGGGGTGGCTGGTGACTTCTGGCTGGCTAGTAACCTCTATTGCAACATGGTCCTCAATCTCATAACCCTGATCAATCACAGTAGTTGTGATCGCAGGCAGGGTCACAGCAACCGCTTCATCAAGAGTTACAGCAACCGCTTCATCAATGGCTGGCAGAAACATAATCGGATCAACAGTGATCGCATCTTCGACTCCCGGCTTCAGCTCCAGAGTTACAGGCTCTACTGTCAGACTGAGAGTAACGGGAGCTGCTTTCAGGTCAAGAGTAGCGGGCTCAATAGACTGCGTCTGAACGTCATTGGTGTGAATAAACATTATTATCCTGATTCTTCAGTTATTATCTGTTGTTAGCCAACCGTTTAATGACGGGTTGGCAAATAATCCACGCAGCTTGCTGCGATATTTGACTAAACACTTGTTTGCAAGTGCAGGATTATTGTTACAAAAATGATTGAATCAGATGTTTTTGCTTTGTTTATGGAATGTAGCCGGTTGACTCAGCCACATGACTTTCATTTACCTGTTGATACAAAATGATCTGCCAATGTTGATTTCTTGGAGTATCTTTCCTTAGCTGCATCGCTTGCTTCCCATTTCTGTGGCAGCGTCACCCGCTTGTATCAGCAGGGTCTATTGAGCATATTTCTCATACGCTTCCCGACACTTTTCAGCATCCACATCGCATGTTCGGGGTGATGCATAAGGTGGTTAAGGAAGGCTGTTTTAGGTAGGGACATGACTCTCAGATTCGATCGGGCAATTCATAACCGTCGCATCATCAGGCAAAAAAAGCCCGAAATACTCTCCGGTAAAGGAAAGTATTTCGGGCTACATTGCCTCGAGCGGTACTTCGAGCAATTAAGGTAAGGACCATAACCGCGTGGAACTCAATAATCCCGTCTTTGGGGTTATTTTTTTCTACGCTATGGATAAAGCATAAGGGATGCCAGGATTGTTAATTTTTATTTAATCTTTTGATTTAAAAGAAATTTTATTTTTTTGAGGCCGGGTTTGTAGATTCGGAGCAGCTGATAGTGCACTGTATTGGGGCGGATTTTATAGGTGTGCTTTAAATTGGTTGGGAGAGATAGCTTCAACATCCATGTCATTAACTTACACAAGCCATTAACTTACACAAGCTTCACTTTGAATAGGGTGTGAAGTTTGCTATCTGTTTCATTGAGGGTCTGTACCTGCCTGAAAAATAATCCTCAATAATGGAACAGAGCTGAATCCTGATCTCTTTTATGCGCGTATATCGATACATGCTAGTGTTAAATGATCAGGTAGTGGCTGAGCATGCCGCACGAAAACTGAAAAAAGTTTGGAATCAGCCTGATAGACACGGACTTATCGGCTTTTAGTGAGACCGCTATGAAAAAGATTATTTTACTCAGTGTATTAGTGGCGGTGGTGGCTGCTTTTTTCGCTCTTGATCTGAATCAGTACTTCACGCTGGAAGGCCTGAAAGCCAGCCAGCAGCAGCTGGAAAGCTGGCAAACCGAATCCCCTTTGATGACCACGCTGGTCTTTTTCCTGGTCTATGTTGCGGTCACGGCTCTGTCTCTGCCCGGTGCTACCATTATGACCTTGGCCATAGGTGCCGTGTTTGGCCTGTTCTGGGGTCTGGTTCTGGTCTCTTTTGCCTCCACTGTTGGGGCAACGTTAGCCTTCCTGGTGGCGCGCTTTGTGCTGAAAGACAGCGTACAGGCGAAGTTTGGTGATCGACTGGCAGCTATTAACCAAGGTGTTGAGCGGGAAGGGGCATTCTACCTGCTTACCCTGCGTCTGGTGCCTGTAGTACCGTTTTTCCTGATCAACTTACTGATGGGTCTGACTCCTATTAAAACCCGTACCTTCTACTGGGTGAGTCAGCTGGGCATGTTGCCAGGTACACTGGTCTATGTGAATGCGGGTACGCAATTGGGTCAGCTGGATAGTCTGGCCGGTATTCTGTCGCCGGGTATTATCTTCTCCTTTGTCCTGCTAGGTATCTTCCCAATTCTGGCGAAAAAGCTGCTGGATCAGATCAAAAAGCGTCGTGTTTATCAGGGGTATGAAAAACCAACTCACTTTGACCGTAACTTAGTCGTGATTGGCGGTGGTGCGGCAGGTCTGGTGAGTGCCTATATCGCTGCGGCTGTTAAAGCTAAGGTCACACTGATTGAAGCCCATAAAATGGGTGGTGATTGCTTGAACTACGGCTGTGTGCCCAGTAAAGCGCTGATTAAAAGTGCCAAGGTCGCACAGCAGATGAAAGACGCTGAGCATTATGGTCTGGAGTCTGTGCAGCCTAAATTCAGCTTTCGAAAAGTGATGCAGCGTATTCATGATGTGATTGCCAAAGTAGAACCACATGATAGCGTCGAGCGTTATACCAGCCTGGGCGTGGAAGTACTGCAGGGTTACGGCAAGGTGATTGATCCCTGGACTGTTGAGATTCAACTCAATGATGGCGGGGTGCAGCGTTTAACCACGCGCTCGATTATTATCGCAGCGGGTGCGCAACCTTTTGTGCCGCCTATTCCGGGTATTGAAGACACCGGTTATCTAACCAGCGACACCCTGTGGGCAGAGCTGGCGAAGGAAGAAGATATTCCTGAGCGTATGGTGTTGCTGGGCGGTGGTCCTATCGGTTGTGAGCTGGCGCAGAGCTTTGGTCGCCTGGGTGCGAATGTGATTCAGGTGGAGCGTAACCCTCGGGTGATGATGAAGGAAGATCCTGAAGTCTCCGAGCTGGCACAGCAAGCGCTGGAAAAAAGCGGTGTCACAGTGCTGACCAATCATGATGCCGTGCGCTGTGAACTGCGTGGTGACGATAAGGTGCTGATCCTGAGTTATGACGACAATGGTGTACAAAAAGAGAAAGAGGTGATCTTTGACCGTCTGATCTGTGCGGTGGGTCGTACCGCCCGTCTGACCGGTTATGGTCTGGAAGATCTGGGCATTGAAACCGAGCGCACCGTAGTGACCAATGATTATCTGGAAACCCTGTTCCCGAATATCTATGCGGCAGGTGATGTTGCTGGTCCGTATCAGTTTACTCATACCGCCGCCCATCAGGCGTGGTATGCCTCGGTGAATGCCCTGTTTGGTGAGTGGAAGAAGTTTAAAGCAGACTACTCTGTGATTCCGTGGACCACCTTTATCGATCCAGAAGTAGCCCGTGTTGGTCTGTCGGAATCGGAAGCGAAAGAGAAGGGGATCGCTTATGAGGTGACGCGCTACGGTATTGATGATCTGGATCGTGCCATTGCCGATAGCAGTGCCGAAGGTTTTGTGAAGGTACTGACGGTACCGGGTAAAGATAAGATTCTGGGTGTGACTATTGTGGGTACTCATGCCGGTGATCTGTTGGCTGAGTTTGTCTTAGCCATGAAGCAGGGCTTAGGTCTGAATAAGATTCTGGGTACGATTCACACCTATCCAACTCTGGCTGAAGCCAATAAGTATGCCGCAGGTGAATGGAAAAAAGCCCATGCCCCGGAAAAACTGCTGACCTGGGTGGAGAAATACCACAGCTGGAAACGGGGACAAAAGCCTGAAACCGGTGCTGTGGCAGCTGAAAGACAAGCGGCAGAACAGACAGAAAAACAGACAGAAAATCAGGCCGAAAAGCAGGTTTAGAGGCTCTCAAATAGTGACCTGATAAGACTGGCTGGCGCGCTCGGATAATTATATCAATCCAGATAAGTTGTTGTAGGTCGGAAAAGCCGCAAGGCGCCTTCCGACGATAATCGGATACCGGAGTCAATGTCGGATGGCGCTTCGCTTATCCAACCTACTTTGATATCAAGAAACTTATCGGGAGCAGTATTACTTTATCGAGAGCCTCAGCCAGATAGAGAGCTTCAGCTAGGTAGACAGCATCAGCCGGTCTTTTTACTGCCAGCCTTTCTACTGTCAGCCCAGACCCTGCCCATTTTTTTCACCGTTATTGATCCTTGACCTATTGGATAGGGAGAAACCCTATGTCGCACCTGATCCGTTCTTTGTCTCTGCTGTGTCTTTTACTTATCGCACCATTTTCCTGGGCCAATGAAGCTGTGGTTAATGGAACGGGAGCCAGTCGATCTTCATTTGATCATCAGATATGGCAGCAACTGCTACAAAACCATGTTTATGAACTCAGAGGTGGGCAAGCCACTGAAGTCGATTATGCGGGTTTTAAGCAGGCGCAACAGTCGCCACAAGCCTACCTGAAAAAACTGGAGCAGGTTGCTCAAAGTGAGTTTGATCGCTGGTCAAAAGCTGAACAGTTGGCGTTTCTGATCAATGCCTATAACGCCTGGACAGTGGAATTGATTCTGACGAAGTATCCAAAGCTGACTTCGATTAAGGATCTGGGGTCTTTGTTTAGCTCACCGTGGAAAAAAGCGTTTATTCCCTTTCTGGGTAAAACCCGCTCTCTGGATGATATCGAACACGGTCTGATTCGTGGTTCGGGACGTTATAACGAGCCCAGAATTCACTTTGCGGTGAACTGTGCCAGCATTGGCTGTCCGGCGCTGGCTCGTGAGGCTTATACCGGTGATAAGTTGGAGCAACAGTTAGAGCAGGCTACCGTGTTGTTTCTACAGGATCGAAGCCGTAATCGTTTAAAAAATGATGAACTGGAGGTGTCCAGTATTTTTAAATGGTATCGGGACGACTTTAAACAGGGCTGGCGTGGGGCTCACTCACTGGAAGCTTTTTTGGCCGGTTATGCACAAGCGCTCTATCTAACACCTGAGCAGAAAGCAGATCTGTTAGCAGAAAAGATCGATATCGACTTTCTCTCGTATGATTGGGATCTTAATGATCGTCAACGCTAAGATGATGTTCCAGGTGAGATATCAAGCAAGCTATTCGTAAAGCAAGATCCAAAGCGGCTGGCTTACCGCTGTTTTAGAACCGTTGCAGCGTTTTAGGGCTATCTCAGAGGCAATCAATGAGCCTTGCGATACCCCGCCGGTGTCACACCATAAAACGCCTTAAAACGGTTACTGAAATGGCTTTGACTGGAGAAACCACAGCGTAAGGCGATCTCTGCCAGAGTCAGTTCAGGGTTGAGCAACAGACGAGACGCCAGATTCAGACGGCGCTGAGTGACATATTGATGGGGTGCCATACCCACCGAGCGTTTGAACATGCGGGCAAAGTGGTATTCACTCAGGTGAGCTACCTCGGCTAATTGCAGTAAGGTCAGCGCCTGATCCAGATGATGCTCGATATAATCCAGTACCTGTCTTTGTGTATAGGGTGATAGGCCACCCGGTACATCCGGCAGGGTGTGGTAGTCGCTGCAGTAATGCTTTAACAGGTGGGCCATCAACATGTCACTGGCACTGCTTAAGGCCAGCTGGTCTGCTCTGTCCTGCCAGTTCAATGGCATAATCAATCGCTGACACAGGGTGCTGATCCAGGGATCATCAATAAAGGTCAGATCCTGCAATTGCAGAATATCGCTCCCCTTATCCTGAATACGCCCCGCCAAAGCTTTGAGATGTTCCTCTGAAAAGTAGAGGTGCATAAAGCGGATCGGGCCATTCACATCCCAGTCCGATTCATGATCACCTGGCATCAGGCAGATACGCCCCGGTCCACCGCCACTGATGGTGCGCTGCTGATACAGACGACGAATATCATAACCGCCATCCAGATAGCAGCTCAGGGTGTGATGGCCAGGGTGCTGATAGCGGGTCAGATCGGTCACTTCCCGCTGCCATATCGCTGCGCTGGCACCGTTACTGAGCTCGGTATGATTTTCCAGGTTGGCATTAGCCGCCGATAAGCAATGGTATACCGGTAGGGAAAGTGGGCACTGAGAAGTTTCTTTGGACACGTTAAGCCTTCACTGAAGCGCAGCTGCTTGGTCGTTTATGCTACTGCTGTCCTGCGCTTCAGGCAAGATTCGACAGAAAAAAGCGCAAGAATCTGCAAAAGTCGCAATATCCTGTAAGCCAGCTCATTTTGACTTTGGCATGATCATCACGGTGTCCTTGAACCGTCTTAAGGGCTTTTTGGAGTGAGTGTTATGGTGAATATCGGGCTTTATTTAGCTACTGTGCTGATCTGGGGCACGACCTGGATCGCGATTAAATTGCAGTTGGGTGATGTCATGGTTCAGGCCTCTATCATTTACCGCTTTGTACTGGCCGGTTGTGTGATGTTTGCGGTACTGCTGATGGCGCGTCGTCTGCAAAAGCTGGATCGTCAGGACCATCTGTTTTGTCTGTTACAGGGTTGTTGCCTGTTCAGTTTTAACTTCTACTGTTTTTATACCGCGACAGGTTATATCAGCAGTGGTCTGGCATCTGTAATTTTCTCTATGGCCACGGTGATGAACGTGATTAATAACCGCATCTGGTTTGGTAAAAAGCCGACAGTGCGGACCTTGGCCGGTTCTGCTGTTGGTTTAACGGGGATTACGCTGTTGTTCTGGCCTGAGATTACGGCTGATGGTTTTGATCAGGGCGTATTGATCGGTATGGGCTTGGCTCTGTTGGGCGTATGGCTGTTCTCCAGCGGTAATATGGTGTCGGTCCGTCACCAGCAAAAAGGCCTGAAAACACCCTCAACCAATGCCTGGAGTATTTTCTACGGTGTGCTGGTTCTGTCTGCGGTGTCTCTGTTTCAGGGTGTTGAGTTCACCTTTAACACAGAGCCTCAGTATCTCTATTCTCTGTTTTATCTGGCGATACCGGGTACTGTGATTGCGTTTACAACGTATCTGATGTTGGTTGGTCGCATTGGTGCCGATAAAGCAGCCTACAGCACGGTGATGTTTCCGGCTGTGGCTTTAACTGTTTCAACTTTTTACGAAGGCTATCAATGGACACCGATGGCGGCGGCGGGCTTCTGTCTGGTAATGGTTGGCAACCTACTGATCTTTGCCAAACTACCAAGTTGGTTTAACCGTAGCAAAACTGCAGAGCTTGCCAGTTGAGGTGCAGATAACAATATACTGACATAAGGAACGTGATCGGACGTTTAAAAGCAATGATAAAACCGCTACAGAAATAAGGATTATTTCTGTAGCGGATAGATATACACAGGTGTCTGATAAAGATCTCTCAAACGCATTACCTGCTCAGCCTGGACGTTAGGCAGGGCAAAAAAGACACTGATCAGTTCGCGGCAGGATTGCAGCTCCAGGTGAGAGGCTAGCTTTTTCATTCCCTTGGGATGGAGAAAGCTCAATAAGATACTGTTTTCGGGCAGAGTCTGGCGCAGAAAGTTCTTTCGATGCAGGCTAAGATTATCCAATCTTAGCAGATACTTAACTGCCAGACAGAACAGCCAGGGCAGAACAGACAATTCATAGCCCACCACCTGATGCTGAGGGAAGCGTCGAGCCAGGGGGATAATCAGATGACCCCAGCCGCTGCCCAGATCCACAAGTACTCCTCCCTGCTTATCGCCGTAATGCTGCTCCAAATAGCCCATGATCTCTCGACGGGCCTTACCTGAGCTGGGCATGGGTGAAATACCGGTTTTCAGGGTGTAAAACACGATGCTGATCACAGCAGAGAGAAGTACAGCTAATAGGCTTATTTCGGTCCAGGGCATTACAGGCAATATCTTGTTGGCTAGGTCTTGAGAGACAAACCAGTGGTACTGGAAAAAGGAGCGCTACTCTACATGCTAAGGTGAGCAAGGTAAAGAAAGGCTAAAAAGCCTTTCTGTATCAAAGTGTTACATATGTTGGGTATAGTGCTGGATCGTCACTATATAGCCTCTCTACATCGGTGCAGGGCCTAAAGCGATAGAAGCGTTGGCAACCATCTGCACCACACCATCGTAAACAAACTGAATGGCCAGCGCGGCCAGAATCACACCGAGGAAGCGACGTAAAATCTCATCACCGGTACGACCAATCAGTATCTTCACAAAGCCCGATAACAGCATCAGCACCAGAGTCAGCCCGGTAATGGTGACAATTGCCAGTACGATAGAGATATCTTCTGAGAGGGTTTTAGCATCAGAGAACATCAGAATCGCTAAGGTTAAAGAACCCGGACCGGCGGTCAATGGAATCGACATCGGAAAGACTGAGATATCTTTTTTCTCAGTGGTGACTGAGTACTCCTGATCCTGGGTGATCATATTAAATGCGGTGTAAAACAGCAGCAGGCCACCGGAAATTCTCAGGGCTTCGATACTGATGCCCAGCTCTGCGAGCAAAGATTCCCCATAGATACCAAAGATAATCAGCAGTACGGTTGTGATCAGCATGGATTTCATCGCCATTAAACGACGATGACGAGCCTCACCAGCCGGTACCAGAGAGTGAAAAATAATGGCGGCACCAATCGGGTCGATAATCACAAACAGACCGGTCAGCGCGTGCAAATAAACAAGCAAGTCCATGACAGTTCTCGGAATAGGTAAAGAGTCTTAGGATAGTCCATCGAAACGATGGCTGCGTTTTACGGTAAAGCGTCAAGGTAAAACGATCAGGGTAAAGCAATCTGGGCAGAGCAGCCCACCGCCTATGAACAGGATAGGTCAAAAGCGGTGCGCCACTATATCAGCTTGTATATACAATTCAAGTTTCTTTTTTAGCGTGGTTTGAATTAGAGAAAGCCAGCTTATTGATCTGCAGCTATTCTATTCCCAATGCTGTGTACTTAAGGTGATGAAACCTTTCAATTCTTGCTTTAGTCACGCGGGGCGTTACTATTAGTTATGATTGTCTCATTTAAGTGTAAGGACACACAGGCACTGGCCAATCGGGAAAGAGTGCGCCGATTTGTTAATATCGAGCGGGTTGCTCTTCGCAAGCTACGCCAGTTGCAACTAAGTCAGTGTCTGGAAGATTTAAGAATACCTCCTGGAAACCGATTAGAGGCTTTGAAGGGAGGGAGAGCCGGGCAATTCAGTATCAGAATTAATGATCAGTTCAGGATCTGTTTCCGTTGGACTGCTTCCGGTGCTGAAGATGTAGAAATTGTCGATTATCACTGAGGTAAGCCATTATGACTTTTTTAGATGCCGTAACCCCAGGTGAATTACTTTTGGAAGAATTTCTTCAACCAATGGGAATTAGCCAGTATCGTTTAGCAAAAGAGATAGGTGTACCGGCGCAGAGAATCAGTGAAATAGTATCAGGTAAGCGTTCTATCACAGCGGATACAGATCTGCGTTTGTGTCGTTTTTTTGGTCTGTCTAAGGGGTATTGGTTACGGGCCCAGATTGAGTACGATACTGAGATTGCCGAGCAGGAAATGGCTGATGTGCTGGCGCAGATTCAGCCATGGCAGCAAACAAGCAGTCAGTTATAAGGGCGGTTAAAGCCGCCCTCTGATCATCCCGCGAATAATAAATCGGCTGGGTTGTAGTGCATTTAACAGCTCTCGTTCCAGCGGTTGGGGATTATTGCCGATATAACCGGTCAGTACTTCTGCACACAGTGGTGCACTGGCTAAACCGCGGGAGCCATGACCGATATTCAGATACAGGTTTGGATAGTATTCCGGCTCAGCATCTGGAATCCTAGTGGCATCATGACGTAGTCGTTCATAGCGTTCTAAGAAACTATCATAAACCGGAGCGGGGCCTGCCAGTGGTGCGTAGTCCGGGCTGGCACAGCGGAAGCCTACCTTGCCATTTAATGTTTCCAGATCTGTGTCACTGGCTTGCAGGGCCTGATGATAATCCGGCATGGCATCGGCCAGCAGATCCAGATTATGTTGCTGGTCGCTGTCTCTTAGCTCGGTCTCTTCATCTCTAAGATTAAAGCTGGCACCCAGGCAGAGCTGATCATCAATGGCTGGGGCGATATAACCTTCATGGCATACAACCGTATTCAGTTTCGGCGTCTGCTCATTGGTTTGCAGATAGGTGGTTTGGCCGCGAATCGACTTAGTCGGGAGCCATTGGGTTTGCTCAAAATGTTTGGCACTGGCGGCGCAGGCGATAACCACTTGATCAGCCTGAGTGATGATTTCGCCTTGTTTATCCAGTAGCTTCCAGCCCTGCTCGTTATGTTCCAGCTTATCCACAAAGGTATCGGTTAACAGCTGGATATTGTCGTGTTGGCTGAACTGCTGACATAGCAGAGCAGGTCGTGCCCAACCTGCGTTAGGGAAGTACAGGCCGCTATGTTCCAGCTTGGTGCCGGATAGTTCAGAGGCTTGCTCTGCGCTCACGCCTTGTAATAACTGTTCCGGGAATTGGTTGCGCTCCAGAAAGCTCTGTTGGCGTTTATGTTCTTTCTCACTGGTCGCCAGTTGCAGTACGCCGCTGGCTTGCCACAACTCATCGGATACATTCTGCTGCAGATAGTGGCGGGAGAACTCAAAGCCTGCCAGATAGAAGCGGCTATGGGGCGAAGGCTCTGTCCCCAGCTTGATATAAAGCACACCCTGGCGATTCCCCGAGCCTGCTTGTCCCGGTTGGCTGTTTTGCTCAATCAGGGTGACGTTGATCCCCTGTCGAGCCAGTGCCTGAGCTGTTGTGCTTCCGGCAATACCGGCTCCAATTATCGCACAGCTTTTAGCTGCTTTTGTTGCTATTTGGGCTACTGTTTTTGTCAGATCGGTCTCGCCATCAATCTGATGATTTGCTGCTGTGGATAACTGATTCGGCGGCTTAAACCATGGGATATCTTGCCAAGGTGTTGCCAGTGCTAACGGTTCAATAATAGGCGCATCTGGCGCAGGAGGTGCCTGTACCGGCTGACCGTCTTGCAGAATCAGCTCCCCACACACCATATGACGCTTACGACCAAAACCCTTGGTCTTTTTAATATCAAAGCCTGCAGCTTTCAGGCCGTTACGTACAATACCGGCCGCAGTAAAAGTCGCAACGGTAGTGCCATGATCGCTTAAACGACGAATAGCTTGGAATAGCTCCGGGGTCCACATCTCTGGATTTTTAGCTGGGGCAAAACCGTCCAGAAACCAGGCATCGACCTTGGCCTCCAGCTGGGAAAATAGCTCGCTGGCATCACCCTGTAGCAGAGTGAGTTGGATTCGACCGGCGCTACCAGATGCACAAGCAAAATGACGACGGTGCACACCGGGAATCGGCAGTGGGTAAACCTCTATCAGTTGATCGGCCAGTGCTTTAAGCTCAGGCCAAATACTGAGGGACTTTTTCAAATCCTCTTGCGTGAGAGGAAACTTTTCCACAGAGATAAAGTGCAGTCGGGCATCGGCAGGCGCATGTTGTAAAAACGCCTGCCAGGCGCAAAGAAAGTTCAGCCCGGTACCAAAGCCGGTTTCTGCAATAACAAAGGGTGTGCCCTGGCTGAAATCAAAGCTTTCCCAGCGCTCCGGTAGCCGGTTGTGCTGTAAAAACACATAGCGGGTTTCATCCAGGCCACTGGCCTTGGAGAAGTACACATCATCAAATTCGCTGGAGATGGGCAGGCTGTTTTCATCCCAATTCAGGGCGGCATGTTCAAGCTGACGATAGGTGTTTTTACCGGCGTTCACTAGGGGTAATTCCAGAGAAAAGTGGTTAAAAAATAAACAATCTGAGGTATGGCGGCACAGTATAGGCCTTGAGGCAGCTTGTCCTGTTGAGATCCACAAAGTTATCCACAGAATCTGTTGGAAAAGTGAAAAAATCTAAATTTTTCAGCTGCTTATAGATTAGGGTTGACCAGATTTTCTATCTGGCCTATGTGGCGCTTTAATTATCGTCTATTGGATATCAAGTGCTTAACACAGGCCAAATTATAGCCGCTATCTCAACTGCTTTGGAGCTGTCGCTATGTTTATCCCAGTGCTGGCGCTTATGGCAGTACTTTACGGAATGGCTTCACAGTAACACTTTCATAGACGCCTGCTGCGTTATAAGGGTCGGCATCGGCCCAGGCTTGTGCGGCTTCCAGAGAGTCAAACTCAGCAACAACTAAGCTACCGGTAAAACCTGCGGTACCTGGATCTTCACTGTCGATGGCAGGGTGCGGACCGGCCAGAATCAGACGACCCTGATCTTTTAACTCATTCAGGCGCTCAAGGTGAGCCGGACGGGCTTCCATACGTTGCTCCAGAGTGCCTTCTTTGTCCTGACAGATAAATGCGTACAGCATAGGGTGCTCCTAAAAATGAGAGTGCATCAAGCAGATCGGCTTATCCCCATCTGCTCCGGTAAAGCTTTTTCGACTTGTTCGAATCAGCGCTGAATCAATAAAAGAGGGCTAATACAAAGCGCTAATAAAACAGCTAGCCAAGGTGCGCTATAAACAGGTTTAGATGCCAATAGAGGCAGGGATCAATCCTGTTCCAGTTGATCGGTTTTGATATGGCGTGTCAGCCAGATCCCCTGCGCGATAATAAATACCAGGGTCAGGCCCAGCATGCCAAACAGCTTAAAGTTAACCCAGGCTTCCTCACTGAAGTAGCTGAAGACAAAGATATTGACCGCACCCATGGCGATAAAGAAGATACTCCAATAGGCGTTCAGCTTATTCCACAGCGGTTGTGTCAGTTCGATCTGACCACCGAGCATGCGTTGAATCAGTGGCTTGCTGCCGATAAAGTAACTACCCAGGAAGGCGGCGGCAAACAGCCAGTTCACCACAGTGGGTTTCCATTGGATAAAGGTTTTGTCCTGCAGGAGTACGGTGGCACCACCCATCACGATAATCAGCACCAGAGTGACGACGTGCATCTTTTCGATCTTTCGGGTTTTAAACCAGATAATCCCCACTTGCACCAGAGTAGCGGGGATCAGAATGGCTGTCGCCAAAATCATATCTTTGGTGTAGTGGTAAACCGCAAAAAAAATCGCAACGGGGAAAAAATCTAAAAGTAATTTCATGGTGTTATAGACACTTGTCTTTCATACTTAAGCTGTTGACGGGCAATCTTCGCATGTCAGGCTGTATTTTTACAGTAAGCACGGCAAAATAGTCGGCCTGATTTTTGCGTTAGACCGGGTTTAAGCCTGGTAGTTCGCAGGCTGTTGGAGCTTGGTTAAGCAACATAAGTAACGCATCTAATTGAATCACCACGATAAAAAGAGAGATTAACGCTATCATGAATGCATTCTGGGCCGGTTTTGATCTGCACAGTCACTCCACCTGTTCCGACGGTAAGCTATCACCCACGGAGCTGGTGCAACTGGCGGCAGAGCAGGGACTGCATACCCTGTCGTTAACCGACCATGATACCGTTAAGGGTATTCGTGAGGCGAAACAAGCCGCTGAGCAGTGTGGCCTGCAGTTGATTCCGGGTGTTGAGATATCCACAACCTGGAGCAAAGCCTCGGTGCATATTGTGGGTTTAAACCTAGATCCGGAAAATCCTGAGCTGTTGGAAGGGCTTGCCAGTCAGCAGGCGGCCCGCAGACAAAGAGCCGAGTTGATTGCACAGAAACTCTCAGGGTTAGGTATTGATGACTTCCTGGCTAAGGTAGAGCAGCAGGCCAACGGAGCCGAGATAGGTCGCCCTCATTTTGCTCAGGTGATGGTCGATGAAGGCGTTGTAGAGACAATGGCCGAAGCCTTTAAAAAGCATCTGGGGGCGGGTAAAAAAGGCGATGTGAAAAATCTTTGGCCAGAGATTGATCAAGCGGTGCAGTGGATTCATGCCGCTGGCGGTGTCGCGGTGTTGGCCCATCCTCTGCATTATAAAATGACCAATATGAAACGCCGGGCGCTTTTAAAAGCCTTTAAGGCCTGTGGCGGCGATGCCATGGAAGTGGTGTCCGGTATGCAAACCCCTGATCAAAGCCGTTATATGGCTCAGCTGGCCAAGGAGTATGAGCTAAAAGCCAGTGTGGGCAGTGATTTTCATTTTGTGACTCAATGGCAGAAACCGGGCAAATATAGTGCCCTGCCAGAGAGCATCGATCCGGTATGGATGACCTGGGCTGACTCATTGCCTGAATGTCAGCCATCTGCCTGATCAGAACAATATTAAGGAAGCGATATGAGCCAGTTTTTTCAGATTCACCCGGACAATCCTCAGGAACGTCTGATTCGTCAGGCGGTTGATATTATCCGTAAGGGCGGTGTAGTCGCCTACCCGACTGATTCCGGTTACGCCTTGGGTTGCCACCTGGGCGATAAAAAAGCCGTTGAGCGCATTAAGCGTATTCGTCGTTTAGATAATAAGCACAACTTCACTCTGGTGTGCAGTGATCTGTCTGATATCTCCACCTATGCCAAGGTGGATAACGAAGTGTATCGTCTGCTGAAGACTTATACCCCAGGGGCGTATACTTTTATTCTGGAAGCCACTACCGAGGTGCCGCGTTTATTGCTGCATCCAAAACGTCGCTCCATTGGTGTGCGCATTCCTGATCATAATATCACGCTGGCGCTATTGGCTGAGCTGGGTGAGCCGCTGATGAGTACCACTTTGATTATGCCGGAGTCAGAGTACCCGGAAACCGATCCTTATGATATCCGCCAGTTTCTGGAGCATGAACTGGATCTGATTATCGATGGTGGCGCCTGTACCATGGAAGTGACCTCAGTGCTGGATGTCAGAGAGATGCCACCGACTGTGGTTCGTGCCGGTAAAGGTGATGTGAGTGCTTTTGAGTAATACCATTCCCGATAAGTTTCTGGATATCAGAGTAGGTTGGATAAGCGAAGCGCCATCCGACATTGGCACCGGTATCTGATGATTGTCGGAAGGTGCCTGCGGCTTTTCCGACCTACAACAGCTTATCTTGTTTGGTATAAGTTTCTCTATTTCTTGATCCCTTGGTCCTAAGCACATAGCTCTTTTTAGTCTCTTTGTTAAGTCTTAAAAAACAGCTTGTAAAGCCTCTCAAATAGAGGCTTTGCTTGTTTCTGAGACAAAGCATTTTGAATTCAATAAGTTAACCTTTGCCTGCTTTTAGGTAGGTAGGCTCGGTTTTTCTTAGCCAGTGAACGTATTGAGGAAAAGTCAAAAATTCACTGGTCAAAGTGGCGCGTCATGGTAAAATTTTGTCGTTTCTCACTCTTCAGGAGACAGACGGCCGTGACGGTTGACTGCAAGTTCACATGTTTCCCTCTTAAGATGCCCATGATCGGCGCGCCGCTTTTCTATAAACGGCCTGCTTGTCTTATGGCGTGGTGTGTATGAGCGTCGCTGTGCAGCCTGAACAGCTGGAGTTCTGGGCCCGTATCGGTGATGAGACCGTTACCGAACCGCCCCAAGATCTCTATATCCCCCCTGAAGCCCTACGTGTCTTTTTGGAAGCCTTTGAAGGCCCGCTGGACCTGTTGCTGTATCTGATCCGCCGCCAGAATCTGGATATCCTCAGCGTTAATGTCGCCGAAATTACCCGACAGTATATAGAGTATGTCGATCTGATGCGTGAGCTGCAGATCGAACTGGCCGGTGAATATCTGGTGATGGCGGCGTTATTAGCGGAGATTAAATCCCGCAGCCTGCTGCCAAGACACCAGGAATCTGATGAAGACGATGAGGAAGACCCCAGAGCGCAGCTGATTCGTCGACTGCAGGAGTATGAGCAGCTGAAAGAAGCTTCTGAGAAGCTGGACGAGCTGCCACGCTGGCAACGGGATATCTATCCCAGCCAGGTGCAAACGCCGGATTACGAGGTGTATCGACCACCACCAGAGGTGGATTTGCATGAAGTTCTGGTGGCTATGGCTCATGTTCTGCAGCGCACGGATATGCAGGCGCACCACCAGATTGAGATGGAGCCGCTGTCGACCCGTGAGCGTATGAGTCAGATTCTTGAGCGGTTGCAAGGACCTGATTTTTATCCTTTTGAAAGCCTGTTTGCCCCGGAAGAAGGTCGGGCCGGTGTTGTCGTTACTTTTCTTGCAACGCTGGAGTTGGTGAAAAGCAAGCTGGTTGAGCTGGTACAGAACGAACCCTTTAGCCCAATTCACGTTCGTCGCCGTCTGGTGCCGGTTGAAGAAGGTGAACTTATCGAAGATGAAGACTTGTTAGACGATACGGATCAAGTGGGAGAAGAGCTGAACGATGAAGCTTGATCAGTTAAAACCTATGGTGGAAGCCCTGTTGATGGTCGCGGATCAACCGCTGACCATTGAGCAACTGGCGGAACTGTTTGAAGAGTATGAGCGTCCGGGACGCCCCCTGTTCCGTGACGTTCTGCAGCAGCTGCAAGCAGATTATGAAGGTCGGGGTATCGAACTGATCGAGGTAGCCAGTGGCTGGCGTATTCAGGCCCGAACCGAGTATGCCAATCGTATCGCCCGTTTATGGCAGGAACGACCACAGAGATACTCCCGTGCCTTGCTGGAAACCCTGGCACTGATTGCGTATCGCCAACCCGTTACCCGGGGGGATATTGAAGAGATTCGGGGTGTCAGTGTCAGCAGCTCCATTATGAAAACTCTGCTGGAGCGGGAATGGGTGCGTATTGTCGGTTACCGGGATGTACCGGGACGTCCGGCGATGTACGCCACTACACGACAATTTCTGGATTATTTTAATCTGAAAAGTCTGGACCAGATGCCGACGCTGACTGAGATTCGGGATCTGGGTGAGGAGATTAAGGCTCAGCAGCAAGCGGAGATTGCTGAAGAAGAGGCCCGTATGTTGGCGGCCCAGGAAGAAAAACGTCGTCAGATGATGGCGCAAGCCCTTGCCGAAGGTGAGTTGGATGATACTGAAGAAGATCCTTCTGATTACGGCGACGAGCAAGGCAATAGCGAATCAGGTACTGGCTATTCAGAAAACAGCGACTCAGTAAGCCGTGATTCAAAAAACAGCGATTCCGGGCAGGCGGATAACGTCACGGCAGCGGAATCAGCAGCAGATGATGAGGATACTCTCTCATTTGCCGATTTAAGTCAGCGTCTGGATGAACGCCTTAATGCGTTGGATCAGGCCGAAGCGTCTCATAATGATGAGGCAGAAAATGATAAACCACAGGTTTTGGTGCAGGATCTGCCACCGACGCCTGATGATGAATACTAGATAGGCATTTGTGTGAACGAAATTAAAACTGAAAAACTGCAGAAAGTACTGGCCCGCAGTGGTATGGGCTCCCGTCGTGAGATGGAGCGTCTGATCGAATCCGGTGAGGTGGCCATTAATGATGTCAAAGCCAAGCTGGGTGATCGTGTTGCTGTCAGTGATAAAGTGACAGTGCATGGTCGTGTTGTAAAACTGACTGCTGAAGAAGATGTGCCCCGCCGTGTGATTATGTACAACAAGCCGGAAGGTGAGCTGTGTACCCGTCACGATCCGCAGGGCCGTCGCACCGTATTTGACCGTCTGCCAAAACTGAAAGGTGAGCGCTGGATCTCCATTGGTCGTCTGGATATCAACACCAGTGGTCTGCTGTTGTTCACCACTGATGGTGAACTGGCGAACCGCCTGATGCACCCGTCTCAACAGATTGAGCGTGAGTATGCGGTACGTGTGATGGGTGAAGTAAAACCTGAGCACGTGAAAAGCATGGTAGAAGGTGTGATGCTGGAAGACGGCATGGCAAACTTTACCGATGTGCAGGAGTTTGGTGGTGAAGGTATTAACACCTGGTTCCACGTGGTGATCATGGAAGGCCGTAACCGTGAAGTACGTCGTCTGTGGGAGCCCCAGGGCCTGACCGTAAGCCGTCTGAAGCGTGTACGTTATGGTAAGGTTTTCTTGGATAAGCGTGCCCGTGCCGGTGAATGGATTGAGCTGACTCAGCAAGAGATCGATCAGCTGTCTCAACAGGCGGGTCTGGAACGTCGTCGCGTACGCGACTCTCTGGAAAAACGTGATAAGATCGAGCGTCAACGTAAGAAGACCCGTGCGATCCGTAGCGTAAATAAGCAGCACAAGTCCCGTTAAGCGACTAGGCTGTGATAGGTGATGATAATCTAGAGTGTGCCGGGCGATAGCAGAGTGGAAAAGCCGCCAGTAAATGACGGATAAAAAGACCTACGCAAAAAGTTTAAAAAAACTGTTGCGTAGGTAGAAAAAATCCGTATACTTTGCGCCCACAAGTTGAGCGGGTCGTTAGCTCAGTTGGTAGAGCAGTTGGCTTTTAACCAATTGGTCATAGGTTCGAATCCTATACGACCCACCAATTTCTCAACTTGGTTAATGATTAAGATTTAGGCCGTTTGCCAAGATCGTGAAATCATTGTTTTGATTAAGGGTCGTTAGCTCAGTTGGTAGAGCAGTTGGCTTTTAACCAATTGGTCATAGGTTCGAATCCTATACGACCCACCAGATAATAAAAAAACCCGCTTCCATGCGGGCTTTTTTTTCAGCTTTTTTTGTTAAGCCGTTTTGACCTGTCGTAACGCGATACTCTTATGAGCATACTGTCTTAGCCGCTATGTTCTAACGGACGCTTTTTAGTCGTTTCAAAACTCTTTCCCTCTTTCAGAATGCCGTTTTTTCGCAGCCGTTTGAAAGGGATGCTTCCAGCAAGACGTCCAGTCGATATAGCAAAAATGTGTTACTATCGTGGGTCAGAATTTTTCAGTAATAACACGGGTTATGCTGTCTGTACCTAAGCACCTGAACAAAAGTTTCTCTACAAAACCCGCCATAGTCTGAGCACTTGCCAGAAGAGCGCGAAGCACTTTTATTTAGGTATGCATAACATAACTGTCCGTAGCTTGAGTGAGTCGAAGTCAGCCCATGAATACTGCAGATAAGGATCTGGTTCGGGAACACCTGTCCCACCTTGGTGAGCCTGAAACCCTGGATGCCGAAAAACAGGCCGAGTTAAAAGAACGTATTAAAGCCGAGCTGAAGGCGCAGGATGCGGTCCTGGTCGCCCACTACTACTGCGATGATATCATTCAGGAGCTGGCCGAAGAGACCGGCGGTTGTGTAGCGGATTCCCTGGAGATGGCACGTTTTGGTGCCAATCACCCTGCATCGACACTGGTTGTGGCCGGTGTGAAGTTTATGGGTGAGACTGCCAAAATCCTGAGCCAGGAAAAGCGTGTCCTGATGCCAACACTGGAAGCGACCTGTTCTCTGGACCTAGGTTGTCCGGTGGATGAATTCAGCGCCTTCTGTGATCAGCACCCTGATCGTACTGTGGTGGTTTATGCCAATACCTCTGCGGCAGTAAAAGCCCGTGCGGATTGGGTGGTGACTTCCAGTATTGCGGTAGAAGTGGTTGAACACCTGCACAGCAAGGGCGAAAAACTGATCTGGGCGCCGGATAAGCACCTGGGCGGCTACGTGCAGAAGAAAACCGGTGCGGATGTGCTCCTGTGGGACAGTGCCTGTATCGTACACGAAGAGTTTAAAGCCAAGGGTGTACTGGATCTGAAGAAAGTGTATCCCGATGCTGCTGTGCTGGTACACCCGGAGTCACCTGAGTCTGTGGTAGATATCGCCGATGTGGTCGGTTCTACTTCTCAGTTGATTAAAGCCGCTCAGGAGATGGATAACGAAACCTTTATCGTGGCTACAGATCGCGGCATCTTCTACAAGATGCAGCAGCTGTGTCCAGACAAACGTTTCCTGGAAGCGCCAACTGCGGGTAATGGCGCGACTTGTCGTAGTTGTGCACACTGTCCCTGGATGGCGATGAATGCTCTGGAATCCATGCTGCATGTACTGCAAACCGGTGATCAGGAAGTGTTTGTGGATCAGGCGCTGGGCGAAAAAGCCATGCTGCCACTGACTCGCATGCTGGACTTTGGCGCGCAGATGAAAAAATAACATCAGGGTCACAGTATCGCTGGCGTTGATAGGCTAAGGCACAGGTTTTAGTTATTAATGCTTAGCAATAAAAGCCTCTAATGCTTAACAACAAAAGCCTCAAATCGTTCGGTTTGAGGCTTTTGTTTTTTTAGTGGCGATACTTTGAGTGTCATGGCACAGATCACGTTGTTATTTTATTGGTCTTGAGCGTTTATCTCGGTCTTTGAGCGTTTAGCTACCAAAATCCATATATTTAAAGGCATCCCTAAGTTCCTGAATACGGTGGCTGATACGTGAAAATTCAAGAGTATCACCACGGGCGTACTCCTGTGCTAACTTCAGCTCAGCCAATGCCTGCGAGATATCTCCCGTGAGTTGATGTTCCTCGGCTTTGGCTTGATAGACTGTCAGCAGGTCCTTTTGCTTGCGGGCTGATTCTGCCAGCTGCTGCCATAACCAGGGATCTTCGGGGCGTTGCTGCAACATCTTGCGATAGAGGTTCATTGCCAATGGATATTGCTGATTCTGCTGATACAATGATGCCAGCAAGCTATTGCTGGGATAGTTATCGGGTGTTTGTAACAGTTGAGCCTGTACCAGTTGGATTGCCGCTTCAATCTGGCCGCTGGCCGCTAATACACGGGCCTTTATCAGACGAAAATAGAGATGGTCAGGCTGCAGCGCCAGTTGCTCAGTACTTTTTTGTGCTTGCTCGATCTGCTCCTGATTGAGCTGTAGCAGAATATCTGTGTATAAGCTAACGGCTTGCTTTAAGCCCTCGGGCACAGACTCTTGCAGGCTTCGCAGCGCTGATGGCCGTTTATCTTCTGGTGTTTGATGCAGTAGCGCGTGTACCCGCACTAACTGGAACTCCAGGTTGGCGTATTGACGTTTTGGGTCGGCTGTCTTTTCTCTATCGCGGGCAAAAGCGATCCGGCTTTGAGTCAGTGGATGGGTAAGGAGAAATTCCGGGGCACTGGCACCTTGAGTACGGGCTTGAGCCTGTAATAGCTCAAACATACGCGCCATACCGGAAGTATCGTAACCGGCGTTATTCAGCACTTCGAAGCCCACGGCATCCGCTTCCTGCTCGTGCAGACGACTAAAACTCAGTTGGCTCTGAATCACGGCTGCCTGAGTGCCAATAATCGCGGCAGTGCCTGCCTGGGTTTGGCCATTAGCGCTTAGAACCAAGCCAGCTAATAGAGTAGCAAACACCGATAGCCGTTGTTCCTCTGCGCCTTCTTTACGGCGGGCATAATGGCGTTGGCTCAGGTGGGCTAACTCGTGAGCCATCACAGAGGCAACCATATCTTCATCATGTGCCTGGGTCAGCAGAGCGCTATGGACACCAATCACCCCGCCAGGAACTGCAAAGGCGTTGATACTATTGGCGTTAACGGCAACCAGGTTTAAGCGTCTTTCATAGAGATTGCTCTCTACTGCCAACTTCTGGGTCATATTCTCCAGATAGCTCTGTACAATCGGATCATAGATCACCGAAGTATTGGCTCTGAACTGGCGCAGCCAGGCACGGCCCAGCTGATACTCCTGATTGACTGTCAGTTTATCGGGTTGATCACTGCCAATACTGGGCAGGTCAGTACTCGCCAGCGTATCGCTTGCTGGTGTTACGGTGCCTGCCAGCAGTAAAGTGGTTAAAGAAAGCACCTTAAGGCTACTTCTAACAAAGCGTCTATTGGCAAAATGAGCCAGATCCGGGAGAACGTCCAGATGACGACGATCAAACGACTTTGAGAGAAAAGTAAAAGAGGACAACGGCATCTTCCATTCACACTTTGCGGGCAATATTAGACTACAGGATAAGAGATCTGTTTCCTGGTACAAGGCCACAATGGTATTTTTACTTCACTTTTACACTTGTATGACCGGCAAGTATTGCACTTTAACCGCACATACCCTTTAATCAGTCGGCTACACCGTCAGGTTAGCTTGGCGTTAAGTGATTCATTTATTGGAAAAAGTCATGAGTTTTACCATAGATAATGAGCTGGACACCCGAGGTCTGCATTGCCCGATGCCGTTGTTAAAAGCTAAGTTGGCATTGAACCAAATGCAAGCGGGTGAGGTATTAAGGGTTGTTGCAACCGATGCTGGCTCCTGGGACGACTTTGAAGCTTTTATCCGGCAAAGTCCTCATGAGCTGCTGGAACGGACTCAAGAGAGTACGGAATATATCTATTGTATTAAAAAGGGCTGTTAGGAGCCGGAGATATGGCCATGAAGGATGTCGTTCGCTATTGGATACAGCGTTACTTTTCTGATGAAGAAGCCGTAATCTTCTTTCTATTGCTGGTGGGGGGCTTCAGTGTTGTCATCTTCTGGGGCAAGATGCTGGCACCCTTTTTGGCAAGTGTGGTGTTAGCCTATTTACTTGAAGGCCTGGTCAGTAAGCTGGAACATCGGAAAGTACCGTTTAAACTGGCAGTCTGGACTGTTTTTACGCTGTTTGTCAGCTTGCTGAGTGCTTTTATTTTTATTGTATTGCCTTTGGTATGGCGTCAATTTATCAATCTGGTCGAAGCGTTACCCGGTATGCTGGAAAAGGTGCAGCAGCTGGTGCTGTTATTGCCTCAGCAATACCCGGGGTTGGTCAGTGAAGAGCAGATTCAGGAATTAGTCAGCATTGTCGCGGTTGAGATCGGCCAGTTTGGTCAAACCCTGCTGTCACTGTCGATTGCCACCATTCCCAATGTCTTTGCCATCATTATCTACCTGGTGCTGGTGCCGATTCTGGTGTTTTTCCTGTTAAAAGACCGGGACCTGCTGGTGAATTGGTTCCTGAGTTATCTACCTGAGAAACGGGTGATGATGACAGGCATCTGGAAAGAGATGGATCAGCAACTGGCAAACTATATCCGTGGTAAAGCCATTGAGATTGTGATTGTTGGCATTGCGACGTATCTTGGTCTGATGGTATTTGGTCTGCAGTATGCGGCGCTGTTGGGTTTACTGGTGGGCTTGTCAGTACTGGTTCCTTATATCGGTGCGGCTGTGGTAACCGTACCTGTTGTGTTAATCGGTATGTTCCAGTTTGGTACTTCGGATACGTTTCTTTATCTTATGGTCGTTTATGGTGTTATTCAGGCTCTGGATGGTAACGTTCTGGTGCCGCTGCTGTTCTCTGAAGCGGTTAATTTGCACCCTGTTGCGATTATTCTGGCAGTGCTCTTCTTTGGTGGTATCTGGGGCTTTTGGGGCATCTTCTTTGCGATCCCATTGGCGACTTTACTGAAAGCCGTATTGTTTGCCTGGCCGAAGGCGATGGATGCTCAGATAGAGAAGAAGCTGGAGAGCTAAGCTCTAGCCAAAAGAACTCTCTAGCCAAAAGAACTCTCTAGCCAAAAGAGCTATCTAGCCAAAAGAGCTATCTAGCCAAAAGAGCTATCTAGCCAAAAGAACTCCATGATTAGAATACCCTTATCGTTGAGCAATCAACCTTGAGGGTATTTTTGTTTGGAAAGGTAGACGTGTTCAGCTTTAGCGATATGCGATTCAGCAAGCTGAAAGCGATGCAGGTCGTCGATAACAGGAGTACACTAACCGGCTTTTAGTTTAGTGATTCTGTTTAGTTTGAAAAAGGCCATCTGCTATGAAAATTCATCGTATTAACCCAAGTAAACGCTGGTCTGATGCCACGGTATTTAACGGTATCGCTCATTTTGTTGAAGTGGCTGAGTCTGACGATCAAGCCGATATCACAGGTCAGGTTGAACAGATTTTTGAGCAGGCGGAAGCTTCCCTTGCAACAGTGGACAGCAATAAGTCCCGTATTTTGTCCGTGACGATCTATCTGACCGATTTCTCTAACATGGAAGCCTTGAATGAAGCTTGGGATGCCTGGTTCCCGGAAGACTGCGCCCCAAGTCGTGCTTGTGTAAAAGCGGAGCTGGCTAACCCCAATCTGTTGGTTGAGATGGCTTTTGTGGTTGCAGCAGGTGAGAAGTTTCTTTAAGTCTTAATCGAATGACCGGAGCTGATCGCTTACCGGTCATTTGTCTCTTTTCTAAAATATATTGACTGTTGACACAGAGATCAGATATTAAACTCAGCCGCTTCAGTATGACAACGAGGCTCTCTGACTTCTGCCACAGACAATGGCTCTAATGTGGTGATGGACTTAAACCAGGAATACATGGCTGGTGTACCTTCATTATCCACATTGGGAGCAAAACGCTCTGCTTCAAGATCCGTCTGACAAATAGTGCGCATCTCAACGCTAAAACGAGTGCGTTGAGTGGTATTGATGGCACTGGCATGCAGATGAGCGCTGGCAAAATTCAGCACATCACCGGGATTAAGCATAAGCTGTACAGCATTGCGCTCATCTACTGCTTCACTGGGACTGGGTGCAGATGGATAAGCGACACTGCGTTCCGGTGGACTTTGCTTGCGTGATGCCAAGTAATCTGTAAAACGCCATTGTGCGGTGTTATTGGCCAGCGGCTGGCTCCAGTAGTCTGGGTAGAAGGTGATACTGCGTTGAGGCTCTAAGCTATAGAGCGGTGCCCACCAGTTTTGCTGGCAATGAATATTACTGCCCCAGCTATCTCTGTGATGGCCGATTGCGGCTCTTTGTGCGCCATCATGACTATTGGCAAAGGGCACAATGCGCATAGGGAAGTGATCGTAATAACTGTGTTGGATATCCACACCACACTGCTTCAGCACCTCAAAAAAGAGTTGGCGCATCTTAGGGTCTTTGCGAAATGAGGTTTGCACTGTTCCTGTGCGCTTAAGAAACTCATCACGTTCAAAATGATGCTGAGCTTGATCAGGATCGAGCCCATCTAACGCGGATTTCAGCTGACTGTCTGCTTGTTCAATCAGCGCCAACATCGCCGGAATCTGACGGTAGACCAGTAACTCACCGGTAAACAAACGCTCGGAGCGTTCCTGATCGCTAATCGCTTGAGTTAAATATGAGAGTTTCATAGCAACGGACAACCACTCAGTTAAGGCATTTGTACTTATCGTTAGAAGATCAGTGTGCTTCGACTCTGATCATATTAAGGAGCCACTGTATCCTATCTGACGCTAAATAACCTGATTGAGTGCGACAACTATCTGGCCTTATTTGATATTCAAAGGGTCGTGATATTAAGTGAGCTAGTGTGATATTGAAGGTCTGGCCAGTGATATTAAGTGGTCTTAAATTGACTGTGCTCTATTGGTTTTAACGGTCATTGCTGTTGGGCGGTATAAAAAGAAAACGTTCTTCCTGAATATCCAGTTCCACCGTTTTACCACGAAAAATACGGCTAAAAAGGCTTTGTGTTTTATGCAGAGAGTCTAGGTCAAAGCTATAGATATAGATTTGACTGCTGGTATGTCCTTCTTTATAGCGACATTTAAGCAATGCAACTGTCAACTTGGTCTTTCCAGAGGCAGAGAGTTTTAACGCCCGTGTGGTTAGGGTCATCAATAGCCTTTGGGCTTTATCCAAATGGGCGGGATTATCGCTGTTCTCATAGAGCACCTGAGCGAGGTACTTCGTGATCTCTTTCTGTTTTACTTTTTCGTGAAAATGAGTGGGTGTCCCGGTGACCTTAAACCAGGGACAGGCGCTTAAATAGCCCGTAACCGGCCGATAATGATTGGCATAGGGACCAAGTAGCTTAAGGGCTAACGCAAAATGCCCAAACGCAGACCGCCACAGCTTGGGATCTAATGCGTTTGGGTCAGTATCTGGCGCAACCTGCAAAACCACATTGCCGGTCTCATTGACGATGGAAATATAATTCTGGCGCTCTTCCCGTTTGTCGCCGTGGAAAAACTCAACGCAGGTGCGCAGAAAGTGGCTAAACCAGCTCACAAAATAATATTACCGGGTGATAAACATCCGTTTATTATTTGCTTGCTGCAGCAATAGTAAAGCCTTGTGTTGAAGAAGTGATCTTCTTACCCGTACTATCCTTGATCAGGATTGGACTGGTCGTGGTAACCGCTGTTGTTGGTGTAAATTCAATGGTGTTGTCACCCCAGCTATCAACCTGCAGCTCGGTACCATCAATTTCCAGAGAGCCTTTTGTTTCTCCCAGGAACTGACCATCGATGGTGTACTTGGTACCTATGGTCAGCTTGTTATCCGTCACTTCTGTGGCCGAAGAGGTCACCATGACCATAGTTACGGAAGGTACTTGGTTGACCAGGTTGCTCAGCCAGCCAATCATCTGCAGGTAGTTAGGATCGGATTGGATCGAATCCAAGTCACCGGCGTAATCATGGATAAATTTAGGCGTCACAAACAGATAGGTATCTTTGTGCATTGTCAGGGAGGTGGAGACAGAAGACTCACTGAAACAAGGACCTAGCTTAAAGGTCTGTTTGTTCTCTTCAAAATCAGCGTATACCACAATAGCGCTGATAATTGGCATGCCCAGCAGGTATTCACAAACAAAAACGATATTACCGACTTTGCTGGAGGTGCTGTCTTTGCTGCCACTGATTTCCAGGCCAGCTTTACCGATCGAAGAAACCATCGCCGACGCAAACGCCATCTCACCCGCACCTGTCGCCAGACCCAGCAGATTTTCCAGCAGCTCTTTACTGAAATCTGCACCAAAGCTGGAAGATTTAGAAACCACATCTTCTTCCGTTACATGCACAAACAGACCGGAACCGGCAATTACACGCTCTAACGCTTCATAGTTATACAGAGAGTAAGGTTTGCCCGTACCAGGGTTCTTAGTTGTCGTGATCGCTCGGGTCATTCCGGCAAAAAACACGGCAACTTCATTAAAGACGTCTTGCACGCTTTGTTGAATGGGTTCGCTGGCGTTAGCAGTGGTCGCCATCATGATATTACCGGTTTCGTTAAACACGTAATATTTAGTGGCTTCTACGTTGTGTGGGTTTTTAACGGCGGCTTGTAGTTGGGTTGGCTTAGTCGTGCTATCTGACATTGTCTGAACCTTTTTCAGAGGGTTAACCCTTTGTTTCGATTAACCAAATAGGAAAATGAAAAGATTGTTTCTTCGCTTTTTCCCGACAGTAAATTGCAATGGATTGTTTCTGTCTGAAGCAAAGAAAGCGGCAAGCACTCGCTATAGTCCTGAAAATAGGTAAAGGGGGATATTACGGAGTATTACAGATGATTTCAGTTTATTACGTTATGTAAGTGGTTGATATGAAAAGATAAAATAGTGCTCAGGTTGAGTTGTTACAGCTGTATTGTCTGACAGACTCACCTTGTTGACCGATTTGATGAGTTAATCACTTTTGTCCTTTATGTGGGTGGTAGGCTTGATCTTATGATGTGGTAAAGGTTGAGAAGACGATCTTATATGTCTTTGTTTTCTATGGCGGAATGATCGTGTTCTGTTTTATTGCCTTTAGTTCAAATTAAGCTGTAGCCATCGTCAAACAGAGTGACGCTGGAGCTAGGATGCAGTTGAGAGAAACACAGAAAAGCTTATAGCGTTTTTCAGGCTTTGCTTCTCTGTGCAGTGCTTTCCTTAACATGGCTTCTCTCAACTCAGATGTTCTCAAAATATCCTGTTAATCCAAGATAGAGTTTTCATCCAGATCATCCACAGGGAAGCTAAAGAAAGGCGTTGTGAAGCGATCCGTCCGTGCTCTGTTCAGAATACGATCATAAGGGGTGACAACCCCGGTCTCTTTATCCTTCGAAAAGTAATACATTTCGCTCACGCCGTGATACATGCGCACGGCCAGAATATCAAATGAGGGCTGATCCGTATTGGCCCAAAAGATAGGGATAGTCAAACCAAAGACATCGTTGTCAGTACCCAGTGAGGTAAAGAAGAAATCCAGCTCATATCGGGCCTTTTCCGGTGAATCGACCAGATTCATCTGCCAGCGACTGGTCAGCTCCATATACAAACGCTGAGTCGTATAGTTGAGTGTTTGAGAGGCCTCAATAAAGTGACTTCTAACGTAAACCGGTTGGCCGGTAAAGGGCATAAAGTCTTCTTCTGGAAGCTGTGACATCAGATTGTTAATACTGTAAGTAAGCAGGCGTTGACTGGTAGAGCCGCGAAATTGCTCTGAGGCCTCACGAGTGGAACAGGCACTCAGAATAGTCCCCAGCAGGATCACAGACAGAATCCGTTTAAATGGCATAGCTAGCCTCTTGCGCTAAATAATGACGAAAGCAGAGATGATATAGAACAGCTCAAAAATAAGGGCACCATTATTTTAGAAAACCCCCATCAACGCAATCACCCTCATTAATACCTTTGCCCAATGCGGGCGGGGAGCGGTCATGTGAAAGAGCTTGTGATTAATTTTTCAGGTAGGACTTTATGGCTTCCTGCCGATAGGTAATAGAGAAAATTAACACAGGAGGTTGTTATGCGTATTGAAAATGGACAGATCAATCTTTCTTCCTCTCATGACCTGAAATCCTCTTCAGAAGTCAAAATAGAGACCCGTATCCACAATAAAACCGAAACTCACGATGGTAATGTGTTTGAAAGTGAGCGCGTGATCCAGGGTGAGTTTATCGATAGGGTGAGCCTTTCCTCCCGAGAAATGAATACTGAGGAGCTGAGGGCCCGAGCAGAACAAGGGATTCGTTTGAGTGGTCAGGGAATCTCTATATCAACCAATGCATCCTTCCGCTCCGGGCCATCTGATATCGATGGTAATAGCCAAATCTCGGCGACACTGCAAAAACACTACTCGCGTATGAACATAGAGTCCTCTGAGTTTAGTAGGGTCGAGATCAGTAAGGCCTCGCTGAACCGTTCAACCGGAGCCTCAACGGTACGTGATCTACAGGCAGAGTTTCTGATTAAGATTATGGAGCTGGGTTTGGGCCGCTCGCTTAAAGAGATGTCGCCGGAAGAACTAGGCAAAATGGGATTGTCGGAAGACAACATTATGCGAATTCGCGGTTATTTTAATGAGCAGGATGCCCAGCGCGCTCAACAGCAAGCGGATATCAACAAGCAGAAGGGCCGCCAGTTTGAACTCGAAATACCTCCTGTTCGGGATAGAGCACCAACGCCTTCAGGCTCGGTTAATGTCGCTCAGACTACCAAAGAGCCATCAAATACTGACGGCCATACGAATACACAAGCCAATACACAAGCCAATACACAGAGCGATACCGCACCAACCTCATCTGCCAACGGGGCGACGGGCAATGCTGATTCAGCAAAGTCTGTGTCTGATAACCCACAGCAGGCAAATACTGTAGCCTCTAATCAGGCAAATACTGTAGCCTCTGATAATGCAGCAGTTTCAGTAACAGGGGCAGCTCAGGAGCAAAGTGGCTCTGATGATCAAGGCTCTGATGATCAAGGCTCTGATGATCAAGTGACGGTGGAGCAACGAGCGGCATCTGCCCTACAGAACATGTCAGGTTCACAAGGCAATATGAGTGATGAGGCATCATCATTAGAGCCAGGAGCATCAGCGCCGGGTCAGCCTGTCGCCGCTGATTCAGCGCCTGTAACGTCAGCTGCTACAAATATTGCGCCAGATCAGCCGGAAGGCTCCGAAGATGAAGAGCCCATTCCACCGGGTATGGTGCGCCGTACCACAACCCTTACCGAATCCAGAGAAAGCATATTCCGGGAAGAGGAACATACCCGCTTTAGCGCTCAGGGTAAGGTGCTCACCAGTGATGGCCGAGAGATTGATATCGAGCTCGATGTGGGTATGAGTCGCAAGTTTGAATCCACCGAACTGGCTCAGTCCATCAAAGTACTCAAAGATCCATTGGTGGTGAACTTTGATGGCCCAGCCGTTGCCTTGGATGATCACCGCACCTTTATGTTTGATATCGATATGGATGGTGAAGAGGATCAACTGGCACAGCTGAAATCGGGTTCAGGCTTTCTGGCATTAGATAAAAACGGTGATGGCATTATCAATGATGGCTCCGAGCTGTTTGGTGCTCAATCCGGCAATGGCTTCGCGGATCTGGCCGAGTACGACGAAGATGGCGACGGCTTTATTGATGAAGATGACTCCGTGTTCAACCAACTCAGAATCTGGGTGCCTGGTGATGACGGGGAGAGCGAACTTTTTGCCCTGTTAGATAAGGATGTGGGGGCTATTCACCTGAATCATGTTGAGACAGAGTTTGCCCTGAATCGTATGGCTGATAATGAGAATATGGGCTACGTGAGAAGCTCAGGCGTCTTTCTAAAAGAGTCCGGTGGCGTGGGATCGGTACAGCAGATTGATCTTTCGATCTAGCTTTAACCGACGTATCCAACACTACCAGCGCAGATGCTTCCTGTTTATAGGTGGCATCTGTGTTAGCTCAGCATTTCCATAAGGCAGGAATGCCAGATCGCAGTATCGATATGTCCTATCCGGCTGATAAGCCGTCGCTTATCGACTGTTCTTATCTGATCCAAAAGAATACGGCTTTTCTTTTCCTGACAGATTAATTCAGGGCGGCACCCAAGAGGTTGGCCTTTACTGGTCAATGGCGCAATGATTACCCGTGGCAAGGCTGCGTTCATATCGTCTGGGGATACAATTAAAGCTGGACGAGTTTTTTTGATTTCGGTGCCAACAGTGGGATCAAGGTTGACCCAGTAGACATCACCTCGTAAATAATCCGTTTTACTCATTACCACTCCCAGTCATCACTATCTGACTCGGGGGAAACCGACTTCCAGACGTCATCATCCTGATCTTCTTTGTAATTTTCAAACCAGCCTTCTCGTTTGGTCTGAACTGGCTTCAAGACCAAGTACCCATCTTCAAGGCTTAAGTCCAGCTCTCCTTCAATGCCACATTCCTTCAGAAGCGAAGCAGGGATTATCACTCCTTTCGAGTTACCGATTTTTCTGAGCTGTGTTCGCATTATGGTGCCCAAATTATTGCAGGTTGTTAGTACAAAGTTATAACCTGGGTTGAATGAATGCAAATTAGATTTTCTGTTGAGAATGCTGCTTTAACATGGGGGAAGGGAACTTTGGGTTGCTATCTTGAGGGATTTTCCATTTAAATCAGTTAGATAAATATGGATGTCCGATTGTCTGTTTCGATTGTCTGTTAATATTCATAGTGATAACGAAGCTGAGCAATCAATAGATCATTATCTGTCACCTTGTAGATCATACGATGTTCATCGTTGATTCGTCTTGACCAGTACCCTGATAGACCGTGCCTTAATGACTCAGGTTTACCGATACCAGAGAAAGGTTCTCTCTGAGTATCTTCAATCAAGGTATTGATGCGTTTTAGCATCGCTTTGTCATGTTTCTGCCAGTAAAGATATTCCTCCCAAGCTTTTGTTGAAAATATCAGTCTCACTCCATCAATTCCCTTTCTTTACCCTTTCCCGCTTCCAGCTCTGCAATGGACTCCAGTAGATGGCGAGCATTCGCAGGTGAGCGCAGTAGGTAGGCGGTTTCTTCCATGGCGCGATAATCCTCCAATGACAGCATCACCACAGGATCTTCACTCTTGCGGGTAATAATCACAGGGGAGTGATCTTCACAGACCTGTTTCATTGTTTTTGCCAGATTAGCACGAGCTGCAGTGTAGCTGATTGCATCCATAGTTTATCTCTCAGTGGTACGGAAAACTGTACAGGAGTTTAGTCCTGCGTTGGCTAAGGGTCAACTGAGATCTAAGTTTGATCCGAATGCTGACGCTATTCGGCAAAAATGAAAAAGCTAATTTGTCCAAGGCTGAATGTAATATGTTAGGAGCATTAACCAAAATACTGGTAAATACCTATAGGAGGCCATTATGAGCAGTGCATTTGAGAGTATCCAGCAGGGATTGATGGAAGCCATTGAATTTGCGGAAGGTAATACTAAAGCTGCGACAGTACATCAATTTGAGCCAGTGGATGTTAAAAACATACGTCATAAAATAGATATGACTCAGGCAGAGTTTGCATCAACATTTGGCATCAGTTTAGGAACCTTACGCCATTGGGAACGAGGTGATCGGACTCCTATGGGCCCTGCATTAGTACTGCTTAATGTACTGGCAAAAGACCCTCAAGCCGTTATTAGGGCTTTGTCCTAATCGCTATTCAGTTCGTTTATCTTCCCCGCAGCAAGCCCTATCTGATTGTCAGATTCCAGGTGATCTGTATAGTCAAAAGAGATCGTTTTACCGCCGTCGTGAGTACTTTTCTTTGTAAATCAAGAGGGAAACTTTGGGTAACCCAGGTTGCTAAGATTGTGGAGTGTTGTTGGCAGAGGCCTCTAAACAGATGTTCTGGACAGAAGCATCTGTTTTCGAGGTTTGGTTAACACTTTACAGAGAAGTGTTAACCAATTTACAGGAAACGGGCAAGGTTATTTGCTGTTAACCATTTTGCTGTCCGAGTGCCAACTTAACAGATTTAAGTAACTCAACAGCCCTGTTTGCCTCAGATTGCGCATTAAATATTGTCTTTTGAAATTTTGACTGGTGTGCCTTTTCATGGATTAGTTGCCGACGAACGGTGTAATAATCGCTCATGCTATCTAGCAATGACTTTTCAGTTAAACCAATGCTCTCAAATTTTGAAGGGACTGATTTACACTCTCTGTCGGCTTTTTCGGCAAAAGTTTTACTCTTGAGCTCAACAGCTTTTTGATGCCATATAGATTCCAATGCGGCCCCAACAAAAACCAGAACTTTTAAGGCTTCTTTGAAGCTGGTATGGTTTGGATCATACTTTAAAATGAAGCCTCCGCCTTCCTTTGGAGTTCGTCCTTTTTCAAGGGATCTATTCATAAGCGCTTGAGACTCAAAGATAATTTGTTCAATAGCACCTAAGCTTGTAAAAATAAGTCTTGAATCATTATTCATGACATCAGTCCTTGCTGATGGTTAGCGCAAAGTTTTGATCAGTCTGAAAAAACGCATAGTCATTCCTGCTAAGGCTGCACTTTGCTGGTGTAGGTAATGGCAACTTGAGCTATTCCGACTAAAACCAAAGCAGCAGTCAGTAAGTTAAGCGCAAAAGCAACTTTTCCAGACGATCTTGAAGATTCTTCAAATGTGTTCTCTAAGCTTTCCATTCTGGGGTTTAGCTGCTCAAGAGCATTGTTAACTTTAAGGGTTGCACTAGTTTGCTTCTCAAGTGCGATTTGAATATCTTCCGTACTACGTACAATTATTCCCGCTTTTTGCTGCTCATGGATTTGGGAGCCAGGTTGGGCTGTACCAGCCATCTCATCCAATATCTCGGATTTTGTTTTTCCTTGGACATAACTCATTAGCTTTAACGTCCCTTGCAAACATATCTTTTATTCATCCCACTCTGTGAGCTTCTAAAGCATACAAGGTAAGACCCACTAATGAGCCTATCACACTTATCTAATTTATTGAGCTAAAGACATTTGTACCCTGCATAACGCTGGTTAACAAAATTCTAGCAGCCTGTCGGACTTAAGCTGTCAATAGGCTTAAAAATCAGAAAAAATTGCGATTTATGCAGGGATATTCCTATTTTTTGAGAATATCCCTGTTCAATACCTTATTTTAGGCGCAACTTGGCTATTCGTTTTAGATTCCAGGCCATACACACCAAGCTCCATTCTCCTGTCACTCCCTTCAGTCCTCGTAGCGAGAACTGACGGAAGCCCAAGACCGATTTGATAATACCGAAGACCGGCTCAACCGTTTGTTTACGTAAGGCATAGATCGCTCGTCCTGCCTTGGTCCTTAACTTATGTGCCATCTTCTCTGCTGGAGATGCCCTTGTACCTAAAG
>NZ_AULT01000050.1 GCF_000422425.1 Oceanospirillum beijerinckii DSM 7166
AGTCTGGAGTTACTTCCGAAGCTGGCTGAGAACAATGAATAATGCTCTACCACCTTCTGAGGCAGTTGTAGCCCAAGCGATGCGATCTTCGCTGCCGGAATTTCTCTTGGTTTCCATTGAAAAGCTAAACGCGGTGAAATTCCTGAGCGAGCGAATAGAGATAGAGCGTTATGGAGGCTTCAAGCTCACAGGATGAATATTGATGATAGAAAACAATCGACTAAAACCAGAAAAACGCTTTCCAACAACGAAAGTTTAGACTGGATATGCGCAGTTCATTGAAATCAGAACTACGCACTGTCTAGTATTCTTCTATCTTCGACAACCTTGCTGGCGTTTGTACCGCAGGGTTGTACTTAGTCGCCCAGAAGATAGTAATCCAGAAGAATTAACCCTTATTGGAGACCCTCTTAGGTGGGATTTCAGTTAGCAAAAACTTAGTTAACAACGTTAGTAAGGCGTTTAAATTGCTCCACACAGCTATTAAAGGCTTCTGTGATAGTTCTACCTTCAGCTGTTAAAAGGCGATTCTGTTTGGATAGACGAATTTCTGCCAGCCAGTAAGCCATGCCATTAGCGCTCGTGATTTGACGTAATCTCATAGAGCGTCCCTCTGCTCAAAATGTTAACTCGGGATAATAATTTGTATGCATCAGGTTGAGTGATTTATGTATCTGATTGTGTTGTCTATTCTGCAACCCTGATACATTAATATCGGCCGCCTTTAGATTTCTTTAACATTTTTTTACATAAGGTTTTCCTCAGACCGGACCAGCAGTCTGAGGGACCTTATAGCAATGGGTAGACGGAAAAGGCTAAACTTTGAATGAACCAACGGTGGCACGCAGGCCTTCTGCCAGTTCTGCCATCTCGTGACTGGCTGTTGCGGTATCCTGAGTCCAGGCATTGCCCTGATTGGCCAGTTCCACCATATTGGCGACATTCTGGCTGATCTCATTGGCTGCAGCCGTTTGTTCTTCAGCCGCGCTGGCAATCTGCATATTCATATCGTTAATCTGGGTGACTGCGTTACGAATAATCGCAAGTGCTTCATTGGCTTGGTGAGCGACTTCAACGGTTTGATCTGCTTGGCTGAGGCTGCTTTTCATCTCCTGCACAGCCAAGGCAGCGGTTTGCTGCAAACCAGAGATAATGGAGTGAATCTCTTCGGTGCTTTGTTGTGTTCGTCCTGCCAGTTGGCGCACTTCATCGGCGACCACGGCAAAGCCCCTGCCCTGTTCGCCGGCTCGTGCGGCTTCAATCGCTGCATTGAGCGCCAGTAGATTGGTTTGTTCTGCCACATCGCGAATCACACTTAGCACACTACCGATGGATTCGCTGCGCTGTTCCAGTTGATGGATCACATTGGCGGAGTTTTGAACTGTGGATACCAGTTGATCCAGACTGTTGATCGCTGCACCGACCTTTTCGCTGCCCTCTGCGGCTTGTAAATCGGCATTGCGGGCCGCCTCTGCGGCTTCTGCGGCGTTACGGGCTACTTCAGATACGGTATGGGTGATCTCTTCGATAGCGGTTGCCATCTGATCGGTTTCATCGGTTTGTTGCTGAATCAGACGACTGCTGTTGGTGGTGATGGTGTCCAGTTCTTCCGCTGCAGTCGCGACCTGATCCGTCGATTTTTTAGCTTCGTAGACCAGGTCATGAATCTTATCGACAAATATATTGAAGTGTCGCACCATACGGCAGATCTCATCGTTGCCGTCGGCCTCAATGTGCTTAGTCAGATCTCCTTCTCCCTGGCTGATCTCATCCATCGCTTCAACAGTGCGATTAATCGGTCGAATAATGGAGCCTGCTATTGTTACTACCATCAGCATGATTACTGCTGCTGCAATACCCGCAATCATCAGAAATAGAGTCACGCTTTTCCAAAACTGCTGATCTACATCATCAATATAGATGCCTGAACCGATCACCCAGTTCCAGTCTGGTTCCAGTTCCACGTAGGCTAATTTGGGAACCGGTTTGCCTTGTCCCGGTTTTGGCCAGTGATAATACACCGTACCTTTACCTTGATTGCGGGCCAGGTCAGTCATCTCCTGGAACATATAAACACCGTGAGTATCTTTAATACGCAGTACTTGTTTACCTTCCAGTTCAGGCGTTGTGGGGTGCATAATGATTTCGCCGTTTAAATCCTGTACCCAGAAATAGTCATCATCGCCGTAACGCATATATCTTAAAGACTCTAATGCGTTTTCACGGGCCTCTGTGGGAGATAGTTGACCTTCTTCTACTTTGCTATGCCAGTAATCCAGCATATCGTGAGCAGACTCGACCAGATGCTGAGTCTTGATCGCTTTTTCCTGCAGCATGACTGCTTTAATCTCATTCATTGCAACCGCAGATAAGATTGACATGCCAATCAGAGTAACGATCAGCATAGATGCAAGACGCCAGCGAATAGGGATGGTGCGCAGATTAAAGGTCATCTTAATTACCTTACTTTCCATAGTTATTTAACGCCTATGCTGCGCTGCAATGTTTGCGGTTGCGTGACAACCAAGTTAAGGAGTTTTTAAAGTGTATCATTAGAGTTAATACACTTTTGGTTGGGCTTAGGAGTAGAGTAAATCTTCCCTTGAGCAAATTCTGAGAGAAAACGGGTACGGCAAACAACAGTGGCCGAGGGGGGTGTAAAAGAGCTAAAATGAAGGCATCAAATAGTAAAATTGAGCACCTGTTTTGTCTGGTAATACTTAAACAACCCGACAAACTCATCAGCAGGGACCGGTCGGCTAAAGAGGAAGCCCTGACCCTCGTCGCACTCGAGTTCACTGAGAAAAATCTGCTGCTCAACGGTTTCAATACCTTCTGCAATCACTTCTAATTGCAAACTCTTCGCCATTAAAATAATCGCCTTGGTTATTGCGATATCGTTGCTGTCTTGAGGGATATCCTGCACAAAGGAGCGGTCGACTTTCAGCTTGTGAATCGGTAACTGTTTCAGCTGGCTTAGAGAAGAGTAACCGGTACCAAAGTCATCAATAGCCAGGCGAATACCCATATCACGAATCTGTTCCAGCACCGGAATCGCTTCAGCCTGATGTTCCATAATAAAGGTTTCGGTAATCTCCAGCTCCAGATAGCGGGCATCCAGATCACACTCCTGCAGCACATCGGTGACCTGTTGGCAGATATCGCTGTGAGTGATCTGAGGACCAGCCAGGTTAACCCCCATGCTTTGCAGATGATAGCCCTGCTGGTGCCAACGTTTGAGCTGACAGCAAGCTTGTTTCAGCACCCACTGTCCCAGAGGAATAATCAGTCGGGTATCTTCGGCGATAGGGATAAAGTCCGCCGGGGATATCATACCTTTTTCAGGGTGAATCCAGCGTACCAGGGCTTCAGCCCCCTTTATCACTCCGGTGGCAAAGTCAATTTGAGGTTGGTAATAGACCTCAAACTGCTCTTCGGCCAGAGCCTGGCGCAGATCGCTCTCCAGTGAAAGCCGTTTCATGGCTGCTTCGGCTAACTCTTCGGAGTAGAACTGGAAGCAGTTGCGTCCGGCGTGTTTAGCCCGATACATAGCGGTATCCGCGTTTTTGATCATTTCGGTGGCATTACTGCCATCTCTGGGATAAACACTGATACCGATACTGGGTGAAACAAACAGCTCATGGTCGCCGTATTGAACCACTTCTGACACCGTTTTTAACAGTTGCTGGGCCAGATGTTCCAGATAGAGTGGTTCTTCAATCTCTTCGGCCACAATCATAAATTCATCACCACCCAGACGAGCCACGACATCATCTTCATGTACAGTGGCAGTTAGGCGGTCGGCAATCACTTTTAATAGCTCATCGCCAATCTGATGCCCCAGACTGTCATTGATCTTTTTAAAGTTATCCAGATCAATAAACAGCACACCGACAGGACGTTTGACCCGGTCTGAGTGTTTAATGGCATGGTCCAATTGTTCGGTTAGAGATAGTCGGTTCAACAGACCCGTTAACGGGTCATGGAAAGCCAGTTGGCGCAGTTTTTCTTCGGTGGCTTTTTTCAGGGTGATGTCGGAGAAGACTCCAATATAGTAGGGTTCTTTGCTGTCATCGACATAGGTGATCGTCAGCCATTTAGGATAGATCTCACCGTCTTTGCGTCGGTCCCAGATCTCCCCCTGCCATTGGCCTTGATCCTGTAGACGTTGACGCATCTGTTGGAAAAACTCAGTACCATGGCGACCGGAGCGCGTAAAGCCTGCGTTTTTTCCGATACTTTCCTCTTCGCTATAACCGGTAATCTCAACAAAGGCTTTATTTACCGAGATTATTTTTTCATTGGCATCACTGATCAGAACCGCATCGGAGATCTTTTCAAACACTGCTGCAGAGCGTTCCAGGGAGTGCTGCTGTTTACGGCGTACCGTTATATCACGAATACTGACAATGGCCACTTTATATCCGTCTTCTGATAGATACCCCAAACTGATATCCACAGGTACCGCATTACCCTGTTTATTTTGCAGGGCGATATCCAGGCTACCGTCCATCGAGCGTTGTTTAGGTGCTTGAAAATAACGATTACGCAGATGATGGTGGGAGTGACGGATGTCGTCTGGCATCAGATCTTCAACTGACATCTGTATCAGCTCCTGACGACTGTAGCCGGTCATCTGGGTTGCTACATCGTTGGCTTGTTTGATCTGACCGTCTTCAGCCACAATCATCATGGCATCAGGAGAGGTTTCAAACAGTTTGTTATAATACAGATTGGCTTTACGGACAGCAGTATTGGCTTTGTTAAGGCGGTGGAGGAAAATGATAATGGCGATGGTAAGTAATAAGATAAAGGGCAGTACAAAGGCAGCCCAGTAGAACTGCTTCATCGCATTATCAATAGCAAGTTCGGTTTCTTCCAGGTTTTTCTGATTACGGATAATCGCCATGTCGGACAGGATAGAGATCGCTTGCAGGGCAGGTGTATCATCTACCTTCACCCGGTTATCGATAGCGACAGCGGGGGCGTTCTTTTCGATCATCGCAGAAGCGAGATTAAGATTACTCGTGTAACGTTTCAGTACACTTTCCAGTGTGCGCAGAGCCTGTTTCTCTTGCTGGCTGATCTCATACTGGGTGTATTGTTTGAGATGCTTCAATGCGGCCTTGATATCATCGCTGGCCATCTGACGAAGGCTGAGGTCCCGGTGCAGGACGAAGTTTTTAAAATCGTGAATAAAACCGCCGTAACCGAGCTGGCTTTGAATCAGGTTAAGCGTATGAGCAGCTTCACTTTGTGTTTTTTGGTAAGCTGCCCAGCGCTCCTTGATCTGTTCAATCTGATTAATTCCTCTTAAGCCAAAAGTGATAATAATCAGCATCAGGATGGATGAAAAAAGGGCAGTCATCCAGACTTTTGTTTTAAATCCTGTCATTGTTCGCCTTTCTTTAAACCTTGTCCTTGTTTTGCTGTTTTTTCACCCTACTGATCAGTGTCGATGTAAGGCCCGAGTTACGGTAAAAAACGAGTTGCGTTAAAACAAGTCGTACCATAAGTCATAATATAACCGGTATAAAAATAAGGTCATTGAAACCTTTATACCTAATTGTGCTCCGATTTGTCAGGTGATTTTTATTCAGTAGCTAATTTTTTAGCTGAAAAATCATAGTATTAAAACTCTAGCGTCCTTTGGCATACAATAAAGTGAATCCTCTTGACCTAAGCTAAAAATGTGATAGTGTACTAGTACATGAATACGCCAAAAACGACCGATCAACAATATTTGGATGAACTGGTGAACCATTTGCTGGCCATGAAAGACGCTGAGCAGATGCAGAGCGCTATTGAGGGCCTGTTAACACCGTCCGAGTTATCTGAGATCACCAAACGTTTACAAATTTTCAAACTGTTGCGTGAAGGCATACCTCAGCGACAGATCGCCGAGAAGCTGGGTGTGGGCATTGCCACTGTGACCCGTGGCTCTCGTGCTTTAAAAGAGACAAAATAAGGTTTGCTATGGCCACTAAAGACGCACCCAAAAAGCCAACACCGATTGAGCTGCCGCGCAAGCCGCGCTATGTCACGATTACCGCAAATTGTGATTTTTTTGGTCTGTTTAAGAAGATCGAAAAGAAGTTTAAACACTGTTTTTACCTGGAATCGCTAGGTGAAGACAGCCATATCGCCCGTCATTCCATTATTGGCTTTGACCCTGAATTGCAGTTCTACGCCAATGGCAATGAGTTGGTGGTAGAGCAGCGTGATGGCTCTACCGAGCGTTGTGAAAGCGATAACCCTTACTACCTGTTACGGGATATCGTGCCGCAGAATATCATCTCCCGTAAGTATGCCGGTGGTCTGACCGGATACTTGGGTTATGACGCTATGAACTACTTTGAGCCCAGCCTGAGCATTCAAGACAGCGATATGTTTGATGCTTTCCGCTTTGGTCTATTTAAAGATGGTCTTATTCTGGACAAGATGACCGGTGAAGTGATCTATTTCTACTACACCGACAGCCGTCTGGAAGAGGTGCTGATGCTGATTAATGCACCACCGGCCAAAAATGGTGAGCTGACGATCACTTCTTTAGGCGACACTATGAGTCAGGAAGAGCACAAAGATGCCGTGCTCAAGGTGAAGCAGGATATTATCGACGGCAAGATTTTCCAGACCGAAGTGGGCTTTAAAAAGCGCTTTAAGCTGGAAGGTGACGCCATCAATATTTACGAGAAGCTGCGCGAGGTGAACCCATCACCGCAGATGTATTACGTGAAGTTTGGCGATCAAAAGCTGATTGGTGCCAGTCCGGAACTGCTGTTCCGCCTGCGTCAGGGTGAGATGGAAACCTTCCCGCTGGCCGGTACCGCCAAGCGTGGTCAAACCGAACAGGAAGATACCGATTACGCCCGTGCGCTGCTGAACGATCCAAAAGAGATCGCCGAACACAATATGATTGTTGATCTGCACCGTAACGATATCGGTCGTGTGGCCCAGTTTGGCACCGTGAAGGTGCGTAGCCTGATGGATATCAAACGCTTCAGCCATGTACAGCATATCTCCAGTGAGATTGTCGGCATTATCTCCGACAAACACGATATGTTCTCCGCTTTGGCCAGTAACTTCCCGGCGGGCACCCTGACCGGTGCGCCTAAGATCGAAGCGATGAAAATCATCAACGAGATGGAAAACGAGGGTCGTGGTCCTTATGGCGGTGCAGTAGGTCATTTCTCATTTAACGGTGACTGTACCTTTGCTATTCCGATCCGTACCGTATTTGCCAACGGTGAACAGGCTTACGTTCAAACCTGTGGTGGTAACGTTTACGATTCCAACCCGGAAGATGAATACGAAGAGATCCGTCGTAAGTTTGCGGGTACCAAAAAGGTACTGGATCTGTTTGCCCCTGCTGAGCCAGAAGCGGCACAGGCTGAAGCAGATACCGAGTCATCGTCTCACGATTCACCTGCTAACAACAATTCACCTTCAAACAGCAATGATTCGGCACAGTAAGGGAGCCAGAGATGAAAGTTTTTATTGTCGATAACTACGACTCCTTTACCTATAACCTGTACCAGTTTATCGGTGAGATCCTGACCGCAGAGCAGAGCAAGGGCAATATCGAGCGCTTTGAGATTATCGTAAAGCGTAACGATGAGGTGACACTGGCAGAGCTGGAGCAGGTTAATCCTGATCGCATTATTATCTCACCTGGGCCAGGTTCACCGGATGATGACAGTTACTTTGGTGTTTGTGCTCAGGTGATTAAAGAGTTTGGTCCTAAGACGCCTTTGTTAGGTGTGTGTTTGGGCATGCAGGGTATTGTGCATGTCTTCGGCGGTAAGGTGGTTAAAGCCCACCTGCCGATGCACGGTAAGATCAGCCCGATTAGCCATGACGGTGCCGGTATGTTCCGCAATATTCCGGATCAGCTGGAGGTGATGCGTTATCACTCTTTGATGGCCGAAGCGGAAAGCTTCCCGGATTGCCTGCAGTTAACCGCCGTAGTGGGTGACGATATCGAACAGAAGGATTTCGATAACCTGTCCCGTATTCGCAAAGGTGGTGAGTTTGAAGTGATGGGTGTGCAGCATAAAGAGCACCCTATCTATGGTATCCAGTTTCACCCGGAATCTTTTGCGACGGAAGGTGGTAAAGAACTGATTGCTAACTTTCTGTTTAATGAGTGACGGTTATTGTGATTAAGGTGGCTGAGTATGCGCTTTGATCTGCATATATCAGCCTATATGATTTGATGGTACAGGACATCAAAACAATCGCCCCTGTTGGTACTGCCAGCCGGGGCGATTTGGTTTGTGTCGGCCTAAGCTTATGTCTAGCTCTGGCGACGGATAAAAATATCGATATTTTGCTAGAATGTCGTTTTCTTTTTGCTAGTGCGAGATAAAGCCGCAATGACTCTTTTCGAAAATTGGCGCTCACCTATTGTCGTGGGGGCTGGTTTAATTCTGATTTCCGAAGTGTTTTTAGTGTTATCCGGTATGGTCATCAAGCATGTGTCTGTAGATCTGCCGACACAGATGATCGTTTTCTTGCGCAATTTTCTGGGCTTGTTGTTGCTGTTGCCCTGGCTAATGCGTAATGGCCTTGTAGCGATTAAGACTGAGAAACTGCGTTTTCACTTTATGAGAGCGGGAGTTGGTGTTACCGCCATGACCTGCCTGTTTTACTCCTGGGGCCATCTGCCTTTGGCACAAGCAGCACTGATCAAGCAAACCGCTCCGTTTTTTATCCCCATGATTGCCCTGTTTTGGCTAGGTGAGCGTATTGGGTTTATAGTCAAGGTGGCTATTTTGATTGGTTTTACCGGCACCGCGTTTATTCTGAATCCTCAGGAAGGGGCATTGAATATCGGTGTGCTGATTGCTCTGGTCGGCGCTATGTTAGGTGCTTTGGCTAAGGTGACGATTCGTCGGATGCGGGATACTGAACCGGCACAGCGAATCGTGTTTTATTTCGCTTTCTTCAGTGCTCTATTATCCGCTATACCCGCATTGATGGTCTGGCAGCCAATGACTTTGATTCAACTGTTCTGGTTGTTGATTCTGGCGGCAACTTCGACTCTGGCTCAACTATTCTTAAGTAAGGCTTATGGTCTGGCCCCGGCAGGACAATTGGGGCCCTTTACCTATGGCTCCGTTGCTTTTGCAGCTCTGATGGGGTGGTGGTTGTGGGGCGAGGTACTAGAGCTCAATACCTGGTTAGGTATCGCCTTGATTACTTCAGGGGGGATCTTAGCCATGACAGGTAAGAGCCTGCCATCGACTGTGGTAGCCAAATAAATTATTTTTTGACCGTGCTACCTTAAGCAAAAGTATTTCGATGTTTTTTGTAGCGAAAGCATGCCGTACTTTTTGTATAGGTATCAGGTCTTATATGAGCAAAGAGAGGCTTGAGCTTGAGTATTTAACTCAGGGTAGTGAATGTTTAAGGCTTTTACAGGAGATTAGGTATGATAGAAGTTATTGCTGTTATTGTGTTTGCTTTGATCTTTGGGCTAGCTATTGCACGCAAGAAGAATAAGCAGGGCAAAAAACGAATTGGAAAATATTCCAAACGCCGCAGTCATGGTGTCGAGCATGACAATGGTTTGGGTGATGACGGCGGTGATAGTGGTTCTGACTGAACCACTCTTTTTACACACCTTGATACTTAAAGCCTAAATCACTGCGTTACCCGCTTTGGTGGGGATGATTGTCCAGCTAGTTTTGTATCAACTGTCTTAATGTATCAAGTTTAGAGGGCTGATAACTTTGACGCCAGATCAGTAAGGTTTCTGAGTTCGTATATTGAGGGGGTAATGGTAGGCGTTGAATCATCTTGCCTAAAGTAACCACCTGCAAGACTGACTCAGGTACGATAGAAATGCCCGTGCCCGCAGCAACACAGGCTATGATGGCATGATAGGAGCTCATTTCCATAGAATTTCTAATGCTTCCTCCCTGATTTGTTAACCAGCTTTCCAGCACATGCCGATAGGCGCAGCCAGTACGGAATGTAATCAGGTGTTCGCTTATAGCATCAGTGGCTTGCGAGAAGTTTTTACTGCTAGAAGCTATCAGGACAAGGTTTTCCCGAAACGCTAATTGTGTACACAGCCCTTGTAGTGAATGTTGGGTATGAGGCTCTGCGATAAATGCCGCTTCCAGTTCGCAGTTCTTTACTCTTTCAATCAGACTGGCTGTAGTATCTGTCACTAACTCCACTTGAACTTGTGGGCAGCAGGCATGATAGGCAGACAGTAACTCCGGTAAACGAGCCGCTGCTGTACTTTCCATGCTGCCCAGGCGCAAGTTGCCACAGGCGACCCCCTCCTTAAAAGCGTCCTCAGTTTCTTCTGCTAGCTGCAGTAAACGATCCGCATAGGTGAGCAACAGATTTCCTTCTGTAGTAAGTTCCAGTCGACGATTGACGCGATTAAATAAGGTGACGCCCAAACGTACTTCCAACTGAATAATACGGGTACTGATATTGGACTGAACTCGATTCAGTCGCAGTGCTGCCCGTGTAATACCGCCTTCTGTGGCAACGGTGCGGAAGATCTCAAGCGTGTCCAGATCAAGGTTATTTAAGCTCATCTTTTTTTAAGATTTTATTATCACTAATGATCATTTTTAATGATGGCTAGCCTAGCATAAAATTAGGGTTTAGCGCAGTTGTACATAGAAGTCACAGTAGAAAATTAGAGAAACAGAAATACTGGGCTCCTATCGCTTTTGTTTCGTTATGCAAGGAATTTATGATGTCTGACTTACTGTTATCCAATGACCGCAGTATTTTAAGCTTGCTGGATCTTTTGGGCACAGAACTACCTATTATCCAAGCCCCAATGGCGGGTGCACAGGATGAAACCTTAACTGTAGCCGTATCAAAAGCCGGTGGATTAGGCTCTTTGCCCTGCGCCATGTTAAAAGCTGAACAACTGGATCAGGCTTTGGCAACTATCACTGCCCAGACGGATAAACCTTATAACGTAAATTTCTTTTGCCATACACCTGCTGTTCCTGATGATGTGATAGAAAAGAAATGGCGAGAGCAGCTCAAACCCTATTACCAGGAGTGGGGGATTGATGGCGACACTATTCCAGCGGGGCCAGGGCGTGCCCCTTTTGATCAGCAGATGGCTGATGTGTTGCACAAATACAAACCTCGGGTTGTGAGTTTTCACTTTGGTTTGCCGAAGGACAGTCTTTTACAGTCCGTTAAGCAGATGGGAGCCAAGGTGCTATCCAGTGCAACCACTGTTGAGGAGGCTGTTTGGCTGGAGCAAAACGGAGTCGATGCTATTATTGCTCAGGGTATTGAGGCGGGTGGTCATCGGGGAATGTTTTTAACTGAAGATCTGGGTAGTCAGAAGGGGACATTGGAGTTGGTGGCTGATATCGTTGACTCTGTTTCCGTGCCTGTGATTGCTGCGGGTGGCATTATTTCACCGGATGATGTCAGGGCAGCATTAGCTGCCGGTGCCAGTGCCGTTCAGGTGGGGACGGCTTATCTGTTGACCCCGGAAGCAACAACCTCTGAAATTCACCGTAAAGCTCTGCAGTCAGAACAGGCGCAGCATACTGAGTTAACCAATCTTTTTTCCGGCCGACCTGCACGGGGTATTGTGAATCGCCTTATCTCTGAACTGGGGCCGATCAATCCACAGGCACCCGCATTCCCTTTGGCGACCTCAGCTGTTGCTCCTTTAAGAGTCGCAGCCGAAAAGCAAGGTCTTGGTGATTTCTCTCCATTGTGGGCCGGACAAAATACCACTGGTCTGTCTTGCCTGTCTGCAGCCGACCTGACCCGCAAGTTAGGCAGTAGTCACTAAGCGCCTTTTCCTGCCCTCATGCCCTGCTTTCTGTAGGCTGCTGCTTTTTTTAGGCTGCTGCTTTTTTTAGGCTGCTATAGGGCAGTACGGGCTGTTCGAAAGGCTAAGTCAGCTATTCGTTGGTCTTCGTTTCACGGTGGCTTTTGTGCACATACTTAAAGATCTGATACCGTATGAGTTGAAATATATGAAATAACATATATTATCGACAGCCATTCAGTCCATGTGATCAAACGGCCTGATGGCGGCAGTGTGAAGGCCGGGTGGTATGAGTGCGCTTGAGATATGAGGTGGTTTGATGAGCGTAGAGACGGTTCAATTCTTTAAGTGTTTAGCGGATGAAACCCGTCTGCGTTGTCTGCTGTTGATTGAACAGGAGCAGGAGCTTTGCGTCTGTGAACTGATGGCAGCACTGGATGAGAGCCAACCTAAGATCTCCCGACATCTGGCCCAGTTGAGAAAGTGCGGCATTTTGATGGATCGTCGCCAGGGGCAGTGGGTGTTTTATCAATTGTCGCCAGAGCTACCGCAATGGGCGAGACAAGTACTGACCGATACGGCTAACGCCAATGTCCATTTTCTGCAATCAAACCTGGATAATCTGAATAAGATGGGCGCGCGTCCGGAGCGACTCTCCAGCTGTTGCAGCTAAAAATTTTTGATTCAAATATCTGTTTTTTCATATATATGACTTTTCATACCTGTAGCTAAACATTAGGGTGAAGCAAAGATGAGTTCGGTAAAAAAAATCAAAGTCGGTATCAATGGTTTTGGCCGTATGGGCCGCTTGGCAATGCGTGCGGCCTGGGATTGGCCTGAGATGGAGTTTATCCGCATCAATGATCCTGCGGGGAACGCTGAAACTCTGGCGCATCTGATCACTTTTGATTCTATTCATGGCCGCTGGAAAGAGGCCAGTGCTGAAGGCGATCAGATGATGATTGAAGGTCAGGCGCTGACGGTCACTCAGAATAAAACTATCGCAGAAACCGACTGGTCCGATTGTGATCTGGTGATTGAAGCCTCTGGTAAGATGAAAACCAAAGAGCTGCTACAGGCTTATCTGGATCAAGGTGTTAAGCGTGTGGTTGTGACTGCTCCGGTTAAGGAAGAAGGCGTGCTAAACGTGGTGATGGGTGTCAACCAGCACTTGTATGATCCTGAGCAGTTCCCGATTGTGACAGCGGCATCCTGCACCACTAACTGTTTGGCTCCGGTTGTGAAGGTGATCCACGAAAAACTGGGTATTAAACACGGTTCTATGACCACCATCCACGATATTACCAATACACAAACTATTCTGGATGCGCCTCATAAGGATCTGCGTCGTGCCCGTGCCTGTGGTATGAGCCTGATCCCGACAACGACGGGTTCTGCCACTGCGATCACCCATATCTTCCCTGAGCTGAAAGGCAAGCTGAATGGTCATGCGGTACGTGTGCCTCTGGCCAATGCTTCTCTGACCGACTGTGTATTTGAGGTAGAAAAGTCGACCTCTGAAGAAGAGGTGAATGCACTGCTACAAGAGGCCGCAGAGGGTGAGTTGAAAGATATTCTAGGTTATGAAGAGCGCCCTCTGGTGTCTATTGATTACCGTACCGATCCACGTTCCAGCGTGGTGGATGCGCTGTCGACTATGGTGGTCAATGGTACTCAGGTGAAACTGTATGTTTGGTATGACAACGAGTGGGGCTACGCCAATCGCACAGTTGAGTTGGCCCGTATGGTCGGTTTAATGGATCAGTAACCGTCATTTAATCCGTAATTGAATCACGATTGGTCGCTGTGTTTTTGGTAACGGTGCTGTCATTGCCTTTGCCATCATTAGAGCTTCTCTGTCTCTTTGCAGCGCAGCGACTGATATGAAATTGACGGCTAATACAACTGGAGATAAGTAATGTTAAGTCAGCTGTCACCGGCGGTGCGTCAGTACCTGATCGTGACCGGAAACTATTGGGCTTTTACCTTAACCGATGGTGCCTTGCGCATGTTGGTGGTTCTGCATTTCCATGCCTTGGGTTATAGCCCGTTGGAAATTGCCCTGTTGTTTCTGTTTTATGAGTTTTTTGGTGTGATCACTAATCTGGTAGGTGGCTGGCTGGGAGCTCATCTGGGGCTAAACCGCACCATGAATATCGGTTTGGCGATGCAGGTGATCGCCTTGTGCATGCTGCTGGTGCCCGCCAGTTGGCTAACGGTACCCTGGGTGATGGCGGCTCAGGCGCTGTCAGGTATTGCTAAAGACCTGAACAAGATGAGCGCTAAAAGCTCTATCAAGCTGTTAGTGCCGGAAAATGCTCAAGGTAGCTTGTATCAGTGGGTCGCGATTCTTACTGGATCAAAAAATGCGCTTAAGGGTGTTGGTTTCTTTCTGGGTGGTTTGCTATTAGCCCTATTAGGTTTTACCGGAGCCATTGGCGCTATGGCGGTTATGCTGGCCGTGGTATGGGTGTTTAGTGTCTTAAGCCTGAAAAAAGATCTGGGCAAAGCCAAAAACAAGCCTAAGTTCAAGGATATGTTATCCAAGAGCAAACCCGTGAATATGCTCTCTGCCGCACGCCTGTTTCTGTTTGGTGCCCGTGATGTCTGGTTTGTTATCGCCCTGCCGGTTTATCTGGCCGCAGAGTTTGGTTGGGATCATGCTTATGTCGGTGGTTTTCTGGCGCTGTGGGTGATCGGCTACGGTATTGTGCAATCATTGGCCCCTTATGTGACCGGCAAACGCAGTGGTCAGGTGCCTGATGGTAAAACGGCTTTTGTCTGGGCTGGTGTGTTGATGCTAACCCCTGCGTTGATTGCATTAGCGTTAAGCAATCAGGTTAGCCCGCAGATCAGTTTATTGGGTGGCTTGATGATCTTTGGTGCGCTGTTTGCAGTGAGCTCCTCACTGCACAGCTATTTGATTGTCAGTTATGCCGGACGTGACGGTGTATCGCTGGATGTGGGCTTTTACTATATGGCCAATGCTGCGGGGCGTCTGTTGGGTACAGTGCTGTCTGGTTGGATCTTTCAGGTAGCAGGGCTTGAAGCCTGCTTGTGGGTCTCCAGCTTGATGCTGCTGGTAGCGACGGGTGTTTCTTTGGCATTGCCCAGTCAGAAGGCGTCTTCAACCCGATATTAAGCATCACTTTGTATAGACCGACTTGTATCTTTCGCTAGATGCTTCCAGCCGGATTCGCTCTGGCTGGCTTTTTCCATTTCTTGTTTATCTTTTTTCACGCTTTCTCTTCTATTCGCTATCTCTGCGTTTATTGGGCTCAGAATATTACTCTGATGTACCTGTTTTTCTTTTGCAGGTTTGTCTCTATCAATTGGTAGGCTTATCGCTTGTTTTTCAGTTTTGTGGTGTGTTTTTCACTCTTTATCTTTCTGGTTGGTGAAAATCACCAAATTAGCCGCTTTGTTACCCATCTATTTGGTGCAAAAGGCCATGGTGAGTGCACTAAGCTTTTAAAAAGAGATCAAAACTATTAAGTAAACCCAAGAATAAGAAGCTGAATAGGTGTTTTATGAAGCAGTCTGATAAGGCTCACAAGGCCGGTTTTGCAACCCGTGCAATCCACTCCGGGTATGATGCCAGTACAGAGAAGGGATCACTGACCCCGCCCATCTATATGACTTCAACTTTTGCTTTTGACTCGGTAGAGCAGGGCGCAGAGCGTTTTGCCGGTGAAGCTGAAGGTCCTATTTATTCCCGTTTGGGTAATCCTACTCAGGATATTCTGGAAACACGTTTGGCTGACCTGGAGGAAGGTGAAGCGGCATTGGCAACGGCATCGGGAATGGGCGCCATTAGTGCGACTTTCTGGACGCTTTTAAGTGCTGGCGATCATATTGTGGCCGATAAAACCCTGTATGGCTGCACTTTTGCTCTGTTGGAACACGGCTTAACCAAGTTCGGTGTGACGGTCAGTTATGTCGACTGCTGCGATGTTAAAGCTGTTGAAGCCGCGTTAACGGCTCAAACCCGCTTGGTGTACTTTGAGTCGCCAGTAAATCCAACCCTTCGGGTAATGGATATCGCGGCGATCAGCGAAAGAGTACACGCTTACAACGCTGATATTAAAGTGATTGTTGATAACACTTACTGCACTCCAGCACTGCAACGACCATTAACCCTGGGGGCTGATCTGGTTGTTCACTCGGCGACTAAATATCTTGGTGGTCATGGCGATCTGATTGCTGGTGCTGTGATTGGCGATGCAGAGACATTGCAACGTATACGCCTGGAAGGTATTAAGGATATGACCGGTGCAGTGATCTCGCCAATGACTGCGTTTCTGATTCAACGTGGTCTGAAAACCCTTGAAATCCGTATGCAGCGCCATAGTGAATCGGCACTGAAGATTGCTCAGTGGTTAGCCGAACAGCCGGAGATTGAGCATGTTTATTATCCGGGGCTGGAAGAGAGTCCATTTTATGAGCTGGCTAAAAAGCAGATGGCACTGTCGGGCGGCATGATCGCCTTTGAGCTGAAAGGTGGCCTGGAGATGGGCAAGCGCTTTATGAGCAATCTGGAGATGATCAAACGTGCGGTCAGTCTTGGTGATGCAGAAACCCTGTGTCAGCATCCGGCGAGTATGACGCACTCTACCTACACACCTGAAGAGCGTATAGCTCACGGCATCTCAGAAGGTTTGGTACGTCTGTCGATTGGGTTGGAATCAGTGAGCGATATTCAAGATGATGTTAGGCAGGCGCTCACTGCAGCGAGATAAGGCTTGAGTCAGCTCCTTCTGCCTACAGGTTTTATCAAAAGAAGCCCGCTTTACTGCAAAGTGAAAGCGGGCTCTTTGTTTGGTCTAAGTGAAATTTTTTGATGAAATGGATGTAGGTGAAGAATGTTCAAGGAACACAGCGGTCACAGCTATCTTTATCTGATCCTGGTTTCTGTAGCCGAGGTCGATAACGGGCAAAAGTCGTGTATGCCCGGTCAAATAACGGTTTTAGTAACGGCCAGCCTGTAGGGGCCATTAACCAGCCAAGTCCAATAAGTTGATAAATCTTTCTTGTAGCCTCCATCCCTTGCAGCCACTGTCCGTTAGCATTACGCAGATGCAAGCTGGCCATAAACTCACTGATCTCTTTTCCATGCTGTTTGGCATCAAAATCAGTAGCACTGATATCTATAAAAGTCAGTCCTACTCCTCGATTTAAGACTCTCCTCTTTAGCCAGCGAACCTCTTTTTGGCACAGAGGGCAGGCTCCGTCATAAAAAAGACTAAAGGTGTCGGTATTTGTCAAAGGTGGTTGGTTCATTTGGTTAACCTGAAACTTAGAGCAGAATGGTGTAGTGACTTTTACGGCAAGCTCTGGCTTTTGGTGCTGTCTAGCTCTTATAAGGTCGTTTTTTTGGTGAAATCTGCTAATTGGCGTTGATCTTATGTCGATATTTGAGCACTTTCGTTACCGCTAATCCTGCACAATAGCGCTGTTTTCATTTACGGGTTCAGTGTTATGTCCAGTGTATCTTCCCAAAGCTCAGCTTCTGTGCTGCAGGTTAAAGAGTTAGAGGTGACCGCCCAGCAAAAAGCGTTAGGTCTGGCGGCGGCTTTGATGATGGTTTTGGTCTGGTCGAGCTATTTTATGTCGCTGCGTATCGGTGCTGCATCGCCTTTGACCACCTTTGAAATTGCGCTATTTCGTTTTGCGATTCCAGGTTTGTTATTAGCACCGCTATTTTTTAAACATCTGACACAGATTCGCCAGGTGCCCAAGCTTTATCTGGCTGGGATGCTCGTAGGTGGTGGCCTGCCGTTCTTCTGGCTGGGAGCGATGGGGATGCAATCAGGACAGGTCGCTGAGGGCAGTACGCTGATCCCTGGTGTTGCACCTTTGTTTGTTACGGGAATTGCAGTGGCGATCTATCGCCAGCCACTGTCTAAATGGCGCTTATTCGGGCTGTTTTTGATTGCTACCGGTGTAGCGGCTTTTCTGATCGATTCTTTGTTAGGTGATGCCAGCTTACAGGCGCAGGGTATTTTCTTAGTCGCGAGCTTCTTCTGGGCGTTATTTGCCATCTCTGTACGTCAGTGCGGTTTATCACCACTTGTAGCGGCTTCTGTGGTGACTTTACCGACAGGATTGGTGCTGGTGGCTACTGGTTTGATTGTACAGCCTGAGCTGGGTTGGCATCAGCTTTCCGGTAATGAGTTACTGGCACAGATGCTGACACAGGGCTTTGGTGCAGGTTTAGCCTCCAGTTTTCTGTTTGCGTTTGCAATTTCCCGTATGGGGGCTGAAGTCACGTCTGCCATTGGTTCTATGACGCCGGTTGCTGCATCAGCTATCGCTTTATATTGGTTGGGCGAAGTGTTGAGTGAAAATGTACTTATGGGTATTGCGCTAATCAGTGTCGGCGTTGTCTTGGCCAGTGGCATTGTTCGGGATCGAGCGCCATAAGTGTTGATTAATCAAAAGCGTGAAAGAGAATTCGCTAGAATGGGTCATTAACGCCTGAGCGCGCTAAATTGATCGTTTCATGTAGTTTGGGTGGCTTAGGTCGCCCTTTTTTTCGTCTGGTATTTGGGGGATGGATTCTGTTTCACAAGATCAGCTTATGATCAGGTTTGGTACAAATAATCTGGTACAAATAAATAGTAGGGAGCAGCAGAAAGAGAATAGTCGGGGGCAGTCTAAACTGTTCCCCCTCTCTTGAAAAAGATCGGCCTGATAAAGCTTGAGGCAAGTGTAGTCAGCCAGTTGTTAGCTGTACTATAACTTCAGAGAGGATCTGTGACAGAGGCCATTGTGGCCTGGGTGTATACCTTTAGGCACCTGTTAAATTTTGGTGCTTACTCTGTGTTACCAGCAGTTACCCCGCAAAGGGTAAGCTATTGCTACTCTTGTTATGTAAAGTTCGTGATTTGGCATCACTGGTTGGAGCGTTTATAGCAGCTTCAATACATAGCTAAACAAAGGGTCTCAATATTTTTCTGTCCATCGCTGGAGAATACAGCGCTTTGATGGAGAGAAGCTTTTTGTTTGAGTGCCTGGTATTGTTACTCTATATATCCAGTCATTAGTGAGCTGGACGGCTGATCTGAATGCTGATTTTTGGCAGACGGATTGCCAGTTTAGCAACCAGCTTAGCTTTTAGACTGCTGAATAAATCTGCAATATAAGCGTCACGTTCCAGCTTAGCTTCACGAATGTAGTATTCAACGTCCAGATTATCAAATTGGTCTAGTTTAATATCGTTTTTCACTGTGATTTCCTCAATGGATATAGTGTTTTGCTTCGATAGGCGCATATTAAAGTGTTTGATGGACTTGAACAAACGATGAATTTTTAACAGAATGATGAAAAAATCTAATCATTTGTGAGGTGGGTTATCAGACGTCTTCCCCCAATGAATTCGCTTAAGGTTTTTGAAGCCGCAGCGAGGAATGAGAGTTTCGTTGCTGCTGCTGAAGAGCTTTTTATCACCGCGTCAGCGGTCAGCCATCAGATGAAGGGGCTAGAGCAGTATCTGGGCTTGGCTCTGTTTAGGCGCAATAAGCGCAAGGTTGAGCTGACACCTGCAGGTTCACAGTATCTGCAATCGATTCGTCAGGCGCTGGATGAGATCGAAGCGGCAACTTATCGTATCACCTCAAATCCTGAACGGGATGCTGTGACTATTAGTGTGGCACCTAACTTTTTGATTCGTTGGCTGATGCCGAGAATGAATAGGTTTCAGGAACAGTTCCCTGATGTGGAGCTGCAGATTAGCGCTTCAACCGGTTTGATCGACTTTAATAAACAGAATACGGATATGGCGGTTTATTTTGGTCATGGTGATTGGCACGATATTGAGGTGCATTTCCTGCGTAATGTGCTGCTGGTACCTGTATGTAGTCCAAACCTCTTAGTTGGCCCCAAAGCGTTACAAACACCTGAGGATCTGCGTAAAAACACCCTGATTCATGTCAGTAAGCGGTTATATGAGTGGCCGGAGTGGCTGCAGTTGGCTGGGGTCGAATATAAGGGCTTTAGCCGCGGTTTGCAGCTTTCCAGTGGCCAGTTGGCAACGGGAGCCGCTCAGGAGGGATTAGGCGTGGCTTTGGCTGATAGTACGTTGACTTCCAGGGAGATCGAACAGGGGAGGCTTGCGATGCCATTTGATATTATGCTGGATACCCATAAATCTTTTTATCTGGTGTATCAGAAAAACCGACCACTCTCTTATGGTATGCAGGTATTTAAAGACTGGATGATAGAAGAGATGCAGGAAAACAGCTAGGGAAGAGTGCTGTGCTGTATTTCAGTGACTAATACAAAAGCATCTGACCCGTGTGCGGGGCTTTAATGTCTGGAACTCTGAACGAGTGAGTCCCAGACATTGGTCGTGGCTTTTGGCTGCTCGCCTTTAACCGGGTAACCTGGCCGTCTATTGAGCAGCGACTAGCTCAATACGATGAACTCGGCACTCAGGTCCAGCTCATCTTCACCAACAATCTCTTCTAAAGGTTTGGTGCGAGTGCCCGCTTTGTAGTCCAGATAAGCGGCTACGTGAACAACCAGATCGCCATCATCCTCCTGAACTAAAACGCTCTCATCTAGGATGGCTTTCTGTAATTTCTTTTTCTGGGTGTTCGATACGGAGATTTCTTGCAGACTCATTCGTTATCCTGAAAGTTAAATTTAAACTCAGGGTAAGTATATCCCTTGATACCGTATAAGTCGTGATTCTCTTGTATTTAATCTTTACTGGAAGGGCGATAAGCACCGAGGTGGGTCATCCTGGGGTTTTATGTGTTACTTTTTGTCATGATTTGTGACTTTTCTCTCGTTTTGGTCGCAATTGTCTATTGAGTAATTTTAGCTAATTTAGGAGTATTGAAGTATATATGTATTTTATAAAAATATTATGAGAGTACTGGTAGCCATTTTTACAAAGTACTTGAATATTTAATCGCATGGAGGTGCGAGGATGCTCAGCTCCCTATCTATGACCAGGAAACTGATGGTCACGCTTGTCCCGATTATTGTTATTATTCTGTTGACGATAACCTTGCTGCTCAACAGTGAAGTTAAAGATACCAGTACCCGTAAAGCCGTTGAAACCGCTCACCTGTTGGCCGTAGAAGAGGGCCATAAGGTGATTTCTCCTCTTATTGATGAATTACAGCAGCTGAAAGGCCTGGCCAGTGTAGCCAAAAATCGAGGCCAAATTGATGTACAAGTGCGTCGGGATTACTTTAACGGTTTGTTAAAGCAGTATCTGCGGGATCGCCCTGCATTGATTGGTAGTTGGACTCTGTGGGAGCCCAATGCTTTTGATGGTCAGGACGGCCGACATCAAAACAGTGCTAATCATGATCAGACTGGGCGCTATATCCCTTATTGGTATCGTGACGGACAAGGCAATATCCAGGTTGAAGCACTAGTGGATTATGATACACCTGGCGCGGGTGATTACTATCTGTTGTCCAAACAAAGCAAAAAAGCCACGATTCTTGATCCTTACTTCTATGAGATTGATGGTAAGCCTCAGTTAATCACCTCAATTGTAGTGCCTATTCTCGAACAAGGTCAGTTTAAGGGGGTAGTGGGTGTTGATATGTTGGTCGGTGAGATCCAGAAACAGGTGAGTCAAATCCATCCTTATGGTGTGGGGGTTGCGGCTCTGTTTACTCATAACGGGACAATAGTCGCGCACCCTGATGCTAAACGTCTGGGTAAAGACGCCGCTAAAACCGAAGGTGATATCTCCGGTGAAGCACTTCCGGCACTGATTCAGTCAATTAAATCCGGTAATCCATTTGATGTGGTAACCACTACCCCCTTATTTGAAGGTAAGACACTAATTCTTAATGAAAAAATTGATTTAACCGATACGGGTTATCACTGGAATCTTGCAGTGGCTATGCCGATGGCTAAGGTCACTGAAGAAGCCGATGTATTGGTGCGCACTGTGTTGATCATTTGCCTGGTGGCATTAGTGGGTTTAATCGTGGTAATTATGCTGGTTGCCAAAAGAATCTCCAGCCCACTGGGACATTTGGCGAGTGCTCTGGATGATATCGCTAACGGCGATGGTGATCTGACCCGTCGTTTAAAGGTGGAAGGTAAAGATGAGGTTGCGACCCTGAGTCATGCCTTTAATACCTTTGCTGAGCGTATTCGTGTATTAGTCTCCGGTGTTGCGGAGCAGAGTCAGCAGATGGCGGCTATTTCGACTCAGCTTGAGAACCATAGCCAGGGTGCCAAAGAAGGCTCTGAGCAGCAGCGTCGTGAAGTGGATATGGTCGCTTCAGCAATGAATGAGATGAACTCTACAGTGGCCGAAGTCGCGGGGAGTGCTCAACAGGCTTCTGATTCTGCTCAAGTAGGTAGCCGTCAGGTGGATGAGGGCTTAGCGATCGTCGACAGTGTGGTCGATAGTATTCAGCAACAGGCTAATGAAATTAAAGCGGCTTCAGATGCCATCGGTGCACTGGAAAAAGGCAGTAAGGAGATTGGTGAGGTGATTCATGTTATTCGTGAGATCGCTGATCAAACCAATCTATTGGCACTGAACGCGGCCATTGAAGCTGCGCGGGCTGGTGAACATGGCCGCGGCTTTGCGGTTGTGGCCGACGAGGTCCGCACGCTTGCTAATCGCACCCACTCGTCCACTCAGGAGATTGAGGATACGATTGCTAATCTGCAACAACAGACCGAGAAGGCTGTGGTTCAGATGGAGCGTAGTCAGTCCCGCTCCGGCGAGAGTGTGCAGCAGGTTCAGAAATCCCGACAGGCATTAGAGCAGATCTCTGAAGAGATGAAGCAGATCACTGGCATGAATATGCAGATCGCTTCAGCAACAGAAGAGCAATCTGCGACAACCGAAGAGCTGTTACGAAATATTCAGCAGATCAACGATGTGGCCGAACGTGCATTACAAGGGGCAAATGAAACCGCAGCCAGCAGCGAGCAGATCAGCCGTGTTGCGAGAAACCTGACTTCCAGCGTGCAAAGCTTTAAGTTCTAACATTTTCTCCTGTCATTCAGCCGGGTGGGCCGTTGTGTCCGGCTCATTCGGCTTTATAAGCACTTCTATAGCGATCTTTCCCCTCTTTTCTCCATTGAACCTTGTCGCTTTTTATTGCTCTTTTATAGTGCTCTTTTTATGGAGTAAGGTGAATGGAGTGCTGCTTCTGACGTTATGAATACGCTTTTTGTCGCTTTTAAGTCTGGTGCCCTATAGTAAATTCATGCAAAATCAAGTCATTACATGGTTGATGCGTATATTTATCATTGTTTTTTAAGAGGATAAACCGTCATTTACCTGGATTATTTAAGCGTGTCATAAGATTCGATCAAGAAAAGCTTATCTGTGCTTTTTATGGCATTAGATTTGCCTGAACCAGATTAATCCACCTGATCGCACCAACTTGAATCCACTATCCATTGATTAACGGGATTAGCACCAGATCTGATGTTCTCGGAAGCAGACCTTACCTCGCTGGTTTTAACCCTTAAGCTGGCCTTTATAACAACGCTGATTTTGCTATTGGTTTGCACACCGCTGGCCTGGTGGTTGGCGTATAGTCGCTGGCGCTTTAAATACGTAGTTGAGGCCATTGTTGCCTTGCCACTGATTTTACCGCCCACTGTATTAGGTTTTTATCTGTTACTGGCTATGGGCGTCCATGGTCCTCTGGGTAAGTTGATGCTAGCGTTGGATCTGACTCCACTGGCTTTTTCATTTACCGGGGTTGTGATTGGCTCGGTATTCTATTCTCTGCCTTTTGTTGTGCAGCCGCTGAAAAATGCCTTTATGGCGATAGGTCGAAGGCCATTGGAGGTGGCTGCAACTCTTGGAGCCAGACCGCTTGAGCGTTTCTGGCGTGTAGCTTTGCCTATGGCGCGTCCGGGCTTTATTACGGCCAGTGTGTTGGGTTTTGCTCATACGGTAGGGGAGTTTGGCGTTGTGTTGATGATTGGCGGCAATATCCCCGGGCAGACTCAGGTCGTATCTATCTCCATCTATGAACATGTTGAGGCGCTAGAATACGGCCAGGCTCACAGTTTATCTGCGATATTACTGATCATGTCCTTTGTCTTGCTGTTGGCTGTGCATGGTGCTAACCGGCCTGTGCGTGTGGTGTAATTCCCAATTGTAGTTGCCTGTTCCTCTCAGGAATAAATAGATTTCCAAGACTTCTCAAAACGGTTAGCTCTTTTGCCCCTGGCGGTTTTTCTCAGGAATAGCCGCTCTAGCGTTAGTTTATTGCGTTTAGGTAGAAAAACTAATTCTTGCCATAGAATCTCTGCTCTAAAAGAAACAGCTTTGCCATATTACTGTTACATTTGACCGTTAACTTCCTGATCCAGATCAAATTATTACCGTGATAATTTTAAAACACAGAACAGGAAGCAATTTCGATGAGCCGCTTTGATGAACAAGATCAACTGAACAACCCCGTTGCCGAAATCCCAGAATTTACTCGTATGGTCGAAGAAGGCCTGAATCGTCGCCAGTTTCTGGGTGGGGCGGCTATTCTGGGTTTAGGCGCACTGGCAACGGGGTGCTCTACGCTGAGCAATACTGTTGAGTCAATATCTGGCAAGGGCCTATCGCCTAATATCGGTTTTAAGCCCGTGGCGGCTTCTACTGCTGATACTATCGTTGTACCGGAAGGCTATCGTTGGGATGTACTGGTTTCCTGGGGCGACCCTTTGTTCTCTGGCGTGGAAGCGTTTAAGAATGGTGGTATGAACTCTGCAGCGGCTCAGGAGAAGCAGTTCGGTGATAACAACGATGGCATGAGTTTCTTCCCATTGTCAGAAGATCGCGCCATCATGGCGATTAACAACGAATACACCAACTATGAATACCTGTTTGCTCATCAAGGCGAGCAGATGAGCGCACATGATGTGCGTAAAGCGCAAGCGGCTCATGGTGTCTCTGTATTTGAGATCGAAAAGAAAAACGGTCAATGGCAGCTGGTTAAAGACTCCCGCTATAACCGCCGTATCCATGCCAATACACCTATGGAGCTGACCGGCCCTGCGGCGGGGCACGATCTTCTGAAAACTCAGGCCGATCCAAGCGGTAAGCTGGCACTGGGTACTTTTAATAACTGTGCGAACGGTGAAACCCCGTGGGGTACTTACCTGACCTGTGAAGAGAACTTCAACGGTTATTTTGGTTCCTCTTCTGATGTGGATCTTGGACCGGATGCCAAGCGTTATGGTGTGAAGAGCAAGGATTCTGGTTACCAGTGGCATAAATTCGACAGCCGTTTTGATATCGCTGAGAACCCACAGGAAAACCACCGTTTTGGTTGGGTGGTTGAGATTGATCCAATGGACCCAACGTCTACGCCGAAAAAGCGTACTGCTCTGGGGCGCTTCAAACATGAAAATGCGGCGTTAACCGTTAATAAAGACGGTCATGTCGTAGTTTATCTGGGCGATGACCAGCGGGGTGAGCACCTGTACAAGTTTGTCTCCAGGCACCGTTATAACCCAGATAATAAAGCGGCTAATCGTGATCTGCTGGAAGAGGGCACTTTATACGTGGCACGCTTTGACAGTACCCCTGGCAAGGTTGCTGGTCGAGGGCAGTGGCTGGAGCTGACCCATGGTAAAAATGGTCTGACTGCGGTGAATGGCTTCAAAGATCAGGCTGAGGTATTGATCTTTGCCCGTCGCGCCGCGACTCAAGTAGGTGCGACTACGATGGATCGTCCTGAATGGGTGGCCGTACACCCATCCGGTAAGCAGGTGTTCTGTACCCTGACCAACAACAAGAACCGTGGTAAAGAGGGTCAGCCTGTGGGTGGACCTAACCCGCGTGCGAAAAACAATTACGGTCAGATTGTCCGCTGGCAACCCGATGGTGAAGATCACACTAGCAACGGCTTCAGCTGGGATCTGTTTGTGATGGCGGGTAACCCGGAAGTGCACAATGATGCTTACGCCGGTTCGCCAAACATCAATAAAGACAATATGTTCAACAGCCCTGATGGCCTGGGTTTTGACCCTGAAGGCCGTCTGTGGATTCAGACCGATGGTAAGTACTCCAATAAGGGTGACTTTGCCGGTATGGGTAATAACCAGATGTTGTGTGCCGACCCGGCAAGCGGTGAGATCCGTCGCTTCCTGACCGGTCCGGTTGCTTGTGAGATTACCGGCCTGACCTTTAGCCCGGATTACACCACGATGTTTATCGGTGTACAGCACCCAGGCGAAGATCTGAAGCCATCACATTTTCCTCAGGGGGGCAACAGTACACCTCGTTCCTCTGTCATTATGATTCGTCGTGAGGATGGTGGTGTTGTGGGTAGTTAATACACTTCGCTATCCTCTATAGCGCTTTTCGCTATCCTCTATAGTGTTTAAAGCCTCTGTTCGGTTTACTGTTCAGAGGCTTTTTTGCTGATAGGCAGGTGTGATCAGAGAGTTTAAGCTAAGCTCTGAATAAAAATAAGGACATAAAGAGAATAGAGTGTAAGGGGGAAATAATCGGACCAGGCCAGATCTCTCTTATCCGGATTTAAGGCTCAAGCAGTCAATAAAAAACATGTTTTAGACAGTGGCACTTTATGGTCTCATTGCTGTCTCTAATGTCACGCAGTTGGAAAAGTGAGATGGAGTTGGTCGATAATTGCGGCTAATACCCGGTAAAACCGGCTCATCTCTACTAAGCTTTTTTGTTTAGCATCGTGCCCCATGCATCATGAGATGAGGGATGACTTTATGGATATTAAGCTCTATACCAAAACCAGGTTTGCTGCAGATGATCACTATCAAACCGTGGAAAAAACGATGCCTGGGGGGGAGTTTTCCAGGTTGTACTCACATTCTATGGCTGATCAGCAGGGAAGACAGCATCAGGCAAACGATCAGGCCCGTAGCCATAAAGTCTCTACAGAGCGCAAACCTGACCAGACAGCAGCAATGTTAGCGCTGGATTTCCAAAAGCTTACTCTTGAAGCGGCCGCCCAGTTTCATGAGGCTCGCCAAGCCAATGGTATCCCTCACGCCCCAGACAAAATTCTGTTTGATCAACAAGGGCGTGTCAGTTTTCCTGATGACTATGCTTTTAGTAAGCAATTGGCGGCTGTAATTAAACAAAACCCTGAGCTGGAACAACTGTTGAGCAGTATGGCAGATAAGGCTGTTTCCCTATCTCAACCGGCGGCGATTGTCGGCATGGCTGCCCCTCTTAATCCACCGGTTAGCGACAGCAGCGCTAAGGCTAAATTTGAGCAGATGGTACGCTTATCTGCTGCCCGTGGTGGTACTGATAACAGAAGCTAGACAGTTAATAAAGATGGCAGTTTCCCTATCGGTCAAAAAGCAGGTTTGTTAAACCACCAGAAGATAGCCCTTATTACGAATAGTTTTAATGATGCTGGGGTTGGATGGATTATCTCCAAGCTTGTTGCGAATTCGGGAAATGTTAATGTCAATGGCACGGTTGCTGCCGTCGTAATCAATGCCCCTGAGGTTCTCGAAGATATACTCCCGCGAAAGAATGTTGCCTGCATTACGGGTTAATAGCCATAAGAGGTCATATTCGGGATCGGACAGAGTGATGGGTTGACCATTAAGCGAGACATTACGACTACGATTGTCAAGCTCCAGACCATTTACATTAAGCACTGCATTGCTATTAGTTGGACCATCGGCGCCTTCACCAGAACGAGTCGTACGGCGCAATAAGGCCTTGATATGGGCTAATAACAGTCTGGGTTCTACTGGCTTGCCCAGGTAGTCATCAGCGCCAATTTCAAGTCCCAGAATTTCATCAATATTGTCACTGCGAGCCGTTAACATCAAAATTGGTTTATCAAATTTTGGGCGCACCTTTTGACAAACTTCAAGTCCATCCAGACCCGGTAGCATCAGATCCAAGATCACCAGATCTGGTTGTTGTTGCAGAATCTGATCCACCGCATTGATGCCATCACTGACAATATCTACCTGATAACCATTACTGATCAGGTAACTGGCAGTCAGTTCGGCTAAATCAAAGTCGTCTTCAACAAGTAGAATTTTTTTTTCCATAAGATGTTTACTCTGCTTATGCTTAGGAGCCAAAAGGGTATTTAAAGGATAAAGTCACCAGCTCTCGTTGGTACTCATGTATGTCGTGATTGGAGTGGCGTTTATACCAATTGTAGGAAAGCTCCATGTTAAGCTGCTGATAGATATTCAGTGCGTTGAGTTTAAGGCTGTGTTTATAGGTAGTGTCCTGGCGCTTATCCCTGTAGTGCGTTTCAATGCCCCGATAGTAGCTGCTGGTTTTTCCTGTACCTAGCTCGACGATAAAGCGTTGTTCTTCAAACAAGGTAAATGGCACGGATATATTTAGGCCATATTCACTGGCAGTATAGGAATGAACTGTACTTTTCAGGTTTGCGGCGGTATGGCCAGCTTTAAGACGTATGATAACCTGCTTTGGCAGCATAAACTTATAGCTCACACTGGGACTGAGGTGATAGCCATTTTTGTCTCTGTCATCGCTGTCATAATAATCTTTAAAGTTAGCTTCCAGGTTCAGAGAAAGGTTGGAACGATCAAAGCGATAGTCCAGCATGCTTGAAAGATCGTAGTAGTTTACGAGTTTCTGTTTATCTAAACCGATATGAGTCATAGCAACCCTGCCCTGCAGACTCCATTGTTTTGAGAAGTTGTATTTTGCTCCTGAGCGCGCATTGATAAAGTAAATATCAGAGCCATCGACATCCAGATAGTCTTTAAAATACAGGCTAACACCAGCGTGATAAAACAAAGACTCACCTTGCTGAGGCTGTTTTAACGTTACGGGAGTAAAACGGGCAAAGTCATACTGCAGGCCGTAAAAACTATCATTTTTTTGTACGGAGTCTTTGGTCAGTTCTCCGATATCAATAGACTGATCTGCCGGGGCTATATTGGCATTGCTATCATAACCAGAGAAAACATTAATATTTTGGCGCGATAGGCTTTTGCTTTTGCCCTCTGGTTGGCGCTGTGCTATCAGAGCCAGAAATTGCTTAATATTGTTGCGCACCACATCAGGAATATCCTCGTGAACTGCCACCTCCTGAGCCAGTTTACGGGCATAATCATATTCCTCGTTTGCAAAATAACTGGAGGCTAATTCCAGCTTAATGCGTAGGTTACCAGGGTGCAGCTGTAAACCAGAATGCAGGATTTGGATTGATTTCTTAACATTACCCTGTTGACGTTCATCCACGGCGGCTTTGATCAATGCCGAAGGTTGCGGCACTGTTTCTCCCCAGGTTACTCCCGGCAGGATAAAGCACAGGCTTAAAATAAGCACTGTGAGCCAAGTGGCAGTTCCATTGTTTGAGCTTAGGTAGGTCACAAGCTTTAACCGTCTTTTATTATTAATCCACTGGTTTTATTGAAAGGTCATCAGCGATGTTATGCTCAATTTCAGGCTCTGGCATGGTTTCCAATAAGCTATCCGGCATTGTTTCAATCGTGATACTGTCTACGTTTTCAAGAGCAATGCCTTCCGCCTGCAAAAGATCGACAAGTTCATTGGGTAGCTCTGATACTTTGGACAGATCCAGTGTTCCTTCGGATAGGCCCGTGGCGTCCACTCCCGTCAGTGTGATGATGTCCGTTACTTCAAAGTCAGAGTCGGCTGACTCTGCCGGTGAGACACTAAACGAGACATTGTAGCGTGTATCTGATTGCTGGTAGTCCAGCAGAGAACTTTGATCCAGCTCATGAAGCAGCTTTTCATCTGTGCCTGCAATACCACTGCCATAGTGGTGACCTTCACTATCCAGTAGTGGGGTGTCCGATTCCATTTCCTGGCGGAACCTGTCTGGAGACTGTCCCCAGCTACCCCACTGATTGGCATTTTCGGCCAAGGCAGGGCTATTGGTTAAAATCAAAATCGAGAAAAGGATATATCTCATGGCGCTATATCTCATGGCACAGTGTTAAGGGCATATCGAATGACGCTATCTCTCACAGGCTATACTTTATTGTACTTTCCTTTGAGCACTTACAAACACTTCTCTATAACAACATACACTATGCCCAGCATCAGGCAGAAGAGTGTCGAAACATATTGGTGTAAGTGAGTACAGGTATTGATTAATCCGGGCTTTGTCAGGCAATGCATTATCTTAAAGCCAGATGGCAAAGGTCAATATTAGTGCTGGGTATCGTGTTTGTATCTGCATGTTATCTTTATGTTTTATCTGCTTTTTTGTCGGTTTTATATACCGGTTGTTCCCTGCTCAGAAGTGCGATTGGCAAATCAATAATAAAACTTGCGCCGCCTAATGATGGACTCTGTTCGACATAAACGTGACCGCCATGATGCTGAGTCACTTTTTGTACAATAGGCAGCCCCAAACCAAAGCCCCCTAAAGCTCGGTTACGGCTTTTATCCAGACGGATAAACGGGTCAAAGATACGTTCACGCTCTTCTTCAGGAATGCCAGAGCCATCATCTTCTACGCAGATATGAATATATTTTTCAGTGACTTTTATCGTGGTCAGAATATGACTTTGACAGTGGCGACAAGCATTGTTAAGGAGGTTCTGAATCGCTCTTAGCAGTAAGGCGTCATCGGCACGCAGTATGAGTCGTTCACAATTAGAGCCATTATGAAACGCGATATCAGGGTGTTGAATTGTCAGGTCATACACCATGCTCTGAACCAGGGGCAGCAGGTCAAATTCCTCCTTATCCAGCGGTTGAGGATTGTCATCCAGGCGGGCGCAGGTAAGAATTTCATCAATCATATGATTCAGGTTGCCCAGATCTTTTTTCATGCCTGAGATATGGGGTCGCTGGGTATCCAGGCAATCGATACTCATGCCTTCAACCCGAAACATCATGCGGGCAACCGGGGTGCGCAGTTCATGGGATATGTCGTGAGTCAGCTGGCGCTGCTGTTTTATCAGGCCTTCTATGCGCAGCATCATGGCGTTCACGCTGTCTGCCATACGGGATATACCATCATTGCCGCTTAGCTCAATTGGATTGGCTTTTGAGGTGCCTGCTAAGTTGATCCCCTGTTCCAGGCGTTTAAGCTTTTTCTCAAAAGGAGCAATTAAAATATAACCTGCTGCCAGCACTAGCAGAGCGCCGGAAATAACTAACAGGAAAATGATAGACACGGGATACCATTGGAAAATATTGATTGGACCCACGGTTAGATAGAGACCACTGTTGCCAAAGCGAGCGTAGACTTTAATAAAAGGATTGCTGGATAGGGTGTCATTAAGATTGATCACAATATCGCCACGGGCTAATTGGCGCAGTTGAGACTGATCCAGTTCGGTTTCTTTCGCGGTCACCAGTGTCAAATCGTAGCTAAAATTCTGATCCAGCTGTTTTAGGATCGCTTCCCGTTGCTGCTTGGGGTGACGGCCTAACTCATTCAGAATCAATAAAGCAGTCATACGGGTGACGGTTTGGTTAATATCTTCCAGTTTAGCCTGAACAAAGTGCTGACTATTTCCCGGTAGAGGTAAAGCAATTGAGGCTGTTTGCTGACCAGGATCTGAGGCGATCAGTAACGCTTGATTGTCTTTTTTCAGATGATATAGAGTAAAGCGTTCTGGCTCTTTCAGAGGGCCCACTTCAAGAGGAATGCCTGTCAGGCGCTCTACAATCTCGATCCATTGCTGTTGTTTGTCGCCGTCATGGCGCACAATGCCTGCAGCCATCAATGAAAATGTCCCGCCTACGTTGTTAACCAAATAGTTTTCGTATCGAATCTGATTGACTAGTTGTAGAGCCAGATAGCCAAGCAATGCAGCCAGCAGCAAGATGCAGATTAATCCGCTGTACAGTTTGAAAAAAATACTTTTCATAGAGTTTTAACGCTTTTCGCTCGTTCAGTATGCGTGTCAGCACCAAGTGTTCTACCAAAATAGTTACCTGAACAACAGTCTATCTGTAAAAGGAGTGGCATAAAAAAGAGTGGCATAACCTGTCTTTGACTACTGAATCCAAGATTCTACAGGCTTTGGTGGGGGCATATGTTCTTGGTTTGTATAGGTAATGTAGCAAGCTCTTTGTTAATCGCACTGTATTGGTATAAGTCTTCGTTGGGGATTAGATTTGCTAGTGCTTTTATTCAAAGAGACTGAGTCAGAATTTCACCTATACTTGATTTGTCAGGTCTAATCCTTGTATCGATTTTGAGATGGGTCATATTTTATTGGCTTTTATTTTATTCTTTAAAAACAAAGGGTTGTATAGAGTAAAAAGTCTATGGCTTATCGGTTAAGGTGAAATGATGATAAAAGAAGTGATTCAGTGAACCTCTCTGTTTTGAGAGTTAAGAAGGCACAAAATTTTGTGCAGTGTTTAACAGAATTAAATTCTAAACACTGCCAGACTGACTGGCACATATACACACTTACATAAGAGTATTTCGCTATTTTTCGGCGAGCTGCTGAAGAGTGAAGTCATCTGCTACTGCTATAGAGAGATTTTTGTGTGAGTGCTTAATCAACTTCGGCCCGGTGGCCCAGGCGATACAAAACTTAGAAGGGTATTGAAAGATGTCAAAGCAGAGCGGAACGAATCAACCCAAGAAAAAGGCAGGTTCTAAGTTAGAAGAGCTGGAAGATCGTATCGCACCAGGAGCACTGGGTGGTGTCATTGGTGATTTAGGTATTGACGGTGATGCATCTCCGCCAACGGATGATTCTGGTACTACGACAGATAGTACAGGTGGCGATCTTCCTCCTGCAGATGATCAAACTCCTCCGCCTGAAGACAATAGTGATGATGGTACTGGCACCACGGGCAGTGGCATTACAGATGGCTCTACTGAAGGCGATCTTCCTTCGCCACCTCCGGAAGGTGATGATTCCGGTTCAACAGGTGGTGAAGCGGATGGTGATGGAGGAGCCGGTGATAAACCCGCATCTGGTTCTGTGACCCATGATGATGGCGCGGTAGAAACCTGGAATGAAGACGGTTCCGGTAGTGTAGCCCATGCGGATGGTAGTTCTGAAAGCTGGGACGGTCAAGGCGGCGGTACCTGGGATGATGGTCAGGGTAGCTCGGGTACTTATAACGCCGATGGTAGTGGTAGTAATACTTATGCCGACGGTAGCACAGAGACCTGGGATGGCCAGGGTGGCGGTTCCTGGGATGATGGCCAGGGCAACTCCAGTACTTGGGACTCAGATGGCTCCGGTAGCTACACTAATGCCGATGGCAGCACGGGTAGCTGGAATGCTGATGGCTCTGGTGGCTGGGATGATGGTCAGGGCAACAGCGGTAGCTGGGAAGCGGATGGTTCCGGTTCCTGGACAAGTTCTGACGGTAGCAGTGGTTACTATAATTCAGACGGTTCCTGGGGCGTGACCAGTGCCGATGGCTCCAGCGAGCATTGGGACAATGAAGGCAATGCGTCCTTCTTTGATGCGGATGGTAATCAGATTGAAGATGGTGCGGATCAAGGTACCGGGATTGAAGATACGATTGTAGAAACCGGTGAAGACGGTACGGTTTACACCTACAACGCTGACGGTTCCGGTAGCGTAGCCTACCCGGATGGCAGTAGCGAAAGCTGGGATGGTCAGGGTGGTGGTAGCTGGGATGATGGTCAGGGCAATACCAGTACCTGGAATGCTGATGGTTCGGGTTCAGCGACGTATGCCGATGGCTCAGCAGAAACCTGGAACAGTGACGGTTCCTACGAATATAACGGAGCTGATGGTTCTCACCATAGCTACGATGCATCGACAGGTGCAAGCAGCTGGGATGATGGTCAAGGTAGCTCGGGTACCTATAATGCTGATGGCTCTGGTAGCGAAACCTATGCGGATGGTTCTTCCTATACTTGGGAAGCGGATGGCAGCGGCAGTCAGACTTACCCAGATGGTAGCAGTTCAACCTGGAACGCAGATGGTTCTGGTAGTTGGGATGATGGTCAAGGTAACTCCAGCACTTGGAATGCCGATGGTTCTGGTTCGTGGACCGGTGCTGATGGGAGCAATGGTTATTATAACGCCGATGGCTCTTGGGGTATGACTTATCCTGATGGAGGCTCTGAGCACTGGGATAGTGAAGGCAATGTTTCTTGCTACGATGCTGATGGCAATGAAGTCGATAAAGTCGGTGAGTCCGGTGTTCCAGATGGACAGGGCAATGAGTCTTTCACTGAAACGGCTGAAGATGGCACTGTTTATGCTTACAACGAAGATGGCTCCGGTAGTATCGTCTACCCAGATGGGAGCGTAGAAACCTGGGATGGCCAGGGTGGTGGTTCCTGGAATGATGGTCAGGGTAATTCCAGTACTTGGAATGCCAATGGTTCTGGTTCAGTAACTTACGCTGATGGTAGTTCCAGCAGTTGGGATGCTCTGGGTGGTGGTAGCTGGGATGACGGTCAGGGCAATACCAGTACCTGGAATGCTGATGGCTCGGGTTCAGCGACTTATGCCGATGGCTCAGCAGAAACCTGGAGTGCAGATGGCTCCTATGAGTATAACGGGGCCGATGGTTCTCATTACAGCTACAATGCCGCAGATGGCTCCAGCAGTTGGGATGATGGCCAGGGTAACTCAGGTACTTACAATGCCGATGGTTCTGGTTCTGAAGCCTATGCAGATGGCAGCAGCTACACCTGGAATGCTGATGGCAGTGGTAGTGCTACTTATCCTGATGGCGCGACAGAAACCTGGGATGGCCAGGGTGGCGGTAGCTGGTCTGATGCTCAAGGCAACTCAGGTAGCTGGAGTGCAGACGGCTCCGGTAGCTGGACCAGCTCAGATGGTGGCAGTGGTTACTACAACTCAGACGGATCTTGGGGCACAACTTACTCTGATGGCTCCAGTGAGCACTGGGATAGCTCTGGAAATGTGACTTACTACGATGCTGGTGGTAATGAAGTCAGCGATGGTTCAGGGACAGGCACAGGCTCTGAAACTGGAATAGAAACAGAAGGTTCGAGCACTGAAACGGGTGCAGATGGTACAGTCTACACCTATAACACAGATGGTTCTGGTAGTGCCGAATACCCAGATGGCAGCACTGAGACCTGGGATGGTCAGGGCGGTGGCAGCTGGGATGATGGTCAGGGCAATAGTAGTACTTGGAATGCTGATGGCTCGGGTTCAGCGACTTATGCCGATGGCTCAGCAGAAACCTGGAGTGCAGATGGCTCCTATGAGTATAACGGGGCCGATGGTTCTCATTACAGCTACAGTGCCGCAGATGGCTCCAGCAGTTGGGATGATGGCCAGGGTAACTCGGGTACTTATAACGCGGATGGTTCAGGTTCTGAAACCTATGCAGATGGCAGCAGCTACACCTGGAATGCTGATGGCAGCGGTAGTGCTAATTATCCTGATGGCACGACAGAAACCTGGGATGGTCAGGGTGGTGGTAGCTGGTCTGATGCTAATGGTAACAGTGGCAGCTGGAATGCGGATGGTTCAGGTAGCTGGACCAGCTCAGATGGTAGCAGTGGTTACTACAACTCAGACGGATCTTGGGGCACAACTTATTCTGATGGCTCCAGTGAGCACTGGGATAGCTCTGGAAATGTGACTTACTACGATGCTGGTGGCAATGAAGTCAGCGATGGTTCAGGCACAGGCACAGGCACAGGCACAGGCACAGGCACAGGCTCTGAAGCTGGAACAGAAACAGAAGATTCGGGCACTGAAACGGGTGCAGATGGTACGGTCTACACCTATAACGCAGATGGTTCCGGTAGTGCGGTTTACCCAGATGGTTCTACTGAAACCTGGGATGGTCAGGGCGGTGGTAGCTGGTCTGATGGTCAGGGCAATAGTAGTACCTGGAATGCGGATGGTTCCGGTAGCTTTACTGGCTCCGATGGTAGTTCCGGTAGCTGGGAAACCGATGGTTCAAGTACTTATGTTCAAGCCGACGGTACTAGTTGGGTCTATAACGCGGACGGTTCCGGTAGCGTAACTTATCCGGATGGTACTGTTGAAAGTTGGCCTGCGCCTTAACCCTTGATGGTAGATGGGCTTGCAATAGATAAGATGGTTTAGTGATCTGAAAACCAGGTGCTAAGCAGGAGGATTCAGAGGGTGGTCCAAAATCCAATTAAATGGATCAGCCTCTGAAAATGCCGACCAAGACACATTATTCGCTCAGGTATGTACCAGGTTGAGCCAACCGATTGATTTAAAAATAATTTTAAATCAATCGGTTCTTAAATAAATCGGTTCTATGGGTGCTTTAATAGGTTAAATAGCTGAACCGTTAGCGCTTAACAGGGCCGGTCAAAAGCAAAAGTTAACTTAGCCCAGCAATGGGTATTTACGAAGAGATGGAGAAACACCATGGCGATTCAAGAAGCGCAAATGAACAAAGTTAAAGCTGAAGCGGGTATTGCTATCGCGCGTGCAAAAGCTCGCCAAGCGCAGATCAATGCTAACTCCCATGTGTTAAAAGCGAAGCAGATGATTGCGAAAGCTCAGGCCAGGTAAGCGCTTTCATCGGCCACTTTCCATTCTGTTATAAAGAGATTGAGTGGAAAGTGGCTAACGACGGGCAACTGATTTTAAAAATATGAGACTGATAAAAGCAGCGTCAATAAGGCAGGAACAGCTAAAAAGTTAATACGGTTTAAGTAAGTTGTTGCTTGGCTGCTGTCAGAGTATTTTTCATCAGGCAAGCGATAGTCATAGGACCCACACCGCCAGGAACAGGAGTAATGGCACTGGCAATCGGAGCAACAGATTCAAAATCCACATCACCTACCAGCTTGTATTCACCATTTGGCTCGATAGCGTTAATACCCACATCGATCACTACTGCCCCCGGTTTAACCCAATCTGCTTTAACCATTTCAGGACGACCCACTGCAACAACCAGAATATCTGCTTGGGCACAGATCTGTTCAATATTCTTGGTGCGGGAATGGACCTGAGTCACTGTGCAACTTTCTTTTAATAGCAAAGCCGCCATAGGCTTACCTACGATATTGGAGCGACCGACCACAACGGCGTTTTTGCCGCTCAAATCATCACCCAGCTCACGCTTGAGCATAATCATACAGCCCAGCGGGGTACAAGGTGTTAGAGCATCCTGACCAGAGTTTAATCGGCCAACATTGACCGGGTGGAAACCATCGACATCTTTTTCCGGTACAATCGCGTTAATGATGGCTTTTTCATTCAGGTGATCAGGCAGAGGCAGCTGAACCAGAATACCGTGTACTACAGGGTCTTCGTTCAGTTGAGCAACCAGACTATCCAGCGTGGCCTGATCAGTATCTGCCGGTAGTTTGTGCTCAATGGAGTTTAAGCCTGCTTCCTGAGCGCGTTTGATCTTATTGCGTACATAGACCTGGCTGGCTGAGTCATCCCCGACCAGTACTACGGCCAGACCTGGCTTAACGCCATGTTGCTCGTAAAAAAACTGAGCCTCCGTCGCAACGTCATCCACTACCTGGGCTGCTAACTGTCTGCCATCAATGATTTTGCTCATTTATACTGCCTTTTAAAGAATGCTCGGGGTTGAACGTAAGCACTGAAATGAAGTGCTGAATTTCCGACTATCTAGTCAGAAAATACAGAATATTGTCGTTTATAGTGCCCCAGTCATTGGGTAAACACCTGTCTAAATGCGTCACTGTTGTGCGTAATTCATTTGATTACTGCCTCTGAGACCATTGCTGAGCGATAGTAAAACTCCCTTGCATAATCACCTCCAGAGGCTGCCAGATTGCCCGGCAGGCAGCATTATCGTTCATATCGGCGTCCGCTTCCAATGTTCGTAGCGTTTCTCCAGCGCGAATAAAGCCTAAGGTTTCGCAGGCGCCAGCCAATTTATGGGCCAGTTGCGTAGTTTCGTAAAGGTCGTTTTCCTGCAAACTGGCTTGTAACAAGGGCCAGAGCGTATCTTGCAGTTGGTAAAAGTTAGCCATCATATCCGCAACTTTTTTCTCACCCAACATCTGCTGATGTACCGATACTATTTTTGAGTCCAGCAGTTTTTGGTTCAGGTGTTTTGGGTTCAGGTGTTTTGGGTTCAGTAGTGACGCCTCTAAGTAAGAGGAGCCTACAGGCTTAGAATGAGCTTCCAGTTGATCTTGCAGCTCAGCTTGAGCAGTCTGTGTCGGTAGTCGCTTTATAGCAGATACAGATGAGCTGTTTTCAACATCTGGAGGCGTAAGACTATCAGCTGCCTCAAGTGTCTCCGTTGACTCAAACTGTTCAGATGAAGAGTATTTAACTGAAGAGTTCAGGCAAGCCTCCAGTGCAGCAACAAGTTGCTGCCTTTTGACGGGTTTAGCGACGACATTCTGCAAACCCGCTTGTAGGTATTGATGAATATCATCGGGGCGGACGCTGGCAGTCAGAGCTATAATCGGCGTGTTGAAGTTTATGCCATTGGGATCAGTACGCAATTGCGCACTAATTTCCAAACCGCTCAGTCCCGGTAGATGCATATCCATTAAAATACAGTCAAAGCAATATTGCTGGCACAGTTGCAGTGCCTGTTGGCCTTCCTCTGCGAGACTGATCAGATAGTGGCCTTCCAGCAGGCCTTGCACCACTTGCTGATTAATCTCCACATCTTCTACCAGTAGAATATGAGGAGTAGATGCTTTTAGCGCTGGACTGGTGGGTAGGTGCTTACTATAGGTCTTGCTATTAGCAGACACCTCCAACGGTGTATCTGCTTCAGCATCATGTACTGCTATCAGATTTTGTTCAGTGCTAACCTGCAGTGGCAGTTCTAACCAAAAGCAACTGCCTGTGCCCGGCTGGCTCTCAACCCCCATATGACCATTAAGCGCCTGCGCTAAAGCCTTGCTGATTGCCAATCCCAAACCGGTACCACCAAAACGCCGGGTAATGCTCTCATCGGCCTGGGTAAAACGATCGAAGATATGTTGCTGTAACTCGGGTTCTATACCGATACCTGTGTCCTGCACCTCAAAACGCAATATGTGCTGTTCAATAGTTTGGGCGCGTTGCTCGATATGTTGGCTGCCCTGCTCAACGCTTAGTGCGTGCTGTTGATCGGTTTCATTTTCGGTTTTGTCTTTGTCTTCTGTTTCGGTGATCAGATAACAGCTCAGAGTTACGCCTCCTTGGTCGGTAAACTTAATAGCATTGGCCAGCAGATTAGTCAGAATCTGGCGTAAACTTCCCGCTGCACCAAAATAGCAGGGTGGGAGATCATCCGGTTGCTGTAGAGCCAAAGTGAGCTGTTTTTTCTCTGCTCCCGGAGTCATCAGCATCATCAGGTTAGTGAGCAGTTGCTGTAGTGAGAAATCACTCTCACTGGAGATATAAGCCCCCTCCTCCAGACGACCGTATTGCAGCACATGATCAAAGGTCTCCATCAGGGAGTCTGTAGCGTCATGCAGTACCCGGATATGATCCTGCTGTACCTTGGTAAGCGAGCTGTTTTCCAACAGCTGAATCATGCCCAGCATACCGTTCATCGGCGTGCGAATCTCATGACTCATGGTCGAGAGGAACTGAGACTTAGCGTTGCTGGCATCTTCTGCGGCTTCCTTGGCACGACGCAGACTGGCGGTGCGGCGCTCCACCATCTGTTGCAGCTGATCCCGATCCCGTTGAATTGCCCGGCCCATCTCATTGAGTGCGCCAGCCAGCTGATCCAGTTCATCCGGTTGTTTGGGTTTTGCCCGTATCAGCGTTAGCTCTTCACCCAGCTGGCCCGCCCCAATGCGTCTGCTGTAATCTGCCATGCTTTCCAGGTGACGGGTGATCTGACGTTGTACGATCACCAGAATCACCAATACGATTAACAACACCAACAGGGTTTGGTTGAGTAATACACTTAAACCGGTCTGCCAGATACGGGCATAGACCGCCTGCATATCAAAGCTAACCTCTAAACGGCCCAGATGACGCTGTTGCAGGCTGGCGGTGGTATGAATCAGATTAAAGCTATGGATCTGCACCTGATGGTTCTCTGGCGGTGCTTCCAATGCCGGTAGCTGGAGATTACCACTGAGTTTTTTATCTTGTAAGCTGAGATAGATCACATCCGGCAGGGTATGGATGCCCAGTAACTGCAGCTCTACCTGAGCTTGATCCACATCCCACAGGCTTTTGGCCAGACTGGCCAGATAACTGCTGCGAATTAGCTCCACTTGTTGATCAATGGCTTTAAGTTCGCGACGATAATCCAGTGATAGCTGCAGCGCAGTAGAGAAGAGAATAAAGATAAAACTGCACGCGATGACATACACCATAATGCGGTAACCCAGCGGGTGTTGTCGGGCGTAACGGGGGCGTTTTTTTAGCCAGAAACTCATAAGCCAGCTCATCAATCGCTTAAGGCGTATTCAGATACTGAAAGCTGTAATATGCCCTTAGACGCTCTATGGTGCCGTCATCGTTCATCTCTTTCAGTCGTTGATTCAGGTAGGGTAGGTAGCTGTTCAGACCGCTCTGACGGCCAATGGCCAGATAATAATGCTCTGTGGTGATCTCGGTATCCAGCGCCATTATCTGATCATGAAAACCCAACTTGTGGCTTTGCAACTGGCCGCTCAGTTTACCTCCGGGCATATAGTCGATCCGACCGAGAGCCAGTTTGGAAAAGTTTTGTTCCCCACGGGAGACATACTCAATGCGGCTGTTCTGTCTGATAAAGTGATCAAACTCATCGCCCCAGCTATCGCCCAGTAATAGACCTACGGTTTTACCTCTGAGATCCCTGAGGTGAGTGAAGCCCATGGGCTGCTGACGATTAACAAACAGTATGACCTTGTCGGCAATAAGGGGTTGTTCGGAGTAGCGAAGATAAGCTTCCCGGCTGCTAATACGGTAGGCTGCTACTATGATATCTGCATTGCCCTGTTCCACTTCCAGCAGGCAGCGCTTCCAGTTACTGTCGGCGCTGAGCTGTACCTTAAAGCCCAACTCCGCAAACAGTTGCTTCGTTACTGCTGGAGCGAGACCCATTAAGCGGTTTTCACTGTGCCAGGATACCGGAGGGTAAAAGGGGTGACCGCAGGCTTTTAGTGAGCGATTGGGTTCAGCATAAGCTGTTAAAGCCATACAGAACACAAGCAAGCCCGGTAGACATAGCAACAGCCGTTTGTTTAGAAAAGCAGATGGATAGAGAGCAGAATATCGCCCTCTACCGAATACAGTGATCATGGAGATAGACCTAGTTGAGATCAACAGGTTTAGGGGTAAACAGATAACCCGCACCATGCACGGTCAGGATCAGTTTAGGGTTGGTCGTATCATCACCTAATTTGCGGCGCAGTCGGCCAATCAGCACATCAACGGTGCGATCACTGGGCACCCATTCCCGGTTACGAATCTGATCCAGAATCTGTTCCCGGCTCATCACTTCACCCGCTTGCTCCATCAGGCAGGTCAGCAGTTTAAATTCACCTTCGGTCAGCTGCGTTTCCTGACGGCGCTCATCAAGCAGTTGACGGCGATCCATGTTCAGTTTCCAGCGATCGAAACTTTTAAAGCTATGAGGCAGGGCATCGGTGGGTTTGCTTTGGCTATGACGAACCCGGCGGATCAGGTTTTTACTGCGCGCCAGAATCTCACGGGGATTAAAGGGCTTGGTGACGTATTCGTCGGCACCACACTCCAGGCCAATCAGGCGATCCACCTCATCCTGACGACCGGTGACCAGAATAATGCCCACTTCACTGTGAACCCTCAGCTCACGGGTTAGTGTCAGGCCATCCTTACCGGGTAAACGAATATCCAGCAGGACAACATCTATGGCTTCACTATTAAGAATCCCTTCCGCTTCTTCGGCGGTTTCGGCGCAAAACACCCGATAGCCTTCCTCTTCAAAATAACTGCTCAGGCAATCTCGGGTGATCTCTTCGTCGTCGACAACCAGAATCTTGGCGTCTGTATGCATGGTGTGACTTCCGGGGTTATTCTTATTGTGTTGATAGGCTAAGACTATTTTTAGTCTGCGACAAAAACTGTTTTATCAGCGATAGCTGTCGCTTTTAGCCTGCGACAAGGATGAGCGTTTTACAAGCATTGTTTACATTTTGTTTACAACTTTGGACACTTTTTCACAGCTATTTCCGGCCTTAAACGGTTGGGTTGTTCTTTCTGCATACTGTTCTGTTGATTGCTTTCTTTTCGCTTTATCTGTCAGCTACAAGTCTTCCTTCTTTAATACATTTTCAAACTGTTCCAGATCAAAAAAAATATTAGTCCTTTTCTATGTGTCGTGTTTCTACATCGGGTTGTCGCAATCTGACAGGGCTTGAGAAATATGTTTCCGGGCTGTCGCAAATCGACACTATTAGGCCGCTGGGAAGCAGTTGCGAGCCGTTTTCCCTGATTACTATGACGAAACTTTAAAGGGTTCAGCATGCTGAATCTCGGACCTGAAGTTTCAACGAGCGTCTCACTCAATGGATTTAACAGGTCGGAATTATGGTTAGGCAGACGTTGATTAAGCAACCTTGCCCAAGTTTCTCAAACCAGGAGAATAAAAAGAATGTTTAGTAAAGACGATCAGATCCAAAACTTCGATGAAGCACTGTGGAGTGCAATGCAGGACGAAGCGGTACGTCAGGAAGACCACATCGAGTTGATCGCTTCTGAAAACTACACCAGTCCTCGTGTGATGCAGGCTCAGGGTTCTCTGCTAACCAACAAATACGCTGAAGGTTACCCGGAAAAACGTTACTACGGTGGTTGTGAGCACGTCGACGTAGTTGAGCAACTGGCCATCGACCGTGCAAAAGAGTTGTTCGGTGCAGACTACGCAAACGTACAGCCGCACTCTGGTTCTCAGGCGAACGCTGCGGTTTATATGGCCCTGGTTGAACCAGGCGATACCATTCTGGGCATGAGCCTGGCACATGGTGGTCACCTGACTCACGGTGCACACGTAAACTTCTCCGGTAAAATCTACAACGCGGTTCAGTATGGTCTGACCGATGCTGGTGAGATCGATTACGATCAGGTTGAAGCACTGGCGAAAGAACACCAGCCAAAAATGATCGTTGCCGGTTTCTCTGCTTACTCTCAGATCGTTGATTGGGCGCGTTTCCGCGAGATTGCTGATGAAGTAGGCGCTTACCTGTTTGTCGATATGGCACACGTTGCCGGTCTGGTTGCCGCCGGTCTGTATCCGAACCCACTGCCGTATGCTGACGTAGTGACGACTACCACTCACAAAACCCTGCGTGGTCCACGTGGCGGTCTGATCGTAGCGCAATTCCAGCGTGAAGGTGCTAAGCCAGAGCTGGAGAAGAAACTGAACTCTGCGGTATTCCCGGGTGGTCAGGGTGGTCCTCTGATGCACGTTATCGCAGCAAAAGCGGTGGCGTTCAAGGAAGCTCTGTTACCTGAGTTTAAAGAGTACCAGGCGCAGGTTGTGAAAAACGCTGATGCTATGGCGCAGGTCTTTATCGAGCGCGGTTACGACGTCGTATCCGGTGGCACTCAGAACCACCTGTTCCTGCTGAGCCTGATCAAGCAAGGTCTGACCGGTAAAGATGCCGATGCTGCTCTGGGTCGTGCTTCTATCACCGTAAACAAAAACGCCGTACCAAACGACCCTCAGTCTCCATTTGTGACCTCTGGTCTGCGTATCGGTTCTCCGGTAATCACTACCCGTGGTCTGAAAGAAGACGAGTGTCGCACTCTGACTAACTGGATCGTCGATATTCTGGATGCGATGCAGCAAGGCGAAGACGCTACAGAAGCTAAAATCTCTGAAGTAAAAGAGAAAGTGCGCTCTCTGTGTGCAGACTACCCGGTATACAAATAAGCCTCTGGTTGTCTGATATACAGGCATAAGAAATTGCGTAAATCTGTCCACGTCGCCTTGCGCGACGTGTGACTCTTTAGAGGTGTTTTGACATGGCGATCAGCTTATTCGATATGCTGAAAATCGGTATCGGTCCATCCAGTTCCCATACCGTAGGTCCGATGAAAGCGGCGCAGATGTTTGCCGAAGGTCTGCGTGATAGTGATCTGTTAAATCAGGTCAGCCGTGTACAGTCTCAGCTGTTTGGTTCTCTGGGGGCAACGGGTAAAGGTCACGGTTCAGGTCCAGCAGTTCTGTTGGGGCTGGAAGGTTATCTGCCGGAAAAGATCGACCCGACCATTGTGGTACCCCGTGCCGAAGAGATCAGCCAGACAGGCCAAATGTCTCTGCTGCGTGAGCGAGTGATCGACTTTGATGAATCGGAAGATCTGATCTACCACATGAAAGAGTCTCTGCCGTTTCACGCTAATGGCATGAGCTTTACCGCGTTTAACGCCAAAAATGAAGTGGTTGCCGAGAAGGTGTACTACTCCGTCGGTGGTGGTTTTGTGGTTGATGAGGCTGCTGCGGGTGCCGATCGAATTGTAGAAGATACCACCCCACTGAAATATCCTTTCAGTACAGGTGAAGAATTATTACAGATCTGTAAGCAAACGGGTCTGTCGATCTCTGATGTGATGCTGGCCAACGAACAGGCTTGGCGCACAGAAGAAGAGATCCGTGCCGGTATTCTTGAAATCTGGCAAGTGATGAAAGAGTGCGTAGCAAACGGCATCAGAAACGAAGGTATTTTGCCTGGTGGGTTGAAAGTAAAACGCCGTGCCGCAGCGCTGCATCGTGAACTAAAAAACCGTACCCGTATGGACATGATCACCCCATCACTGGGTGCCATGGACTGGGTTAACCTGTACGCCCTGGCAGTGAATGAAGAAAACGCCGCAGGTGGTCGTATGGTTACCGCACCGACAAATGGCGCGGCGGGGATTATCCCAGCAGTACTGCACTATTATACCAACTGGTGCCCTAACTCAGACGAAGAAGGCGTGATCCGCTTCCTATTAGCAGCGGCAGCAGTCGGAATTTTATTTAAAGAGAATGCTTCAATCTCGGGCGCTGAAGTGGGCTGCCAGGGTGAAGTAGGCTCGGCCTGTGCCATGGCGGCGGCAGGTTTAGCGGAAGCGACCGGCGGCACACCGCTACAGGTCGAGAATGCCGCAGAAATCGGTATGGAACATAATTTGGGTCTGACCTGCGATCCTATCGGTGGTCTGGTGCAAGTGCCTTGTATTGAACGTAACGCTATGGCTTCCATGAAAGCCATTAACGCGGCGGCGATGGCAGTACGCGGTGATGGTGAACACTTCGTTTCCCTCGACAAAGTGATCAGAACCATGCGCGACACGGGTCGGGATATGCTGGATAAGTACAAAGAAACTTCCAGAGGAGGACTCGCCGTCAACGTAATCGAATGTTAGTGATTTGCTGTGCTTAACTTTACACCTTGCGGGAAACCTCTGAATTAGTCGTTTAACAGCACACCCCAGTCTGATACGACGCCCTGTCGTGCTTTCAGAGAATGCCCAAGCTCCGGGGTTGGTCCCTCTCCCGGAGCTTTTCTTATTTGTTTATATCCCTCTCTGGTAAAAATCTCATTGCTATCTATAAAAGAAGGATTGCTTTAAGGTGAAGCGCGTCTGCTCACAAAACAGATTAAGTTTCGTTTTGGTGAGTTACCTGATTGGGTTATTGATAAGCTAGCTGAAGCCGATACTACTCAGTTAGAGCAATGGGGTGAGCAGCTACTGCAAGTTGAGACACTTGAGCAGGTGTTTGAGGTCAAATAGTCTGAGATTGTTGTTCCTGAGCGATCTCAACGACAGCATGCCCCAACTGAACCAGAGTACCAAAGTTTGGCGACACCTCAGGTTTGAGTGAGCGGTAAGCGCTGGTGCGACTTTTAATGCCAGCCCGCTCAACGACCTGTTTATGGCCAAATTGCTCGACATAGGCCCGAATTGCCGCCTGCAAAATATCGGGGCGACCTTCCTGAATGGAATCCCAAGCCGCTTGTTTAATCACGTCTTCCATCTACTGTAGATCGCTCTGTTCAGGCGCGTGGGTGAAATCACCCTCAGTGATATCCCGAACGGTACTCGCGGTGAGTTGAACTTCTCCCCAATCAAGATGGCCTTCAGTTGTTAAAGCAAAGCGTTTAAAGTCTGTAACCACCTTAAATGCAGGAGCCTGGAAGATTTCTGTCAGATCCACCGTACCTGCAAAGCCATCGCTAAAAACCAGCTCTAATTTATGGTCAATTAACCAGTCTGCATCAGTAATTTTCAACATCACATCATCTATAACTTACCGGGGTTACCGCCCTGAACGGCTATGTTAAGAGTGTAGGATAACCGTGAAATAATCCTTGAGAATCAAGGCGTAAATGCTGGATGTCCCCGATTGTTTGATGTTTGGTGGCAAGGTGCAGGAGAAAGGATGGGATGAAAGTGAGATGAAAGGACAGCCATCAAATCATGTCCTAAATAATGACTGTCCTGGTTTTCTTGTTCTCTGGCTTTTTTCAATCGTGGTAAGACTTCTTAATCTCCTGGATTTCATCTACGCTAAGCTGAAAAGCTTCTGCGACCTGTTGGTCTGGTAGGCCAAGCTTTACTAAGTTCATTACAGCTAACGCAATTTTCTGATGTGCTTCAGATTGAGCTTTTTCATAGCCGATCTGTTCACCTTCTTCACGTCCTTCGTCTCGGGCCGTATCAATGACATTTTTTAAATCACGGTAATACTTCAGGCTAGACTCGTAGGCTTGGCGTTCTTCGGGTTGAAATTGAGCAATATTGGCTTTTTCAAACAGACTTAAGAACACTTTTTCCCTAAGGCGGGGTGGAATCTCTTCCAGCTCATGCAGGTGGCGAAAAAGATAGAACCACTTGTCCTGTAGGCTTTCCAGTTCGTCTTCTGTTTTGGTGAAATTAGGTAGCGTCAGATAGATAAAGGTCAGCTTGTCGTAAAACGTTTGGTTATGCTGATCTTTGAGCTGAACGTGGTGTACGACATCGTTTCGGGTGGCAGGGGTTTCATCATCAAAGATAAAATCCAGAATACCTATGGTATATACCGCAGAGAGTTTAAAGTTCCAGTCGCCGCGTTGAGCCTGCTGTTGAATAGGGAAGGTCGCATAAAACAGGCTACGATCTTTAAAGAAGTTCTGTTTCGCTTT
>NZ_AULT01000051.1 GCF_000422425.1 Oceanospirillum beijerinckii DSM 7166
GAGCGATTTATTGAGCCAGGGCCTTTAGGTACAAGGGCATCTCCAGCAGAGAAGATGGCACATAAGTTAAGGACCAAGGCAGGACGAGCGATCTATGCCTTACGTAAACAAACGGTTGAGCCGGTCTTCGGTATTATCAAATCGGTCTTGGGCTTCCGTCAGTTCTCGCTACGAGGACTGAAGGGAGTGACAGGAGAATGGAGCTTGGTGTGTATGGCCTGGAATCTAAAACGAATAGCCAAGTTGCGCCTAAAATAAGGTATTGAACAGGGATATTCTCAAAAAATAGGAATATCCCTGCATAAATCGCAATTTTTTCTGATTTTTAAGCCTATTGACGGCTTAAGTCCGACAGGCTGCTAGGTGCGATAAAAGCGGTTTCTGAGAAACCGACTTCGGCTGCGATGGCCTGCATCTCTTGTGCTGGGGGTAATTGCTCTCCAATCCATACACCTGCTGGGTTACCACCTTCGGGTGTTTGAGTAAAAGCGGAGAGCCGACGCAAGTTACCCTGTGTGTTGTTGGCTGCGGTGTGGGCGTTATTTTGAGAAGCGACCGTTGCTGCTGTTAAAGTATCAGTTGTCATATGGGTTATGCCTATGTGACTGAATTTGTAAGATTTATGGTCTGTTTTATCGGTATTGTGTTTATTGACGCTGTATTTATTGACATCATATTTATCGAAACTATAGGGTGTTTTATATTGAGCAGAAATACTTAAAAAAGAACAGTGGGTGTTTATTAATGCACATCAATGAGATGAACTGGAACGACCTAAAGTTTTTTTTAGCGCTATCAAGACAAGGTTCTCTTAGTGCTGCTGGCCGTGAGCTAGGTGTAAAGCACACGACAGTGGCTCGTCGTATTCAGGCATTGGAAAGCCATCTGGGAACACGTTTATTCGATCGCTCCCGCTCTGGTTACGCCATGACCCAAGCAGCAGAAAACCTGTTCGAACAAGTTGCTGCTCTGGAAGAGGGGGTTCAGCGAGTAGATCAACAGGGCTCAGGTAGGGATGCTGCTTTATCGGGTCCATTGAGACTGACCATTGCCCATGAGCTAGCCAATCGCTTGATTATTCCCGAGTTGGAGAGGTTTTGTTGTAAGTATCCAGCAATCGAGCTGGAACTAATCATGACCAAAAACCTGATGGATTTGAGGGCGATGGAGGCTGATTTGGCGTTACGTATGACACCCAATCCACCAGAGGATTTGGTCGGTCGAGAGCTTGTGACTATGAGGCACGGAGTTTATGGTCCAGAAGCTATAGTTGATCAACTAAACTCAGGGGAGAAAAATCTGAAAGAAGTTCAGGTTAAAGTGATTCTGTTTGACGATGAGATTACTCCGCCTTCTTGGGTCACTGATCACTTTGAGCAATTCAGCGTCGTACTCAGAGTCGATGATGTTGGTTCTATGGCTGCGGCTGCGGCTAAGGGCATGGGGTTGGTCAAGCTGCCTTGTTTTATTGGTGAAACGGAACCTGGTTTAAAACGGTTGGATCTGGCTACACAGCCATCAAAGTGGGGCATATGGATGTTATATCATGCCGATTTGAGGGAAACTGCCAGAGTCAGGGCGTGCAAAGAATTTCTCGAAGATATTGTGCAGCAGAAGCGATCTGTTTTTTATGGCGAAAAGGTGACCAACCCTTTTTAATATGCTGAACAGGTCAAGGTTATCCACAGAAAAAGTGGGTAAGCTTGTGAATATCTTGTTTCTGTTTGATTTTGGTTTGTCTTATCGGATAGGCCGCTGAATTTACACTGTTTTTAAGTTGTTAACAGTGCCTAAAAGATATACAGCGTTTTGGGCTGATTAGTGGACCGGTTGGTGGGCTGATTGCGGGCTTGAAACGGGAGGTTTGCTTTACTCCTACAGTAACCTCGTTGGTTACTGCAGGAGCAAAGAAGGCCGATTTATTCAGAGATAAGCAGCCATGTGTAGCTTTTATCCCGTTAGGCTTTAAAGCACTTTAGACAGGAACTGCTTCAGACGCGGGTGGGGTGGATTATCGAAGAATTTCTCCGGCGCTTCATCCACCAGCAAGGCACCGTCTTCCATAAAGAGTACGCGGTCCGCCACTTCACGGGCGAAGCCCATTTCGTGGGTGACCACGACCATGGTCATGCCTTCAGCCGCCAGACTCTTCATTACGTCCAGTACTTCACCGACCATCTCTGGATCAAGTGCTGAGGTTGGTTCGTCAAACAGCATGATATCCGGGCGCATTGCCAGTGCACGGGCAATAGCGACACGCTGCATCTGACCACCGGACAGCTGGGATGGGTAGTTGTGCATACGCTCAGCGAGGCCCACCTTGTACATCAGCTCACGGCTATGCTCTTCCACCTCTTTTTTGTCGCGTTTAGCGACAATACGAGGGGACAGCATCACGTTCTCCAGCGCAGTCTTATGTGGGAACAGGTTAAAGTTCTGAAACACCATGCCCACATTTTCACGCAGTTTATTGATATTGGTATCTTTGGCGTACATATCGATACCATCCACCACCAGTGTACCTGCCTGAATCTTTTCCAGCTGATTCAGGGTGCGCAGAAAGGTGGATTTGCCAGAGCCAGAAGGTCCTACGATCACGACCACTTCACCACGGTGAACACTTGTGGTCACATCTTTCAATGCGTGCAGTTTGCCGTAATACTTATCAACGCCTTCAGCAATAATGATTTTTTCAGGTGCATTAGTCACTGGCGGATAACCTCTTCTCAAGACGTTGAATAGCCCAGGATAGCGCGCTGGTCAGTACCAGGTAGAGCAGGGCAACGGTGAACCAAACCTCAAACGGTGCAAAGCTACCGCTTACTACCTCTCGTCCCGCTTTGGTCAGATCGGTAATAGAGATTACAGAGACCAGGGAAGAGTCTTTAATCAAGTTGATAAACTGACCGGCCAGCGGTGGCAGTGTGCGTTTAAAGGCCTGCGGCAGAATGATATAGATCATCGCTTTCGGGTAGCTCATACCCAGTGAGCGTGCGGCTTCCATCTGACCGACGGGAATGGATTGAATACCGGAACGCACGATCTCAGCCACGTAAGCTGCCGTAAAGACAGACAGAGCAATCACACCGGCGGTAAAACGCTCCAGATCCAGTACCGTGCCGAAGAAGAAGTACATGATAAAGATCTGTACCAGCAGCGGTGTGCCCCGGATTACTTCAATATACAGGATCGCCAGGTTACGCAATGCCGGGTTAGCGCTGATGCGCATCAGGCCCACTAGCAGGCCCAGAACCAGTGCGATGACCAGCGAATAGAGGGAGATCTCGATGGTAACGATCAAGCCTTCAATAATAGGACCGATCTGCCAATCGTTCAGAGTGGCGAGGGTGTCACCTTCAAAAATCAGGTCGCCTTCAGCGGCCACCATCTCGGTGTATTTTTTTACGATAAAAGGATCTGCACCACTGTCCAGCACCAGATGCAGGGACTTGCCGTCACTACCCAGTTCTAAGGTGCCATCCCCCGGAGCAATAATTTCCTGAGGTTCAGTGTTAATGATGTAAGGGGTGACGCGATCCCAGCGCCAAGTGTAATCGATTTTGCCGCTGGCCAGGTATATGGAGTACCCCAAGACGAACACAATGGCGACAAAAACACTATTCCATAGCCAGACTCTCTGCTGATCTTGCATAACTTTATTAAGCCCTGGAATGTTTATGAATTGAAAAACAAAAAAGCACAACCCGGCTATACCGGGTTGTGCCAACCTGGGCAACGCGTCTTTATGATCGTCTCACCGATAACGGGGACAGCCTCTGAATAACACGTTGATTCAGGCGTGTATTAATATCAGCTGTAACGCCAATATTTACTGAACCTGTTTCAGCCAAGCGTCAGACTTGAACCACTTGTTGTAAACACGCTCATAACGACCGTCGCCTTTAATCTGGCGCAGGTAGTTGTTCAGGAAGTTCAGGAAGTCCGGATCACCCTTACGGATTGCCCAACCCAGTGGTTCGTAGGTGAAAGGCACTTCGATATGGGAGATCTGATTTGGGTTCTGAGAAGCATACAGCGCATTGAATGGCAGATCGTAAACGAAAGCGTCTGCTTTACCGTTAGCCACTTCCAGAACTGCATCCGCCTGAGTTTCGAACAGGCTGATATTGGCTTTACCGATAAGACGCTTAACAGCCGCTTCACCGGTTGTACCCAGTTTGGTCGCAACGGTGTAATTGCCGTTGTTCAGGTCTTTATAGCTCTTCACTTTACCTTCCAGCTTAGGGTTCAGCAGGATGGTTTGGCCGATCACAACATACGGATCAGCGAAGTTAACTTTCAGGTTACGCTGAGGCGTGATGGTCATACCGCCCATGATCACATCACATTTGTCGGTCAGCAGTGCAGGGATAATACCGTCCCAAGCGGTATTTACAGGTGTAAAGTCTACACCCATATCTTTAGTCATCATCTTGGCCAGATCGATATCAAAGCCGATGAAATCACCGGATTTGGATTTCATTTCGAACGGCATATAACCCGCATCGAAACAAACTTTCATCGCGCCGCGATCCAGAATGTTGTCCAGTACCGACTCGTTAGCACTTGCACTGGTGTAAGCAACGCTGGCACCGACCAGAGTAACAGCCGTTGCTGCTGACTTCAGGAATTTTTTCATGTAGTAAACCTTATAAATTATTTTTGTGTCACAAAGGGGCCCCAATCTTTCTTTAGCCGCTGCTAATACGACCAAGGAGGTATTGCGGAGCAGGTTCAACTCTTTGTGCAATCGAATTGGATTATCAGCTCTAACACTAATGAATTCAAGGAATAGAGTGATATGTTGTTACGTGGTGATTACAGAACGGTAAATATTTCTTCACAGTACTGATAAAATAAATTTATTTACTGTAAATGAGAAAGGTGATCCCTAAGGTAGGGTTAATACTCTATCAGAAATTGCTTTTGCAATACAATCCGGGCTTTTGTTGTTGTAGAGATGTCGCTAATAAACCCGGCGTTGGGTCGAAATTGGTATTGTTGTCGCGAATTCTTATGCTTATCGGCTGAAAAGCAGAGGTTCATACCTCCGCCTTACCCAATTTAAATGTTACCAAAGCCAAAACAGTGGCGAGTAATAGTGTGATCGGTAGCATCACCAGGTCAATCTGTATCACCAAAGGGGTGATTTGCGCCACTGCAGAGCCCACCAACAACTGTATAAACCCTAGCATGCCCGTTGCGGTCGCTGGTGCAGTGGTGGCGGTACTGATCGCCGCAGACTGCGCATTGGGCTGGCTTAAGCCTCGGCCAAAGGTAAACAAAGCCATAGGGATAAACAGCGCCTGATAGCTGATGCCCTGCGTGATAAACAACACGAGCATCACGACTGCGGCCAATAGAGACAAACTATGACCCAGCGGGATCATACGGTAGACCCCTAGTTTGGCCGAGATCTTACCGGCGGTCATGCTGCCCAGAAAGAAACCTCCCGCGACCAGTAAAAACCAGTTGCCGTAATCCGCTGAGTTGCCTGCTAATGCCTGATCCACCACAAATGGCGCACTGGTCATAAAAGCAAAGAAACAGGCGGCAATCAGGGTGCTGGAAAGCACCATATATAGATATTGTCGGCTTTTGATCACTTCCCGGTATTTGCCAAACAGTTGGCCGATACCGCCACCTTGTCCCAGAGGTTGAGTGTTGTTGGGGACATAAAATATCGCCCCTAACCACACCAGTGAACCCATAAACATCGATAGATAAAAGACCGACTGCCAGCTAAAGGCCAGGTTCATATAGCCGCCCAAAGTGGGTGCGATCGCCTGAGCCGAAGCGATACCCAGAGTGATATAGCCCAGATACCCCGCCGCTTTATCCCGTCCGTGCTGTTCCACCAGAATACTGCGTGCCAGCAACATTCCGGTACAACCCCCCAGGGCTTGCAGGATACGCCCCAGCAGCACCTGCCAGATCTCAAACGCCAGGGCGCCTAACAAACAACCGGCGATATGGATCAGAAAACCCCAAAGCAGAATAGGGCGACGACCGTAACGATCCGCCAGAGGACCACTTACAAACTGGCCTATCGCCAGAGTCAGCAGATACAGGGTAAAGCCCAGTTGCACGGTAAACTGGTCGGTATCAAAAGCCTCAACCAAGCCGGGCATCACAGGAGCAAAGATATTCAGCGCCACCGGACTGGCTACCGCCATCGCCATCAACATGGCCATCGGGGGGGAGATGGAGGGTGAGGCGCTAGATGGTTTTTTTTCAGTCACAACAGAGGCTTCCAGAATGAGAGAGGGCTATTCTAAACGGAATATGGTGTATGTTCTTATGGTGATTGTGCTTTGATTATATGAGTGCTTTTTTATCCGCATATAGTTTGTCGGGGCTGTAAAAGTAAAAAAGCCTGGAACCAAGCGCAGGCCATGGTCCAGGCAAGAGTTCAGATGACAATGTCAATCTGAGGGGGCTAGCAAGCACTCAATCAAGTGAATCGCTTGTGTAGGCTGCCCTGCTTTTTGGCAGAGCCGTGGACCTGTGATTCACTGGCAGGAGTTTGATTTTTAAACCGCTATCGGATTCAGTATAAAGCCGAAAGCCAGACTCAATATAAAGCCGAGAACGGAAGAAAATTTAAATGGCTTGTGCCAGTAAGGCGTCAATACCCGCCTGTGCACATTCGCAATCCTGTTGCTCGGAAGCACCGGATACACCGATAGCGCCTAACAACATATCACCTTGTTTAACTGGAATACCGCCGCCAAAAGTCACCAGGCCGGGTTGTTGACTCAGACCATTTAACAGGTGAGGTTTTTCGCCTAAGCGCGTCTGCCAATCACTGGTCGGAAAACCAAAGCTGGATGCGGTGCGGGCCTTGCCTTCTGCAATCTGAGTACAGTAGGAGGGGGCGTGGTTAATACGCTGCATCACCAGCGGATTACCGTGACGGTCCACCACATAGGCGCAGATCTTTAATCCCTGACTTTCAGCATACTCGCAAGCCGCCTGGGCGATTAAAGCCGCTGATTTCCAGTCCAGTGAGTGTTCTTCAATAAACATAGGATTGAATGCCGTTTCCAAAAAGAGAGAGAAAAGGGGCTTGAGGAAGCCCCTTTATGACACATCTATCACGCTTCTATCTACGCATCGAATGGGCGTCGATGAGTTTTCAGATGTTAATCGCTGAGAGTTAACCAATAGCCATCAAAGTCTACGCTTAAACTTCAAACGCAACATTCACCTGACCAGTACCTGAACTTGGGAAGTACTCACCGATAATTTCGGCTTTACCCTTATACTCATCCCAACCCAGGGCACCAAACAGCATAGCCGTATCGTGCATGCCGCCTTCACCAGAGCAGTATTGGGAGTACTCTGGCAGCATTTTCAGGAAGGTGGCATATTCACCTTGTTGCCACAGGTCCAGCACACGCAGATCCATTTGACGGTTAAATTCACTGGAGATCGTGAAAGTACCATTATTGGCAGCGTAGTCATCGTTCGCCCAGATTTTATGAGACAGGGAGCCAGACGCCACCAACAGTACTTTACTGTCGCTTTCTTCAATGGCTTCACGGATCGCCTGGCCCAGCAGGCGGGAAGACTCAATGCTGTGAACCGTACACCAACCGGCAATAGAAACCACTTTCAGGTCAGATTCCGGGTTCATATAGCGCATCGGTACCAGAGTACCGTATTCCAGAGTCAGAGATTCAACCTGGTGAGACAGGGTATGAACGCCCTTCGCAGTCGCTTTCTCTGCAATCAGGTCACCCAGAGTTGAGTTGCCTTGGTACTCGTATTCCAGGTTTTGGATAAAGTGTGGGAACTCGTGACTGGTGAAGTTGCCCTTAAAGTTATCAGAAGAGTTCACGTGATAACCGGCATTAACCAACCAGTGAGTATCAATCACAACGACAGTATCTGCACCAGCTTCACGGGCACGGCGGGCAATTTCCTTGTGACCATCAATGGCTTGTTGACGCTTACCTTCCAACGGGCCTGGTTGCTCAGACATCAGCATGGTAGGAACGTGAGTCACTTTTGCGGCTAAAACGATTTCACCCATCTTGTTAAACCTCTGTTATTTTTTTGTCTTGCGTTACCAAGCCCTTGGGATGCTTAGCGGCCTTTGTCGTGGTCTGCCCATACTTTGATCAACAAGGATCAAAATAGGCATAAAACTAATTAACATATTAAGTAATGCGCTCAATATAATTAACATGTTAATGAATGGCAAGGCAGAAAACAGATCTTTTGCGCTCAATCAATTTTTGGCTGGGGTGGCAGGATTTGGCTGGAGCTGGAAATCCACCGGATGGCGGAGGTTGAAGAGGGAGAAAGACCAGGCAATGAAATCAGAGCAAGGTTATGGAGCTGAGATTACTGTCTCGTCTTTTTACAGAGATGCTTCATATTTAGGCAAACGCTGCAGCGAAGTTTTGTAGTTCAGGCAGATGTTTTGGATTCCTCTGCTGAACAATATCTTCGTTGATTTTTAAAATAACTGATTTAAAGACCTCGGTATTATTTTTCAGGCCTTGGGAATCTATAAGAATCTTTATTTCACTGAGGCTATTGTCGTTAAGCTTGAAAGAGAAACGCTTAGATGCCTTAGCTTTGGCCAGATCAGAATGTAAAAGATCATTCAGATCTTTCGAAGGGTAGCGCCCACTACTTAAGGCATGCAGATAGTACAGCACCAGTGGCTTATTGAAGCTATCTGTCAACGTAGGATCTATTTTCTGACCTGCCAGAGTCAGAATATCCAAAAAATGTGCCGGTAAGCGGATATCTACTGGCGTTTTAATCTTGTTGTATTCAGCTTTCACTTTTGCGGTAGATTGCTTAGGTATGCTGGCAATCTCATTACAACTGTCACAGACGGCAGCCAGCACATTTTTGACTGTGCCAGATTGGTCACTAAAGTCTATGTCCCTTAGTAAATAGGTGGCTTGTGTTAGTCCACAATTGGCGCAAACAACTTGTCTTTTATCGCCTTCTTTAACAATTTTCATGTTAGACACCGCTTTCATGCACGCTGACAAACACAGCATCTGGCTTGACAAAATAAAACTTGATGTACCAGCGTTTGCCATCCTTAAACGGCGTAAAAACATGCACATCAACTTCAGGGGCTTTATGGTGGGAACTTACTGTATATTCATTACCGCGAGTTCTTTTGACCAGCTCGACGACATAATCATCGGTGATCTGACCACACTGAAACAGGTTTTTGACATCAATATTGCCCCTGGTCTCATGGTCTTATGAGCCAGTTTCTATGCACTCCACGAGTTGCTTTTTAACGTCAGTAAATCCCATATCAAAAGTCCTTCCCTGATCTTTGAAAAGTACTCAAATGTGAGTACTTTTTAGCAGCGTACGCAGATATACGTACATATTCAATATTGTCTGGGCAAAAGTTACTGCTTTAAACGCTCAATCAGATCGGATTTCCGGCTTATGCCCAGCTTCTGATAAGCCCGTTTACGATAGGTAATAACGCTGGATTCTGCGATACCCAGCTTACGAGCCAGGGTTTTGGCGGTATGGCCAGAGGCGATCAGTTCGCAAATCTGGGCCTCTCGCTCGGATAGACCGGCCGCTAATAGATGGCCCTGTACGCCACGGCCCTGATTCTCTTCCCGAAAGTGGCGCAGTAGCAGCGAGCTGACCAAGGCACTGCACTGCTCCAGGTTTTCAATCTCTTGCTCTGTGAAGTCCTGTCTGGATTGATAGAAGTTGATATAGAACAGTCGATTCTGTTCTTCATCATGAGCCGCGATAGCAAATTTACCCGTTAGATCCGGTACGTTATAGAAACGGCGGCGATACACTGGGGGTAGATGTTTTTTTAGCATCAACTCACAGGCCGGTTGAGCCGGATTCTTAATCACTTCTTCTGCCAGGCGGGCCAGTAAAGGATCGTTATGATAGCTACCATCCAGATAGAGTGAGGCGAACTGAAGCCCAAGGTCGGCATTGTAAATATTATGGGCCAGGCGGCAGCGAGGTTCTTTCTCTCCGTTGGGAAACTCAAACACCATATACTGTTCGATTTTGGCAATATGGCCCATCAATTTAAAAAAGCGCGGATAAAAACGCTCGTAGCCAATTGCGTCAATACAGGATGCCAGGGGCAGATTAACCAGATTAAACAGGGCGTTGTTATCGCTCATAACTAGGTTTCCGGGTGATTGTAGTGAGCGTTTCGCAGGCTTCTGAATTGCTCGGCATATTCACCATACCGGAAAGATAAAGCGAATGTGCGGGATTTTTATCTCTATTTTATGGGGATAGCAACCCAGCGGTCAGCCGAATATGAAAGCTGGAGTACTCCACCTCGGCATTGATTGGGTTGCGGCGAGTTTAATGAGAGTAAATGGAAGTATATAATGCATTGGCATCCTTTAAGCTAAATGCTTTCAGGCACCCCAATAACACCTTCAAGTATTTTTCTGCCTCAATCTTGCCTGTTAGCAATTAAAAACCCAAAAAAGCTTGACCCAAATCATTTTTGGCATAAACTTTCAGAAAATACTGAAAGTTCAGAACATAAAATATGAAGATGACCGATAAGCTTGAGTCCTTTGTGATGCACTGCGGTGAGATGGGCAGCCGCTGGGGGTTTAATCGCACCGTTGGACAGATGTATGGCCTGCTGATTATCAGTGAAGAGCCATTGAGTGCGATTCAGATCTCGGAAGCACTGAATATCTCCCGAGGTAATGTCAGTATGGGGATTAAGGAACTGCAATCCTGGCGCTTAGTGCAGGTTCATCACAAACCGAAAGACCGCAAAGAGTATTACTCTCCCGCTGGTTCGATCTGGGATATGGCAATTCGTGTCTTTGAAGAGCGCCGTAAGCGCGAGGTTGATCCGACGCTGTCGCTGTTGAGGGATAATCTGCTGGACGAACCTGCCAATTCGCAGGAACTCTATGCTCAGGAGCGAATGCGGGAGATTCATGATCTTCTGGAAACGATAACCGAGTGGGCCAGCGAGCTACAGGGCCTGAGCCCCGACAAGTTGAATACCCTGATGAAACTGGGTGCGGGGGTCAGTAAGGTTATCGATATGAAAGACAGGCTTCTTAAAAACGATTGAGCGAATTGGCAGTTGCTCTAAGCACCTTTTTTGCGCTCCTCACTGGTTCTTTCCAGGCATTAAATGTGTTTTGAGCGACTGCCAAACTCAGTCTTCTCCCCTTGAGCGCATCATAACTTCGCTTCACTTCTACCCGATGCGCACTAAATAAGGTTATGAGGTACGTTATGCTAGATACCTTAATGTTGTCGCGCATTCAGTTTGCTACGAATGTCAGTTTCCATATTCTCTTTCCAACCATCACTATCGCATTGAGTTGGTTTCTCTACTTTTTCAAACTGCGCTTTGATCAAACCGGCCATCCGATATGGATGCGCGCCTATCGTTTCTGGGTGAAAATCTTTGCCCTGACCTTTGCTATTGGTGTGGTGAGCGGTATCACCATGTCGTTCCAGTTTGGCACCAACTGGCCCATGTTTATGGAAACGGTCGGTAATATCGCAGGCCCATTGCTGGGTTATGAGGTATTAACCGCCTTTTTCTTAGAGGCGGGTTTCCTGGGCATCATGCTGTTTGGTATGCACCGGGTTTCACCTAAAATACATACCTTATCCACTTTGATCGTCGCCGTTGGCACCACGATTTCAGCATTTTGGATTCTGTCACTGAACTCCTGGATGCAAACCCCGCAGGGGCATGAGATACGGGATGGTGTTGCCTATGCGGTAGATTGGTTTGAGATTATCTTTAACCCCTCTTTTCCCTACCGCCTGAGCCATATGCTACTGGCTTCGGGTTTGACTGCATCCTTTTTTATTGCCGGTATCAGCGCCTATCGCCTACTGAAAGGTGACGATAAACAGGCGCCAAAGCTGACGTTGAAAATCGCGTTAACGGTTGCCGCTATTTTGACACCGCTACAGGTGTTTGTCGGTGATCTGCATGGTTTAAATACTCTGAAACACCAGCCACAAAAAATCGCCGCAATGGAAGGGGTATGGGAAACCGAAAAAAGCGCGCCTCTGCTACTGTTTGCGGTCCCCGATGAAGAAGCTAAAACCAATCACTTCGAGATCGCTATTCCCGGTATGGCCAGCTTTATTCTGACCCATGACTTTAATGGCGAGATCAAAGGCTTCAATGAGTTTGAAGGCAAAACTCCGCCGATGGCACCTGTGTTTTATAGCTTTCGCGTTATGGTGGGTATTGGCATGTTAATGCTGCTGATCGCCTGGGTCGCGCGTATTCAGCTGGCCCGTCGTGAGTCGCTGCCTAATTGGATGTTAAAAGCCTTGGTGGCGATGAGCTTCTCTGGTTGGGTTGCCACGCTTGCGGGTTGGTATGTCACCGAGATCGGTCGTCAGCCTTGGTTGGTGACAGGGGTTTTAAGCGTTAAAGATGCTGCGACAGATATCGACCCAACCAATGTTGGTCTCTCGTTAAGCGCTTATCTGCTGCTGTATGCCGTATTACTCGTCGCCTATCTGCATACCCTGTTTACCATGGCCGGTCGTGCGGTTGAGATCGAAGAGATTACGGAACAAGAAAAAGCTCAGCAAGCAAAGAGCACGCTAGCGCTTAACTCGTGATGGCCATGTCAACTTTTGTCAAACAAAACGCAGGATACTGATTATGTTTGAAGCCAATACTTTAGCGGTTATTTTTATCGCTTTGATGGGACTTGCGGTTCTGATGTATGCCGTGCTGGATGGGTATGATCTGGGCGTCGGTATTTTGTTACCTCTGGAACAGCAAGAGGACAGTGACACCATGATCGCCTCAATCGGGCCATTTTGGGATGCCAATGAAACCTGGCTGGTCTTAGCCGTTGGTCTGTTATTGATCGCTTTCCCCGCCGCTCATAGTCTGGTGTTTAAGGAGCTGTACCTGCCGACAGCAGTACTTTTAATCAGCCTGATCTTGAGAGGCGTGGCGTTTGATTTCAGGGCCAAAGCGGTTTTCAGTCATAAGGCAACCTGGAACAAGGTGTTTAAAGTTGGTTCACTGCTGGCGGCCTTGAGTCAGGGCTATATGCTGGGCATGTATGTGATGGGCTTTCAGAGCACGGCGGCCGCTTATGGTTTTAGCCTGCTGAGTGCCTTTGGTGTGGCCGCCGCCTATAGCTATATCGGAGCCTGTTGGTTGGTGATGAAAACCGAGGGTGAACTGCAACAGCAAGCGGTGAACTGGGCGAAAAAATCCGGTTGGGTCTGTTTTATCGGTGTGGTCGCGGTCTCTATCGTCAATCCGGCGATCAATCCCAGTGTATTTGCCAAGTGGTTTACCTGGCCTAATATGCTGCTGATTGCCCCTCTGCCGGTGATCTGTTTCACCTTGTTTGTGATCAGCGACCGACTGCTGAAGCAGTTGCCTTTACCGGGCGATAAAAAGTGCTGGCTGCCGTTTGTCAATGCAGTGGCAATCTTTATCCTGTGTTTCTTTGGCTTAGCTCTAAGCTTCTTCCCTTATATCGTGCCGGATCAACTGACCATCTGGGAGTCCGCTGCGGCACCGGAATCGCTGAGCTTTATCCTATGGGGCGCGATTCTGGTGGTGCCAGTAATCATCAGTTATACCGTGTATTCCTACCGGGTATTCTGGGGTAAGGTGCGGGAGCTGAGCTACTATTAATGGGTTGAGCTACCATAATGGGCTGAGTGCCTTAGCATGAATTTCTTCCGTGGAAATAGCTGATTGAGGCTGAGAGAGCCATTTAATGATGAATCTACAGCCTCGGAAATAGTCTATAAACTTTATTTTTAAGGGGTGTTTTGCCGAGTTAACACTATCCGGTAAATTTTCTTAAGAATTTTCATCAGAGTCGGGAACTAAACAGAATCCACGCAGACTATTAACTTGTTGTTAAATTTTTCACTGAAATGAATCAGCTAGGAGATACGTAATGGGTCTGTTTGATATGTTTAAAGGTGACAGTGGTGATCAGATGACACCTCACCTGGCATTTGCTACTTCACTGCTTTACATGATCGCGGCAGATGGTGAATTCGACAACGAAGAGATCGGTCAGCTGCTGGCGGTACTGGGTGGTGAGAAGAGCGGTGGTTCTATCGGTGTTGGTGCTAATAACCGTGCCCTGCTGGATTCTGCTCAGCGTTATATGAGTAAAAACAGCATTGACCAGTTCCTGGCAGAAGCAGCACCTCTGCTGTCTGATGCTCAGAAGATGTGCATTCTGACTAACCTGGTGGACTCTTCCCTGTCTGATGGGCAGGCTGAGCCAGAAGAGCAAGCGATGTTTGCTAAGTTCCTACAGGCGTTTGAGATCACTGAAGAGCGCTTCCAGCCATTCTTTGAAGTGCTGGCGCTGAAACATGATCGTTCAGTATTTACAGCGGAGAATCACCCGAAAAATGACCCTAACTTCCGCGTAAGCCTGTCTCAGTAAGATCGGGCTGTCGCTGTGAATTGATTTTACTGTGGTTTTAAGGGCCTGACCGTAGCATGCTGCGGTCAGGCTTTTCCATTATCGGGGGATATAAAATGTAGAGGCTTTACAGTGCAGCGCCCAAAGGGGTTATAGCACTTAGAGCATTCGTTTTCATATTGGTACTCCCCTGATATTTCACTCTAATGTTCATATTATCTACGTTTCACACGATGTCTCCGGACAAATGTATTGTCCTTCAGTTGCTAAATCCTGCCTGTGAAGTACCATCCTATTTAGAGGCTAAAATAGAGATTAAAAGTGTGCCATTGGTGTTACTTTTCTTTGCGAATCAAATCACTGTGTGCAGGAGTTTCCTGAGCGATGAGTCAGGCTGCGAATTCGGATGTGCGGGACTTTTTTATTAAACCTTCGGTCAGTCAAGGCCTGTTTCGGTGGTTTGATTTTCGTCAGTTTGTGGAAAGAGGCAGTACGCTGAACTTGTCCGATGGACAGGCGCCACCTCAATCTTTAGTTCAGTGGCTGGCATTATGGCAGCGGCAAACCAGGGATGCCCGTAATATGGGGTATGGCAATCAACAGGGGTTTCAAAATCAGGTTGGAGTGCCTTGGTGGTTTGGTTTGGTATGCCTGGTATTGGGCGTATTAACCATGCTGGGGGTATTGATGGCCCACGCGGGCAGTGCCATTAATATTTGGGCACCGCTGTTTCTGTTTGCTTTCCTGCCTTTTATCTTTTCTCTGTTGTCTGGTTTTTTGCCTCTGTTTATCTCTTCTGAGCGGCGCTCAAAACCGATGGCGTATAATCTGTTAGCCAAACACCTGAATCTCCCCGAATTTGAACGCCATCGTATGCTGTTACAGCCCTGGCTATCTGGTCAGCTACAAAAAGGTGCCAGCTTTGCTTTATTGGGCGGATTAGCCTGCTTTTTTGTTTTTGCCACTTTTCAGCAGGTCAGTTTTTACTGGTCATCCACCTTTATTACCGATAGCACCACTATGACGCAGGTATTTCATTGGATCGCCTTGCCGTGGCAATGGTGGTTGGACGCTCCGGGTCAGGTATTGGTTGCTGCCAGTCAGCACCGATTAACCGCAGAAGCTATTGTTCAGGGACACTCATCGGCGCTGTGGCAGTTTATTGTGATGGCGGTACTGTGCTACGGCTTGCTGCCAAGGCTGATGTTGATTGCAATATTCCGTGGACAGTTAAAGCGACGCTTAAGTCAGGCGATTGAGGTATCCAGCCTATTTGAGCAGTTTTTAAATCGCCATCAGCAGACCTTTTCTATAGATCCTTTAATGCCAGATGCACCTGAACAGCCGCAGGGAGCGCCGGATAAAACGACCAATAAAGCAGATAATCTGGAAAAGAGTGAGCCGGTTGAACGTGTTTACCAAGACCAAAATGTCGTGTCGGAAAAAAGCCCCCCTCTTTCTGCTGCTGATTTAGATGCCGACATAGTGTTGGGCTGGCGTTTGGCTCAGCCTGATAGCCGGGTAAGTAAAAATTTGGGTGCAGGTTCCTGGTTGGATGATGAGGCTTATCTGGAGAGCCTGAGTGATTCTGCGGTCCATGTCAGTTCTCAGATAACTTTTCACACCGGCTCTCAATCTTCTTCTTTATCAGACCCGCAAAGCATTGCTTTGTTGGTTGAGGCCTGGCAAACACCGACCGGTGAACTGGCTGATGTTGTTGATATCGTCAGTGAACAGAAGATTCAAATTGAACTGTGGTTGACTGGTTTAGATGCCCAGCCCGAACGCTCTGATATGATGCTAAAAACCTGGCAGTTTTTTGCTAAACAACATCAAATTAAGTTGCGTATTCGAGGCTGTTCGGCTGAAGGCTCCAGCACTCAAGGCGATACACACCAACACTCAGAGACAGGGAAGTAAGAGGTGGACACAGTCAAAACTGTCTTAAAAGATATCCCTAAATTTGCTGTTGTAGGACATCCCAATAAGGGCAAATCCAGTATAGTGTCGACGCTGACCCGCCAGGATGCGGTCAGTATCTCTGAGGTTTCAGGTACGACAACTCAGGCTCAGGGTTTTACGTGTAGTGTTGATGGTGTCCCCCTCTATGAGTTGGTGGATACACCGGGGTTTCAACGTCCCCGTCAGGTGCTGGAATGGCTACAGCAGCATGTGAATAACGCCTCTCAGCGGGCCGAGGCGGTACAGGCCTTTTTGAGTGAACAGCAAGGGAAGGAAAACAGCCGTTATAAGGATGAGGTTGAGCTGTTAACGCCGATTATGGCCGGTGCAGGTATCTTGTATGTTGTTGATGGTTCTCTGCCCTATACCCCGGAATTTGAAGCTGAAATGTCGATCCTGCAGTGGACAGGCCAACCCCGCATGGCGCTGATCAACCCCATTGGTGGTGAGGTTTATGTTGAGCAGTGGCAAGCGGCGTTATCGCAGTTTTTCAGTATCGTGCGGGTGTTTGATCCCATGACAGCTAATGAGCAGAAAAAGTCAGCGTTACTGTCTGCCTTTGCGGAGCTGCATGAACCCTGGCGTAAAAATATCGAGCAAGCTCTGGAGCGTTTGCAGGACCAGCAGGCCAAGCTGGATGTACAAAGTGCTTATCTGGTGGCGGAGTGTCTGTCCAGTATTCTTTCAGAGAAACAGCATATCAAGGTGCCGACTCAGTTTGTTGAATCGACACTAAAGAAACAGTTGTCAAAGCAGTATCAGCAAGCACTGCGCACATATGAAAACCAGTGTTGGCAGCAGCTGCAATCGTTATACGCGCTGACCCGGTTACAGACTCATGCCCATCAACTTGAAGCGGATTTCCCTGACCTGTTTGATCAGTCCTCCTGGTATCTGTTTGGTCTGGATCGCAAAAAGCTGGTGGGTTTATCGACTGCGGCAGGTGCTGCCTCGGGAGCCATTATTGATGCTGGTGTTGGCGGTGCTTCTTTTATGGCGGGTGCTCTAACCGGGGGCTTGGTCAGTGGTCTGGCATCACTGGCAGCGACGATGAAAACCGATGGCCTGAAGATTAAAGGCGTGCCGGTTGCGGGTAAGCAGCTCAGTGCAGGGCCGGTGAAAGATCCCGCTTTTGCTTTTGTGGTATTGGGACGCCAACTGGACTTTCTGGATGTGATCAGTACAAAAAACCATGGCGATCGTGTTGCGGTGGCTGTGCAGGAAAGAGGCATGAGCCACAGGTTGGACCGCTTAAGCAAAAAGCAACAGGTGCAATTGACCCGTTTGCTGCATAAGGCGTCAAAAGGCCTGAGTCAGAGTGAAACAGGCCAGTTGGCAGAACTGATCGGTTTATTGCGTCATTCAGTTGGTTAAGGTGGAGGCGTCTTCCATTTTCAGAATACTGATACGGGAGAAAACCTGCAGATTGGCATCGTTCTCAGCCAGAATTGATGCTTTTTCACCAGAGTGATCAACCTGATACTCCAGCACAATACCGGTATCGTCATCAACACGCAGGAAGGTATCCACCAGGCTTGGGATCATATCCGGTACCGCTTGGGAGCCAATACTGATAGGCCCTTGCTGGGCTTTGGTCTGGCAGGCATAGCTGAGCTGGCAGTATGCTTCATGAGTGTTCGCTTCAGCGCCATCCACACCGGTCGCTGCGCTGGCTGTGATATGATACAAACCCTGTTTCAGACGAATCACTCCCGTCTCCGGCATCAGTGTGATGCTGTCTCCCTGTTCACTGTCAACATGGGTGAGCTTTCTAATATTCGCGCCCTGTTGCAGAGATGCTTTCTGATTGGAATACTCTGAATAAACTGCAAACTCATTAACCATTGGATGACTCCGTTCTCTTATTCTGCTTACTTGTGATGTAGTGCCGTGTTCCGCCTACTGTAGTCGTGATATATGACTAAAGTATGTTACGTATCACAATTGGGGTAAATGATGTTTTGCGTCAATGGATATGTCGTTTTTGGCAGGCAAGAGAAAAACTGTCATCTGTCAGTGACTCACAAAGATGCGGAGATTAAAAGCTCGAGGGCATTAAAAACAGTTGCGGCTTGAAAAGCACAGAGGTAAACCAGGGCAGCGGTAAAAAGGCCTGGACGATAAACAGCAAGGATTAATCATAGTACTGAAAAGGCTCCTCTTCATAGGGCGGAAGATAGCGAATAATGTGATCACCCGAAAGTTGTGTACAAGCCACATCCGCTAATAACCAGCCATTTTGCACCACATAGACACCGGCACGCTCAACCTTGTCGCGGGTGCCATCTTCAAGCCACTCTCCATTACTGATGCTGGAATACACCACATATTTATATTGACCACGGCTGAAAGTTAAGTTGCCTTCGCCACCGCCACTATAGGCGGTACGGCTGAAATGGACCTGAGATTCCAACTCCAGTTCAATATTGCCGGGTTTGCCAAAACGGTAGATCAGGGTTTTATCATTAGCAGAGCATACAGAGAGGCTTTTTGTACCAACAGGGCAGGAGAAAGAGACCTTCTCATGAGTCTGACATAACAGGTCTGCACTGACTGTCTGGTGTAGTACGAGCAGCAACAAACAAGCGGGTAGTGTTTTTGTCATATTATCTCCATGAGAAGGCTTGGTCTTCTTAAATGTTTTTTACCCGTGAATTATTGGCTTGATTAATAACCGCCACCGGTAAAGCTGCTCAGTAGCCACCAGCCAATCAAACTCAGAATGGCCACCACAATTAAAAAGCGCTTAGCGGAAAAACTGGAAGCTTCTGCAGGTGTTGGTGTGTTTTTAGACCCCGTTACCATGGCCTGAATCAGGCGTTCCCGCTTGATCGCATCGTGGTAAAGCACCGCCGCCAGATGCAGAATGACCAATGCAATCAGCAGATCAGCAATCTGATGATGCAGACTGCTCAGCAGCTCAACCATATCGCTATCAAGATAGGCCACCAGGGGGCCATCGGTATAGATATCATCGGTTGTGCCAAGACCTGTAAGCCCCTGTGACAGCAGTGTTAAAATCAGCAGTACCACCATCCAGCCACCGACAGGGTTATGGCCGACATAATGGGAGTCGCTGCGTACCGCAATCACATCCGGTACGGATTTCAGCGTGGTAAACGGTGAACGGACAAAGTTAATAAAGCGTGCGTGATAGCTGCCCAGAAATCCCCAGATGATGCGATAGCTGATCAGGGCCAGTACGGCATAACCTGCCTGCACATGGTTTTCCATCTGAACACCTTCCGTACCGCTCCACCAGAGAAAGCCAATCAGGGCGGCCAGACTCCAGTGAAACAGGCGGATGCTGATATCCCATACTTTAACTTTCTGCTGCTGTCCTTGCGCAGGAGGCTGAGCAGAAGTCCCGGAAGAATTTTCTGGTGCAGGTTGTGCTGATTGTTGAGTCATAGTGATAAATCCCTGAATCTGACCGTTAACGAGCTTGTTCAATAGCGTGTAGCAATTCATCCTGACTCAGAATTTCACTGAGCAGAATACCGTCTGGGGCACCTGGGCCGTAGACTGCATTAAAAGGAATGCCAAAGCGTTGGTGTTTATTGAGAAAATCACTGATCACCGCATTCGGGCGGGTCCAGTCACCCTGCATGGCAATAATGCCCGGTGCATTTAATGTGTCTTGTACCTTCCCGGTATGAATCACTGCAATTTTGTTGGCAACACAGGAGACACACCAACGTGCGGTAATATCCACAAATACCAGCTTGCCATCAGCGACATGCTGAGCAATTTGATCTGGTTTGAAGGCTTTCCAGTTGATCTGATCTTCCACTTCACCGCCACTTGGCGCAGGCGGTGCGGCCATTGGCATAGGGCTGATACTTAACCAAGCGACCAGAGGTAAAGCCCAGAAAACAGCCCTGATACGGGTGCTTAGCCACCAGATTAGCAGTAATCCCGAGAACAGGCCTACGCCCCATAAGGCCACAAGATCAGCTAGCACCCACAGCAACCAGCTGGCGGTTGCCAGCAAGCTCACAGAAAGTATTTTTTTCAGGGTGATCATCCAGGGGCCGGGTTTTGGCAGTTTATACACCCATTGTGGGCGCAGCATCAAGAGTAGATAAGGCAGTGCAAGGCCGATCCCCATGGTGATAAAAATCGCGAGTAACTGTGGCGCATCCTGAGCAAAGGCAAAGCCGACGGCGGTTCCCAGGAAAGGGGCGGAGCATGGCGTTGCCAGTAACGTTGCCAACGCCCCCTGAGCAAAAGAGCTGATCCAGGCATTGTTCTGTGTATCCGTTGAACTACCAGCTTTTGGTGTACCCAGATTGGCGATAAAACCGGGGAGGGAAAACTCAAAACGACCCCATAAGTTAGCGGCAAACAACACGACGGCAATGGTCAGAGCGGCAATAAAAAGTGGCTGTTGGAACTGAATGCCCCAACCAATAGCCTGACCGCTGGCTTTTAATGCGATAAGTACGCCCGCCAGAGCTGCAAAGGAGCTGATAATACCCATAGCGGTGGCAAAAAAACTGGTACGCATCTGACTGCCGTTGAGGTCCTGATGCTTTATCAGGTGCAGTACCTTAATGGATAGTACCGGTAAGACACAGGGCATCAGGTTCAGAATCAGGCCACCAGCCAGAGCCATGAGTAGCATCAGCCATAAGCCCGCTCCTGTGCTTTGCGTCTGATAGGTCTGGGTAGAGGGGGCGGTTGATAAGCTTTTAGGCAGAGGCGTCAGAGATGTTACTAGAGTTTGCCACTCTGCATTCAATTCATAAGCCCCGAGATTTGTGCGAATCACAACGCTGGCAGGCTGCGCCGTATCAGGTAGCTGTTTGCGCTGAATAGAAAACTGGGCTTGAATCGTTTTTCCACTTTCAGCCTGATCGGCTTGAGGGTTTTGTTCTCCCCTCTGTTCCAGCTGACGCCAAACCGGCGCATCCAACTCAGGTTCTGGTTGTACTTCCGGGAACAGATCTTCCAGTTGATAATTTTTGGGCAGATCAATATCCACCTGCAGCAGCTTTTGCTCAGCATCAAGCGTGATACGAGCAGGGGGAATATTGGCGACTGCTGCTGGCAGAGGAATCAGGGCTTTAAACTGATCAATGGCAAAGGCGCTGTCGATATCGGTCGCTTGGTTGGCTTTATCCAGGGTTAGCGACATCGGGAAGCTGGCGGGTACACACAGCTCCTTACAGATCAGTAAGCGAGCATCCACCTTTAAGTCAGGTTCTGAGACTGCCAGATCCCGAGTGATCGTCAGAGGGAAGATGACTCTGTCCTCGTAACCATAGAGCTGCAGGCCCTGAAAATCCAAACGATGGGGAGCCGGGTAGTGCAGCTCAATATTATTGATGCCACTGGAGCCCTCCCAGATCAGTTTCGGGGGAATACCTGCGGCCCCCGGAGTGCGCCAGTAGGTTTTCCAGCCGGGCTCCATTTCGACTTCAAGACCTGCAGTAAAGGTCTCCTGCTGCGGCAAAACGCCCGCGACCAGGAGTCTGGCCTGACCATAAGGTGTTTTGACCCATTCGCTGCTGGCCGCAAAGCTGAACAGAGTGTGCAGTATTAAAACAACAAAGAGCAAAGCGGCTGAAAATACTGGCATTTTTAACGTGCGCAAAACCTAAATCCCATCATTGATTGCCAAGTTGGCAAGGATATCAAACCAAGTGCAAAGTAGACATTGCTAACTTATAGAGGTTCATTGCTCTGTATCTTTGGGTGTCAGACCGGATGGTTTTCGAGGTTGAGTAGCTCTCCCAGGCGAGTGGTTTTTAAAAGGAAATGCTTTCTAGAAGGAAGTGCTTTCTAGGAGGAAGTGCTTTCTAGGAGGAAGTGCTTTCTAGGAGGAAATTGTTTCGATAGTCCTTTTAAGAGTTGAAAGAGTATGCTTTCAGAGGTTTTTATGACTATTCAGTCATTGTGTATTGTTTGTCGGGTAAGCTCTAGTGTCCATAAAGTATATATAAAGAGGTTAGTCAAACGTTTGAATATTGATCTGTATCATCCTTACTATGTTGCCTGTATAAAAAAGGGGCGGTCATAATGCTTTATTGGGTAAAAATGACGCAATAATAGGTTGTTTTTGATGTTTTATTGTTGTTTTTATGGATTTTTTGTTGTTATTTTCTTGCTTTAAAAAGCTGTTTGAACAGGGTTTTAATTTACAGGGTTTATGTTATTTTCTTTTAAGTGTTGGGCTGGATAAATAGAATAATAAGGGCTTTTCGAGCTAATTATGAAACAGCACCGATAACAACTTCTACTCCATGACATACTTGTTGATGCTCATTTATTGAGCAGAGATTCTTATCGAAACAGATTGAAAACCGAAAGGGATAAAACCTGTGGTCAATGCATTTCAAAATAAGTCCCTGGCAGCCCAGCTCACTATCGTTATCTCCCTGTTAATGGTGTGTGCCAGTGCTGTTATTACTTTTAGCTTGACAGTTGAAGCTCAGAAGGAACTGAAAAAAGAAGCTGAATTGAGTTTGACTCAACAAAGCCTGCTGGTCAGTGAATTATTAGAGTTCTACTATCAGGACAGTTTTCATAATGCGCAAAGACTGTCCGATATCTTCTTTAATATGTTTCCGTCCAGTGTCAGTACCTCAGATAAGAGTGTAGCTGTTGCCAATTATAGTACTAAAGCACTATTGGATGAAAATGGTGTTATTAATGGTAACTTTACCAAACCGGACCAGTTTACCCGCATGACGGGAGGGACTGCGACAGTATTTGCCCGTCATGGTGATGACTTCTTACGTATCAGTACATCCCTGAAAAAAGAGAATGGTGACCGGGCCTTTGGCACCCTGCTGGGCACGGGGCATCCCGGCTATAATAAACTGATCGCCGGTGAAACCTTTCACGGCGTAGCCCACTTGTTTGGGCGCGACTACATGACGATTTATCGCCCGATTCAGCAAGATGGCCAAACTGTAGCTGTGCTCTATATCGGTTTTGATCTGACGCAGGGGCTGACTGAGTTACGCTCCACTTTAGCTAAGATGACCGTCGGAAAAACAGGCTATGCGACCGTTATTGCCGGTAAAGGCCATAAGAAAGCAGGTACAGTGCTGATGCATCCAAGCCTGGAGGGTAAAGTACTCACGGATCTACCAGCCGCGGATGGTAGCAAACCGTTCAGGCTGTTCCATGAGCAGAAGTCCGGCCTGATTCACTACAGTTGGTTCGATCAACAGCAACAGCCTAAAGATAAGGTGGCTGCCTTTAAGCATGTGGCGGGTTGGAACTGGGTGGTTATTTTGGGCAGCTTCAGTGATGAGTTTGCCGAAACCAGTGTCATTCTGCGCAATATGATGATTCTGATGATGTCTATCAGCACCGCGTTGATTATCGCTATCTGTGCCTTGATGCTGCACCGTCGTCTGGCACCTTTAAATAAGGTGACACAGGATCTGGTTGCAATTGGTCAGGGGCGGTTGAATACCCCTTTGCCTGAAGTGCGAGTGAGCTCTGATTGCAGTAACGAAATTCTGCTCTTGAGGCAGGGGACGCACAACATGCGTAATGGTCTGGTAGAGTTGGTCGGTCAGTTAAGTCAGGCTTCCAATGCGCTGAAGCAGAGTGTCGGTCAGGTACGTCAGGCCAGTAGTAATACCGAAGCGGCAGTGGATCAGCAATCTCTCGAAACCCAGCAGGTTGTTACCGCAATGGAAGAGATGGCCAGTACTACCGCCGATGTGGCAGAAAATGCCCGTGATTCCGCGAACACCACAGCACAGGGGCGGGATAAAGCTGCGGCGGGCCGTCAGGCTTCCGAAGCGATTCACTCTACGTTGGATTTCCTGGCAGAGGAGATGCAAAAGGTCTCTGGTCTGATCAAAGAAGTGTCCACCGAAAGCAACAATATCAGTCAGTTTATGACCACGATTAACGAGGTTGCGGAACAAACCAATCTGCTGGCGCTGAATGCTGCCATTGAAGCAGCCAGGGCTGGTGAGTCGGGCCGGGGATTTGCAGTCGTTGCTGATGAGGTGCGTACACTGGCAGGCAGAACTCAAAATGCTACGGGTGAGATTCATCAGTTGGTAGAGCGTCTGCAAGGTAAGATCAATCAGGCCGTATCAGCGATTGAAACCAGCAACGAAGCCTCACAGGAGAGCCGAGACCGTGCCGATCAGGCGCGGGGTGCCTTGGTTGAGATCAGTGATTATATGGCTCATATTGCCGATATGGGGATCAATATTGCCACTGCAGCGGAGCAACAGGCGGCTGTAGCAGAAACGGTGACTCAGAGTCTGCACAATATTCGTCAGCTATCCGACCATACCCGTGTACAGAGCGATAATAGCGTATCTGCCAGTGCTAATCTGGATCGTGTTGCTGGAGAGATCGAGCAGAAACTATCCCGTTTCCAGCTGTAAATCTGTTTCCGTAAATAAGGTGACAAAGGATCTGGCTTTTCATACTTTGCCATTGTACGCACCGAAATAGTGATATCGGTGTTACACCGCCCTGAACTCAGGGCGGTCTTTTTCCTTAATGGGATGCCTATCCATTATCAACTATTGTGCTGATCATCCAACATCGACTGCATAGCATCTTCCCAGCTTTGCAGCCCTCCGCGGGCCTTAATTCGCTCAATACCTCGCTGGGTAAAAGTGCCTTCAGTTGCAATGGAGCGGCCTATTTCGCCATAACTGAGGTTTGGTTTTGCCTCGGCAAAGTCCACTGCGCTGCTGATGGAATAAGCGACCATTTGTCTGGCGGTCATCTCATCCATACCTTGCGCACAACTCCAATCAATGAGCTGCTGTATCAGAAAATAGCTCCAGCCATGTAAACAGGCATGGCTGAGTGTGATATCGAACAGATCTTCACAAGGGAGTGTAACCACCTTACCGATCTGGCCAAACAGCTGCTCAGCTATTGGATGTGCAGGGTAAAGCGGAATAGGACCAGAACATACCTCTGCACTGGTGGAGGGTAAGACGCGCACTAGCTGACACGCTTGCAGAGATGGGAATTCTCGCAGTTGGTCTAAGGTTACGCCAGCCATAGCAGAGATCACAAGTTGATTTGTTTTGAAGTTTAGCCCTTTCAGCAGATCATTCAGGTTATCTGGACGAACGGCCAGTAATACGATATCGCTGTGCTCAATGACCGCCTGGTTATTAGCCGCAATCTGGCAATCACAGCTCTTTGCTAACTCAGCGGCTGTTTTTGCGCCTCTTGGGGAAAGAATGATGTTGAGATTACCACTACTGGCTATATTGTCGCGCTGGCTACGCTTGATATCTTTATTGCCATTATCTTCACTATGATCATCTTTACTGTGACTACCACCTTTACTATGGTTACTTTCTCCGCGACGCAGCCCTTTAATGGTATAGCTAGCCAGATGGCCGACACCAAGAATACCCAGTGTTAAATCAATCATATTTTATCCTGTTCAATGGCTAAAAATTATCATCTGCCCAGCCTGTTTCTAGGCAACTCAGTGCTCAATATCTTTTAGCTTGCGATATAAGGTTGCACGACTGATACCTAAGGCTTGAGCAGTAGCAGAGATATTGCCTTCATGCTGCTGCAGAGTATGCTGGATCATCAGGCTTTCATTGTCTTTTAGGCTATGAGAAGCGGGAGGTATTGGTGGGAGGTTTGTTTTCGGATTGCTTGTTGGAATACTGTTTTCTTGTATAGTTTCTGGCTGCGGGATTGACAGAGAGTTACCGGCAACCGTGGGACTACTTGCAAGTTCCTCCAGGAAATCATCACTTAAGTGATCGCTATTGATCTGTGTTTCATCCGGTTCCATAAAGGCGATAGCGACCCGCAGAGTGGTTTCAAGCTGGCGAATATTACCCGGCCAATGGTAGCTCAGTAACTGCTGCTCCAGTTCCCGGCAGAGACTGATCTGACGACCATCTGGAGTGAGTTGATGCAGGAACGTAGAGATAAAGGTGTGTTTATCTGTACGTTCTCTAAAAGCTGGCAAGCGCAGACAGACGCCGTTTAAACGGTAGTACAGATCTTCCCGAAACAGGCCTTCTGCCACTAACGCTTTCAGGTCGCGGTGAGAAGCGCAAATAACGGCAATATCCAGTGCGATCTCTTCGGCAGCGCCCAATGGTGCGATAGTACGCTCCTGCAGTACGCGTAATAAACGAGCTTGTAGTGCCAGTGGCATATCTCCAATCTCATCCAAAAACAGAGTACCACCGTTAGCCTGTTGTAAACGCCCGGTCATGCCGCCTTTACGTGAGCCGGTAAACGCGCCTTCCTGATAACCAAACAGCTCGGACTCAATCAGCCCCTCTGGAATAGCCGCGCAGTTTACTGCGACAAAGGCCTGGTCCCGTCGACGGCTATCAAGGTGTAGGGCTTTAGCAACCACTTCCTTACCTGAGCCCGTCTCGCCCTGTATCAGTACCGGAAGTTCATGGGATAATGCCCGGCTGCCCATGCGTATCCCTTTTTGTAAGCGAGGATCATCACCAGAAAGCTCAGAGAGTGCAGGGGCTTCTATTTTCGGTGCATTTGATGCCGATTTAGCTCTTGTGGAATTACTGGAGGAAAGTCTTGCGGATGAGTTGCCTGTTCTGCTGCGGCTGAAGGGTAGGCTATTGGGGAAATGCAGTAGTTCGCAGACAAAATCCCCGATACGGGTTCTTAGTACGCCACGGCCTTTGCGATGTAAATCATTGAGCAGTGCTTCTGGCTTTACGCCAAAGAGTTCCTCAAGATGACGCCCGAGCAGCTCGGCGCGTTTTCGATTCAATAGCTGACAGGCTTGTTCATTGGCCGCTTGAATAAAGCCATCCAGCTCCATAGCAATCATGCCTTGCCAGGAGGAGCGCAGGTATTCCGGGCGACTATGGACGCTCAGTACCACTTGCTGTTGATAGCGGCTGCTGAACATCCGGTTTTCAACCGAACGTACCGCTTGTTGTACCAGGCTCATATTGGGTGATAGTTTACGATTATCCGTAGGGGAGGGGAGGTCCAGTACCCCAATGACTTCACCTTGAGCGTTGGTAATCGGTGAGGAGCAACAGGAGAGGTAACCTACGCTGTCCAGGAAATGCTCACTGCCATTAATGGTGACAGAAGCTTGATCAATAATCGCTGTTCCCAGAGCATTAGTGCCTCTTAACTCTTCACTCCAGCTGGCGCCAGCCTGCAGCGCATATTGGGTCGGCGTATCCAAGTGACGCCGATCACCTTTGACCGATAAAATAGTGGCTTCAGCATCGGCCAGCATCACCAAACCGCCCACTGGCGCAAAATACTCAGCCAGTTGTTTGATTTCGGGGTGGGCGGCTTCTAACAGCGGGCGATGTAGATCTTTCAGGTCCGCGATACGATCTTTCGGCAGATTTTCCAGATCAAGAGGCGCTGAGCAGGTCAGTCCAGCATCAACACTGCGCTGCCAGGAGTGGGCGATTTCACTGCGTAAAAAGCCGCGAGGCACCTGACCTTCTTGCTGCAGATGCTTACGGGCGAATTCGACGGATTGAGGTGAATGCTGGCTCTCTCTGCTCACGGTATTAATCCTATGCTTTATTATTGTTGTCCCTGCTACCCTATCATTACCGGCCTTTTAATCAAGAGATGGTGCACCCCGGGCGATTAAGCCCGTCCAAAGCGTTAACCTGAAAATGCAAAAAGATTGCTACTGTTGAGTATTTACGGTTGTCTATACGGAGCTGGCTTCTGCACTATAGCGCTTCAACAGTAAAGCCTTGCTGCTTTAGCTGAGCCAACAGGCCTTCTTTTCCGACCATATGCAAGGTGCCGACCAGAACAAACTCTTTCTCATTGTTATTGGTTAATCTGGGCAATAGCGTCATCCAGTTATTGTTGCGTTCTACCACAATGGTTTGGTAAACCTTAGGGAGCAGGTTTCTCATATCTTCTATATAAGAGCTTTGACCGAAAGCGTCCATATCACCGTTGCGCCAGGCCTCAGTGATCTCATTCAGTGCTCTTGGTAAATGTTTTAGTTCACGCAGTGTGTTATTGACTGAAACATTCGGGTCAACCTGAGCCATAGAGCTTAAAAAAGCCAGTTGTTGCTCTGGTGTTTCCAGTGCCTTGATTCCCTTATTATCTTCCAGGGCTTTTTCGCTAAAGACGCGATCTACGCCGTATTCTGGCAATATGCCTAAGCGTTGATATTCAAGCATGGCGATCGTTAGCGATACTCCCCAGGGCTTAAAGTTGGCAAATTGCTGAATGGGTATTTTTCGCGACAGCATATAGCGTAACAAGGAGCGGTAAGTGCCTGGTTTCAGCGAGCCTTCTAATGTGCGTTCATCCGCATAGGTCATGGCGGATAAAAACTGCTGTTGAAATGCGGGGGATTCCATCGCGTCTAGACTGGTTTCAAAGATCAGTGTATCTGATCCTTGATAGGCCTGATCGAACTCCGGGGGGAGAGGGTAATCGGTTTCGGATAGCAGATGTAAGGTACCGCCGAGATAAAAATGATCCTGGTCTTTACTGATTTTCCACACGGAAGACTGAGCTTGAGTGGCCTGGCTGATAACGCTCAAGCCTGCCAGCAGAAAATATGCCAGCCATGGCTTGATTTTAACAATAGTAAACATAAAAAAAGCGTACTCTTAAGAAAAGTGTATCTTCGTCCTTAAAGCTTTGAAGGCGAAGACGGTCACTATACTCTGTAAACACTCAGACTAAAAATGGATCTGTCATTTATATATATTTGTTTGATTGCGACAGGCCGGGTTAATTCAAAAAAGCTGATTTTTATCAGGTATCTATTTTTTCAATCTCTTCCATATAAGCTTCTAAAATTAAATTCGGTCGTGCGCCTTTGCGGGTAATGGTTGTAAAACGGGTGTGAAAAAAGCGGTCTTTTGGCTGAATTGCTCTGATGCGCCCTTCGGTTACCCAGCGTTCTGCGAAATGAGTGGGTAAAAAGCCGATGTAGTGGTTGCTCAGAATCAAAAAAGCGATACCTTCCCGGTCTGTGGAGGTGGCACTGGCTTTAAGCAGGCTTTGTTGCTGTTTGTTTTCCACCGACTGAGCATAAGCCGGTACCACAGCATCATAATCCGCCAGCGCCTCATCAGAAATCGGTTGATCCGCGTGTTCAAAAAGAGGGTGTTTTTGACTGCAATAAAGCAGAGATTGTTCTTCATAGAGCGGAAAGTAATTCAGCCCCGGCAAGCTACGTAGCTCGGGTACTACGCCCACATGTAACCGTCCATCCAATAAGGCACTTTCGATCTCGTTGGGCGGCATCATGCGAATATTAATTACTACCTCAGGCCCTCGCTGTTTCAACGCACTTAACGCGCGGGTAATGCGCATCTGTGGAATAGTCACCATATTATCGGTAATGCCTATATTCAGCTCGCCAATCAGCTGAGTATGCAGGGTATTGATCTGGGTTTTAAAATCTTCGATAGAGGACAATAACTGCAGGGTGTAATCATAAATTTTCTCCCCCTCTTCCGTCATTGAAAAGCCGGAGCGGCCACGTTGGCACAGACGAAAACCCAAACGTCTTTCCAGATCCGACATAGCGATACTGATGGCTGCCCGGCTGATATTCAGTTCCACTTCTGCCGCCGAAAAACCGCCGCACTCCACCACCGTACGGTAGATGCGTAACATACGCAGATCAATATCGCTGAGCTGTCCTTTAAATTGCTTATTTTGCATAGCGGTGACCTTAATTTTTATTTTAGTTAACCAATAGGTTAATTAAGCTGGCTTTATTTGAGTTTTTATTAAAATATAATCTTGATGGGATGGGGTCAACCGCGGAAAAATTATCTGTTTGAGCACCCTTTGACACCTTGTCTGGCCATAATTGAGTGCACTAAGACCGTGCATAAATAGCTTGGTTGTTCTGTATTGCACAGAATATGCGGCTCCAAAATCGATCATTTATTAGTTAAATAATCTATTAACTGAATGCAAAGCATTTTAAATTTATCCAAACAATGACCTCTCTCACAATGAGTCCATCTCAGGAGAAAATACCTCCTAAGAGGTATGGGGCTTTAAGTCGTACTCGCCAATTTCAATGTACCCTGAAGGCAGGTGCTCACATTTAAGCCTCTTTCAACCGGTTTTGGTTCTGTGGCGATTCGTAAGGGCGTTGGTGAAGTGCCGACTAACTTCCCGGAAGATGCCAAAGGTATCAAAATGCGTGTACCGCCAGTACCTATCGGTATCGAACGTTTTAAAAACTGGGGTTTTACCGCAGTACCTATGCCATTTGCTGAACTGTATACTGCGTTACAGTTAGGCATGAGCCTGCGTAGCCTGAGTGCAGTCACCGTATGGGCAGTGACCATGACCGGTTCCATTATGGCCGTGCTCTTCTTCCTGTTTATTATGAGTCGCGCCATGATTCTGGAGCAGGTGCCCCGCGATACGGCAGAAGCCCTGCTGCAGGTCTCTGAAAACAAGTATGTACTGCTGTTACTGATCAACCTGTTACTGCTGCTGATCGGCATGATCGTGGACGATATCTCCGGCAGTGTATTGGCGGCGATTATCTTCCTGCCGATGGTGTTCCTCGTGACCTTTGTGCCTGAACTCTCCCTGTTCCTGCCACGACTGTTGATGGGGTATTAACTTCTATTAATCACACATTGATTGTTAATAGATGTACTTTGAATAATGGTTTAAGGCTAAAGCTTTAAGCATGCAAGCATTAATGTATTTACCCTCTCCGGCCTGTGGCTGGAGAGGGTTAAGATATAAATGTTGAATGAAGTATATATAAAGCAATTAAGAAGATAGGGTTTTACAAAAAAAAACAATACATTTGTTTTCTCTATATATATGATCCCTCCCCGTTGAAACCTGCTTGTAATAATCCGTAATATTTTTCTGATTGAAACCTGATTGAATGCCACCCCGGAAATGGTGGTTGCGACTTTATATGTCATGGAGTAGAGGTATGTCGCTCTCTAATAATCCTTCTTTCTTAAGAACCACTTCGCTATGCGATGAGCTATTTGAGACAATGGTTGCGATCCAAGAGAAGTTGGATCAACGCAGAGGCAGTATGATGCTTAATGCATCAAAGCTGGCAAAGTCGAGTTATCGCTCAAAAAACCGGTATATAGCACTGCCAAAGTAGATATAGGCAATGACTGTAAAGAGTTTTTTGCAGTGCCCCTCAGATAGCGTTGATTAATCTAATTAGACACGATCCTCGTTATCTCCCCTTTTAGTCTTATTATTATGTGCCTAGCTTATTGTTGAAGTCTTTTAGACTAGGAATGTGATTTTTTATCTGAACGGTATGACATGGCAATGGGCCAGCTAAGTGGTAATTATATGAGGCATTAGTCAAATGTATTGCTACTAAAGTTGCAGTTAGCAGGCGTATTATTAGTATGGATGCATAACTCAATATCAGGGATGGATTTAAATGATATAGGTATGGCAAAAATAAAATAATAAGTCAGCCACACCGCTAAATGAGCATTATTGAAGATGCAATTAAACACTGACTTATTAAAGGGGGTTGCTCAGGCCGCAACTAAGCTTGAGCTTGCCCTGGTATATGTAAAAAATGATTCGGATCTTACGATCACCTCCGTTAATGAATCTTTCTCTCAGATTGCAAAAAACTATCGTTTACCTATCGATAGCCTGTTCTTATGGTTAAAAAATGAGCGTTATTCGACCACACTTCACTTGTTTGATGCACTAAAGCATCAAGATACGCTTCTGGATGAAACTCTGGGAAGGTCACCTGCGGGAGATGCATTCCATATCCAATGGTCGGTATCAGCAGCAGATGATGGTGGGCTGGTGTGCTGTATTCGTGATATTCGTTGGCGACAGAAATACAAGGACCAGTGGACATTATTTGAGAGAGTATTTGACTCTGGGCGTGCCTCAATTGTCGTTACGGATGAGAATAATCGTATCGTGATGGCTAATCGCCATTTTGAAGAGATTTCCGGTTATTCAAAATATGAGGTTCTGGGGCAAGATCCAGGATGTTTTAGTTCTGGGCGACAAAGCAAAGCATTTTATAAAGAGCTATGGCGCACATTGCAGCAAGAAGGGTATTGGACCGGGGTTGTCTGGAATAAACGCAAGGATGGTCGGGAATACCCTGAACATAAGACCATTTATGCAGTAACAAATGAGCATGGTGTACTCACCCATTACTTCTCATCGGGAGAAATATTACCCAATGTCGGGGAAGCTCCTCAGCAGCGTGAATTTTCTGATGGTTTAATCAGTCAGCAGGCTTTAATTACTGCACTTAACGAGCACCGCCGCCAACAGTTGGAAGCTGTTGCGGTTTATCATATTGGTGTAGACCGAATGGATCAGGCTAACAGAGTTTGCGGTCTGTCTTTTGGTGATCATATCCTGCAAATTTTACTGGCACGGCTAAAAGATACTTTTTTGCCCAATGGTCTTATTGCCCGGTCTATTGGTGATGAATTCATTGTCGCATCCCCTAATATTTCGACACCCGATATCGCAAACAGCCTTGGGCAGATGTTACTGCAGAGCCTCAATAGCACGATACGGTATGATGATATCGAGTGGAATATCACGGCCAGTATTGGGATCTCTTTCTTTGCGCGGGATAATGATGCCTGGAAGGCCATCGAACAAGCGCATATTGCAATGCATCATGCCAAAAGCCAGGGTGGCGATAACCTGCAATTCTACGATACAGAGTCTCAAAATAGTGCCAGAGAGAGTTTGAGGCTTGAGCAAGCTCTCAGGTATGCCATAGAAAATGATGAGTTGTCACTACACTATCAGCCGCTTATTGCTCTCAACGATCAGCATGTTTTTGGTGCTGAGGCACTTTTACGCTGGCATTCGTCGGAGTTTGGTTTTGTCGGTCCCGACCGCTTTATCCCCATTGCAGAGCAAAGCGATCTTATTCTGGATATTGGTCTTTGGGTCTTTCAAACCGCATGTTGTCAGTTAAAACAGTGGGGAAGTGAGTACGCTGGCAGTGTCGCGATTAACTTATCTGCGCAACAAATTCAGTATGCCGATCTGCCTAATAAGTTGCTTACGATTCTCAGAAACCACGATATCCCGGTTGATCGCATCCATCTGGAAATTACAGAGACTGCAATGATCAATGATACCAATTCAGCAGTATCCGTTGTTTCATCATTAAGAGAGGCGGGTTTTACCCTTTCAATGGATGATTTTGGTACAGGCTATTCCAGTCTGAGTTACCTGACACGCTTCCCCATTGATAAGTTAAAAGTTGACCGTAGCTTTATCGATACGATAACAACGAATTCAGAAAGTCTGGTTGTCACAAAATCGATTATCAGTTTAGCCAAAAGCTTAGGTTTGAAGGTTGTCGCGGAAGGTGTTGAAACAGAAGGTCAACTCAAGGAGCTTTGTCTTCTTAACTGTGATTATGCTCAGGGTTATTTATTCAGCCGTCCGTTAGCCGCTGATGACTTTATTCAATTTTATCGGCAACAGTGTCCCTCTATTGAAACGCTGACACCTCATTTACTTTCCGTAGAGAATGCTTCATGAACCGGCGGAAGATAAAAAATAGAGGACAGCTACAAAATAGATCTTGAGAATCAAAGGATTAATAGTGGCTGTCCCAAACTGTTATTTAAGCTTCTTCCTGATCGCTAAGCTACCTGTGGCGATGGTGAACTCTTGATCCAGTCCAGTACTGATGTTCCAGTTTTAATCACATCCAGTGGCGCCTTTTCACCGTGTTTATCGTAATGAGTCATCAGGTTTGCTATATCCATCAGTACTTCATCCCGAGTTAACCAACCAATAGTGGATGCGACCCAGGCGGGCATACGTTGCAGTGTTAAGCCATGATGCTGGGCATAACGAGCGAGAGCTTCTTCCATGGTTAAAGTTGAGCAGCCAAAGATTGATAAGCGCTGATTGCGGCACTCCGGGTTTTGGTAGGCTTTGCTGACTTCTTGGGCGTAGTCTTTGGCTGAAACCCAGTGGATCGGTCTGGTGGAAGGGCCGATCAGTGTGACTTTGTTCTTTTGCACAAACAGTGGCAGTGTTTCCATAAACCAGCTGGGTAGAAAGGCCAAATAGGGATGACCGCTGGCTTTCAGCAGTTGCTCGGCTTCCCATTTGTAGTGGTTATCCCAGCGGTCATTAAATTCCGGATAGGCCATAGCACTGGAGATCATAGAGATCAAGGTATCAGGCCGCTCTTTTAACGCCTGGATAACATTTTTTGTCCCCTGAACGTGGCTGGCGTAATAGCTTTGTTTACTGTGTCCACTCAAATTTAAGTGCACGGCGTCCACGTCCTTCAATGCTCTTTTCAGACTAGGCAGATCATGGATATCGGCCTGTTGGTAATCAAAGCCATCGCCCAGTTGTTGTCTGGCGTTATCGATATTGCGGCTCAGAATTCGAACCTGATAACCGTCTTGTTTCAGTTGCTCTGCTACTGGTGCGCCCAGCATGCCGGTGCCACCGATAATTGCGATTGTTTTCATGCTATCTCCGAAAGGTATTTATCTATAGAGATAAGATTAGGGTAGTTCTATTGGTTTTATTAGTGGGCTAAACTGGATTTTATTAATTCATATTTGGGATAGTTGTTGTGCAAAGTGGTCGTTGTAGAGATCGGTAGTCAGTAAGTTCGTGGTAAGGAGATCGGTATTGTGGATATTGAAGCCATTATCTGGTTTGCAGCCGTTGCCCGGTTGGGCTCGTTTGCTGAGGCCGCCCGTTATTTGAAGCAGCCCAGCAGTAATGTCAGCCGTCGTATCGCAAAACTGGAAGCGGATTTGGGTTACAAGTTAATGCAGCGCACGACACGTTCATTAGTGTTAACGGAGCAGGGACGGCAGCTATTGCCGATGGCCCAACGTTTGACCGACACTCAGACCGAGGTGAAAGAGTGGCAGCAAAGCCAGCAGGAAGAGCCTGCGGGTGTGTTGCGTATTACCGCTCCCGGAAGTTTTTCCCGTGGTCCTTTCAATGATTGGTTGTTGAACTACCGTAAGGCTTACCCAAAAGTAAAAACAGAGCTGATTCACAGTAATGACTACCTCGACTTCCAGCAGCATCAGCTTGATGTGGCTTTTCGTCAGGGGCCGCTCGGAGATTCAACACTGATCGCTAAACGTTTGTTTGGCATTGAGTATGGTGTGTTTGCTAACCCTGAGTGGCTGGCTTCTCAATCTGTTGCCAAATGTTTAACCGACCTGCTGAAGCTGCCGCTGATCTGCGTTGGTGTAAAAGGTCAAACCCTGCCCTGGCGTTTTAAGTCCCAAACGTTGCACCCTAAAACACCTGACATGTTATTTGACGATCCTGAGCAATGCGTCAGAGCGGCAGTAGCCGGTTTAGGCTGTACTTATACCAGTCGCTTTGACGTTCGCGATGCGCTAAAAAATGGCACCTTGATTGAGGTATTTCCTGAGCAGAAGGCTGAGCCGGTCAATTTTTATATGGTGTACGCTGAGCGTGAGTATATCTCGAAAAAAACGCAGAGCTTTTTGCGCTTTATTGAACAAGAGGTTGAGTCCTTTGCCGGACAGGAGGGAGTGGTGGTTTAAGATGAGAAATCGCGCTCAACCGGCTGTGTTGTATTATTTGCAGCAAGGGTGTGCCGCAAGGATACCCGGTAAAAATAGCCTACCGGGCATCTGTAATTCCTTACTCTTATCAAGCCATTAAGAAGAGCAGCTATAGTGGGATACGCCACCGGCATTAAAAAACTCTTTCGGTCTTAGGCGGTAGTATTTGGCTTCGATCTCGCTGGTTTGCTCATCATAGGGTTGGTTAAACACTTCCTGTAGTTCTTGAATCAGGCTGTAATCACCGGCCATCGCTTGTTGGTAGGCTGGGGCCACTAGCCATTCACGCCAGGCATATTTCGGGTTGGTTCGCTTCATTTTCGCCGAAACTTCAGCCAGATCATTGTTTTCTTCTAAGTCTTTGCCTTGTTTTGACTCCTTGGTCTGCTCTAGAATCTGATGTTGTTCTAAAAGGAGTGCACGCCAGTCGTTGAGCCAGCTTTGCCACTGTTCATCTAATTGCTCAGAGGCGGTGACGTAGAAGCTTTTCTTCAGTGCTGCGATATCTTCCGGGATATTGGATAACTCACGGAAGAAAATAGTGAAATCCACCTCGGCACGCTCCATCAGTTCCATCAGTTTTGAGAACAGTGTTTGATCAAACTCCACTAAGCCCAGTTTATTGGCCCACATGGTTTTCATCTGTTCTTTCATGGTGTCGGTAAAGTCGTGACGCACCTGATCAAGCTGCGCTAAAGCTTCGGGATCATCCACCAGCAGTACTCTTAGCGCCCCCCAGAACATATGGAAGTTGGCTTCTGCGGCGGCGGGTTGATTCATAAAGGAGAAATGTCTGCCGCCACCAGTCCAGGGTTGGAATTCGGGATCAAAGGCTTCGCAATAACCAAAGGGGCCATAGTCCAACGTGAAACCACCAGCAGCACAGTTATCGCTGTTAAAATTGCCCTGGCAGTAACCCACTCTAAGCCAGTTGGCGACCAAAGCCGTTAAGCGCTGGCGGAACTGCGTGGCTAGTTCAACCACTTGTTGATTAAAGGGCTGGCTGTGATCAATCTCGCTTTTATATTCCCGTTTAATCAGATGCTCTGCGATCATTTTCAGCTCTTCCCGAGCGTGAGGGTAAGCACCTTTACGCGCACGACGGGCGAACAGTTCGACCTGGCCGACACGCAGGAAGGATGGTGCAACACGAGTGGAGATAGCCACCGGATTACTGACCATAATATCCGGGTCGGCAGAGCGGGAACCTTCAGCGTACCAGGGGCGGGTCACGGTTTCGGATTTTGAGGTATACAGTGTCAGTGAGCGGGAGGTCGGTACACCCAGAGCGTGCATATATTCCTGAGCTAAAAACTCCCGCACGCTGGAGCGCAATACCGCACGACCATCAGCGCCCCGACAGTAAGGTGTCGGACCACCGCCTTTCAGTTGCATCTCCCAACGTTTGCCGTTGAACTCTCCTTCAAATACTGAAATGGCCCGGCCATCACCATAACCGTTGCCTGTACGAAATGGGCATTGTTGGGTGTATTCGGTGCCATAGATCGACAGCGCATAACCCGTAGCCCAACCGTAGGGGCGCATAGGTTCAGGCACTGTGGACAGATCACCGGAGAACATCTGGCTAAAGGCTGGATTATGCGCCAGCTCATCACTCAACCCCAGTTCATTAAAAAAGATGTGGCTATGGCTGACATATTCGGGATCTGCGATAGGAGTGGGTGTAACGGGAACAAAGTGCCCGGAAAATACTTGGCGGGCACGATGGTCATAGCCGTCCTCTGTTGCATCAGGGTCAGCATTAAGATTGTTCATTAAAGAGTAATCCGCCCGTTGGGCGAATTCTTCAAAGCTGGCGACTTCCCGTGTTGTAGCTGGAAGAGATGCCGAAGATTCAGGTGGATGTCTCATTGGATGGAAATCTCGTCGTTATTTCGCGGTTTAGACACCGCTGTTATATGTAGATCAGGACAAATAATCTACTGATCTTAGTTGCTCAAAACTTAAAACTGATATGCAGTGTCGCCATGGTATACGTAAATCGTAGGATAGTCGTTTATCCCATGCTGGCTTTTAGCTTTTTTGTTGCTCTGTTACGGTGCTTTTGTGCTTCCTTCCTGTGCGTTTCTTCAACGTTAATTTTTGTGATTTTTTCTTCTTTCTTAAAAAGCGACACTCCGTCTACTGTAGACGACACCTGGAACAAAAGAGCTTAAGTTAATGCAAATAGCCGTGTAGAAAAACTCAGCTTATAAAGCTGATAATTGAATATTTGATTAGTTTTATAATCTGATTTCCTTTCTCTTTTTGGATTTTAATTCTGTTTTTATGGGTATTTGACCCTATAAATCATGCGGTGTTACCAATATTAGGGAGCCGTAAATAAAACGATTAAAACAGCTCTCTGCCATTCGCAACATCAGCATCATAAAGCGTAATAGCAGGGAGACCCATACCCCAAAAACAACAGAAAAATAAAAGAGCAAGACTATGGCAATTAGAAAAAACAAGCTTCGTTCATTGATCGCTGGAGTGGTTGCAGCCGGTGCCCTGATCGCGGGATCAGCTCAGGCCGTAACGCTGAAGATGGCGACAGATTCTGGCGCTAAAGGTTCTCCGGCCGGTGACACCCTGGAGCGTTGGGCCGAAATTATTGAACAAGGCTCCAAAGGCGAGATCGACGTCAAAGTATTCTACCAAAATGAGCTGGGCAGTCAGAACGAAGTCTTCGATCTGCATGTGGCTGGCGATGTGGATGTGATGCTGAACTGGCCGATGACCTCGTACGATAAGCGTATTGGAGTGATCTACACTCCGTATATGACGCTGTCCTGGGGTGAAGCACTGAAGGCCTATAGCCCAGGCGGTTGGGTGAACGAGATGCTGGGTGGTATCTACTCCGATCTGGGGCTGAAATTCTTTGGCCCGTGGCCAGAAGGTTTTAATGGTGTCGCGACGCGCGGCAAGTATGCGACCACAATCGAAGAAGCAGACGGTCTGAAAGTGCGTACCATGACCGTATTCCCTGCGCCACAAACTATGCAGGCACTGGGTTATCAGACTGCTGCCATCGACTGGGGTGAGGTTTACACCGCCCTGCAAACAGGTGTAGTGGATGGTGAAGCCGGTAATGTCATCTATTGGGACTACGAGTACTTCCGTGATCAGCTGGACTACTACGTGCGCAGTAAGCACTTCTTTATGACCGGCGTGCTGAGTATGAATGCGGATTCCTACAATGATCTGTCCCCAGAGCATCAACAGATTGTCGCTAAAGCTGCGGAAGAGGTGATGCAGCAGCAATTCACTGCAGCCCGTGCTCAGGACAACTTCTATGTGAAGAAGGCCGAAGAGTCCGGTATGAAGTACTTTGAACTGTCTGATGAGCAGATCAAAGAGTTTGCCCGTGCAGCGCGTGAAAAAGTATGGCCGCTGATGGATAAAGAGATCGGTTCGGAAATCATGGATAACATCCGGGCGAACGCTACCCAGCTGTAACCCCCGGTTTCTCTTTGCGCGGCGGAGCTTCCCTGAGTTTCGTCGCGTTTTGCTTTTGTAAGGTGTCCCATGATGGTTCGTTTTTTTACTCAGCTTGATCACAAGATGGGGTTGCTGCTCAATGCCACCGCTTTGATCAGCAGCCTGTTATTAGTGGGGTTGATGCTGTTTCTGGTAGCAGCCCGTTATATTTTCGGTTGGTCGATTGTCGGCCTGCTGGAGATGATTATGGTGTTTGGTATGTGGCTTTATATGGTAGGCGGATTAATTGCCAGCCGCAAACGTGAGCACTTGGTGGTGGATTTTGTGCAGACCAATATTCATGACGCCCGGATGCGTCGCCTGCACCAAGGTCTGGTCTCTTTGATTACCCTGCTGATTACTCTGTTCTTTGTTTATCTTTCCTACCGGATGTTGAAGTGGGGCATGCGCCGCCCACAGCATACTCCGGGTTTATCGATTCCTCTGTGGGTACCGCAAAGCGCCATTCTGTTTGCCAGTGTTGGCTGTGCTCTTTATTCCCTGAGGGATCTGATTCAATGTGCCTTGGGTATTTTTCCTGATGACCAACAAACAACATCTGACCAGGAGGTGCAGTGATGGAAGGTTTAGTCGCTGTCGGCATCCTGTTGGTGCTGATGATTATTGGTATTCCCGTCGCCTGGTCTTTTGCTGGGGTATTGGCGTATCTGGCGTATATTTATGACGCCAATTTCAACACCCTGATGCTGCAGGGGTATCGCTCTATTGATTCCGTGATTCTGATCGCATTACCGCTATTCGTTTTGACCGGCTATCTGATGCAGAGCGGCGGTATAGCCCATCGACTGGTCGATTTTATCGAGGTGTTAGTGGGTAAACGTAAAGGCGGCATGGGCGCTTCTATGGTTCTGGCCTCCGGTATCTTTGGTGCCATCGCCGGGACATCCACTGCGGCGGTGGCTTCTATTGGCACTATTATGATCGACCCGTTGGAGAAGCGGGGTTATCCCAGAGGTTACTCCTCGGCGTTGTTGGGTATCTCGTCGCTGTTGGGAATTTTGATTCCACCCTCGATCACCATGATTCTGTTTGCGGTTGTCACCCGTCAATCCGTAGCGGCATGTTTTGCTGCGTCTATTGGGCCTGCGCTACTGCTGATTGCCGGTCTGATTCTGGCTAACCGTTTTAGTATCGGTCGCCTGTTTCATGAGGTGTCAGTCGGTGCTCAGGATGGTCTGGAAAATCTACCGACCAAAGGTCAGGCAACGGTCAAGGCACTGCCTGCACTGTCTCTGCCGGTGATTATTCTGGGTGGCATCTATGGCGGTATCTGTACACCGACTGAAGCTGCCGCGATTGCAGCCTTTGTGGCGATTTTGATCGGCTTCTTTATCTATCGTGATTTGAATGTTAAGCGTTTAGGTCACAGTGTGATCTCGGCCGCTGAAACCACAGGGACGGTGATTCTGATCCTGCTGTTCAGCTTTATGATCGGACGGATTCTGGCATCAGAGCGTATCCCCCAGGAGCTGACAGAGGCGATTACTGCCATGGTGCAGGACCCTTTGATGATCCTGATCGCAGTGAATATCTTTCTAATTGTTACCGGTATGATTATGGATGATGTCTCGGTGACGGTCGTGGTCGCGCCCCTGTTTCTGCCGTTGATGGTCAGTAGCGGTGTTGATCCGATTCACTACGCCTCTATTGTGGCTTGTTCCGTGGTGATTGGTGCCAACAGCCCACCGGTGGCACCGATACTCTATATGGCCTGCCGTATCGGTAAGGTCAGCATTCACCAGGCGGTAATGCCTGCCATCGCCCTGATGGTGTTTGTCGGTATCCCGGTAATGCTGGTGACCAGCTTTGTGCCTGAGCTGTCGCTGTTTTTACCGAAGCTACTGGGGCTGATGTAGCCCATCATGTAAAGCACTGTTCTACTGCCATGCCTTTATGGCATTCCCGTAACGGGGTTGGGGACGGCTAAAGTCCCCCTTTTTTGTCTTGTTCTTTTTTAAAATCGAAGAATTTCATTCCTGCTATCTATCTGAATTTAAAGAGTATTCGGCTTTGAGAAGTGTATCGCTGGCTGATTTACAATAAATTGCTACAATGCCGGATCAAAGCAGAGGTACACTTTATCATTCACCCAGAAAATGGCTCATCCTATGAAATAACCGTTGTTCTGTGTCTTAACCGTTATCAATCCAATTAAAAGAAAAAGAAAGCAGACCTATGAAAGAATCCCAGGCTCGTCGCACTTTCAGCTCTTTGATGCGAAATGCCAACAGTCCTTTTTTACCCAATAGACAGTTGTCAGAGGAACGGCCTGTAAGAGTGGGTTTTGTCCTGCAGGAGCACTTTTCCATGATGGCATTTACTGCAGCCGTGGATGCCATTGTGACTGCGAATCTGGTTAGTACCTCACCTTTGTTCTCCTTCTCAACTTATGGCATAGAGGGTTTAAAGGTACGCAGTGACTTGGGGATTGATATCTCTGCTAACGACACTTTGAGTCATATCGCATTGGACGGCGATAATGGTCTGGATATTCTGATGGTCTGTGGTGGTTACCGCTGTGATCTTGGGATGTACAAGGCTTTAAATACCACACTAAAAACAGCAGCCAAGTATGGACTCGTGATAGGTGGCTTATGGAATGGTGCGATTCCTTTGGCTCATGCTGCTCTGTTAGATGGGACAACCTGTGCCTTGCACCCAGATAACCACGCTTTTATGCAGGAGCGTTTTCCTACTGTTGCGGTGTCTGGTAACGCCTGGGTAGCCGAGGGGCAACGTTTCACCTGCGCCGGTCCAAGTAGTGCCTTAGAGATGATGCTGGAATTGATCTCAGGTCTGTACGGTAAAGATATCGTGCGTGCGATTCGTGAAATTTTAAGCTGTGATAAAGCCGGGGAAACGGAAGGCAATCAGATTATTCAAAGTCAGGATGATCCTAATCTGCCCCAGGCGCTACGTGAGCTGTTGCAGCTGATGAACTCCAATATTGAAGAGCCGCTCAGTATTGATGAACTGGCAACTTGTGTAAATGCTTCGCGCCGTCGGGTTGAGCGCTTGTTTCAGGCTCATTTGGAAACCACACCATCACGTTATTACCTGGAGTTGCGTATTACTCAGGCCCGTCGCTTGCTGCTGCAGAGTAACGAGTCCATTTCTAATATCGCCATCTCCTGTGGCTTCTTAAGCTCAACCCACTTTAGTCACTGTTTTAAGGATTATTTTGGCTCATCGCCCAGTCAGGTACGACAGAAGCATCGCAGCCAGGGGTGATAGCACTCAAGTTTTCCCCGTTGCTACCATTTGAAAGCCTCAGCAGGAGTTTTTCTGCCGAGGCTTTTCTTTTCCAATATGACGATTTAACCATTCGGCCAGAGCAATTTATTAGTGATTTTTTAGCCAGTCATGCACCGTCCGGCACATCATTAAATCGCGAGTAATCTTCAGCGTTACAATCCGCAATAGTTCAACAATACGTTACATCATTGGAGTCAAAATAGATGGTATGTAACAAGCTGATGGCTTTGACAATAGTGCCCCAGGGAGAGATTATACCGGCCAATAGACTTATGCTGCGTTTGCGCTGGTTGCTTGGCCTGGAGGTAGAAATAGAGTGTCCCTGATGCCATGAATACACTGGCCATTATCGAGGAAATGCCCCAAGTATCATGCCTGCTTTATTAATGTTTTTTATGATTAGGCCTGGGCGTTGAGGATAATAATTCTGCGTTGGCGTTTCTGTATCGCATATCACTAAGCCGTTATTTTCCCTGAGAGTTAAAGGAAAAATAGAGGATATGCTGAAAGATGGACTGTCTGAAAAAGACGGTTCTGTAAATTTGGTCAAGGATCTGATCCATATGATTGAGCTGTTTGAAATAATATTACTCACTTTATGTGCCGGACTTGCGATGCCCATAGGGGCCCTGCTCGCTCGAATCGAGAATATCAGGCCCCGTTGGTTGGAGAATGAGTTCCGTCATTTTGTGATAGCGTTTGGCGGTGGTGCTTTATTAGCCGCTGTGGCATTGGTATTAGTACCGGAAGGCATGGAGGGACTATCCATTGGGATGGTTGTACTCTCTTTCTCAGCCGGTGCTGTTAGCTTAATGTGGTTGGATATTTATCTAACGCGAAAAAAAACTTCTGCAAGCCAATTAGTCGCCATGTTGTCGGACTTTATTCCTGAAGCGATCGCTTTAGGGGCCACATTTGCATCATCACACTCAGTAGGGTTTCTACTTGCCGGTATTATTGCTTTGCAAAATCTACCTGAAGGATTTAATGCTTACCGCGAATTACGTTGTTCAACACACTTTCGTTCCAGAAATATCGTAGGAATTTTTACGCTGATGGCCCTGCTGGGGCCCATTTGTGGGGTAATAGGCTTTTACTATCTAGCAGAGTACCCCGCACTACTGTCAGGAATTATGCTGTTTTCTGCGGGAGGGATTCTGTATTTGATTTTTCAGGATATTGCTCCTCAGGCAAAGCTAGAAAAGCATTGGATTCCCTCTTTAGGGGCCGTTATGGGATTCTTATTGGGAATGGTCGGTGCAATCATGGTCGGACATCATTAAGAAAAACTGGACATCCATCAAACCTTGGCAGGCTCAACATTGACCAAAACGCCTGGCTAAAAGCAATGTAGCCAGAAGGTTAGCAAATCAGCTGAGCCATAGGGCATGTCAAACGACTGAAACAGTTTGCCCGGGATAAAAGGCTGGCTTGGATCTCATCAGGGGGCAGTTTAATGCATTGTTTGTATAAGTTTGCTCAGAGCGGTGAGTTTTGCACTTTATTAAATGATGGCTGTCCCCGTTTATTTCCATTTCCGCAATCGATAAGGCCGCATAAATGCGGCCTTATCGCTCAATACTCAAGTGTTATGCGAAAACAAAGTACTTACGTACTGTTTCAACCACTTCCCAAGTACCTTTCATACCAGGTTCGATTACGAAAACGTCGCCACCTTTTAGGTGCTTTGGCTCTTCGCCTTCAGGTGTAATAATGCAGTAACCTTCTAGGAAATGGCAGAACTCCCACTTGTCGTATGCCACTTCAAATTTACCAGGCGTACAGATCCAGGCTCCCATGATTTTGCTGCCATCTTCGGACAGGTAAGCGTTTAGATTAACGGTATGTGGTTCGCCCTCGATACGTTTCCATTTTGTCGCATCAACAACAGGTGTTGGACAAGTTTCGCGCATAACAGTAATGAAATCAGACATGACAGCTCCAAATATTCGGTTTAATGAGTTGCCATTGTATGGGGGATATTCAATCGAAGGTTGTCTCATGCCGACAAACAGATATCAAAATGCACGAAGAAATGATGGCTGTCCCCGTTTGTTGGTCATTTCATGGCTGTCCCTGTTTGAGATACTCTTTGATCTCTACAAAATGATCATGCACCGCATCGGGATGAGTCAGCATATTGATATGATCATAATCCTGAGCATTGCCATTACCTTTGGATAACAGAGTTAATTTCCCTTGCCCCACTTCTTCCAGAAAGTCTTCTACATCTGATGGATTACCCAGAATCGTGTCATTTTTGGCCGCAATGGACCAGATTGGTGGCCACGTTATATCCTTGGCCCGGCTACCATAATCAAACTGATCCCTTGGATCTATCCAGGGCCTGTTATGAACCCACTGCGCACTTTCGCTGATCGATAAAAAGCTCTCATTGTCTGCTCCCAGCCCCAACTCCTTGAAAGGAAAGTAGCCTTTATATTTCGCATAGAGAGGGGCTAGGCGTTTCCAGATCAGTTCTACTTTATACAAACGCTCAAAGTTCCAGACACGAATACTTCTTTTGGTACCAAACCAGATTTGGGAGGCAATAGCAGAACTCAATTCCGGGCTGCGAATTAAAGCAGAGGCCATCAGCACACCGCCCCATGAGTGGGCAATCCAGTGTATAGGCTGGCTGTGACGCCCTGCGACAAAGCGGTGAGCTGCAGGAATCGTATGGGCAATGGATTCATATTGACCATGTTGGTTATCCTGAGCAAAAGACGGTGTACTCTTCCCACGGGCTCGCAGATCCAATACATAGACCGGATGCCCTTGTTGCGCCAGAAAACAGGCCAACCCTTTACCTGACTCGGTGTAAAATATACGGCCATCCTCCATAGCACCGTGCACCATCAGCACAGGCGCCTTATCAGTGGCCTGTTCGGGTGAGATATGCCTTAGATGGAGTTGATGATCTTGTTGGGGCAGGAAAAGTGAACATTGCTTTATCATTGTTATTCTCAATATTGCGGCAAGATTAAACGGTTGTTTGAATATTAATCCAGCTGACGAGAATGATCAGGCCTGATAATTGATCGCAATAGTGACTCCGCTTAATTAGAAAGCTGGACACCCATCAAATTTTGGACGGATTAGTGAT
>NZ_AULT01000052.1 GCF_000422425.1 Oceanospirillum beijerinckii DSM 7166
GATCAGCAATGATCGGGGTTTTTTCGTGTGGGTGAAAGAAAAGTAAAGCTGGGCAGAAAGAGAAAGAAAACCTGCAGATAAATCACAGTATTGTATCTGATTTAACTCAAACCCTTATTCAGAGTGAGGCTTGTGTAGATGGCTTAGTGTAACCCTATTAATCTGAAACCCTTAAACTTTTAAGACTGCTTATCGTCTTTTCTTTGGGGTTTTATTCGAGGGTGCAGGCAAGAGAACAAGGGATAAGCTAATCGGTGAAACATGAGCTGGAGTTTTTACTGTGCACTATGCTAAGGGGCTCAGGCCTGTTCTGAGATCATACTGGTATTTTCTTGTTTTAACCCGTCAGAGTCTTCTGTTACGCGGTGGCTAGCCTTACTTGCTATGTTTGCTTTACTTATTTGGCTGCTGGGTTGGTACTGACTAGGAGTATCATCGTTATCTTCACTTTTATCATCTTCATAATAGTCGACTAAGCTAGAGTTTTCATTTTTGCTTTCTTCCTTTTCCCCACGGCGCGTATAACGAATGAGCCCTTCTTCTTGGTTTGTTTGTGATTCCATTATTTTATGCTCTGAATCAGCGTCAGATTCTTTCAGGCTTGCATTGGCCTCTATAGCTTCCTGGCTCCTTTGCTCAAGAAATTCTCCAATGGGATTGTTAAGTACACTATTAATGTTGCTACGCCTGTTATCAAACTGAAGGTATTGTCTGTCAATACCTGCTGATAGTGAGATAATACGTCCGCTGCTATGCACAAGGTAAGCTGTTACACCCGAGTTTAAAACTTGAAACTCTTCAGCGCGACCAAGTATCCGAAAGACATTGCTTAAAGCGATGCTTTCAGGCCTGTTTGTAAAACCCTGTTGGCTCTGTAGCTGTCTTTCGTGACTTGAGTCTGTTTCTTTGGTGTATAGCTCTGAATCCTGCGAGCTGGTATTAGATGCTGCCCCTGCTGCAGTCTTATCTTTCAGGTTGTTTTCCTGTACTGAAGGTGTGTTACTAAAAGGTGGTATGGTTATCAGGCTAGGCATATGATTCTTTCATCATTAGCAGGAATGATTATGCTATTAAGCGAAAAAAGAGCGTTGGTTGCAATCATTTGATTAATATATATCGCTGATTTAGTGGCTAAAAAGCAAATACTGTTTTTATGAACAGTGTTGTGGTGATTAAAGAATTCTGGGGTTGGTGGTGGTAGTGCTGTGGAAGATATAGACCTGATTCGTTTGTTGTCGGATGGTGAGAGTCACTCGGGTGTTGAGTTAGCTGCGAAAATGGGTGTAAGCCGTGCTGCGGTTTGGAAGCGTCTTCAGAAGCTGGAGTCCCAGGGGTTGCCTGTAGTGAGTGAGCAAGGGAAAGGCTATAAGCTGGCTTATCCTTTATCCTTGCTTGACCCTAAAGCTGTGAAAACTGATTTAGCTGAAGGTGTTACGGTGGATATTAAATCCATTACTGAATCGACCAATAATGACGTATTGCAGTATATCAAGGATGGCAGCCTGGATGGTTCCCGCGTCTATGTTTGTCTTGCTGAACAGCAGTCAGCTGGGCGTGGGCGTAGGGGCAAGGAATGGCAAAGCCCCTATGGTTCAAACCTTTATTTCTCCCTTGGCCGGCATGTGGCTTTAGGGGCAGCTGCTCTTGAGGGGTTGAGTCTGTCTGTTGGTCTTCTGTTGGCTCGTTTGTTGTCAAAGCAGGGTGTTGAAGATGTATCGGTCAAGTGGCCTAACGATATTTATATTCAGGGTCGTAAAGTAGCAGGAATTTTGATTGAAGTGGATGGTGATCTGACGAGCTACTGTAATGTCGTTGTAGGGATTGGCATTAATTTTCAATTGGAGAGTCTGAAAGATAAGTGGATTGATCAGGCCTATACCGCATTGGATGAATATGGTGTCACGGACCGCAGTTTAATCGCCAATCAGCTCATTGTTGGGTTGCAGAGGGTCTTTAATGAGCTGGAAGCCGGTGCAGCCTTCGACTTGTCAGCCTGGAAAGCATATGACTTCCTGGCCGGAAAAGCAGTGGATGTGCATCTGGGTAGTCAAAAGGTTTCAGGGCAGGCGGTAGGAGTCGATATGGGGGGGAATTTATTGGTGCGCTTGGAAGATGGCAGCGAAAGAAAGTTTTCAGGGGGAGAAGTCAGTGTTCGGGCGCAATAAGCTGTTATTGGTGGATATCGGTAATACCCGTGTGAAGTATGCCTATTCGACAGAGGGGGAGTTAACACAGCAGTGCTACGCCGCTAGCTTGGCTGAGCTTGATCTATCCGGAGTGATAGAAGTGCGTATCGGAAGTGTGGCCAGAAAGGCGGAAGTTGAGCAATGGCTGGCGACTTTGCCTGACGATATTTTGATTAAACAGGCAAAAGTATCCCCCGAAGCTTATGGAGTGCGCTGTATTTATCCGGATTGTTCCCGTTTAGGGGTGGATCGTTGGCTGGCGATGATCGCCGCTCGTAAAGAAAACACTGATGATTTGGTGGTTATTGATCTTGGTAGCGCGATTACTGTCGATTATTTGGCTAAAAACGGTCAGCACGATGGTGGCTATATTGTTCCCGGTCTGGCAATGATGCGAAAAAGCTTGGGGCAAACTACCGAGCAAGTAGGTTTATCCGGTGGAAAAGGGAAAAAAATCACTCCCGGAAGTGATACGAGTAGCTGTGTTGATCATGGCGTGATGCGTTTAGCGGTTAATTTTGTGCAATCTGTTATTGATGAAAACGCTGAAAAAGCCCAGGTTTTCATTACCGGTGGTGATAGTAAACAAGTTTGTGCAAAAATTTCAGGTGCCTTTGAAATCGATGAAAGCCTTGTAATACGTGGGTTGCAGCATTGTTTTGATTGAAGGGGTAAAACTTTTTTTAAATATTTTCAAAAAAATGTTTGCACTGTCTTCGGGAGTTAGATATAGTACGCCCCGTTGCTGAGACACGGCAACGAAACAAAGCGGAATATCCGCGCTGTGCTCGGAGGGGTTCCCGAGTGGCCAAAGGGAGCAGACTGTAAATCTGCCGGTTCGCCTTCGAAGGTTCGAATCCTTCCCCCTCCACCATTTTGCGGGCATAGTTTAGTGGTAGAACCTCAGCCTTCCAAGCTGATGATGCGGGTTCGATTCCCGCTGCCCGCTCCAAGGTTCGCTCATGTAGCTCAGTCGGTAGAGCACTTCCTTGGTAAGGAAGAGGTCACCGGTTCAATTCCGGTCATGAGCTCCAGTTTGAAAAGACAGGCTAAGGCCTGTTTTTTTGTCTGCGAGGTAAAGTATTTTATCTTGTAGGCAGGTGATGCTAAAGAGTATAATCTCTGGTCTAAATTTTTTAGTCAGGGTGTGATAGGCCAGTAGTTCAATTGGTAGAGCACCGGTTTCCAAAACCGGCTGTTGGGGGTTCGAGTCCCTCCTGGCCTGCCATCCTTCCCCAGGTTGGTGTCCTTATCGGCAGTCGCCGAAATCTGAGGAGTTCATAGATGAAAAGCAATGCAGAAGCCCCTGAGTCCAGTAGTTTTGATGGTTTGAAGTGGGCGGTTGTTGTTCTGCTTGTTTCTGTAGCTGTGGCGGGAAACCTCTATTTTTCCGAGTACCCTCTGTTATATCGTACAGTCGCAGTGGTTGCGGTTGGTGTTGTGGCGGCGCTGGTAGCTCTTAAAACTGAGAAAGGTCGTCGCTTTGCAGATATGGCCGCTGAATCTCGTAATGAGATTCGTAAAGTCGTTTGGCCAACTAAGCAAGAAACAACTCAGACGACAATGATCGTTCTGGCCGCAGTTTTATTTATGGGATTGGTTTTGTGGGGGCTAGATTCCCTGCTTAGCTGGCTGATCTCAATGTTTATACGTTAATCGAGGAATAGACATGGCAAAGCGTTGGTGTGTTGTACATGCCTATTCAGGTTACGAAAAACACGTAATGCGCTCCCTGTCTGAGCGCGTTTCCCGTCTTGGCATGGAAGAGTTCTTCGGTGAGATTTTGGTGCCGACAGAAGAAGTTGTCGAGATGCGTGACGGTAAAAAACGCAAAAGTGAGCGTAAATTTTACCCGGGTTACGTGTTAGTACAGATGGAAATGAATGATTCCACCTGGCACTTGGTTAAAGAAACGCCTCGAGTAATGGGATTTATTGGCGGTACCGCTGAAAAGCCCGCGCCAATTACGGAGCGTGAGGCAGATGCAATTCTGCAACGGGTGGCTGATCGTACCGACAAGCCTCGTCCTAAGACTCTGTTTGAGCCGGGTGAGATTGTGCGTGTTATCGATGGTCCATTTGCAGACTTTAATGGCGTAGTTGAAGAAGTAAACTACGAGAAGAGCAAATTGCAGGTGTCTGTGTTGATCTTTGGTCGTTCCACTCCGGTTGAGCTGGAATTTGGTCAGGTCGAGAAAGATTGATTTAAGGCTTGCCCTTTAGGGTGAGTGTTAACGGGGAGCCGAAAGGCGCATAACCCATTTAGGAGATAAAGATGGCTAAGAAAGTAGAAGCCTATATCAAGCTTCAGGTTGGAGCTGGTAAAGCAAATCCAAGTCCTCCAGTTGGTCCTGCTCTGGGTCAGCACGGTGTTAACATCATGGAGTTCTGTAAAGCGTTCAATGCTGCGACTCAGGAAATGGAAGCAGGTCTGCCAATTCCCGTTGTGATCTCTGTATACAACGATCGTAGCTTCACCTTCGTAACTAAAACTCCTCCAGCGTCCGTTTTGCTGAAAAAAGCAGCGGGCCTGAAGAGTGGTAGTGCGCGCCCTAATACTGTCAAAGTAGGTACTGTTAACCTGGCTCAGCTGGAAGAGATTGCTGCAACTAAGCAGCCGGATCTGACTGCAGCTGATATGGATGCGGCGGTACGTACTATTGCTGGTACGGCTCGTAGCATGGGTCTGAACGTGGAGGGTCTGTAAGATGGCTAAGCTGACTAAGCGCGCGAAACTGATTCGTGAAAAAGTAGATGCTAATAAGACTTACTCTGTTGCTGAAGCATTGGCTCTGCTGTCTGAGTTGTCTACTGTTAAGTTCAAAGAGTCTGTAGAAGTTGCAGTAAACTTGGGTGTGGATCCACGTAAATCTGACCAGGTTGTACGTAGTGCTACAGTAATGCCTAATGGTACTGGTAAAGATGTCCGCGTAGCGGTATTTACTCGGGGTGCTAACGCAGATGCTGCTAAAGAAGCAGGTGCTGACGTAGTAGGTATGGATGAACTGGCTGCCGAAATGAAAGGTGGCGACCTGAACTACGATGTGGTAATTGCTTCTCCTGACGCAATGCGTGTTGTGGGTCAGCTGGGCCAAATCCTGGGTCCGCGTGGTCTGATGCCAAACCCTAAAGTGGGTACTGTAACTCCTGATGTGGCGGGTGCGGTTAAGAATGCCAAGTCCGGTCAGGTTCGCTACCGTACAGACAAGAACGGTATTATTCATACTGCTATTGGCAGGGTTGATTTCTCTGCCGATGCAATTAAAGGTAACCTGGAAGCACTGGTTGCTGACCTGAAGAAGCTGAAACCTTCATCTTCCAAAGGTGTTTACCTGAAGAAAATTACTCTGTCTTCTACCATGGGTCCTGGTCTGACAATCGATATTGCAGATCTGGCGGTTTAAGATAGAAATCGAACTTTGCGGGGCTCTGTATTGTACAGGGTTTCGTCAAAGACCGTAGGAGCGAAAGCTTAATTGCTTATTTAGGCATCCTGCGCAGATGGAATGGCCCGCCAGAATCTCTGGTGCCCAGCCATCGTTACTTCCCTGAAAAGGGGTGGTGGTAAAAGAAGGTATAATACCTTCATGAACTTAGGAGCACACAAAGTGGCACTACGTCTCGAAGACAAAAAAGCAATTGTTGCTGAAGTCAACGAAGCTGCCAATGCTGCTCTTTCCGTTGTGGTAGCCGATTCTCGTGGCGTTACTGTAGGTGCAATGACTGCTCTACGTAAAGATGCCCGTGAAGCCGGTGTACAGCTGCGTGTTGTTCGTAACACGCTGGCTCGTCGCGCTGTTGAAGGTACTCAGTTTGAGTGTCTGACAGAATTCTTCAAAGGCCCAAGCCTGCTTGCTTTCTCTATTGAGCATCCAGGTGCAGCTGCTCGTCTGCTGAAAGATTTTTCTAAAGCACAAGAGAACTTTGAAGTTAAAGCGCTGGCGTACGAAGGAGAGTTGATCGCAGCGGCGGATATTGACCGTTTAGCAAGCCTGCCAACCTACGACGAAGCTATTGCTCGCCTGATGATGACTATGAAAGAAGCATCTGCTGGCAAACTGGCGCGTACTCTGGCAGCTATTCGCGATCAGAAAGAAGAAGCGGCAGCTTAATTTTAGCGCTGTTTTTCTCTAAAAGATTTTTGATTTTAATCGAGCGACAATTGCTCTATAACGTTGGGAAGCTAAGAAAATGGCTCTGACTAAAGAAGATATCATCAATGCAGTTGCTGAAATGTCCGTAATGGACGTTGTTGAACTGATTGAAGCTATGGAAGAAAAATTCGGTGTTTCTGCTGCTGCAGCTGTTGTTGCTGGTGGCGCTGCTGGTGGCGAAGCTGCTGCAGAAGAGAAAACTGATTTTGACGTTGTTCTGACCGCTGCTGGCGATAAGAAAGTTAACGTAATTAAAGCAGTTCGTGCGATCACTGGTCTGGGCCTGAAAGAAGCTAAGGCTATGGTAGACGGCGTTCCTGCTACTGTTAAAGAAGGCGCATCTAAAGATGACGCTGAAGCTGCTAAAGCACAGCTGGAAGAAGCTGGTGCAACTGTAGAGCTGAAGTAATAGCTCTTGCAGTACAGCAGACGCTGCTAAATATTGCAGTGGGCTGGTGGCGATTTTCGCCGCCGGCCTTTTTCTGTTCATAATATCCTTGACTGCTTTTAAAAAAGTAGTGTGAATAGATAACGACACAAGCTTCCGGTAATCAGTGGTGAAGTTGTGTGCGTAGCCTAATTAAGCTGGGGACTACTGATGGCTTACTCATATACTGAGAAAAAACGTATCCGCAAGGATTTCGGTAAACTACCCCAAGTCATGGATGTGCCGTATCTGTTGGCCATCCAGTTGGACTCTTATCGATCCTTCCTGCAAGAAAACAAATCAATTGAACAGCGGGAGGATTTAGGCCTTCATGCTGCGTTTAAATCGGTATTCCCAATCGAGAGTTACTCTGGTAACGCTTCGCTGGAATATGTGAGCTATCGTCTGGGTAATCCCGTCTTTGATGTAAAAGAGTGTCAGTTGCGTGGTGTGACCTACGCGGCATCTCTGCGCGTTAAAGTGCGTCTTGTAATTTATGACAAAGAGTCATCTAACAAGGCAATCAAGGATATTAAAGAACAAGAAGTCTACATGGGCGAAATGCCTCTGATGACTGAAAACGGTACTTTCGTAATCAATGGTACCGAGCGTGTGATCGTATCTCAGTTGCACCGTTCTCCTGGTGTGTTCTTTGATCACGATAAGGGTAAGACGCACTCCTCTGGTAAGCTGCTCTACTCTGCACGTGTAATTCCTTACCGTGGTTCTTGGCTGGACTTCGAATTCGATCCGAAGGATAACGTCTTCGTTCGTATTGACCGTCGTCGGAAACTGCCTGCTTCCGTTCTGCTGCGTGCTCTGGGTTATGAATCTGAGCAGATGCTGGACATGTTCTTCGATACAAACCGTTTCTACTTTGAGCGTGACGGTCTGTATATGGAGCTGCTGCCTGCGCGTCTGCGTGGTGAAACTGCAACCTTTGATATCTGTGATGAAAACGGTGAAGTCATCGTTGAAGAAGGTCGTCGTATCACCCCTCGCCATATCCGTCAGCTTGAAAAAGCAGGTATGGATAAGCTGAAAGTGCCTGTTGAGTATCTGTTTGGTCGTGTACTGGCTAAAGATATGGTCAATCAGAGCACGGGTGAGTTGGTTGTTGAGTGTAATACGCCTATCAGCGCCGATATTCTGGAAAAACTGGCGATGGCCGGTTGTAAAGAGATCGAGACACTGTACACCAATGACCTGGATTGCGGTCCGTTCATCTCTGATACCCTGCGTATTGATACCACGCGCAACAAGCTGGAGGCTTTGGTAGAGATCTACCGCATGATGCGTCCTGGTGAGCCGCCAACCAAAGAATCTGCCGAAGCGCTGTTTGAGAATCTGTTCTTCAGTGAAGATCGCTACGATCTGTCTGCGGTAGGTCGCATGAAGTTCAATCGTCGCCTGGGTCGCAGTGAAGATGTTGGCGAAGGCGTACTGAGCTACGATGACATCATTGATGTACTGAGAGAGCTGATCAACATCCGTAACGGTAAGGGTGAAGTCGATGACATCGATCACCTGGGTAACCGTCGTATCCGTTCGGTTGGTGAAATGGCAGAAAACCAGTTCCGTGTAGGTCTGGTTCGTGTTGAGCGTGCTGTTAAAGAGCGCCTGTCTCTGGCAGAAAGCGAAGGCCTGATGCCTCAGGACTTGATCAACGCTAAGCCTGTTGCTGCGGCAATTAAAGAGTTCTTCGGTTCCTCCCAGCTGTCCCAGTTTATGGATCAGAACAACCCGCTGTCTGAGGTCACTCACAAGCGTCGTGTTTCTGCTTTAGGCCCTGGTGGTCTGACCCGTGAGCGTGCTGGCTTTGAAGTGCGAGACGTACACCCAACTCACTATGGTCGTGTATGTCCAATTGAGACCCCTGAAGGTCCAAACATCGGTCTGATTAACTCTCTGGCAACCTATGCCCGTACCAATGATTACGATTTCCTGGAGACCCCATACCGTAAAGTTGTGGATGGCCAGGTAACGGATGAGATGGTGTATCTGTCTGCTATTGAAGAAAGCCAGTTTATTATTGCACAGGCTTCTGCAACCGTAGATGAAGATAATCGCCTGATTGATGATCTGGTCCAGGTGCGTCACAGGGGTGAAACCACCTTTATGACACCGGATCAGGTGACCATGATGGATGTATCTCCGCGTCAGGTTGTGTCTGTCGCAGCGGCACTGATTCCATTCCTGGAGCACGATGATGCGAACCGTGCATTGATGGGGTCGAACATGCAGCGTCAGGCCGTACCTACATTGAAGGCGGACAAGCCTCTGGTGGGTACCGGCATGGAGCGCTTTGTGGCTCGTGACTCGGGTGTATGTGCTATTGCCCGTCGTGGCGGTGTGGTTGACTCCGTAGACGCCAGCCGTATTGTGATTCGTGTGAACGATGAAGAGACGGATGCGGGTGAGGCGGGTGTAGATATCTACAACCTGACTAAGTACACCCGTTCTAACCAGAACACCTGTATTAACCAGCGCGCCATTGTGCTGCCGGGTGATGTGGTGGCTCGTGGCGACGTTTTGGCAGATGGTCCTTCTGTGGATCTGGGTGAGCTGGCTCTGGGTCAGAACATGCGCATCGCCTTTATGCCGTGGAATGGTTACAACTTCGAGGATTCCATTCTGGTATCCGAGCGAGTTGTACAGGAAGATCGTTTTACAACGATTCATATTCAGGAACTGACTTGTGTATCCCGTGATACTAAGTTGGGCCCTGAAGAGATTACTTCTGATATCCCGAATGTGGGTGAAAGTGCCCTGAGCAAGCTGGATGAATCCGGTATTGTTTATATCGGTGCAGAAGTTGGCCCTGGTGATATCCTTGTCGGTAAAGTAACGCCTAAAGGTGAGACTCAGCTGACGCCGGAAGAAAAGCTGCTGCGTGCTATTTTCGGTGAGAAAGCGTCTGATGTTAAAGATACCTCTCTGCGTGTATCTACCGGTACTAAAGGTGCTGTGATTGATGTTCAGGTCTTTACCCGCGATGGCGTGGAGAAAGATACTCGTGCTCGTGCGATTGAGCAGTCTCAGTTAGATGAAGTGCGCAAAGATCTGCAGGAAGAGTTCCGTATTGCGGAGGAAGCCACTTTTGAACGTCTGGGTCGTCAGCTGGAGGGGCAGTCTGTACTGAGTGGTCCTAAGCTGGCTAAAGGGGATATTCTGACGGCTGAGTACCTGAACGAACTGCCACACGGCCAGTGGTTCAAACTGAGTCTGATTGACGATGCCCTGAACGAAGTACTGCAGCAGGCTGAAGAGCAACTGCAGCTGCGTCGTAAAGAGATGGATGCCAAGTTCGAAGACAAGAAGAAGAAGCTGCAGCAAGGTGATGACCTGGCTCCAGGTGTTCTGAAGATTGTTAAGGTATACGTGGCTATTAAACGTCGTATCCAGCCAGGTGATAAGATGGCGGGTCGTCACGGTAACAAGGGTGTAATCTCTGCGATTATGCCGGTTGAAGATATGCCGTACGACGAAAAGGGTCAGCCAGTGGATATCGTACTGAACCCGCTGGGTGTACCGTCTCGTATGAACGTGGGTCAGATTCTGGAAACTCACCTGGGTATGGCAGCAAAAGGTCTTGGTGACAAGATTAATGAGATGCTGCTGGAACAGCGTGAGAGTCAGGTTCAGGATATTCGTAACTTCCTGAACCAGGTCTATAACGAAGTGGGTAACCACAAAGAAGACATTGACAGCCTGACAGATGATGAAGTGATCGCACTGGCGAAAAACCTGCGCAAAGGTGTGCCGATTGCAACACCTGTGTTCGATGGTGCGCCGGAGGAAGAGATCAAAGCACTGTTGCGTCTGGCAGATATTCCAGACAGTGGTCAGGTATGGCTGCGTGACGGTCGTACCGGTGAGCAGTTCGATCGTCCTGTAACCGTAGGTTACATGTACATGCTGAAACTGAACCACCTGGTTGATGATAAAATGCACGCCCGTTCCACTGGCTCCTACAGTCTGGTAACTCAGCAACCGCTGGGTGGTAAAGCTCAGTTCGGTGGTCAGCGTTTCGGTGAGATGGAAGTGTGGGCACTGGAAGCTTACGGTGCGGCTTATACCCTGCAGGAGATGCTGACTGTTAAGTCGGATGATGTGAATGGTCGTACTAAGATGTATAAGAACATCGTAGACGGCGACCATCGCATGGAGCCGGGTATGCCTGAGTCCTTCAACGTATTGGTGAAGGAAATCCGTTCTCTGGGTATCGATATCGACCTGGAAAGCTAAGCCGGGTTTATAGCAAAGAATTCCGATGCGGGCTGAGGTCCGCATCCGTAACTCCATTTGGAGCAGTGGCCGATGAAAGATCTAGTTAATGTGCTGAAGGCACAGGGACAAAGCGACGAATTCGACTCGATTAAGATCACGCTGGCATCGCCAGACATGATCCGTGCATGGTCCTTTGGCGAAGTGAAAAAGCCAGAGACCATCAACTACCGTACCTTTAAGCCAGAGCGTGATGGTCTGTTCTGTGCAAAAATCTTTGGTCCGGTAAAAGACTACGAGTGTTTGTGCGGTAAATATAAGCGCATGAAGCACCGCGGTATTATCTGTGAAAAGTGTGGTGTTGAGGTCACTCAGGCTAAAGTACGTCGTGATCGTATGGGTCACATCGAACTGGCTTCTCCTGTTGCCCGCATCTGGTTCCTGAAATCTCTGCCGTCCCGTATCGGCTTGCTGCTGGATATGACGCTGCGTGATATCGAGCGTGTCCTCTACTTCGAATCTTTCGTAGTGATTGATCCGGGTATGACAACGCTGGAGCGTGGTCAGCTGCTGAATGACGAACAGTACTATGAAGCACTGGAAGAGTTCGGCGATGACTTTGATGCGCGCATGGGTGCTGAAGCTGTTCAGGAGCTATTGAAAGATATTGATCTGGAAGATGAGATCAATACTCTGCGTGAAGAGATCCCGCAAACCAATAGTGAAACCAAGATCAAGAAGCTGTCTAAGCGTCTGAAGCTGCTGGAAGCTTTCTACAAATCGGGTAATAGCCCGCAGTGGATGATCCTGGAGGTACTGCCAGTTCTTCCGCCTGATCTGCGTCCTTTAGTGCCGTTGGATGGTGGTCGTTTCGCGACGTCAGATCTGAACGATCTGTATCGTCGAGTGATCAATCGTAACAACCGTCTGAAGCGTCTGCCGGACCTGAATGCACCTGACATCATCGTACGTAACGAAAAACGGATGTTGCAGGAAGCGGTCGATGCACTGCTGGATAACGGTCGTCGCGGTCGTGCCATCACGGGTTCTAACAAGCGTCCTCTGAAATCCCTGGCCGATATGATCAAGGGTAAACAGGGTCGTTTCCGTCAGAACCTGCTGGGTAAGCGTGTTGACTACTCCGGTCGTTCGGTAATTACCGTAGGTCCTCAGCTGAAACTGCATCAGTGTGGTCTGCCTAAGAAGATGGCTCTGGAGCTGTTCAAGCCGTATATCTTTGCCCGTCTGGAAGCAAAAGGTATGGCTACAACCATCAAAGCTGCGAAGAAGATGGTTGAGCGTGAACTGCCGGAAGTATGGGATATCCTGGCTGAAGTGATTCGTGAGCATCCGGTTCTGCTGAACCGTGCGCCGACGCTGCACCGTTTGGGTATTCAGGCGTTTGAGCCGTTGCTGATTGAAGGTAAAGCGATTCAGCTGCACCCACTGGTTTGTGCCGCTTATAACGCTGACTTTGATGGTGACCAGATGGCGGTTCACCTGCCGTTGACCACTGAAGCACAGCTTGAAGCCCGTGCACTGATGATGTCGACTAACAACGTACTGTCTCCTGCGAACGGTGAGCCAATTATCGTTCCTTCCCAGGACGTTGTACTGGGTCTGTACTACATGACCCGTGACCGTATCAACGCTAAAGGCGAAGGTATGGTGTTCAGTAATACCGACGAAGCAGAGCGAGCACTGGGTGCGGGGCATGTACACATGCAGGCCCGTGTTAAAGTGCGAGTGACTGAGCGCCTGCTATGTGATGATGGCAGCATTGAAGAAGTAACTTCCATCAAAGAGACGACTGTAGGTCGTTGTATGCTGTATCGCGTACTGCCGAAAGGTCTTCCGTTCTCTCTGGTTGATCAGCCTATGACGAAGAAGGCAATTTCTCGTCTGATCAATAACTCCTACCGCCGTGTAGGCCTGAAAGAAACGGTTATTTTTGCTGACCAACTGATGTACACCGGTTTCCGTCAAGCGACGCTGTCTGGTGCATCCATTGGTGTAAACGACTTTGTAATCCCTGACGAAAAAGCTGATATCGTTAGCGCGGCTGAAGCGGAAGTTAAAGAGATTGAGCAACAGTTCTCTTCCGGTCTGGTAACTCAGGGTGAGAAATACAACAAGGTGATCGACATCTGGTCCAAGGCAAACGATAAAGTTGCTAAGGCGATGATGGAGGGTATCTCGAAAGAGACCGTGATCAACCGTAACGGTGAAGAAGAGCAACAAGACTCCTTCAACTCCGTATTTATCATGGCTGACTCCGGTGCGCGGGGTAGTGCTGCTCAGATTCGTCAGTTGGCGGGTATGCGTGGTCTGATGGCTAAACCGGATGGCTCTATTATCGAGACGCCGATTGTGGCGAACTTCCGTGAAGGTCTGAACGTACTTCAGTACTTCATCTCGACCCACGGTGCTCGTAAAGGTCTGGCCGATACTGCACTGAAAACTGCAAACTCCGGTTACCTGACTCGTCGTCTGGTAGACGTGGCGCAGGATTTAGTAGTGACAGAGCATGACTGTGGCACAGAAGAAGGCCTGGTTATGAACCCTCTGATTGAGGGTGGTGATATCGTAGTGCCTCTGGCTCAGCGTGTGCTGGGTCGTGTTGTTGCTAAAGATGTGATTAAGCATGATAGCGGTGAAGTGCTGATTCCTCGTGGTACTTTGTTGGATGAAGCCTGGTGTGATCGCCTTGATACTATGGGTATCGATGAGATTGTGGTGCGTTCGGCGATCTCTTGTGACACGCGTTACGGTGTATGTTCAAGCTGTTATGGTCGTGATCTGGCTCGTGGTCATCTGGTTAACGTGGGTGAAGCTGTTGGTGTTATCGCAGCACAGTCCATTGGTGAACCAGGTACCCAGCTGACGATGCGTACATTCCACATTGGTGGTGCGGCATCTCGAGCGTCTGCGATCGATAATGTTCAGGTTAAACACGGCGGTACTGTACGTTTCCACAATATTAAATTTGTAGAGCGTAGTGACGGTAAGCTGGTAGCGGTATCTCGTTCCGGTGCGCTGGCAGTAGCCGATGAAACCGGCCGTGAGCGTGAATACTATAAACTGCCTTACGGTGCTGAAATCAGTGTACGTGAAGGTGATAAAGTGGAATCCGGCCAGATTCTGGCGAAATGGGATCCACACACTCACCCAATTGTGGTTGAGATGGCAGGTCGTGCCAAGTTCAGTGGTATGGAAGACGGTATTACCGTTAACCGTAGCCAAGATGAGCTGACCGGTCTGACGTCGATCGAGATTATCGATCCAGCCGCACGTCCAGCTGCAGGTAAGGACATTCGTCCGATGATCATGCTGGTGGATGAGATGGGTAATGAGCTGTCTATGCCAAACTCCCAATCTCCACTGCAATATCTGCTGCCAGGTAATGCGGTAGTGACCGTAGAAGATGGTAAAGATATTGGCGTTGGTGAGATTATTGCTCGTATTCCGCAGGAATCCAGTGGTAACAAAGATATCACCGGTGGTCTGCCACGCGTAGCTGATCTGTTTGAAGCCCGCCGTCCGAAAGAGCCTGCGCTGCTGGCTGAGATCTCAGGTGTGGTGACCTTTGGTAAAGAGACCAAGGGTAAGCGTCGTATTGTGATCACGCCAGAGTCCGGTGATGCGTACGAGGTACTGATTCCTAAGTGGCGTGTGATGAACGTGTTTGAGGGTGAGAAGGTAGAGCGTGGAGAGGTGATCTCCGACGGTCCATCTAACCCGCACGATATTCTGCGCCTGCTGGGTGTTAGTAAGCTGGCTGAATACATCACTACAGAGGTACAGGAAGTTTACCGTCTGCAGGGTGTAGGCATTAACGATAAGCACATCGAAGTAATTGCCCGTCAGATGCTACGTAAGGCGGAAATTACCGAAACAGGTGATTCGACGCTGATTCATGGTGATCAGGTTGAGCTGGCGACAGTGCTGGACGAGAACGAAGCTCTGGTGAGTCAGGATAAGTTCCCGGCTAAGTATGAGCGTGTACTGCAGGGTATTACGAAGGCGTCTCTGGCGACAGAATCCTTTATCTCTGCGGCTTCCTTCCAGGAGACTACACGCGTACTGACCGAAGCAGCCGTTACTGGTAAGCGTGATCAGCTGCGCGGTCTGAAAGAAAACGTTGTGGTTGGTCGACTGATTCCGGCTGGTACCGGTCTGACCTACCACAGTCAGCGTAAACTGAAACGTCAGGAAGCGGAGGCTGCATTGGCAGGCCCAAGCGCCAGTGAAGTGGAAGCAGCGCTGAGTGAGGCGCTAAACAGCGAAGATTGATCAGTTTTAACGCTGTTTAGGTAAAAGATTCAAGGCCAGACACTGTCTGGCCTTGACTGTGTTAAGGAGGCAACATACAATGCGCCTCCTTAAATTAGTATGGCGGTGGTTTATCCAGCGTCTTATTGTGTACAACGTGGAGTCTGCTTAAATGGCAACCATTAATCAGTTGGTACGCAAACCTCGTAAGCGTAAAGTTGAGAAGAGTGATGTTCCTGCTCTGCAAAGCTGTCCGCAAAGACGTGGTGTATGTACTCGTGTATACACTACCACTCCTAAGAAGCCTAACTCAGCGCTTCGTAAGGTGTGTCGTGTACGTTTAACAAACGGTTTTGAAGTAACTTCTTATATCGGTGGTGAAGGTCACAACCTGCAAGAGCACTCTGTAGTGCTGATTCGCGGTGGTCGTGTGAAGGATCTGCCTGGTGTTCGTTATCACACTGTTCGTGGTAGCCTGGATACCTCTGGTGTTGCTGATCGTAGACAAGGTCGCTCCAAGTATGGTGCGAAACGTCCTAAGTCTTAATTCTTTAATCATTGTCTGATAAGAGTAAGGCCGGATAATTTTCGGATTTACCTGAAGACCTTAACGAGGGCTTATCAATGCCTAGACGTCGTGTCGCCGCGAAGCGTGAAATTATCCCGGATCCTAAGTTCGGTAATGAGCGCCTGGCTAAGTTTATTAACCATTTGATGGTTAGCGGTAAAAAATCTGTTGCTGAAAAAATCGTTTACGGTGCTCTTGATAAAGTTGAAGAGCGCAGCAAAGAAGAGCCGCTGGATATGTTTGAAAAAGCACTGGAATCTATCCAGCCGCTGGTGGAAGTTAAGTCCCGCCGTGTGGGTGGTGCTACATATCAAGTACCCGTAGAAGTGCGTCCTGCCCGTCGTGTAGCTCTGGCTATGCGTTGGTTGGTTGATGCCTCTCGTAAGCGTGGTGAGAAGTCCATGGATCTGCGTCTGGCAGGCGAAATTCTTGATGCAGCCGAAGGTAAAGGCGCTGCGGTTAAGAAACGTGAAGACGTGCATCGCATGGCTGAAGCTAACAAAGCCTTCTCTCACTACCGCTTCTAATAGAACGGGAGATATGTCGTGGCACGTAAGACCCCAATCAACCGCTATCGTAACATCGGTATTTGTGCGCACGTGGACGCAGGTAAAACTACGACTACGGAGCGCGTACTGTACTACACCGGCTTATCGCACAAAATCGGTGAGGTTCACGACGGCGCAGCGACGATGGACTGGATGGAGCAGGAGCAGGAGCGTGGTATTACCATTACTTCTGCGGCAACTACCTGCTTCTGGTCTGGCATGGATCAACAGTTTGAGCAGCATCGTGTCAATATTATTGATACCCCGGGGCACGTAGATTTCACGATTGAAGTGGAGCGTTCTTTACGTGTGCTGGATGGTGCTGTTGTTGTGTTCTGTGGGGCCTCGGGTGTTGAGCCTCAGTCCGAGACGGTTTGGCGTCAGGCGAACAAATACGAAGTTCCACGTATCGTGTTTGTAAACAAAATGGATCGTGCTGGAGCTGATTTTTTACGTGTGGTCGATCAGATTGAGAATCGACTGAATGCAACCCCTGTTCCTATTCAGCTGAGTATTGGTGCAGAAGAAAACTTTGAAGGCGTTGTCGATCTGATGCGCATGAAGAGTATCTACTGGAACGAAGATGACAGCGGTATGACTTATGAGCTGCGCGATATTCCTGCAGAGCTACAGGCTCAGGCAGAAGAATACCGCGAAAAGATGATTGAGGCTGCGGCTGAGGCATCTGAAGAGCTGATGGATAAGTATTTGGAAGAGGGTGAGCTGACGCACGAAGAGATCAAGCAAGGTCTGCGTACCCGCGTATTGAATAATGAGATCGTGCTGGCGCTCTGTGGTTCTGCTTTTAAGAACAAGGGTGTTCAGGCGGTGTTGGATGCGGTGGTGGAATATCTGCCGGCTCCAACAGAGGTTAAAGCGATCGAAGGTACTCTGGATGATGGTGAGACTGTTGAAAGTCGTGAGGCTGATGATAGTGCACCATTCTCCGCGCTGGCATTTAAGATTGCCACTGACCCGTTTGTGGGCGCGTTGACCTTCGTTCGTGTTTATTCTGGTGTGCTGAACTCCGGTGATAGCGTGTTCAACTCTGTTAAGGGTAAAAAAGAACGCGTGGGTCGCATGGTGCAGATGCATGCTAACGATCGTGAAGAGATTAAAGAAGTTCGGGCAGGGGACATCGCAGCCCTTATCGGTATGAAGGATGTGACCACTGGTGACACCCTTTGTGATGGCGACAAGAGAATTATTCTTGAGCGTATGGAATTCCCAGAGCCTGTAATCTCTGTTGCGGTTGAGCCAGAGTCTCAAGCGGATCAGGAGAAGATGGGTATCGCCCTGGCCAAGCTGGCTCAGGAGGATCCATCTTTCCGTGTGAAGACAGACGAAGAGACCGGTCAGACTGTAATTTCCGGTATGGGCGAGCTGCACCTTGATATTATCGTGGATCGTATGAGTCGCGAGTTTAAGGTGGATGCTACTATCGGTAAGCCTCAGGTGGCGTATCGTGAAACTATCCGTTCCTCCGTAGAGCAGGAAGGTAAGTTTATACGTCAATCAGGTGGTCGCGGTCAATTTGGTCATGTTTGGCTACGTATTGAGCCTTTGACTGACAAAGGTGAAGACGGTGAAAAAACTTACGAGTTCCAAAGTGAAATCGTAGGTGGAGTGGTGCCTAAGGAGTACATTCCGGCTGTTGAAAAAGGTTGTTTTGAGCAGCTGCAGAATGGTGTTCTGGCAGGTTACCCGATGATCGACGTAAAGGTTACGTTGTTTGATGGCTCATACCATGATGTGGACTCCAATGAGATGGCGTTCAAGATCGCGGGTTCTATGGGTGTTAAACAGGGTTGTACCAAAGCTGATCCCGTGCTACTTGAGCCTATAATGAAGGTTGAAGTGGTAACCCCTGAGGATTATATGGGGGATGTAATGGGTGACCTGAACCGGCGTCGTGGTTTGGTTCAAGGTATGGATGATAACGTCTCCGGTAAAGTTATTCGTGCCCTGGTACCGCTAGGTGAAATGTTCGGTTATGCAACCGATCTGCGCTCTGCAACTCAAGGCCGTGCAAGTTATAGCATGGAATTCGAGAAGTATGCAGAAGCCCCTTCAAGCATTGTTGAAGCTGTTATTAATTTTAAATAACCGCTAAATATGAAAATGAGGTTTTAGCTGTGTCTAAAGAAAAATTTGAACGTTCCAAACCGCACGTAAACGTTGGTACTATTGGCCACGTTGACCACGGTAAAACTACTCTGACTGCTGCTCTGACTCGTGTTTGTGCAGAAGTTTTCGGTGGTACTGCTGTTGCATTTGACGGTATCGATAATGCTCCTGAAGAGCGTGAGCGTGGTATTACCATCGCGACTTCTCACGTAGAGTACGATTCCACTATCCGTCACTACGCACACGTAGACTGCCCAGGACACGCTGACTACGTTAAGAACATGATTACTGGTGCTGCTCAGATGGACGGCGCTATCCTGGTATGTGGTGCGACTGACGGCCCTATGCCTCAGACTCGTGAGCACATCCTGCTGTCTCGTCAGGTAGGTGTACCTTACATCGTAGTATTCCTGAACAAAGCTGACCTGCTGGCTGAAGACTGTGGCGGCGTTGGTACTGAAGAGTACGACGAAATGCTGGAGCTGGTAGACATGGAAATCCGTGATCTGCTGTCTACTTACGACTTCCCTGGTGATGACACTCCAATCATTCCTGGTTCTGCACTGATGGCTCTGAACGGCGAAGATGCTGACGAGCTGGGTACTACTGCAGTTAAGAAACTGGTTGAAGCTCTGGATACTTACATTCCTGAGCCAGAGCGTGCTATCGATCAGCCGTTCCTGATGCCAATCGAAGACGTATTCTCCATCTCTGGTCGTGGTACTGTAGTAACAGGTCGTGTAGAGCGTGGTATCGTTAACACTGGTGACGAAGTAGAAATCGTTGGTATCAAAGAGACTACCAAGACTACTTGTACTGGTGTTGAAATGTTCCGCAAGATGCTGGACGAAGGCCGTGCAGGTGAGAACATTGGTGCTCTGCTGCGTGGTACTAAGCGTGAAGACGTTGAGCGTGGTCAGGTTCTGTGTAAGCCAGGTTCTATCCTGCCTCACACTGAGTTTGAAGCAGAAGTATACGTTCTGTCTAAAGAAGAAGGTGGTCGTCACACTCCTTTCTTCAAAGGCTATCGTCCACAGTTCTACTTCCGTACTACTGACGTAACCGGTTCTTGTGAACTGCCAGAAGGCGTTGAAATGGTTATGCCAGGTGACAACGTTCAGCTGCGTGCTACTCTGATCGCGCCTATCGCGATGGAAGAAGGTCTGCGCTTCGCGATTCGTGAAGGTGGCCGCACAGTAGGTGCTGGTGTTGTTGCTAAGATCATCGAATAATATCGATTGAATCTTGTAAGGGGTCTTCTTTTTTAAGAAGATCCCTTTTTTGTGTTGACATCCCTCCTCACTCTTCTTACAATGCGCTTCCTTTTTATCAAGGGTGAGCTATTTACGCTCGTGTCCAATTGGGGTTTTTGGAATGCAAAACCAGAAAATTCGTATTCGTCTGAAAGCATTCGATCATCGTCTGATCGACCAGTCTGCGCAGGAAATCGTTGATACTGCAAAGCGTACTGGTGCTCAGGTGCATGGTCCAATCCCGCTGCCGACCCGCAAAGAGCGTTTCACTGTTTTGATCTCTCCTCACGTGAATAAAGACGCGCGTGATCAGTACGAAGTTCGTACTCATAAGCGTGTTTTAGATATCGTTGAGCCGACTGAGAAAACAGTTGATGCGCTGATGAAGCTGGATCTGGCTGCTGGTGTTGATGTGCAGATCAGTCTTGGCTAATTGCCAAATTTGAAAATCTAGGCGCTCGTCGGGAGGCGACACACAATTTATCAGTGGAATGCAATGAAAAGTGCAGCCATAGCGGGTGACAGCCCCGTACACTAAGGAGTCGAAATATGACTATCGGTCTTGTCGGTAAGAAAAGCGGTATGACCCGCGTATTTACCGAAGATGGTGTTTCTGTACCTGTAACTGTTATCGAGGTTTCTCCAAACCGCGTAACTCAGGTGCGTTCACTTGAAAAAGACGGCTATGCTGCGATCCAGGTAACAACTGGTGAGCGTAAAGCAAAGCATTTGACCAAAGCTGAAGCCGGTCACTTCGCGAAAGCAGGTGTTGAGGCAGGCCATGGTCTGGTTGAGTTCCGTCTGGCGGAGGGTGATGAAGCACCTGAAGTTGGTGGTGAACTGAACGTATCCCTCTTTGAAGCTGGTCAGCTGATTGATGTGACTGGTACTTCCAAAGGTAAAGGTTTCCAGGGTGGTGTTAAGCGCTGGAACTTCCGCATGCAAGACGCTACACACGGTAACTCTCTGTCCCACCGTGCTCCAGGTTCTATTGGTCAGTGTCAGACCCCAGGCCGCGTTTTCAAAGGTAAGAAAATGGCGGGTCACATGGGTGCTGAACGTTCTACTGTTCAAAGTCTGGAAGTTGTTCGCGTTGATGCTGAACGCAACCTGCTGCTGGTTAAAGGCGGCGTACCAGGTGCTCCTGGTGGTCAGGTTATCGTACGTCCAGCAGTTAAAGCTCGCGGCTAAGGGGTAAGAGAGAATGAATCTGAATCTTGCAGGCGGAGCAGCAGGTACTGTAGATGTATCTGAAACAACTTTTGGTAAAGAGTATAACGAAGCTCTGGTACACCAAGTTGTAACCGCATACCTGGCCGCTGCCCGTCAAGGTACTCGTGCGCAAAAAACGCGTTCTGAAGTAAAAGGCGGTGGTGCTAAGCCATGGCGTCAAAAAGGTACTGGTCGTGCGCGTGCCGGTACTATCCGTAGCCCAATCTGGCGCTCCGGTGGTACTACTTTCGCGGCTAAACCTCAAAGCTTTGAACAGAAAGTGAATAAGAAGATGTACCGTGCAGCAATGCGCAGCATCTTGTCTGAGCTGGCTCGCCAGGAGCGTCTGGTAGCAGTAGAAGACTTCACTGTTGAAGCACCTAAAACTAAAGCGTTGGCAGCCAAGCTGAAAGAAATGGATCTGACTAAAGTTCTGATCGTAACTTCTGAAGTTGACACCAACCTGTTCCTGGCCGCTCGCAACATCCCTCACGTTGAAGTGGTAGACGTTGCTGGAGCAAACCCAGTGAGCTTAGTTGTTTACGACAAAGTGCTGGTCACTGTACCTGCTCTGCGTCAGTTTGAGGAGAAGCTGGGATGAACCAAGAGCGCGTATTCAAGGTTCTGCTAGGACCTCATATTTCTGAAAAAGCAGCTATCGTTGCTGATGAGAAAAATCAGTACGTATTCAAAGTAGCGGCTGATGCGACTAAGCCAGAAATCAAAAAGGCTGTTGAGCAACTGTTTGAAGTTAGCGTGACCGGTGTTAGCACTGTAAACGTTAAAGGTAAAACTAAGCGCACTGCCCGTGGTATTGGTCGTCGTAAAGGTTTCCGTAAGGCATACGTGTCTGTAGCGGAAGGTCAAGAAATCGACTTTGCTGGCGCTGAATAAGGCGAGGAGTTGGGATAATGGCAGTTGTTAAATCAAAACCAACATCAGCAGGTCGTCGTCACGTTGTTAAAGTAGTTAACAACGAGCCGCACAAAGGTGCGCCTTACGCGCCGCTGCTGGCGAAAAAATCTAAAACGGGCGGTCGTAACAATAACGGTCGTATCACTACCCGTCATATTGGTGGTGGTCACCGTCAGCACTACCGTCTGGTAGATTTCCGTCGTAACAAGGACGGTATCCCAGCGGTTGTTGAGCGCCTGGAATACGATCCAAACCGTACTGCACACATCGCTCTGCTGAAGTATGCAGATGGTGAGCGTCGTTACATTATTGCGCCTAAGGGTGTTAAAGCAGGCGATGCTATCCAGTCTGGTGCTGATGCGCCGATCAAGGCTGGTAATACTCTGCCTCTGCGTAACATCCCAGTAGGTAGCGTGATTCACTGTATCGAACTGAAACCTGGTAAAGGTGCACAGATTGCACGTTCTGCTGGTGCTTCCGTTCAGCTGGTAGCCCGTGAGGGTGCTTACGCAACTCTGCGTCTGCGTTCCGGCGAAATGCGCAAGGTACTGGTTGATTGTCGTGCGACTCTGGGTGAAGTAGGTAACTCTGAGCACAGTCTGCGTCGTCTGGGTAAAGCTGGTGCTAAGCGCTGGCGTGGTGTTCGCCCGACTGTTCGCGGTGTGGCTATGAACCCGGTAGATCACCCACATGGTGGTGGTGAGGGTCGTACCTCAGGTGGTCGTCATCCAGTAACCCCTTGGGGTGTGCCGACTAAAGGTCATAAGACACGTAAGAACAAGCGTACTGACAAACTGATCGTTCGTCGTCGCGGTTCTAAGTAACAGTTTTTAAGAGGATACAGCTGTGCCACGTTCACTGAAAAAAGGTCCATTTGTTGACCTGCATCTGTTGAAGAAGGTTGAAGCTGCTCTGGATAGCAACGATCGTCGCCCGGTAAAAACCTGGTCTCGTCGTTCCATGATCCTGCCAGAAATGGTAGGCATGACCATTGCAGTTCATAACGGTCGCCAGCACGTGCCTGTACTTGTCTCTGAAGAGATGGTCGGCCACAAGCTGGGTGAATTCGCTGCTACTCGTACCTACCGTGGTCACGTAGCAGACAAGAAAGCCAAGCGCTAAGCCGAGGGGAATAAGAGATGGAAGTAGCCGCTAAATTACGGGGTGCTCGCTTATCCGCACAAAAGGCGCGTTTGGTTGCTGACCAGGTTCGCGGAATGCCAGTTGCAGAAGCACTGAATCTGCTGACCTTCAGCCCGAAGAAGGCTGCGGTTTTGATCAAGAAAGTTCTTGAATCAGCCATTGCCAACGCCGAGCACAACGAAGGTGCTGATATCGATGAGCTGCGCGTATCAACAATTTTTGTTGATGAAGGTATGACCATGAAGCGCATCAGACCACGTGCTAAAGGCCGTGCTGATCGCATTCTGAAGCGCACTTGCCATATCACGGTTAAGGTAGCAGATAAGTAGGAGACGACCAGATGGGTCAGAAAGTACATCCAACTGGCATTCGACTGGGTATTGTTAAAGATCACACTTCTACATGGTTTGCAGAAGGCAGTGATTACGCTGACAACCTGAACAACGATCTGCAGGTGCGTTCTTTCCTGCAGAACCGTCTGAAACAGGCTTCTGTAAGCCGGATTCAGATTGAGCGCCCAGCTCAGAATGCTCGTATAACCATTCACACTGCCCGTCCAGGCATCGTGATTGGTAAGAAAGGCGAAGATGTTGAAAAACTGCGCAACGAAGTCACTAAGATGATGGGCGTGCCTGTACACATCAATATCGAAGAAATTCGTAAGCCTGAACTGGACGCAAAACTGGTAGCAGAAAGTGTTGCTAGCCAGCTGGAGCGTCGTGTGATGTTCCGTCGCGCTATGAAGCGTGCGGTACAGAACGCAATGCGTCTGGGCGCCAAAGGTATCAAAATTCAGGTATCTGGTCGTCTGGGTGGTGCTGAAATTGCACGTTCTGAGTGGTATCGCGAAGGTCGTGTGCCTCTGCACACACTGCGTGCTGACATTGACTACGCGACTGCTGAAGCAAACACCACATACGGTGTAATCGGTGTTAAGACCTGGATCTTCAAAGGCGAAATCCTGGGTGGCATCGAGGAAGTACGTGCTAAGCAGAACGCGCCTAAGAAAAAAGGCAAGTAGGAGATAGACAATGTTACAGCCAAAGCGTACCAAGTTCCGCAAGGTACAAAAAGGCCGCAATCGTGGTCTAGCTCGCGGACATAATGTGAGCTTCGGTGAATTCGGTCTGAAAGCCACGGGTCGTGGTCGTCTGACAGCACGCCAAATTGAAGCGGCACGTCGTACAATGACGCGTCACATCAAGCGTGGTGGTAAGATCTGGATCCGTGTATTCCCGGACAAGCCGATCACAGGTAAGCCATTAGAAGTGCGTCAGGGTAAAGGTAAAGGTAACGTTGAATACTGGGTATGCCAGATTCAGCCGGGCCGTGTACTTTACGAGATGGAAGGTGTATCAGAACAGCTGGCTCGTGAAGCATTTGCTCTGGCCGCTGCCAAGCTACCTTTCGCAACCACCTTTGTTAAGCGGACGGTGATGTAATGAAAGCAGCAGAACTGCGTGAAAAGTCAGTTGAAGAGCTGAAAGAGCAGCTGACTGACCTGCTTCGTGAACAATTCAATCTGCGTATGCAGAAGGGGACTGGTCAGCTGACTCAGACTCACCTGCTGAAACAGGTTCGTCGAGACATCGCTCGTGTGAACACTTTGCTGAATGAAAAAGCAGGTAACTAAAGATGGCTGAGACTGAAAACAACGCCCGTACACTTACCGGTAAAGTGGTAAGTAACAAGATGGACAAGTCCATCACTGTACTGGTTGAGCGTCGCGTAGCACACCCGATCTACGGTAAGTATGTCCGCCGTTCAACCAAACTGCATGCACATGACGCAGACAATAGCTGCAACATGGGTGATGTAGTGACTATCCAGGAATGTCGTCCTCTATCGAAGACTAAAACCTGGACTTTGGTGAGCATCGATGAGCGTGCTGTAGAGCTGTAAGCTCGGCACAGATCGAACTTTAGTTAAGCGTATTTGGTTTGGAGAAGAACCGATGATTCAAACGCAAAGCATGCTTGATGTGGCCGACAACAGCGGCGCTCGTCGTGTAATGTGTATTAAGGTGCTGGGTGGTTCCAAGCGTCGTTATGCACGTGTTGGTGACATCATCAAAGTAACCGTTAAGGAAGCTATTCCTCGCGGTAAAGTGAAGAAAGGTCAAGTCCTGAAGGCTGTAGTGGTTCGCACTAGGCAGGGGATTCGTCGTCCAGACGGTTCAGTAATCCGTTTCGATGGCAACGCAGCTGTAATGCTGAATGCTAACGACGCCCCAATCGGGACCCGTATCTTCGGCCCGGTAACCCGTGAACTGCGTGGCGAAAAGTTCATGAAGATTATTTCCTTGGCGCCAGAAGTGCTATAGGGAGCGAGAGACCGGCTATGCGTAAGATTAAGCGTGAGGACGAGGTAATCGTCATTGCGGGTAAGGATAAAGGCAAGCGTGGTACCATTAAGCGTGTACTGCAAGATGGTCGCATTGTCATTTCTGGTGTGAACATGGTTAAGCGTCACACCAAGCCAAACCCGATGTTAGGCACCCAGGGTGGTATTGTTGAGCGCGAAGCGCCAATTCATTCCTCCAACGTTGCCATCTATAACAAAGAAACCAACAAAGCTGATCGCGTTGGTTTCAAGGTCTTGGAAGATGGTTCCAAGGTTCGGATTTACAAGTCGACCCAGAAAGAGATCGACGCCTAAGCGAGTCAGGTAACATCATGGCGAGACTGAAAGAGTTATATAAGTCAGAAGTTGTAGCCAAGTTGCAGGAGCAGTTTGGTTACAACAATGTGATGGAGGTTCCTCGCATCACAAAAGTGACTCTAAACATGGGTATCGGCGATGCAACCAGCGATAAGAAGCTGATTGACAGCGCAGTTGCAGATCTAGAGCAACTGAGTGGCCAGAAACCAGTCGTAACTAAAGCACGCAAATCTGTTGCTGGCTTTAAGGTACGTGAAGGTTGGCCAATCGGTTGTAAAGTGACTCTGCGTGCTGATCGTATGTGGGAGTTCCTGGATCGTTTGGTTGATATCTCTATTCCACGTGTACGTGACTTCCGCGGCCTGAATCCGAAGTCATTTGACGGTCGTGGCAATTACAGCATGGGTGTTCGTGAACAGATCATCTTCCCTGAAATTGACTACGATAAAGTGGATCGCATCCGCGGTTTAGATATCACTATCACTACCACGGCTGACAGCAACGAGGAAGGCCTGGCACTGTTAAGTGCTCTGCAATTCCCGTTCAAGAAATAGGGGTAGGATCATGGCAAAAGTAAGTATGGTTCAGCGCGAAGCTAAGCGCGCTAAACTGGTTCAGAAGTACGCTGCAAAGCGTGCTGAACTGAAAGCACTGATTGCAAACCCTGCGACTTCTGAAGAAGATCGTTGGGACGCGCAGCAGAAGCTGCAAAAAATGCCTCGTGACGCTAGCCCTGCACGTCAGCGCAATCGCTGTCGTGTTACTGGCCGTCCGCATGGCTTCTACAACAAGTTCGGCCTGAGCCGTATCAAGTTGCGTGAAGCTGCCATGCGTGGTGATGTTCCTGGCCTGCGTAAAGCAAGCTGGTAAACGCGTAGTATTAGGAGCGCGAACCGAATGAGCATGCAAGACACACTGGCGGATATGTTTACCCGTATCCGTAATGCACAGATGGTAGCTAAGGAGACTGTCTCCATGCCTTCTTCAAAAATGAAGGTAGAGCTGGCACGCGTGCTGAAGGAAGAAGGTTACATCACAGATTATTCTGTTGAGGGTGACGTTAAACCTTCTCTGACTGTTGAACTGAAGTACTTCGAAGGCAAGCCTGTAATCGAAAAGATTGAGCGTGTCAGTAAGCCGAGTCTGCGTAGCTATAAAGGCACTGCGGACCTGCCGAAGGTCGAAGGTGGTCTGGGCGTAGCGATCGTATCTACCTCTAAAGGTGTTATGACTGATCGCGCAGCACGCCAGGCCGGTGTTGGTGGCGAAGTCATCTGCACCGTATTCTAGGAGATCGAAATGTCCAGGGTAGCAAAAAGTCCTGTTCAATTGCCAGCTGGTGTTGAATTCAAGCTGGATGGCCGTCAGGTTACTGTTAAAGGTAAAGAAGGCGAGCTGAAGCTGGATCTGCACGCAGATGTTGCAATTGAACAAAACGAAAACGTGCTGACCTTTGCCCCGGTTTCTGAGAAAGCATCATGGGCACAAGCGGGTACCGCTCGTGCTCTGATTAGCAACATGGTACAAGGTGCAAGCGAAGGCTTCACCAAGACACTGAATATTAATGGTGTTGGTTACCGTGCTCAGGCTAAAGGCAAAGAAATCAACCTGTCTCTTGGTTTCTCACACCCAGTTGATTACCAACTGCCAGAAGGTGTGACTGCTGAAACTCCAAGCAACACTGTAATCGTACTGAAAAGTGCTGATAAACAGCTGCTGGGCCAGGTTGCTGCAGAGATTCGTGCTTATCGTCCACCTGAGCCTTATAAAGGTAAGGGTATTCGCTATGCGGATGAGCACGTACGTCGCAAAGAAGCTAAGAAGAAGTAAGGCAGGGTTATGAGCGCTAAGAAAGAGTCTCGTTTACGTCGCGCGCGTCGTGCACGTGCCAAAATGCGTGAGCTCGGCGTACACCGTCTGTGTGTAAACCGCACCCCGCGTCATATTTATGCTCAAGTTATCAGCCCAGACGGCGGTCAGGTTCTGGCCGCAGCATCTACTGTAGATGCCACTCTGCGTGATGGTGCTACCGGTAACGTAGAAGCAGCCGGCAAAGTAGGCAAACTGATTGCTGAACGCGCTAAGGCAGCGGGTGTAACTAAGGTTGCGTTTGATCGCTCCGGTTACAAGTATCATGGCCGCGTTAAGGCGCTGGCTGATGCTGCCCGTGAAGGCGGTCTGGAATTCTAAGGGTAAAAGCGATGGCGAATATTGAACAGAAAGGTGCTGAGCTGCAAGAGAAGCTAGTTCAGGTCAACCGTGTCGCCAAGGTAGTTAAGGGTGGTCGTATCTTCGGCTTCACTGCTCTGACTGTCGTTGGTGATGGCAATGGCCGCGTTGGCTTTGGTCGTGGTAAAGCACGTGAAGTTCCAGTTGCTATTCAAAAGGCAATGGAACAAGCGCGCCGCAACATGGTACAGGTTCAGCTGGATGGCAACACCCTGCAGTACCCTGTAAAAGCACGTCACGGTGCTTCCAAGGTTTACATGCAGCCTGCATCTGAAGGTACCGGTATTATTGCTGGTGGCGCAATGCGTGCTGTATTGGAACTGGCTGGTGTACAAAGCGTTCTGGCCAAGTGCTATGGCTCTACTAACCCAGTGAACGTGGTTCGTGCGACTGTTAAAGGTCTGGCGAACATGAACGCTCCTGAGGATGTAGCAGCTAAGCGTGGCAAGAGTGTAGAAGAGATCCTGGGGTAAGTATCATGGCAAAAATCAAGGTAACTCTTACCCGTAGCCCAATTGGTATTCTGCCTAAACACAAATTGTGTGTTAAAGGCCTGGGTCTGCGTCGCATCGGTCACACTGTTGAGCTGGAAGATACTCCTTCCGTTCGCGGCATGATCAACAAGGTTAACTACCTTGTTACAGTTGAAGGAGAGTAATCATGCATCTGAATACTCTAAGTCCGGCTCCAGGTTCCAAACCTTCTAAGAAGCGTGTTGGTCGTGGTATCGGTAGTGGTCTGGGTAAGACTGGTGGCCGTGGCCACAAAGGTCAGAAATCCCGCTCTGGTGGTTCTGTAAAACCAGGTTTTGAAGGTGGTCAGATGCCACTGCAGCGTCGTCTGCCAAAATTTGGTTTCACTTCTCGCCAAGCTGCTTTCACTGCTGAAGTACGTCTGCATGAGCTGGCTAAAGTTGAAGCTGAAGTGATTGATATCGCTGCGCTGAAGCAAGCGGATATCATCAAAGATGACACCAAACGTGTACGCGTTATTCTGTCTGGTGAAATCGACAAAGCAGTAACTGTAAGCGGCCTGGAAGTAACCAAGGGTGCACGTGCAGCGATTGAAGCTGCAGGCGGAAAGGTTGAAGAATAATGGCTAAATCAGGATCTGTACCAGCAGGGGCACAAAAAGGTTTAGGCGAGCTTTGGGCGCGTCTGCGTTTTGTGTTTATCGCAATTGTGGTTTACCGCATTGGCGCGCACATTCCTGTTCCTGGTATCAATCCTGAAAGGCTGGCTGCTTTGTTTGAGCAGAGTCAGGGCACCATTCTGAGCTTGTTTAACATGTTCTCGGGTGGTGCTCTGGAGCGTATGAGTATCCTGGCACTGGGCATTATGCCCTACATTTCTGCCTCGATTATCATGCAGCTGCTGACCGTGGTTTCACCTCAGCTGGAACAGCTGAAGAAAGAAGGTGAGGCCGGTCGACGCAAAATCAATCAATACACCCGCTACGGCACAGTGGTGTTGGCAACGGTGCAATCGATTGGTATGGCAGTCGGTCTTGCTGGTCAGGGCGTCGCGTTTGCGGCGGATTTCAGCTTCTACTTTGTAGCTGTTACCACCCTGGTCTCAGGTGCGATATTCCTGATGTGGCTCGGTGAGCAAGTAACAGAACGCGGTATCGGTAATGGTATATCCATTCTGATTTTCGCTGGTATTGTTGCAGGTTTACCTGGAGCTATTGGCCAGTCCTTCGAACAGGCGCGTCAGGGTGATATCAATATCCTGGCCCTGCTGGCGATTGGTGTACTGGCTGTTCTGACTGTTGCTTTTGTTGTGTTTATGGAGCGCGGCCAGCGTCGCATCACCGTAAACTATGCAAAGCGTCAGCAAGGACGGAAGGTGTTTGCAGCACAGTCAAGCCACTTACCGCTGAAAGTAAATATGGCTGGTGTTATCCCGCCAATTTTTGCTTCCAGTATTCTGTTGTTCCCGGCCTCTATTGGCCAATGGTTCGGCCAAAATGAAAGTATGGCATGGCTGCAGGAAGCCTCATTGGCACTTGCACCAGGTCAACCATTGTATATCTTGCTTTTTGCGCTCAGTGTAGTATTCTTCTGCTACTTTTATACAGCACTGGTATTTAACCCCAAAGATGTCGCTGACAACCTGAAGAAATCAGGTGCGTTCATTCCTGGCATCCGCCCTGGGGAGCACTCAGCTCGTTATATCGATGGAGTAATGTCTCGTCTGACATTGTTTGGCGCATTGTACATTACTGCTGTGTCTCTTATGCCACAGTTCCTGGTTGTTGCCTGGAGTGTACCGTTTTACTTCGGTGGTACTTCCCTGCTGATTGTTGTAGTCGTTGTCATGGACTTTATGGCTCAGGTGCAGTCGCATCTTATGAGTCATCAATATGAGTCCCTGATGAAAAAATCGAACTTGAAAGGTTATGGTGGTGGTAGCGGAATGCTACGCTAAACCAAGCCTGAATATTGGAGTTTGATCGAATGAAAGTTCGTGCATCTGTTAAGAAGATCTGCCGTAACTGTAAGATCATTCGTCGCCGTGGTTCTGTTCGCGTAATTTGCGCAACTGATCCTAAGCACAAACAACGTCAGGGCTAATCCTGACCTTGGGTCACGAAGGCAATACACCTTGATATTTTTTATATCAAGGTGTATTCTTTTGCGCCCTTCGTGAACATTAAACTGAAGAGCAATCGCTCGTATATCGGAGATAGCTGAATGGCCCGTATTGCAGGTGTCAATATTCCCGACAATAAGCATGCGGTGATCTCGCTGACCTATATCTTTGGTATCGGCTCTACCACCGCTAAAAGTATTCTGGCGGCAGTTGGTATTGAGCCATCTACCAAGATCGCAGATCTGTCTGAAGACGTTCTGGACCAGGTTCGTAACGAGGTAGGCAAGTACACTGTTGAAGGTGACCTGCGCCGCGAAATTAGCATGAATATCAAGCGTCTGATGGACCTTGGTTGCTATCGTGGTCTTCGTCATCGTCGCAGTCTGCCCGTCCGTGGTCAGCGCACCAAGACTAACGCGCGTACTCGTAAAGGTCCGCGTAAACCGATTCGCAAGTAATTGTGAAGCTTTTTACAGGAAACATACATTATGGCTAACCCAGCACGTAACCGTAAAAAAGTTAAAAAGACTGTGGTGGACGGTGTAGCACACATCCACGCATCTTTTAACAATACGATCGTTACGATTACTGACCGCCAGGGCAACACCCTTTCTTGGGCAACTGCCGGTGGTTCGGGTTTTCGTGGTTCTCGTAAGAGTACCCCGTTCGCAGCTCAAGTAGCTAGTGAACGTGCTGCGACCGCAGCAGCCGAATATGGTGTTAAAAACGTAGATGTACTTGTTAAGGGTCCAGGACCAGGCCGTGAGTCTGCTGTTCGTGCACTTAACGCTGCTGGCTTTAAAGTTGGCAACATTACTGACGTTACACCTATTCCGCACAACGGTTGTCGTCCACCTAAGAAACGTCGTGTGTAAGGGAGCGGAAATAGATGGCTCGTTATATTGGTCCTAAGTGTAAGCTTTCACGTCGTGAAGGCGTAGACTTATTCCTAAAAAGCGGTGTAACCGCTTTTGAAAACAAGTGCAAATCCGAAACTGCTCCTGGTCAACACGGTCAGCGCCGTGGTCGTCTGTCTGACTACGGTCTGCAGCTGCGTGAGAAGCAAAAAGTTCGTCGTATCTACGGCGTTCTGGAAAAGCAATTCCGTAACTACTACAAAGAAGCAGCTCGTCTGAAAGGTGCAACGGGTGAAAACCTGCTGCAACTTCTGGAAAGCCGTCTGGACAATGTAGTATTTCGCATGGGCTTTGGTTCCACTCGTGCAGAAGCACGTCAGCTGGTAAGCCACAAAGCGATCCAGGTGAACGGTCGTACAGTTAACATCGCATCTTACCAGGTTAAGGCGGGTGATGTTGTTGCAGTACGTGAGAAATCCAAGAACCAGCTGCGTATTCAAAACGCACTGCAACTGGCTTCTCAGCGTTCTGACGTACAGTGGGTTGACGTTGACAGCAAGAAAATGGAAGGTACTTTCAAGGCTAAGCCTGAGCGTATTGACCTGTCTGCTGACATCAACGAAAACCTGATTGTTGAGCTGTACTCCAAGTAATCTCTGAGTAATCATCTGGCAGCTAAATAAAGGTAATTCTATGCAGCGTTCAGTGACAGAATTTCTTCGCCCACGTGAAATCAAGGTTGAAGAAGTAAGCGCTACTCGTGCAAAAGTGATCCTAGAGCCTTTTGAGCGAGGTTATGGTCATACTCTGGGTAATGCCCTGCGTCGTATTCTTCTGTCTTCTATGCCGGGTTGTGCCGTAGTAGAAGCGGAAATCGAAGGCGTATTGCACGAGTACAGTGCAGTTGAAGGTGTTCAGGAAGACGTTATCGAAATCCTGTTAAACCTGAAAGACGTAGCAATTATCCTGCACGGCCGTGATGAAGCAGTACTGACGCTGAATAAGAAAGGTCCTGGTGCAGTGACAGCTGGAGATATCCAGCTGGATCATGATGTTGAAATCGTTAATCCAGAGCACGTAATTGCTCACCTGAACGACGGTGCAGAGTTCAAAATGCAACTGAAAGTTCAGCGTGGTCGTGGTTACGAGCCTGCTGATGCACGCCAATCTGCTGAAGACGAAAGCCGTTCTATCGGTCGTCTGCAGCTAGATGCGACCTTCAGCCCAGTACGCCGTGTGTCTTACGTTGTAGAAAGCGCTCGTGTTGAGCAACGTACAGACCTGGATAAACTGATTATCGATCTGGAAACTGATGGCACTTTAGATCCTGAAGAAGCGATCCGTCGTTCTGCGACTATCCTTCAGGAACAGTTGGCTGCCTTTGTTGATCTTGAGACTGACAAAGAGCAAGAACCCGAGGAAGAAGAAGATCAGATTGATCCTATTCTTCTGCGTCCGGTTGATGATCTGGAACTGACTGTTCGCTCTGCAAACTGTCTGAAAGCCGAGAACATCTACTACATTGGTGATCTGATTCAGCGCACCGAAGTAGAACTGCTGAAGACGCCGAACCTTGGTAAGAAGTCGCTGACTGAAATCAAGGATGTACTGGCCTCTCGCGGTCTGTCTCTGGGTATGCGGTTGGAAAACTGGCCGCCAGCAAGTTTAAAGGGTGACGAGAAGGTATCAGCCTAATCTCGATCATCACGGTTTGGTAAGGAACTGAAAAATGCGTCATCGTAAGAGTGGTCGTAAATTTAATCGTAACAGTTCACACCGTAAGGCCATGTTTAAAAACATGGTTAACTCTCTGGTGGAACACGAACTGATTAAAACTACACTGCCTAAAGCTAAAGAACTGCGTGGCCACATTGAGCCACTGATCACTTTGGCTAAGAACGACTCTGTAGCTAATCGCCGTCTGGCATTCGCTCGTACTCGTTCTGATGCAGTGGTAGGTAAGCTGTTTACAGATCTGGGTCCACGCTATCAGAATCGTCCAGGCGGTTACGTTCGCATCCTGAAATGCGGCTTCCGTGCTGGTGACAACGCGCCTATGGCGTACGTTGAACTGGTAGATCGTCCAGTTGTAGAAGCTGACGACGAGTAAGCAATTGCTCGACAAAAACCGGCCTTTATGGCCGGTTTTTTTATGCCTGAAATGTAGCCATTAACTATCCTGCCCATTTTTACATACCGTTCATGGCTCCTCACCGGAACCGTTTTCATCAGCCGTCAGATTAATGTCCTGCCTTTCCAAATCTCAGTCTCCAATAGACAAAAAAATACCGCATCGTCTAAACGACACGGCATCTTTTCAATAAGCTAACTATCACTGGCTACACTCTGTCCAGCCTTCAGCCTCCTAAACGAGCTATTTCTTTAACAGTGGCCCCAGGAAGCGCCCTGTATGGGATATTTCCATCTTAGCCACTTGCTCTGGTGTACCTTCAGCGATAATTTGACCACCCCCAGAACCCCCTTCAGGCCCCAGATCGATCAGCCAGTCCGCCGTTTTAATCACATCCAGATTGTGTTCGATCACCACAATGGTATTACCGTGATCACGTAAGCGCTGAAGCACTGCCATCAACAGCTGAATATCTTCGAAGTGAAGACCAGTGGTTGGTTCATCGAGAATATAGATGGTTTTACCTGTATCACGCTTGGATAGCTCTTTTGCCAGCTTAACCCGCTGAGCTTCACCACCGGAGAGTGTTGTCGCACTCTGTCCTAAACGAATATAGGACAGGCCAACATCCATCAAGGTCTGTAGCTTACGTGCAAGAGCAGGCACCGCAATAAAGAATTCCAGTGCGTCCTCAATGGTCATCTCGAGCACTTCATGGATATTCTTGCCTTTGTAACGTACTTCCAGAGTTTCGCGGTTATAACGTTTACCCTTACACACATCACAAGGAACATAGATATCCGGCAAGAAGTGCATCTCAACCTTGATCAGGCCATCGCCCTGGCAGGCTTCACGGCGACCGCCTTTCACGTTAAAGCTAAATCGCCCCGGTTTATAACCCCGGGAGCGGGCTTCCTGAGTACCTGAGAACAGCTCACGAATTGGCGTAAAGATACCAGTATAGGTTGCAGGGTTAGAACGTGGCGTACGACCAATTGGGCTCTGGTCGATATCGATCACTTTATCAAACAAGTCTAAGCCTTCTATAGACTCATGCTCTGCTGGTGTCAGGCTGGTATTACGATTCAGCTCACGGGCCAGAATCGGATACAAGGTGCCGTTAATCAGCGTGGATTTACCGGAACCAGACACACCCGTAATACAGGTAAACAAACCTGCTGCGATATTCAGATCCACATTCTTCAGGTTATTCCCTTTTGCACCCTTGAGTCGCAATATCTGCTCTGGATGTGCCGGGATACGCACCTTAGGCACAGCGATTTCTTTTTTGCCAGATAGATATTGACCGGTCACCGAGTCAGGGTTATCCATAATCTCCTGCGGTGTGCCCTGAGCCACAATTTGACCACCGTGGACACCGGCACCCGGGCCTATATCCAGCACGTGATCCGCATGACGAATGGCATCTTCATCGTGCTCAACCACAATCACCGTATTACCAAGATCCCTTAAATGGGTCAGCGTCGCAATCAGGCGTTCGTTGTCTCTCTGATGCAGACCGATAGACGGCTCATCAAGGATATACATCACGCCCACCAGACCAGCACCGATCTGACTGGCCAAACGAATACGCTGGGCTTCACCGCCGGACAGAGTATCGGCGCTACGCTCAAGATTGAGGTAATCAAGACCCACATTGACCAAAAACTGCAGGCGCAGACGAATCTCGGTCAAAATCTTAGCGGCAATCTCACCTTTACGGCCTTCCAGCTGTAGATTGGTGTAGTAGTCAAAGGCTTCACCAATGGGCATGCAAGTAATATCAGGCAGGTTCTTTTCTGCCAGCAAGACATGACGGGCTTCTTCACGCAGACGCGTGCCGTGACAGCTTGGACAAGGTTGTACGCTCAGATACTTGCTTAACTCTTCCCGTACCATCTGAGATTCGGTATCCCGGTAACGCCGTTCCATATTGGGAATCACGCCCTCAAAGGGATGATTACGGGTCACCTTATCGCCACGGTCGTTGATATAGATAAATTCCAGCTTGGTTTGTCCGCTGCCGTATAGCACCTTATCCTGATGCTCTTTTGGCAGCTTTTTCCAGGGTGTCTCCAGCTTAAAACCGTAGTGTTTAGCAACAGAACTCAGCATAGAGAAGTAATAGACACTGCCGCGATCCCAGCCACGAATCGCACCTTCTGCCAGGCTGGAATCCTCATTGGTGATCAGCTTGCCTTCATTAAAGAACTGGTGAGTCCCCAGACCATCACAGGTCTGACAGGCTCCGGCCGGGTTATTAAATGAGAATAGACGGGGTTCCAGCTCCTGAATGGAATAACCGCATTCAGGACAGGCAAATTTGGAGGAGAAGGTGATATCGTCCTGCTCGCCGTCCATAAAGTGCACGATGGCTAAGCCATCCGCCAATTGCAGTGCCGTCTCAAAGGATTCCGCTAAGCGCTGCTGTTGATCGTCACGTACCTTAATTCGATCAACGACGACCTCAGTGGTGTGCTTCTTGTTTTTATCCAGTACCGGTAATTCATCCAGGTCATAGACCTTTTCATTGATTCGCACACGAACAAAACCCTGACCCTTCAGTTCGCCAAACAGGTTCAGGTGTTCTCCTTTACGGGCGCGTACCACAGGAGCCAGTAACATAATCTTGCTGCCTTCCGGTAGGGCTAACACCTGATCCACCATCTGACTGATCTCTTGCGCTTCCAATGGCAAGTGATGGGTTGGACAGTGTGGCGTACCGGCACGGGCAAACAGCAGACGCAGGTAGTCGTAGATCTCTGTAATGGTACCAACCGTGGAGCGAGGGTTATGAGAGGTCGACTTCTGCTCAATGGAGATGGCCGGTGACAGACCCTCGATATGATCCACATCGGGCTTTTCCATCATCGATAGGAACTGACGGGCATAGGTGGACAGAGACTCCACATAACGCCGCTGCCCCTCCGCATACAGGGTATCAAACGCCAGGGAGGATTTTCCTGATCCGGACAGCCCGGTGATCACCACCAGCTTATCCCGAGGGAGATCAAGGTTGATGTTTTTCAGGTTATGGGTACGGGCACCGCGAACCAGGATCTTATCCATTGAATCTAACCACTCAGATAACTTACGACACTAAAGGGACAGACATTATAGAGACACGTCGGAGCCACGAACAGACTCCTGTATGCTTAAACAGGAAAAAACTAACAGAATACTCTATCGGCGGTGGTATTGGCGGGGGGATAAAGAGTAAAATGTCCGGCTATTCTGAACGGGGCCCAGCGTGTGCCGGTGCCGTCAAAGCAAGCAAGAGGTAAAGAACGTCGATGAGTATCGAGTCGATGACCGCAGGCGAACGCCGGGCGGTATCAGGTCTGGCCGGTTTGTATGTCCTGCGTATGCTGGGACTTTTTATGGTACTGCCTGTGCTTTCGATCTACAGCGCCGACCTGGAAGGTGCCACTCCGGCATTGATTGGTATTGCGATTGGTAGTTATGGTCTGACCCAGGCGCTGTTGCAGATCCCGTTTGGTTTCCTGTCGGATAAGGTCGGCCGCAAAACCGTGATTGTTTTGGGGCTGGTGCTGTTTGTTATTGGCAGTATTGTTGCCGCCATGTCCGAATCGATTTATGGTGTCATTATTGGCCGCTGTCTGCAGGGCAGTGGTGCCATTGCCAGTAGTATTATGGCGCTGCTCTCAGACCTGACCCGTGAACAGATGCGGACCCGCGCCATGGCCGTAGTGGGTATGAGTATCGGTATCTCCTTCTCTGTCGCGCTGGTACTGGGTCCTGTGATCTCCCAACCCTTCGGTCTATCCGGCTTATTCTGGTTTACAGCGCTCTTGGCATCGCTTGGTCTACTGGTGATCTGGAAATGGGTTCCGACACCGCAACTGTACTCGCCTCAGCGTGATGCCACGGTACAGAAAAAACAGATCTTCGAGATGCTTAAACATCCTGAACTGCTGCGTCTGGATATGGGTATTCTGATTCTGCATCTGGTGATGACCGCCACCTTTGTGGTAGTTCCACTGCGTTTAGTCGAGTTGGGACTGACTGCACCTCAGCACTGGATGGTGTATCTACCGATTATGATCCTGGCGTTTTTCGCCATGGTGCCCTTTATCATCATCGCTGAGAAAAAGCGTAAGATGAAACCCATCTTCCTATTGGCGATCTCTCTGGTTGCCATCTCTCAGATTCTGATGGGACTGACCACCGCCGACAGCCAAATCATGCTGTTTGGATTGCTGTTTGTATACTTTATGGCCTTCAACCTATTGGAAGCCAGCCTGCCATCCATGATCAGCAAGATCTCACCGGCGGGCCAGAAAGGCACCGCAATGGGTGTTTATTCCAGTAGCCAGTTCTTTGGTGCCTTTATCGGTGGTGCAGCCGGTGGCACCATTTACGGAGCCTGGGGCATCGACGCCGTACTGATTTTATGTGGTGCGCTGGCGCTGATCTGGGTAGCGATTGCCTGGGGTATGCAGCCACCGAAACACCTGACCGGGAAAGTGATCACTCTGCCGGAAAGCTGGCAGGAACAGACCGATCAGATCGTCGCCAAACTGCTGGCGATTCCTGGTGTAGAAGAAGTGGTGATCGTCGCCGACGAAAAAGCCGCTTATATGAAGATCGATAAAGAATCGTTAGACGAACAGGCCCTGGCTTCGGCGCTGGCCTGACCTTAATTATCTGGAGAAAACAATGTCTCGTGGTATCAATAAAGTAATTCTGGTAGGTAATGTGGGTCAGGACCCTGAAGTGCGTTACCTGCCAAACGGCGGCGCAGTCGCCAACGTATCAATCGCTACCAGTGAAAGCTGGATGGATAAAAACAGTGGTCAGCGTCAGGACCGCACCGAATGGCACCGTGTAGTGTTCTTCGGCAAACTGGCCGACGTGGTAAGCCAGTACGTGAAAAAAGGCTCTAAGCTATACGTTGAAGGTAAGCTGCAGACCCGTAAATGGCAGGATCAAGCTGGTCAGGATCGTTACACCACAGAGATCGTTGTCGACGGTTTCAACGGCGTAATGCAGATGCTGGATAGCCGCGATGGCGGCATGGGTGGCGGTGCATCAGCAGGAATGCCTCCCCAAGGCGGGTATGGCAACAACCCAGCGGCACAGCCAATGGGCGGTCAAATGGGCGGCCAGCCGATGCAACAAGCAGCACCTCAGCACGCGCCACAACAGCCAAGCTATCAGCAACCGGCTCAACAAGCGCCACAGCAGCCGAGCTACCAGCAGCCAGCGCCTGCTCCTCAGCAAGCACAACAATCTGCTCCGCAGCAACAAGCGCCTCAGCAGGCTCCTGCTCAACCCGCTAGCCAGTTTGGCTCACCGGCCAGCAACCCTGGTCAGAGCTTTGATGATTTCGACGATGATATCCCGTTCTAAAACATAGATATCTTGTAAAAATCTTCTTTAAGGCCCCATTTTACGGGGCTTTTTATTTTGTAGGTGTGCTGCTTTTTGCTTTGAGAGAGGAAATAGCTCTTAGCAGGTCATAGAGAACTCTTTTAAATTCACACTGTTAATACAGTCTCATCCAAACTTGCAGACAAACACTAAGGTTCTAGATGTTTTCAGTATGACTTGTTTTTTGACTGTGAGTAAAAAATAGTTGCTTTCTGTGAAAAAATAGCTATTATCACAGATGTACAAGGTGTATCACCTTGATGCTCTCAAAAAGATATAACCTTAATCTGAACAAGATTGTGACTCTCTTGAGTCGATTGCCTTTGGCGATCAACTACCCAGCAAAATTCCAACGGCACTAGCTATTAGTGAGATAGTGGATAAATTCGACTGGAGGGGCTAACAAGTAGCCCAAGAATGAGTGACCTGTGCTGTCCATGGCATTTCTATTCAGTTCAGTATTGTTTTGTCGACTGGTGCGATATTGCACTGAATGACAGAGAGGTTTTCGATTATGAAAAATAATCGCCATCTTTTAGAGAAATCCATTGAATCGTTAAAAATGATTCAGTTGGAGATGCATGATGTTATGGACAGCAGCAAGCGTGATGAACTTGATAAGATTATTCTAGATCTTGAGCAGTATGGAGATCAAAAGACTTCTTCCCAATTACTGGATTTATTGGGTAAGTGTCTTAGCCTAGTACCTACTGTAGAGAAGCTATTGAGAATGTTATCTGAGTTCTAAGTAACGCTCCGTTTGCAACAGGTCACTTCTCTTCTTTGGAGGTATACCTATGAATATTGGAAGGGCTCTGACCCTATGCCGTACTCAAAAGGGGATGACAAAAACCAAGCTTTCACAAGCAGCTGACGTGTCAGTTTCATATTTGACCTTGTTGGAGCAAGGCAAACGAGATCCCAATCTTTCGACCATTAATCAAATATGTAAGGCGATGAATGTACCAATGAGCATTTTTATGTTCTTGGCATCTGATGCACGTGATAGAGAAGGGATTAGCAACGAACTTGCTGAAAAGCTCTCTCATACGGCACTTTCTTTGATGGAGCCTGAGATTGCGAAAACCTAACTACCCCCATGCACCAATAGGTGATTTAGATAAACTTGCTCTTGCCCTTCATGTTTCGAAGAAAGGTTTGCAAACAGTTACAGCTCAGTCAAATGACCTCTTTTTTTTAACGCGAAAAATTAAGAAAGAAGATGGCTCTTATCGATTAACTTATGATGCAAAACCATCTTTAAAGTCATTGCATGGGAAGATTTGTGAAGCCTTCTTGAAGCGTGTCGAGTACCCTGATTATCTTCAAGGAAGCATCAGAAAAAGAGATTATCTAACAGATGCTAGGAGTCATGTCGGTTCCAAAGTCCTAATCAGTGAAGACATCACCAACTTTTTTCCTTCTATTTCTAAGAAAACGGTTCATGAAATGTGGGTCGGGGTGTTTGGTTTCTCAAATATTGTTGCTGAATGCTTAGCTGAGCTTGTGACGATGAATGGTGATGTTGTACAAGGAGCTAAGACAAGTAGCTACATTTGTAACTTGGTACTCTGGAATCGAGAAGCCCAGCTTGTAAGCCAGTTGAGAAAAAAGGGATTAGTTTATACGAGGTACGTTGATGACATAACCGTATCTTCTAGACGATCACTTAGTAAATCTGAGAAATCTAGGATAATCAGTTCTATTTATTCTATGTTCCGTAGTATTGGTGCAAAACCTAATCGTAGAAAGCATAAAATCATGCCCAGAAATACTCAGCAAGATGTGCATGGTGTTAATGTCAATAAAGACCGCCCTACGATGCCAATGGAAAAGAGAAATCAGATCCGAGCAGCTGTACATAGGTGTGAAATCGCATTTAATGGACGACCAAGCTCTAGTGAGTATGTATCCCTGTTCAATAGCGTAATGGGTAAAGTAAACACAATGGGTAGGATGCATAGGTCTGAGGCAGGAAAGCTCAAGGCTCGACTGTTACAAGTAAAACCAGTTATCACTTGATACTTAGAATATATCTTGCGGTACGATTATGTTTTATAAAATGTACTCACCGAGACTTCTCTGCAGTGGGTATTTCTAATTGGATGGAAAAGCGTTTAAGGGCTGGTGCTTAACGTGCGACTTCCAGATGGCGGTTGGAGTGCATTTCCAGATAATGGAACAGCTGGATAATGACCATGTTCCTCGGTAAGCACCGGATCCAGCACCACAACCTGCTTCGCAGTTAGCACCAGCCAGCAACCCTGGTCAGAGCTTTGATGACTTCGACGACGATATCCCGTTCTAAGCCATTAGATCTGTTGATATCGTGAGAGAAAATAGCTGCCCTATAATTTTAGCGCAGCTATTTTTTTACCCAATCCACGAGCATCAGTCCGTCGATTCTTTCAAACTCTCGAGTATTGTTGCTGACAAGGGTTAATCCTTCACTGCGCGCATGACCGGCAATATGGAGATCATTAACGCCGATAGTTTTGCCTTGGCGCTCCAATGAGGCTCGGATATTGCCGTAGTGATCAGCGGCTTTATTTCCGTAATCCAATACCTCAAGGCGTGAGACAAAATCTTCGACATTACGAAGATTTTTCTCTGGTACTGCACTTTTCTCAACGCCGTGCATCAGTTCTGCCAGAGTGATGCTGCTAATGCACATCTGTCCGGCATATTTGTTAAAGGTCTCCAGTACTTCTATTGGACGCCTTTTAATCACGTAGATAACAATGTTGGTATCCAGCATAAACCTGAGCATTAGAAGCTTTCCCTTTCAGGCTGATCCTGGCTGGCGCGTTCTGCCATAAAGTCATCACTAACACCTTCTTCCGCCAGAAAAAAACTATCCCAGGTGTTTTCTACCGGTGTCAGAATGCGCTCCTTACCTACGACACGCACGTTAACCTTTTTCACATCCTCAGGAAACCGAGTATCTGCTGGTAGGCGCACAGCCTGAGTACGGTTATTGATAAATACGGTGCCTTGGGACATAACAGACCTCCAGAAAGCGTTACTGAACTGCTAATTAGCAGATGTATATAGCATAGCTGAGAGTCGAGCTTTTACGAAGCTGAGAAATAAAAGTACCCACTGGACTCGTCATCTCAACATTCCCAATATGCCGAGGTTATCTCCGCTGAGATGAAGGACGCTACAGTTTCTAAAAAGAACTCTCTGTCCCCATTGTAACGATGATAACTGTGCCTTTTTTCACGCCATCAACAATGAGAGCCTTTTGTTTGAGCGAAAGTATGTCCGGCAGCGCTGGTGACATCGATTCGAAAGATATATGAGTGGTTAGTCTGGGATAAGTGGATGAGCAAAGCGGTTTTTTCAAAGACGTCTTCAACAGACGTTGTGCTGGAAGATGCATTTTGGGAAGCAGATAGCGGTTGGGAAGAGTATTTTCTCAACCAAAGTGTTTGGGTGCATATGGATGAATACAGTCCTCATCTGGTTGGTGATGAAGACTATTCCCGGATTATTATTCATTCAAGCAATGATAGCGGCTGGAAATATAGTCGTAGGCTGAAGGATAGAGATCTTGTCCATGCTGTGTTTGCCGCGATAAAGAAACCCGTATCTGAGAAAAACTTGATGGAGCTGGGTTTCGAGAAATGGTGCGGGGCTGATGCTTAACTTTGCTGTACGTTGTGCGGGCATAGCTTCTTTTTTCAGCAAGCAATCTGTGATGAACCAAAAAAAGCCCATATAGATCGCTCTATATGGGCTTTGATATTTGGGAGGTCGCTGGTGCTTAACGTGCCACTTCCATATGACGGTTGGAGCGCATTTCCAGATAACGGAACAGCTGGATAATGGCCATGCTCATCAGCAGGTAGATCACACCGGCGGCCAGGAAGATCTCAATGGGCGTATAGGTGCGGGCGATAATGGTTCGGGCCATACCGGTCAGATCCAGCAGGGTGATGGTGGAGGCCGGGGCGCTGCCTTTTAGCATCAGAATCACTTCATTACCGTAAGCGGGCATAATCATACCCAGTGCACGCGGTAGCATAATGCGTTTATACAGCTGTACCTTGCGCATACCGATACTCTTCGCGGCTTCCACTTCACCTCTTGGTACGGCTCCCAGTGCGCCACGCAGAATCTCGGCGGTATAAGCCGCAGTATTTAATGAGAAGGCGATAATGGCACACCAGTAAGGCTCTCTCAGGTAAGGCCATAGACTGCTTTCACGGATGGATTCAAACTGGGCGATACCGTAGTACACCAGAAAGATCTGTACCAGCAGTGGAGTGCCACGGAAGAAAAAGATATAGCCGTAGGGAATCGCTTTTAACCACCAACGGTGGGAGTGACGGGCCAGACCAATGGGCAGTGCCAGCAGGGAACCGATAATGCCCGAGACCAGTACCAGTTCTAATGTCGTGACGGCACCCTGTAGCAGGCGCGGGAAATACTCAACGATAACTGCAAAATCCATTAGGCTTGTCCTCCCCAGCGATTGGTGCGTTTTTCCATATAGTGAATAAAGACCATAGAAACAATGGTCAGACTGAGATAAAGGAAAGCCGCTGCGCTATAGAACAGGAAGGGATCTTTGGAATAGCTCACCGCTTCACGGGTTTTCATCATAATATCGTGCAGGCCCACCACAGAGACCAACGCGGTGTCTTTCAGCAGTACTAGAAACAGGTTACCCAATCCAGGCAGTGCCAGCTTCCAGACCTGTGGCATAGTGATTCGGAAGAAGATTTTCATGGGCGACATGCCGATGCTTAAACCGGCTTCACGCTGTCCCTTAGGAATGGCAATAATGGCGCCGCGCAGTACTTCGCTGGCGTAAGCACCAAAGGTTAAACCCAGTGCAATCACACCGGCGGTAAAGGGGCCGATCTCAATATATTCGTCGTAACCAAATTGACGAGCGATGGCCATCAATAGGGTTGCGGTACCGAAGTAGATAATCAGTACGGTCAGCAGTTCTGGAATACCGCGAATCACGGTGGAGTACAGGGTGGCGATCTTTTGGGCGATGCGGTTATCGGACAGGCGGGCGACCGCTGCCAGTGTACCCAGAATCAAACCCACAACCAGACTGGCCATTGCCAGCTGGATGGTGATCGTCGCGCCTTCCAGCAACTGATCACCAAAACCTTGGAGGTCAAACATCTTAGCGTCCTCTTGTTTGCATGAGCGATCGAGTCACGAAGCTAATACCATTACTGATAAATTCTTTGATATTTGGGTAGGTTGGATAAGCGAAGCGCCATCCGACACTGACCTGGATACCTGATTATTGTCGGAAGGCGCCTACGGCTTTTCCGACCTTGTATCTCTCCGGAAATCAGGGTTAGCTACCTTGATGACCTGTAGAGTCCGGTGATGTTGGTTCCGACCTTAGTGTTTGACGCTGTAATGTAGATAAACGCCCAGACTCTCATTGTTCTCATACATTGAATGGTATCCAAGCACCTGTTTTCAGTGATGCTGCATATACAAGGTAAATGAGAGATGCATTATATAGGTATTGATATTAGTAAAGCCAAACTTGACTGCTGCTGGCTGCGTGATGTCGACAAAAGCAAGTTTAAAA
>NZ_AULT01000053.1 GCF_000422425.1 Oceanospirillum beijerinckii DSM 7166
TAAAGCTCTTAATAAAGAGTACAGAGATATCTCGGCACGAATCTACAACCTTTTTTGCTTGACGACAATAGCGTGTAGGAACCACCTGATTCCATCTCGAACTCAGAAGTGAAACTGCTCAGCGCCGATGGTAGTGTGGGGTCTCCCCATGTGAGAGTAGGACATCGTCAAGCGCTTACTTAGTCTTTTTAGAAAAGACAGCAAACCCCGATCAGAAATGATCGGGGTTTTTTCGTGTGGGCGAAAGAAAAGTCTGTAAGAAAAGCAAAACAACGAAAAGCAAAACAACAAAGTAGCTTGCAGAACCCCCCTGATTCCATCTGCTATCTATCGCCGCAGCGCACAGAAGTGAAACGGCTCAGTGTCGATGGTAGTGTGGGGTCTCCCCATGTGAGGCTAGGACACCGTCAAGCGCTTGTTTAGTCTTTTTAGAAAAGACAGCAAACCCTGATCATAAAGCAGCTCATGGCTGCTTTTCAGTTTCTTATGGGTATGGTCCATTTTTTGGAAGCATAGTGAATCGCCAGATAAATCACTTTTCGTACTGAATCATCTGTTGGGAACACTTTCCGCTTACTCGTGCCCTTTCTGGTTACACTGTTCAGAGACTCTATCGCATTCGTCGTATAGATCGCCCTTCGGATATCCTGAGGGTAGTTAAACAGCGTATTCATATTATCCCAATGTTTCTGCCAGGAGAGACTGATTTGCGGGTATTTGTCAGTATTATCCTTAACTGGGTTGGTTGTATCTATCCTCCTCAGTTACGTGAGGTACAGGTTTGGTGCATTTTTGCTGATCATGTCACTTATAGTGGCATATCTCTAAAGCTGATTTTACAAGCAAAGTCAGCTCTGCGGTGCTTTTGCTCTAATTTTTCATGTGTGTAAATTTTATTTTACATGGTTCGTCCTCCCATTTTGTCGCACTTTTGCATATGTATTTCCCGTGAACTACGTTTAGTTTTAGGTGATATAAATAATTATCCTGAAACGGCGTTTAGCAAGATGGAACGTTGCTTGCTTAATGACTATTGTTTCTTGTGTAGTCATGTTATATGGCTACAGAAAACCCTGTGAACAATCGAGGAAATATAACAATGAAAAAACTGGGTCTGGTAGCTGCATCCGCAGTGATCTCTGTAACGATGGCGGGTACCGCTTTCTCTTCAACCACACTGAACGCTGTTAAAGAGCGTGGCTATGTACAGTGTGGTGTGACAACCGGTGTACCTGGATATTCTAACCCGGATGATAAGGGTAACTGGAAAGGTATGGACGTGGATGTCTGCCGGGGTGTCGCAGCAGCCACGTTGGGTAATGCTGATAAGGTGAAATATATCCCGCTGAATGCCAAAGAGCGTTTTACTGCCTTGCAATCCGGTGAGATTGATATGTTGTCCCGCGTAACCACCTGGACGCTGACCCGTGACTCTTCTCTGGGCCTGAACTTTGCTGGGGTGACCTATTACGACGGCCAGGGCTTTATGATTAATAAAGATCTGGGTGTGAAAAGTGCCCTGGAGCTGGATGGCGCTTCTCTGTGTATCCAGTCTGGTACTACCACTGAGCTGAATGCTGCGGATTATTTCCGTGCCAACAATATGCAGTTTGAGCCGGTCGTTTTTGATACGGCTGATCAGACAGTAAAAGGTTTTGAAGCGGGTCGTTGTGATGTGCTAACTTCTGACCAATCCCAACTCTATGCACTACGTATCAAGTTGGCCAATCCAAACGGTGCCATGGTACTGCCAGAGATTATCTCGAAAGAGCCGCTAGGTCCTGTCGTACGTCAGGGAGATGATGGTTGGTTTAATATCGTTAAGTGGTCACTGTTCGCTATGGTTAATGCGGAAGAGATGGGGCTGACTTCCAGTAATATCGACGGCAAGATGAAAAAGCCTGATCCAGCCATTGATCGTTTTGTTGGCAAGGAAGGTATCAAGGGTTCAGGTTTGGGGCTGAGCGATGACTGGGCTTACCAGATTGTGAAACAGGTAGGTAACTATGGTGAAGCTTTTGATCGTAACCTGGGGATGAGCTCTCCCCTGAAGATTGAGCGCGGCCTGAATGCGCTGTGGAATAAGGGCGGTCTGCAATACGCGCCACCGATCCGTTAATACGCTTTAACTGATTGGTCCGGCAGGTTCAGGGGAACTGTGCTGGCGTTATGAGAGTGTTGACTCGATTATTGTCAGTTTCTATGTAACCTGCGCCTGCTGGTGTATGTCTCTTTCTTCGGAGGTTGCTCTATGCAAGATGCCGATAAGACGCCGTCCTCCTCTCTACCTGAGCAAAAGACGCGCTTCTGGCATGATCCGGCAAAACGAGCCCTGGTGTTCCAGATACTTCTGGTGCTGGTGGTACTCGGTTTTGTTGGCATGATTGTCCAGAATACCCTGAATAATCTTGAGAGTCGGGGTATCACCACAGGTTTTGATTTCCTGTCACAACAAGCCGGTTTCGGCATTACCCAAACCCTCATCGAATACACGGAATCCAGCAGTTATGGCCGAACCTTTGTGGTCGGTTTACTGAATACCATTCTGGTGTCTGCACTAGGGGTTATCGTTGCTACCATTTTGGGTTTTCTGATTGGTGTGGCTCGCTTGTCCAATAATTGGCTGGTAGCTAAGGTCGCTTCAGCTTATGTGGAGATCTTTCGGAATATTCCACTGCTGTTACAGATTTTCTTCTGGTATTTCGCGGTACTGCAGGCGCTGCCGTCACCGAGAAAAAGTATTGAGATATGGGATACCTTTTATCTCAATGTGCGCGGTTTTTATATGCCACAACCCTTACCACAGGAAGGTTTTGATCTGGTTTGGATCGCCTTGTTGATTGCCGTAGTCGCCTCCTATGTACTGATCCGTTGGAACAAAAAGCGTCAGGATGCCACGGGGCAACGCTTTCCCGCTTATTGGGTTTCATTAGGCATGATTCTGGGTTTACCTCTGCTGGCATTTCTTGCCTCAGGCTCCCCGTTGGTATGGGAGCAGCCGGTATTAAAAGGCTTTAACTTCCGTGGCGGTATGGCTATTCTGCCGGAGTTAGCAGCGCTTTGGGTGGCACTCAGTATCTATACCGCTGCCTTTATCGCAGAGATTGTCCGTTCTGGTATTGAAGCGGTCTCCAAAGGCCAGACCGAGGCGGCCAGTGCCTTGGGTTTAAGCAACGGTAAGGTACTGCGTCTAGTGGTGATTCCTCAGGCGGTGCGGGTAATTATCCCGCCGTTGACCAGTCAATATCTCAATCTGATTAAAAACTCATCCTTGGCAACGGCGATCGGTTATCCCGATCTGGTGTCGGTGTTTGCCGGGACAACGCTGAATCAGACCGGTCAGGCCATTGAAGTGATCTTTATGACCATGCTGGTTTATCTGACTCTAAGCTTGTTGGTGTCGGCCTTTATGAATTGGTTTAACAGCAAAATGGCGCTGGTTGAGCGTTAAACGGACAGGAGATATTCCATGAGTGATCTGAGTAAAGTCAGACATGAGATGCTGCCCGATCTGCCTCCGCCTGAAAATACCACAGGCCCGATCGGCTGGATGCGTCGGCATCTGTTTTCCAGTGTAACCAATACCGTTTTGACGCTGTTTACACTTTATATCCTCTACATCCTATTGGTACCGACGATCGATTGGGCTTTTCTAAAGGCTGACTGGTTTGGCGAAACCCGAGATGCTTGTACCTCAGGTGGTGCGTGTTGGGTCTTTGTGACCACTCGTTTCAGTCAGTTTCTGTATGGTTTCTACCCTGAAGATCTGACCTGGCGAATTGATCTGGCCTTTATCCTGCTGGCGGTACAGCTGGCCTGGTTAATGATTCCAAAGCTGCCATACAAGGGCATCGTTTCTGTTTTGGTACTGTTTGTCTACCCCATCGTGGCCTTTTATCTGCTTTATGGTGGCAGCTTTGGTCTGGATGTGGTGGAAACCCATAAGTGGGGAGGACTATCGCTGACGCTGGTTTTGGCGGTGATTGGTATTGTTGCGGCCTTACCATTTGGTGTGCTTTTGGCTCTGGGACGACGTTCCGAAATGCCGATTGTGAAGAGCTTCTGCGTCGTCTATATCGAGCTATGGCGGGGCGTGCCGCTGATTACCGTGCTGTTTATGGCGTCGGTGATGCTGCCGTTGTTTGTCCCCGCTGAGGTGACCTTCGATAAGCTACTGCGTGCACTGATCGGTATTGTGATGTTTCAGTCGGCGTATATGGCTGAGGTGGTGCGTGGTGGTTTGCAGGCTATTCCCAAAGGTCAGTATGAAGCAGCGCAGGCGTTAGGTCTGAACTACTGGAAGATGATGGGCTTGGTGGTGCTGCCACAGGCATTAAAACTGATGATTCCTGGTATTGTGAATACCTTTATTGCCCTGTTTAAGGACACCAGTCTGGTATTGATTATCGGACTGTTTGATCTGTTAGCCATCGTTCAAGCCGGTTTGACCGATCCGAAATGGTTGGGCTATTCCGTTGAAGGTTATGCCTTTGTCGCCTTTATGTTCTGGATCTTCTGTTTTGGTATGTCCAAGTACAGTCAGCATCTTGAGCGTCATTTCCATACGGGCCATGGCTCCCGTTAAGCCCCGACAGAATTCTGGAGAGATTATGAGTAATACTCGTCAGCTAGATGACACTATTATGGTAGAGATGCGTGGGGTGAATAAATGGTATGGCCAGTTCCACGTATTAAAAGACGTTAATTTGGAGGTGCGCAAAGGTGAGCGTATTGTGATCTGCGGCCCTTCTGGTTCAGGAAAATCGACCACCATTCGTTGTATTAACCGTCTGGAGGAGCACCAGAAAGGCGATATTGTTGTTGCGGATACGGTGTTGAATAACGACCTGAAAAATATCGAAACCATTCGGCGGGAAGTAGGCATGGTATTTCAGCACTTTAACCTATTTCCCCATCTGACTGTGCTGGAGAACTGTGCCTTAGCGCCCATTTGGGTACGTAAGACGCCCCGGGCGGAAGCAGAAGAGATCGCGATGAAATACTTGCGCAGGGTACGTATCGAAGAGCAAGCACTGAAATATCCCGGGCAGTTATCCGGTGGTCAGCAACAGCGTGTGGCTATCGCTCGTAGTTTGTGTATGAATCCTCAGGTGATGTTGTTTGATGAACCCACATCCGCACTGGACCCTGAGATGATTAAGGAAGTATTGGATGTGATGATCGAGCTGGCGGAAGAGGGCATGACCATGTTGTGTGTCACCCACGAGATGGGCTTTGCTAAAACCGTCGCGGATCGGGTGATCTTTATGGATAAGGGGCAGATTATTGAAGAGAACGTACCGGATGCGTTCTTTAATAATCCGCAGTCTGAACGGACCCAGGCTTTCCTGAGTCAGATCCTGAATCACTGATCATCGTTACTGCGAATCATATGGAAATGGTTGATTGTAGTTCTGGATAAAGGCTGGGCCCGACGATAATGGTCGGGCTTATGCCTTCCTTGCCTTCTCTCTTCTCTCTTCTCTTTTGCCTTCTGTCTATACGCCGTTATAGCCTCCTATTATTCGGCTGACAGTGTTTCCCTCAAACAATAGATCCAGCGCAGTATAAAAAGCTTCAATTCCGTTTATGGCCAGTCACTTATCTGGCTTAATAGCATAATGATTGAAGAAGGGATGGGAGAAACAAGATGGTTGCTGATTTGGAACGTTCGCAGCTCAGCTTAATCGTGTCGCTATTGGCCGGAGCGGGGATCTGGTGGTTAACGGATTTGGATACGGCGCTAAAAACGGGCCTATCGATTCTAGTGGTGATTGCTTTGTTATGGATGACAGAGACCTTTCATATCACGGTGACTGCGCTTCTGGTACCGGTATTGGCGGTACTGTTTGGCGTGTTTTCTGTGAAAGAGGCGATGGCCAACTTTGCCAATCCGATTATTTTTCTCTTTTTGGGTGGTTTTGCCCTAGCGGCAGCGCTGCATAAACAGGCATTGGATGAACGTATCGCCAGTCTGGTATTAAAAGCCGCAAAAGGTCAGATGTTATTGGCCTGTGTACTGCTGTTTTTCACTGCGGCTTTTGTCTCTATGTGGATCTCCAATACGGCGACTACTGCGATGATGCTGCCGTTAGCGTTAGGTATGTTAAGTCGTCTGCCTTATGAATCAAACCGCAACACTTACTGGTTTGTATTATTGGGTGTGGCTTATTCCGCCAATATCGGTGGTATCGGTACTTTAGTGGGTAGTCCGCCTAATGCCATTGCGGCGGCTGCAGTAGGATTGGGTTTTGCCGAGTGGATGAAGATTGGTATTCCTGCGGTATTACTGATGTTCCCAGTGATGCTGGGTTTGTTATGGCTGATTTTTCGACCGGATCTATCCTTTCAGTTTGAATTGGAAGATAAACAACAGCCGATGACATCCCGGCAATGGCTGACATTGGGTATCTTTCTACTAACCGTGGTGCTGTGGTTATCCAGTAAACCACTGTCTCAAGCTTTGGATATCACCAAAGGCTTCGATGCCATGGTGGCGCTGCTGGCGATTATTCTACTGTGTGCCCTAAAGCTGGTGAATTGGAAGGATGTCGAACAATCCGCAGACTGGGGTGTATTGCTATTATTTGGCGGTGGTTTAACTCTGTCTGCCTTGCTTAAAGCCACCGGAACCAGTGTTTTTCTGGCGGAATCGATCAGTGCCATGTTGGAAGGTGCGCCGGTTATTTTGTTTTTGTTGGTCGTAACAGGTTTTGTGGTGATGCTGACAGAGATCGCCAGTAATACCGCCAGTAGTGCCTTGTTGATTCCGATTTTTGTCTCGATTGCTCAGGCGATGGGGCTGCCCCCGGTGATATTAGCTACCATGATTGCGGTATCGGCTTCCTGCGCCTTTATGTTGCCGGTGGCTACACCGCCTAACGCCATTGTTTTTGGCTCGGGCTATGTGCCTCAGCAGCAAATGATGCGTGTGGGTGTGGTGCTAAATATCGTGATGACTGTACTAATCGCCGTGATCGCTTGGCTGATGGTTTAGTTTTGAGAACGACAAAAGCGGGGAAGCTAAGGGCTTTCTAAGAGGGATTTTTATTGAATGGTCTTTTTGAAAAAAGGGTGCAACAGTGATTGTGCTATTAAGTTGTGAGTGGTTATGAGTGCACTAAGTGTTTTCCATCTGTTTAGCCTGGCGGCGATCTGGGGTGGTTCGTTTCTGTTTATGCGTATTGCCGCCCCTGTATTAGGTTCCGCCTGGTTGGTGGAGTTTCGGGTCGGCTTAGCGGCGCTGTTCTTGACACTGGTAGCCTGGTTTCTGAAAAAGCCGGTATCGTTTCGTCGCCACTACAAGCATTTTTTGATTCTGGGTTTGTTTAATTCAGCGTTGCCATTTTGGTTCTTTAGCTATGCTGCGCAAACTTTGACCGCCTCGCTGTTATCGATCCTTAACGCGACAGCACCGATCTGGGGTGGTTTGATTATGTCATTGTGGTATCGCGAGAAGCTAACTTATAAGGCGATATTGGGTATGGCCCTTGGTGTGTTGGGTGTCTCTATTTTGGTCGGCTTTGATGGCGTGATAACGCAGCAGGGTTCTTTGTTGTCGGTATTTGCCGCGATTGGCGCGGCTTTTAGTTACGGCATAGCGACGACCTATACCCGTAGTGCTGTTTCGGTGGATGCTTTTAATAATGCTTACGGCAGTATGTGGGCGGCAACACTTTGGATTATTCCGTTGTTGGCCTTTTATCCTATACAGGGCGAGCCCGATCTAACCATCGTTTCTTCTGTGATTGCGTTGGGTGTGGTGTGTAGCGGCATTGCTTATCTGCTCTACTTCCGTTTGGTGGCGGATATTGGTGCGGCACCGACGTTAACCGTGACCTTTTTGATTCCCATGTTTGGTGTGATGTGGGGTGCTTTGCTACTGGATGAGCCTGTGGGATGGCATACGCTGGCAGGTTCACTGGTGGTTATTACCGGTACAGCATTGGTGACAGACTTCTCGCCTAAGGTATTACTAAAGGGTTTTAATCGATAAGAGTTTGAGAATTGCTACGCATTGGCAGAGGCGTTACAAGCTGCATCTGTGTTTTCCTGTTAAAAGGCTTAAAAAGCCCTCAGGGCTATTTTAAAAATCCTGAGGGCTTGGGTGGCTGTGATTTATAGCTTAACGATCAGCTTACCCGTATTGTCACCACTATAGAGCATATTGACACCGGCTTTGGCCGCTTCCAGCCCTTCCAGTACATGAGTACGACTCTGAATTTTGCCCTGCTGCAGATAAGGCATAATACCCGCAGCCAGTTCCTGAGCGCGGTAAAAGTGATCCGTAATCACAAAGCCTTCAATCGTTGCCCGACGCTTAATGAGGTTGATCCAACTGGGGGCAGGTGCTGGGGTGGCGCTGTGGTAATCTGCAATCAAGCCGCAGACCGCTACCTTGCCATGAGGGTTCATGCGTTCAATGACAGTGTGTTGAGCTTCACCGCCAGTATTTTCAAAAAACAGATCAATACCATCGGGTGTCGCTTCAGTCAGGGCTTCTGCTACGTTATCTGTTTTATAGTTGATCGCAGCATCAACACCCAGTTCATCTTTCAACCAGCGTACTTTATCTTCACTTCCAGCCAAAGCCACGACACGCAGGCCGTCAGCCACAGCCATCTGCACAACGACTGAACCTACGGCTCCTGCGGCACCGGTCACTACAATCGTTTGCGGTTTGCCATTTTGCAGCTCGCTGACCTGTTGTGATTGAGTCTGACGTTGTTGCGCTTGTAATATATCGTGATAGCCCAGATAGGCCGTTAGCCCAGGCATGCCCAGTACAGACAATGCCATCTCTGCATCAACACTTTGAGGCACGATGGACAGTTCGCCCTCTTTTGCAATTAACTGTTCAGTCCAGCCGGTCATCCCTGTCACCTGAGTACCTACCGGGTAGTTTTCATTCAAAGATTCTGTCACGACGCCAAAGCCCAGCGAACGCATGACTTCACCCAGCTGTACAGGTGGGATATAGCTGCTTGGATCAGGGCTAACCCAGCCACGCATTGCCGGGTCTAGTGACAGATGGCTGACTTGCACCCTAAACTCGCCCTGTTGCAGAGGTTGTTCATTAAAACTTTGAGTCGCAAAAGTCTCGTCATCAATCAGGGCTTCAGGGTATTGCTGCAGAACAATGGCGTTATAGCTCATTCAGGATTCTCCTGGAAAATTATCTCTTAAGTTGCCAGAGATATTAGTTCAGAATACTTTGCTGATTGAGAGGGTAATTTGCGAATCAGTTTTGCTAAAATTGCAAAAATATTTTTTGCTTTGCAAATGTTCCAGCATTATCGGGGGAAGACAGCATTGGACCAATTTAAAGCCATCGAATGTTTTATTGCCGTTGCAGAAACCGGTAGCTTCAGTAAAGCCGCAGAGCGTTTAAGATTACCCGTTTCCAGTGTTTCCCGTCAGGTCACCGCATTGGAATCTCAGTTAAAAGCAGAGCTGTTATTTCGTACTACCAGGCAGATTCGTTTAACCGAAGTAGGGCAGCTTTATTTGAGCCAATGTCAGGATATCAGTGAACGTTTAACCAATGCCCAAGCCTTGGTGAATAGCTATCAGAGTGAGCCCTCGGGTACTTTGACTATTAGCGCGATGACCTCTTTTGGCGAGTTGGTGCTGACTCCATTGATTGAAGAGTTCCAGCAACAGTATCCACAGATATTAATTGATGCCGAGTTTTCAGATCAGGTGCAAGACCTCACTTTGAAAGGCATTGATCTTTGCTTTCGCGGCGGGCCTTTGCCCGACAAGCGCTTAATTGCGTATAAGGTGATGGAAAACCAGTTTTATCTCTGCGCGAGTCCTGACTACCTACAGCAATATGGACAGCCAAAAAACTTAGAGGACCTGGAACAACATAAAGCTATTTACTATCGGGCTCCGATAGGTCGTGTGCCCTGGTGGATTGCCGATGATCAGGGGCATCGTCGTTGCCAGTTAGATACGGCCTTGATTACCAACTCTACCTCGCTGCTGATCAACAGCATTGTTGCTGGCAAGGGGTTGTGCATGTTACCTATGTGGGCCATGTATCCCTACCTTGAAGCCGGTTCTCTGGTGCAGGTTGAGATGGAAAATCCACCTCGAATCAGTTTTGAAGAATCCGTTGGTATCTATCTGCTCTATCAACAAACCCGTTACCAGATTCCTAAGGTACGTTGTGCGGTAGATTTCTTTCGTCAAAAGTTAGCCCAATTAGAAAAAGGTCATGACTTAGGCAAGTCATAATGATGGGCGATCTCAAGTGAAGCTTTGTCGACTAAACCTCGATAGACAATCTTTGTGGGGGATTGGTAGCAGCATTGTGTGTCTGGCCGTCTTTGCTGTATAGGGGAAGAGGAGCAGGCTCAGGGGATACCGGTTCTATACTTGGCCTGGTTACAGACGATGATTGTGAGTTCATTTGAACTTCGGATGTGGAGGATGCGGCTTGTACAGATTCAGAGTGCTTGATTGCTGCGCCCTCTTTTAAATCGTGGTCCGCTTTTAACCCTTGGTAGATCAGAACCTGGTTAATAACTGGGTTTTGCTGCAACTGGCTTGTGAGCTCCTCATCCGCAGGTTCAATGGCAGAGATTCTTGAGATGGAGGAGATAGGCGTAATGGCACGCAAATGACTTAAGGTACTGATGGTAACCGGTCGGGTCAGATAATAAATGCTATTCATCGACTCTTTCTCCCATCCACAAACACACCATACCATTCTCTGGATCTTTAATTAGTTTACCTTCCTGCTGGTCAAATAGAGTTGTAAGCTGTCTTGGCTACACTTAGAGCTATTATAGCTTAAGTGATTAACTATAGATGATCGCTAGGTCATGATTCGTTCAGTAGGGAAAATTTGTCACAAGTCATGCATATAAGAAAAAAGTGAAAAAAAGATAACATGCTTACCTAATGCAGCAATAAAATATTGAAATCAAAGGAGTATTTACTCAAAATAAAAACATCTAATAAAAATGCTCTTTTACAAAAATCAGATAATGCTAACAACCTTTCATTCGGAAACCATTGATGGTGACGCTATGTTAAATCGCCTTAGTTTTAAAGCTAAACTATTGTCAGGATACGGACTTATCCTATCGCTTATGCTGATTGTGACACTCGTTGTTTTCTTCAGCGTACGCTCCCTTGTCAACAATATGAACTGGGTAAACCATACCCATAAAGTGCTGACAAAAGCCTCGGCTATTGAAGCCGCTGCGGTTGATATGGAAACCGGTATGCGCGGCTATTTGCTGGCGGGTAAGGAAGAGTTTCTTGAACCCTATAATGGCGGTAACCAGCGTTTTGAAAGTTTGATTGACGAGCTGTCAAAAACAGTATCGGACAACCCAGCTCAGGTTGCTCTGCTAAAAGAAACCAAAGAAACCATTCAGCAATGGAAGAGCAACGTCACCGAGCCCATTATCCAGCTACGCCGTGAGATTGGTGATGGCAAGACCATGAATGATATGTCTGAAGTGATCAAGCAGGCCAAGGGCAAGCAGTTTTTTGATCAGTTCAGAGCACAGATGAACACCTTTATCGAGCGTGAAGATGTGCTGCTTAAACAGCGTCAGCAAAGAGCAAACAGTAGCTACGATCTGAACGAAATCAGGGAGCTGAATGACTGGGTTGAGCACACGATCAAGGTGATCGCAAAGGCCAGATCTCTGGTTAGCGCTGCAGTGAATATGGAAACTGGTATGCGTGGTTTTCTACTGGCAGGTCAGGATGAGTTCCTGGCACCCTATAACGACGGTAAAAAAGAGTTTTATGCCCTGATTAAAGAACTGAGCAACACGGTTTCTGACAATCCGGCTCAGGTTAAGTTGCTGTCAGAAAGCAAGAATACTATTGATAACTGGATCAGTCAGGTTGTAGAACAACAGATCTCTTTGCGTCGTGACATTGGCGATGCCAAAACTATGGATGATATGGCTGATCTGGTGGGGCAAGCTAAAGGTAAGGTCTACTTCGATAAGTTCCGTGGTCAGATTGAAACTTTTAAAGACAGAGAAACTGTACTGATGGAGCAGCGCATGGGCGCACTGGCCAGTACCGAAAGTCTGGTAATCAACAGCACGATCTTTGGCACCTTGCTGGCCACTGTGATCGGTCTGTTTATTGCTCTGAAACTAACCCGTCATGTGATGCACCTACTGGGCGGTGAACCGACTTATATTGCCAAGATGGCGAAAACAGTATCTGAGGGTGATCTGGACCAAACCTACAGCGCTAAAGGTCAGGCGGAAGGCGTCTATGCCGAAATGCTGAAGATGACCCAGACTCTGCATAATAAAGCAGAACTGGCGCAGAAGATTGCTGCAGGTGAACTAAACCACAAGGTACAACTGGCCTCTGATCGCGATAGCCTGGGTCTGGCTCTTCAGCAGATGGCTGAAAACCTACATGAAGTGATGGGGCGTATTCAAAACGCCAGCCTGGAGATCTCCCAGGGCAGTAACAGTATATCGGATACCGGTATGAGCTTGTCAGCGGGTGCAGTACAACAAGCCCAGAACCTGGATGCAATATCTGTGTCTTTGAATGAGCTTACTGCTCAGATCAGCAATAACGCTGATAATGTCTCCCAGGCACAGCAGTTAACCGCTAAAGCACAGCAGGCGGCTGAATCCGGTCAACAGAAGATGGCCAGCATGGTCGAAGCAATGTCTGAGATCTCTCAGGCCAGCCAAAGTATTGCTGAGTTTATCAGCACCATTGATGAGATTGCAGAACAGACCAACCTGCTGGCACTGAATGCAGCAATTGAAGCGGCTCGCGCTGGTGAGCAAGGGCGTGGCTTTGCCGTAGTAGCGGATGAAGTTCGTAGTCTGGCGGCCAGAAGTACCGAAGCGGCGGAACAGACCTCTAAACTGATCGCCAGCTCGGTAGAAAAAACAAACTACGGTAGCCAGATCGCGTCTGATACTGCAGCCAGTCTGCAGGAGATCTTTACCGGCATCAGCCAAACTGCTGATCTGATGACTGAGATTGCTAACGCATCCAATGAGCAGGCCTCTGGTGTGGAAGAGATCAACCAGGGTATTATCGAGATTGATAATGTCACTCAGCAAAACAGTAATACCGCACAGGAAAGTGCAGCAGCCTCTGAGCAATTGGCGCAACAGGCAGAAGAGATGAAGATGATGCTGGCTCGCTTTAAGCTTTAGGCCAGAACGTTTCCTTTGCTCCAACATTCACCCCCAGTTAAGAGGCTCTCTTAGCTGGGGTTTTAGTTTATTTCCCCATAATCGTACACCAGCCTTTCTACTGTCGCTTACCCTACTACACGGGCATAATAGCTCTGAGACAACTTCTTATCAGGCAACTCACAGGTAATAACCATGAAACTCAGCGTAGAAATCAGCATGTACCCTCTGGCAGAAGATTTTAAGCCACCAATCAAAGCCGTTATTGCTGCCTTTAACCTGTATCCTGAGCTGGAAGTGATCACCTCTGCGACCAGTACACAGATTTTTGGTGATTACGATGTGGTGATGGATGCGCTAAAAGCCGAAATGAAGCGCTCTTATGAGCAGTATGGTCGAGCGGTGTTTGTCACCAAATTTATCAATGGGGATGTGAGAGATTTGTAAGCGGTTATCTCAAGTAAAGCACTGATCGTTAGGTGTCTTAGTACGGCCAGGCCTATACACCGATACTGGAATATAGGCCTTACCGTCTTAATACTGCTTGTTGATACTGAGTGAATGTTCTTCCAGCTTTATCAAGATTCAGGTTTTAATTTTCAGCCTTTAAGCGATGTTTTAATGGCAATTTCACCTTCCAGAGTACGATGTACAGGACAGCGATCTGCAATTTCTAACAGTCGCTGGCGCTCTTCATCACTTAGTTTTCCTACTAAAGTAATCTGACGTTCAAAACAATCGATCTTACTGCCCTTACCATTACCGTCTGAGGGTGAACAGCTGTCGCAGTCTTCAGCATGAATTTTGTCGTGAGTAACGTCTACCTGTACATGCTCTAAGGCTATTTTCTTACGACGAGCATACATACGAATAGTCATAGAAGTACAAGCCCCCAGGCCTGCGGCTACCAACTGATAAGGTGTCGCTCCGAGATAGTGACCACCATAATCGGCTGGCTCATCGGCTACTAGATGATGACCGTCGGCGCTGATATCCTGAGTAAAGCTGTTCGGATCTGCTTCGCTGACTCTAACCACACCTTCCGGTGTATTCATCAGTTTGGGCAGTACGCTGACATCAATATAGCGCTGCACCCAGGTTGAGATCATTTCAGCGGCATATTCCGCATCTTCAGCACGGCTGAGCAAGTGATCTGCAGAGTCCAGAGTAATAAAACTCTTCGGGTGTTTGGCCATCTGGAACAGTTGAGCCGCATTATCCAATGAGACGGTTTCATCCAAAGGCGCATGCATAACCAGTAGTGCTTTTCTTAACTCACCTACAGACTCCTGCAAGGACTGTCCGGCAATATCATCAATAAATTGACGCTTAATGGTGAAATTGCGTCCTCCCAGCTGTACCTCAGCTTCTCCTTTATGACAGATCTCACTGACCTGTTGAGAGAAGTTATGTAAGACATGAGCAGGATCCGCAGGGGAGCCCAAGGTGACAACGGCTTTGGCTTCTTCAACCTGTCCTGCTACTGCCAGAATAGCTGCTCCACCTAATGAGTGGCCGATCAGCAATTGAGGCGCTTGATGATGCTGTCTCAGATAATCCACCGCCAATAACAGATCCTGTACATTGGAACTAAAGCCCGTATTGGCAAACTCTCCATCGGAATGACCCAAGCCAGTAAAATCAAAACGCAGCACTGCAATACCGAGGGAGGCTAGTCGTTGGGCTATGCGTCGGGCGGCAGGAATATCTTTGGAACAGGTAAAACAATGGGCGAATAATGCATAAGCTGCGGGCTTACCGACAGGCTGATCCAGTCTGGCGGCCAGTTTTGATCCATCATGTCCGATAAACTCAATACGTTCTGATTTCATAATATCCTTCCTGTGACGATTGCACTGCAAAGATCACGCTTGGCAAGCGCGCGTATAAATATTCGGCATATTTGAAGATAGCTTAGGGGCTTAGAGCCGTTGTGAAAGGCCCAAGCAATTTTAAAGGCTTTAATGAAGTACGGTGAAAAGAGGAGCTTAGATGAAAATTGATGCTTTGGAGTTCAAAACTCGAAACAGATGTGGGTTTAGCTCACAAATTAATATGCAGTTACTCCCTAACCGGGCGCTTCTGTAGTTTACGCTGTAGTGTACGGCGGTGCATACCCAGTTGGCGGGCAGTGGCGGAGATATTGCCGTCGTTTTCGTTCAGAATCTTTTGAATATGTTCCCAGGTGAGGCGGTTTACGCTCATGGGTTTTTCGGCGATGGGTTGCTCTGGATTGGCTTCTTCCTGGGATAGCGCGGCCAGCACTTCATCGGTATCAGCGGGTTTACATAGGTAATTTACCGCGCCCAGTTTGATCGCTTCTACAGCGGTGGCGATACTGGAGTAGCCGGTCAGGATGACCACTTTACAGTCCGGCACGATCTCCAGCAGTTTCGGTAGCAGCAGTAGGCCGGTTTCTCCCTCCATCTTCAGATCCAAAGTTGCCAGTTCCGGTTGGAACTCTTCCAGTAGTGGCAGGGCTTCTTCGGCAGATTCAGCGACCAGTGTCTCGTAACCCCGACGTGTCAGTGAGCGTGACAGTATGCGGCTGAAAACGGGATCATCATCAACAATCAAAAAACGTGTCTGAGACATAGTGGACCTGTATACCGATTGATCTAAAACAGAGGACAAAGCTTATAGGATAGCCTGGCGCTTATTATGCCTTGTTCCTTGTTAAAACGGGAGCCCAATGGTCTGTAGCAAAATGTCGCAGTGTTTTGTAGGCCTGCTTTTGTAAGCTTAGGGGAATGAGTTTTGAGATGAGCTGTCTGGTTTGCAGGTATCGCTGTTGGATTAGGCGGTGTATTGATCAAGCAGACGGATTACGCGCTGGTTAAGTTGATCTGCCCCTTTGGTCAGTGCGTAAAACCAAGAGTGATAAATACTGATGTTTGCTTGAGGAAATGACTGATGCGCTCTTTTGGTTCTTGGCTTCGTTATGGAGTTATTTTGTCTTTTGCTGTGTTGCTTAGTGCCTGTTCGGGTATGAAGCCTGAACAGTTTGCTGATGGGGAGCCTAAGCTGGTCTTGGAAGAGTACTTCGACGGTAAGGTTTATGCTTGGGGGATTTTCGAAGATCGCTTTGGTCAGGTTAAGCGTCAGTTCCAGGTGGATATTGATAGTCGTTGGGATGGCAAGCAGCTGGTACTGGATGAGGCATTCCTGTTTGATGATGGTGAGCGTTCCCGCAGGGTTTGGACAATCACCAAGCATTCCAATGAACGCTATAGCGGTACCGCAGCTGATGTGGTGGGTGAAGCCGAAGGGATCGCGTCGGGTAATGCTCTGAATTGGCGTTATCAGATGATGTTAAAAGTGGGTGATGGTGAGTGGCAGGTGAGCTTTGATGATTGGATGTTCCTGCAGCCCGGCGGTGTAATGGTGAATCGTGCCGTGGTGAGTAAGTGGGGGGTTGAACTGGGACAGGTGACACTGTTTTTTACTCGTGGTGAAGCCATGAGAGATGCGCCCTTTGATCTGCAATCTGTGACTCAATGATATAACGGGATAGATAGTCATATTATTGTAGAGGTGTTGTTTACAAGGTGTTTTGTCTGTAGACAAAAACAAAAAAGCCGATAGCGTTTGCCATCGGCTTTTTTGGTACAGCTCAACGATAGTCTGAATTAGATATCGTCGCCGTAGACCTGCTTGGCCAGTGCGTTCAGCTGAGCTTTCAGAGACTCGCTGTCGTCGGCTTGCAGATTGATGTGGCCCATCTTGCGGTTAGGCTTAACGGACTTGTTGTACAGGTGCAGGTAGGCGTCTTCGCCCAGCGCATCTTTAGCCGTTACATCAACACCCAGTAGGTTCACCATACCGCCTGCTTTCGCTGGCTTGGTGTTGCCCAGTGGCATACCGGTAATGGCACGCAGGTGGTTTTCAAACTGACTGGCGATACCAGCGTTCATGGTCCAGTGACCACTGTTGTGTACACGTGGAGCCAGTTCGTTAACAACCAGACCGTTTTCCGTAACAAAGCACTCCATCGCCAGTACGCCCACGTAGTTAGAGGCGTTCAGCAGGGTGGCGATCATGCGCTGCGCTTCCGCTTCCAGCTCTTCTGACAGATCAGGTGCTGGTGCTTCAGAGATCAGCAGGGTGCCACGACGGTGGTAGTTTTCAGTCACCGGATAAACAGCGACTTCACCCTTGCTGTTACGGGCTGCAATCACAGACACTTCCGTGCTGAAGTTAACCATCTCTTCCATCACGCAGTCCTGAACGCAAACGCTGTCGTCCAGGTCCTGAATATCCTGTTCGGTCTTCAGACGCCACTGGTTGTAGCCGTCGTAGCCGCCGGAGCAGGTTTTCAGAATTGCGCTGCTGCTAAAGCTGTTCAGTGCGGCGATGATGTCATCACGGTTAGCAGTAACACGGTAGTTCGCCGTAGGAATACCTTGCTCATTGATCCAGTTTTTCTCTTTACCGCGGTGGCGGCAGATATCAATGACATCTGGGTCTGGGTAGATTGGGCAGTGCTGTTGCAGTTTGCGCAGCAGTGTGGTGTCTACCTCTTCTTTCTCAACAGTAATCACGTCAGGCTTACCCAGCGCGTCATACAGGCTGTCGATATCGGCATGGTCTTCCAGGAAGATAATATCTCCCAGACCTTCGATACAGGAGGTGTTTTCCTGCTTGCTGCCGAAAAAGGCAAAGCTGTAACCCAGAGGCCAACCTGCCAGGGCCATCATTCGGGCCAGCTGCCCGGTACCTTTAATGGCAATTCTCATTTTACGATCTCGAATGGTACGTTGTCGGTTTGTTTCTGACGGTATTCCTGCAGGCGCTGACGCAGTTCGTCGTCTTCAATCGCCAGCATCTGAGCGGCCATCAGACCTGCATTCAAAGCACCCGCTTCGCCAATAGCCATAGTCGCAACAGGGATGCCTCGTGGCATCTGTACAACAGACAGAAGACTGTCCATGCCTTTCAGATGACGGCTGGCAACCGGCACACCAATTACAGGTACCAGTGTTTCAGACGCTAGCATACCTGGTAGGTGAGCTGCGCCACCTGCGCCTGCGATAATGATCTTAGTTCCATTTTCATGGGCTTTAGTCGCGAATTCCACCAGACGCTGCGGTGTACGGTGAGCAGACACAATGCCTGTCTCGTACTCAATACCCAGCTCTTCCAGTGGCTTAGTTGCGCTTTTCATTGTTTCCCAGTCAGACTGGGAGCCCATAACAATGGTAACCCTGGCAAATTTCATGATCGTTATTCTCCACGCCCGAACAAAGCGGGTTTTATTAAGATATTAAATTTGATAGTCCACCGTCGCAGCTTTCGTTTTACATTCTACTCCTAGCACAAGAAGGTTCTGGTACATACAGGTTCTAGTACAAACAGGAAAAAGCCTATCCGACCCAAGCATACTCATGCCTAGTCTCAAAGCTTGTTGTCTGTTGTAAAACAGGGATACTGCAGCGGCATTCGAAGCCAGTTAATGGCGTAGTATACCACTTGTTTGTGCTGCATTCAGCGCCATTTATGACACTAATGCTATCCCTATTGTTATGAAGGACGTTTTTATATCTTTTTGATATAGAGCTTTAACTCTGATCAGACTCAGAAAGTGTGGACAGCAATGGCAGAGTCACCTGAGTGATGGTACCACCCTCTTTCGGACTATAGAGTTTCACCGTGCCATTAAAGCGGTTGATGGTGGAATGGGTTAAAAACAGCCCTATGCCCATACCTTCTTCCTTGGTGGAGATAAAGGTTTCACCTAAACGCTCGGCCACTTCCGGCGCAATACCAGGGCCATAATCCTTGATCTTAATGGTGACTTGAGACTGATCCCAGCTGACCGAGATATCCACCTGCTCAGGGCTGACATCGGCAGCGTTATTGAGCAGATTCAGCAGTGCCTGTTCCAGTGTTTGATCGGATTTTACCTTGGGTATCGGTGTGCTATCAGGGCTAGTAAGCTGATACTTTACCTCGGGGCGTAATACCTTCCAGTGTTCAATTACAGGGACTAGAAGATCACAGATATCCACCTGATTTTGGGACACTTGCTGATCCTTATCCGCCTGTCGGGTTAACTGCTGTAGCTTAGTCTTACAGCTATCAACTTGCTCACGCATAATGGCCAGATCTTCCTGTAGCAGAGGATCGTCGGCGTAATCCTTCTCCAGATCCTTGATCATAATCGCCAGTGTCGACAGTGGTGTACCCAGCTCATGAGCGGTACCGGCAGCCTGAGTCGCTACCGCCAGAATCTGCTCATCACGCATATGTTTTTCCCGCACTTCACCTAGAGTTTTCTCCCGATCCCGCAGGGTATGGGCCATCTTAAAAACAAATGTGGTGATAAGGCCGGTGGAGAGCAAAAAGTTAAGCCACATGCCTAACAGGTGCAGATTGATACCGACATGATTGGAATGACTGAGTTCGGGAACTGCAATATAGAACTGCATCAGAAAGGTATATGCGCTCAGCACCGCCGCCGCAATAATCCAAGTAAATATCCACGGTAAGGTGGCAGCGCTAATGGTCAGAGGGACCAGGAAATAGGAGACAAAGGGGTTATTAGCACCGCCGGAGTAATAGAAAAACAGGCTTAAACCGACCACATCGGCCAATAGATGAAACAGGTATTCTGAGTCGGTTACCGGGTAAGGTTTATGCAAGCGCCACCAAGTCAGCATATTCAGACCGGCCATGACAATAATAATGGCGATCAGAGGCACGGCCAGCAGATGAATTTTTAGTATTTCGGTGCCTGCGATCACTGCTAAAGAGAAACCGGTCCAGGCGATACCGCGCATCAGGGTCAGGCGAACCAGATTACGGCCCGGAGTGGAAAGAGGTAAAGGTTGATTCATAGGTGATCTAATCTGCAGAGCTTCTTTTAAGGCACTTTCGGTTCGGGTGTTGTTGTTTAAGTGCTGCTATTTGTGTGCCTTTATTTAGGCGTTTCAACTAGCCGAGCATTATGCCTGCTCAGATCCGATAACGGGAGGGATAGCGCTGTAGCAAAATGTCGCACGAGGGTAGAGCCTCTTGGTTGTTACATAATATCCAATGATACCTGTAAGGCTTTGAGAAGCCTTCTGCTCCTTTTTGCAGCCCCCAAATCTCCCTGAATATGGGCCTGAACTATGGCCCCTTCTTTTAGCTGGCAAATCGTCTCGGTCAGTTCTTGGTGTCCTGAGGTCATCGGTAGCCGATCTACCTGTTCTCTCACTAACTCTTCAATCCGTTTCTTATGCTGTGCACATCGTTGGTGGGCTTGGTGACTGATGTCACCAAATTCGGCGCAGGTGTTGATAAAGAAGCAGCCCTGGAAGTCCATTAGCTCTTCTGCCCGGTTATTAAACCAGTCATCCAATGCGTCAAAAATGGCCTCTAGTGCGGGTAGGCCGGGCTCGGCTTTTTGGATATAGCCACTAAACCATTCCAGAAAGACCTGGTCGCGATACTCCAGTACGGCCAATAGAAGTTGCTCTTTGCTGGTGAAGTGATGGTAAAGGGTTTTTTTTGCGATGCCGGATTCTTTCAGGATCTGATTGATGCCAACGGCGTGGATGCCGTTCTGGTAAAAAAGGCGGAATGCGGTGTTGATCGGTTGTTGGCGCTTATCCACGGCTTTTCTCTTCTTTTGCTTCAAGGCAGTTATGCAGATCGTTTCATATTGACAAAGGTAGACAGAGTTGTCTATCTTTTCGGGGTAGACAGATTGGTCTACTTGGCTGGAGGTTGATCCAGGACTGAATTCAGAAAGAGGTCAGGTAATGATTAAAGAGGGTGATAAGCCGATTGTGCATAGCTCGGGGAGTAATGGTTTAGCAGGTTTTGCGGTATTACGTCGGTTAGGGCTTACTCGCTGGCCAGCGTTGACGGCAGGGTTGGGTGCGATGCTAACCATTTCTATATTAGCCACTTTGGAAGAGAGCGGCATCCAGCTACTGGCTCAAGATCAGATCTGGCTGATGGCTCCGTTTGGTGCAACCATGGTGCTGCTGTTTGGTCTGCCAGATAGTCCGTTGGCGCAGCCAAGGAATATTGTTGTCGGTCATATTATGACGACGGCGATTGGTTTGGCTGTGATGGGGTTAGTGGGTGTTCATGCCTGGTCATTGGGTTTGGCAGTAGGATTGGCGATCACTTTTATGATGATGACGAAAACGGTGCACCCTCCAGCAGGTGCTAACCCTTTGCTGGTGATGTTAGCGGGGGAGTCCGTGGGTTTTCTGGTGAGTCCTGTGGCTAGTGGGGTGGTGATTATTGTTCTATTGGGTTGGTTTTATCATAAGGTGTTATGCCAACGCGCTTATCCTAAACAGTGGTTTTAGCCTTATTTAAAGAGAGGTTTTAATTGCTTGATTAAATATACATAGAACTAATAGGAATAAATTTTACGACTAAAGTACAGCAATAATTGCGCCCTTACGGTCATGTAGTGACTGCTTCCCCCTAAGTGATACTCAGGTATTGCTTATGAGGGAGATTGCATCAATGAAAGGTTTCAGATCATTGGCGCTGTTGATGCTGTGCCTGCTACCTTGGCTGTCGGCTCAGGGGGCGTTGTATCAACCGGGCGACAACGAGATGAAGGGAATGGCGAAGCAGCTGTTTCCTGAAGCGACAGAGATTAAGGCACCCGCAGCTGGGATGCCTGCCTGGCAAGTGTATCAGGTGACTGAGGTGATCGGTTATGTCTATCTGTCCGGGGATTATATTCAGTTGCCAGGGTTTTCCGGGGCTCCCTATCAGTTAGTGGTGGGGATTGATCATCAGGGGCTGTATCGCGGGGCCTTTGTCGTCGAGCAACATGAACCCATCTTTTTACACGGTTTGGGCACCGGACCTATGCTGGATTTCGTCGCTCAGTACCCCGGTCTGGATATCCGTAAAACCATTAAGATGACCAGTGCTACGGTACGTAGCAAGCAAGCGGGCGCTAACCAATGTGTGGATGGTATTACCAAGGCGACGGTTTCGGCCATTGTATTAAATGAAACCATCATGCTGTCGGCGCAACAGGTGGCGCAGAAGATAGGAATTATTCCCCGTTTGCGTCCCCCTGCGACGGTTAAAGCGGACGTTTATGAAAAGCTGAGTTGGCAGCAATTACTGGATCAGGGCTTAGTGCAACGTCAGCGGCTGAGCCTTGAGCAGTTAGAGCAGGCGTTCTCAGATACCAGCGCTGATAGTATGGGAGATGAACCGGTCGATGATAATGGCCAGGTAGCGGATCTCTATTTTGCTTATCTTAATGTGCCGACCATTGGCCGTTATCTGCTGGGGGATGCCGGTTACCAACGCCTAATGAAGGAAGAGCTGGCCAGCGGTGAACATGCGATTGCAGTGATCTCAACAGGGCCTTATTCCGTGTTGGGTGAGGAGTTTGTGCCGGGTACGCCACCGGATCGTTTAGCTCTATATCAGAATGAGCAGCAGATCGGCCTACGAGATATCGACTTTTTGCGCGATCCAGATCGTTATATGGCACTGGAAGAGCTATTGACCGACGAAGTACCCGCATTTGAAGAATATCAGGTGTTTCGTATCAAAGCGGCAGCGACCTTTGATCCTGCATCCCCCTGGCAGTTAGCTCTGATGTTCACCCGTTCATCGGGTTATCTGCGCCCGGATGTGGTAGAGGCTTTCCCAGCGGATTATCATCTGCCTCAGCGCTTTTTCGATATTCCTGATCTGGAATCCCTTCAGCCTGAGCCTATGTGGATGCAGATCTGGCGAGATCGTCAGGAACGTGTTATCGGTTTGCTGTTAGGGTTGGCGGTGTTAACTGGAATTATCGTGTTTCATCGTCAAGTCACAGCCAATGCTTCGCTTTTTAAAGCAGTACGCTGGGGCTTTCTGGCTTACACTCTGGTGTTTATCGGTTATATCACTCAGGGGCAGCTATCGATCACTAACGTCTTTACCATTGTGCAGGTGCTGATGGGCAAGGCCGATAGCAGTATCGTGCTGCTTGATCCTATTATCTTTCTTTTATGGTGCTATGTACTGGTTACTTTGGTGATCTGGGGGCGGGGTTACTTCTGCGGCTGGCTGTGTCCTTTCGGTATCTTGCAGGAGATCTCTGCCTGGTTGGGCGAGAAGGTACTTAAACTCAAACAAAAGCGCATCCCGTTTGGCCTGCATCAGAAGTTATGGCTGTTAAAATATCTCATCTTTATTGGTCTGGTTGTGACCTGCGCGGTTTCGACTGGTGTGGCAGAGCAGGCTGCTGAGGTTGAGCCCTTTAAAACGGCGATCACCATGGGCTTTGTCCGTGAGTGGCCATTTGTCATCTATGCAGTACTGTTGCTGGTTGTTGGTTTATATATCCATAAACCCTTTTGCCGTTATCTATGTCCGTTAGGGGCGGGCTTTGCCATATTCGGACGTTTTCATATCATGAAATGGTTGCCGCGACGCAAAGCGTGCGGTTCGCCCTGTAAGCTGTGTAATCACCGATGTGGCATTAAAGCGATCCATCCTGATGGCAAGATTAATTATCAGGAGTGTATCCAGTGCTTGGAATGCGAAGTGATCTATCGTGATGATAAACAGTGTGTTCCCCTGGTTACTGCGAATCGTAAACGCAAAAAGGTGGAAACCGTTGAGTTAAAATCAGATCGGTTGATTGTTAAATCGAACTAAGCACGGCAATATAAATATTTTTATCCTCATCGGCCAGCGGCCGGAGAGGATGAAATGTTTAACAGGAGCCAAGTTTATCAAAATGACGTATTAGTGAAGTCTGATTCTGAGACCTATAGTTGATATCTCCTTTGTATCACGGTAGTTAGTATACGCGATATGTTGTCTGCCATGATAATTGATACAAGTATGAGTGTAGAGCATATAGCAGACTGAAATGCCATGATAAGGACTCCTTATGTTAGTTGATAGCCATTGCCATATTGATTTCAGCGATTTTCACCACGACAGAGCCACTGTTCTGCATCAGGCAGCAAGCGCAGGGGTTAAGCAGATTGTCGTACCCGGAATAACATCCCGTTATTGGTCCCGTGTCTTATCATTAACCGGCGAGTTCTGTGGTGTTAAGCTCTATCCTGCTCTGGGCTTGCATCCTTTTTTTCTGACTGAGCATAAAAAATCTGATATTGATTTGCTGGATCAATATCTTAAACATTTTCAGGGCCAGGTCAGGGCTGTAGGGGAAATAGGGCTGGATTTTGCTCGAAAAACGGATAAAGACGCTCAGCTGGAGTATTTTGAAGCACAGCTGGATCTGGCAGAAAAATATCAGCTACCTGTCATTTTGCATGTGGTCAAAGCCCATGAGCAGGTGTTGGCGATCCTAAAACAACGTCCCGGACTGGCTGGTATTGTACATAGCTATTCTGGCAGTGCCGCTCAGGCTAAGCAATACATTAAGCAGGGTTTTTTACTGGGAGTAGGTGGTGTGATTACCTGGCCTAAGTCCGACAAAAAACGGGATATGTTTGCTAAGTTGCCTTTAGAGTCCCTGGTGCTGGAAACAGATTCGCCCGATATGTCTCCGGCAAATATCAAGGGGGAGCGAAATACACCGGATCAAGTGGTCACTGTATTGGACGCTCTGGCGGCCGTGCGCCCCGAGTCTGCTGATGAAATTGCAAAAACGACGACAGATAACGCCAACCAGCTATTGGGCTTGGGCCAAGTTTGTTTATTGTGAACGGGTGCAGGCTAGTCGACAAGTAATGTGACTGCCGTGTACATCAATAGTACTTGTGAAAATAATAGCATGGGGGTAAGTTTAGCCTCTTGATTTCACAAGGATATTGGCTATGGCCCGGGAAAAAGTTCAGTTTCAATCCTCTGCTTCAGCGCTGCGTGCATTAAAGGTCGGTAAACGTAATCCCAACTGGGTAGATGCCGCAGAATATCTGATTGAACGGGCATCACCAGAAGTGAAGCTGTTATTGGAAGCGGCCCAGGATATTGAACGATCAAAGTGGAGCACTGACTCTGACGTTGATAAAAAAGTAGTGTCGACTATGTTTACCCCTTTGCAGTGGACCTTGATGCTGTTGTTGGGAGTAGCGTGTACCGGCCTGCTGATCTGGGTTGGTACTTTGCTGGGTTCTGAGATCTGTTAGGCAAACACCCTTCTTATGTATGATGGGAGAGAGCTGATCAGTGCTCAGCTCTCGGTAGGTCAATCCAAAACGTTGAGCCCTGCCCTTCTTCACTGATAAAGCCAATACCCCCGTTCATTAGCTCAACCAGGTTTTTGCATAAGGCTAAGCCTATCCCCGAGCCTTCAATATTCGAACCTTCGGCATTGAGTCTGTTAAATGGCTGAGATACCTGACCCTGCAGTTCGGCAGGAATCCCCATACCTGTATCCTGGACACTGATACGAATGCTGTCAGTATCAATCTCTTCGATAATGACTGTGACCTTTCCATCAGGGCGGTTGTACTTAATCGCGTTTGACAGCAAGTTGATCATCACTTGTTTTAGTTTTCCGGGGTCGGCCAGTACAGGTGGCAACTTTTCACATATGGTGTTGAGTTTTAGATCAATCCCATTTTGCTCCGCCAGGTGCTTAATCATCGAAATGCTGTCTTTAGTAATCGACAGGGCATTGGTATTGATTGGAGTGAGTTGATACTGCCCGGCTTCTGCTTTGGCCAGATCCAGTACCTCATTAATCAATGCGAGCAGGTGATGACCGCTCTGCATAATCTGCTCAGTGTATTCGTTCTGCTCTGGCGACAGAGGCAGATCCGGGTCAGACTCCAGCAGTTGAGCAAAGCCGATAATGGCATTCAGTGGTGTGCGCAGCTCATGATTCATATTAGACAGAAATTCTGAGCGTGCTTTTAATGCGCTTTCGGCCACTTCTTTTGCTTCGGACATCGCTTGGTTGGCTTGTTTGATGGAGGTGATATCTTCCTGCACAGAAACGAAGTGCGTCAGGCTGCCATGGTCGTCATACATGGGGGCGATAGAGGCGATCACCCAATAGTGGCTACCATCTTTGCGCTTGTTTTTAAACTCATCATACCAGCGGTCACCGTTGAGCAAGGTTTGCCACATTCTTTCATAATCTTCCCGGCTTTTTTCCTTACTGCTGAAGATGCGTGGGTTTTCACCAATCACTTCCTCTTTGGTAAAACCTGTCATCTGCAGTAGTTTGGGATTGGCGTATTCGATCTCTCCAAGATGATTGGTAATCATCACCCCGGATGGACTATTACGTACAGCCAGTGACAGTTGGCGTCGCTCTTCTTCCATCTGGCGGCGTTTACTGATATCCCGCACAATACCTACAAACACCCGCTGTCCCTGAAACAGACTTTCCTGGTAGCTCAGTTCAATAAAAATGATTTGACCACACTTTTTCTTCAGCATGGCTTCTAAGCGCTGCGAGCAATTGGGAGATTGTCGGGCATTGGCGATGCGGGTAAAGGTGATGTTATGGCGTTCCAGCAGATGCTCAGGCACCAGTATAGAGAGAGGCTGGTCTACGAGTTCCTCCGGGCTATAGCCACTGATTGTTGCTATAGCCGGACTGGCAAACAGAATTTTGCCCTGAGTATCCACGGTCAGAATACCGTCAGCGATATTATTGACGACAGTGCTGAACCATAAGCTGTCCTGAGACTCTTTTTGCTGCTTTCTGTGTTGGTCCCATTGACTGAATAGTGCTCCACCTGCTGTCGCAATTAAGGCGCCGATTAAGAGTTGATGCATCCGGTCTTCGATAGGGCAGAATATAGAACAGAAGGTTAGGGCTGACATTAATAGCAACAGTGCCAGATTACCGACCGACAGGCGCTTATTGGCCTGCTGGATACGGCGATTGGCAGTCAGGGACTGATGTGTGTGTGTACTGGGCGTGGGGGAGTGCAACGACCCTACCTCTACTGATCATTCAGAAAGGGGTATTTTGCATTAATTTTACCTTGTCGCGAGTTAAAGCGAGATAAGATTTCGACTAAGTCAATTGGGCAACATACTGTTACATAAAATCTTGTTCTAAAAGGGATGAATGTGTCGAAAAGCCAGTATTAAAGAGTAAATGCTGGCTTTTCCTCTGCTTTTGTAGGGTTTTGTAATCTATTTTGTTAACTTATTAGGAATATTTGTCTCATTGCTTTTTAGTCTTGTTCGGCAATACGCTGTCGCCGTTCGATCATAACCAATACAGAGGGCACGACAAGGAGTATCAGCACTGTGCCAAAAGCCAGTCCAAAAACAATGGCCGTGGCCATCGGAATCAAGAATTTTGCTTGCAGCGAGGTTTCAAACAGAATAGGTGTCAGGCCCGCAATAGTAGTGAGCGAGGTCAGTAAAACGGCCCGCAAACGCTGACAAGCCGCTTCTTCAATGGCGCTCAGTACATCCAGTCCTTTATCTCGCATCTTTTGGTAAAAGGTGATCAGTACGATGGAGTCGTTGATCACAATGCCGGATAAACCAAAGAAGCCAAACAGAGATAGAATAGTCAGGTCCATTCCGAGCAGCAAGTGACCAAAAATAGCCCCTGTGAGACCAAAAGGAATGGCGATCATAATGGCAAAGGGCCAGCGGTAGGAGGAAAATACCCAGGCCAGAATAATATAGATCAGTGACAGGCCTAACAGTAGACCGGTTTTCATATCCGCCATAGTCTCCTGTTGACTGGCGGCACGACCTTCATAGCTAATGCGAACGGGATAGTTCTGACGTATCTGCTGCAGTACGCTTGCCTCAAGCTGTTCAATAATCAGATTGGCATTAGTAATCGCATCATCTACATCGGCAGAGACAATCACCGACAGCTCGCCATCTACACGACGTAGCAGATCCAAGCCTCGACGGGATTCAAAACTCACGACTGTGGTCATCGGTATGGCATCGCCATTGGTTAGAATAATCGGAAGTTGCTCCAGATTGCTAAGGTAGTCTTTTTGCTGATCGGGCAGCTGTAGATTGACATCAATACTTTCATCGTTCAGATAGAAGCTCTGTACCTCGATACCTTCCAGGGCGTGACGCAGCTGACGTCCCACCTGACTCAGGGTTAGGCCAATGGCCTGACCTGTCGGAGTCAGTGAAAAGATCAGCTGTTGCTTACCAAAGGGCAGGTCGTCATCAATATTACTGACACCTGAATAGCTTTTCAGGTTGTCCTGAATCTGTAGGGACAGGGCCTTTAGTTGTTCAATATCGTTTCCGGCCAGTTTGACCTCAATGGGTTTGCCCGGAGGACCGGCCCTGGGCTGGCTGATAATCAGTTTTTCCAGCCCGGCAGGTTCTTCGATCTGTTCACGCCATAGCGCAATCAGGGTGGCGTTCTTCAGGTTTCGCTCTTCTGCGGGTTTCAGAGCGATGGTCAAACTGCCAAACTCATCACCATTGCTGGTGCCGCCAATACCTGCACCCAGGGCGGCTTGGTGGTGGTTGATAACAACATGCTCTACCAGCGTTTGGCCATACTCTTTTTCCGCTTGTCTAAGATCTGCTGTGATCTGATGCAGAAAATCAGTAACGGTATCAGCGGGAGTGCCAGCAGCGAACTGTACCTGGGCATTCAGGGCATCGGAATCCACTGCCGGAAAGAAGGTGAACTTTACTCGCCCTCCGGCCAGCAAACCGATGGCCAGAATCAGTAGGGCAAAGGCAGACGCTAAAGTGCTGGCACGGTGGCGTACGGCAAAACGCACGGTTTTTCTAAAGCTGTGATCTCTGAAGTGATTAAACTTGCGATCAAACCAAATGCGCAGCTTTCCTTCTTGTGCACCCTTGGCTTTACTGAAGCTGTGGGTCAGGTGGCCTGGTAAGATCAGAAAGGACTCAACCAGTGACGCTATGATCACGCAGGTCACTACGGTCGGAATATCCACCAGAATATTGCCTATGGTACCACCGACCAGAAACAGGGGCAGGAATGCGGCAATCGTAGTCAGAGAGGATGAGACAACCGGTGCCAGCATCCTTTGAGCACCTCCAATCGCCGCGTGCTGAGGGTCTTCGCCTTGCTGCACATGAGCCAGAGTGTCTTCACCCACCACAATGGCATCATCGACGATAATTCCCAGCGCCATAATCAGACCAAACAGGCTGATCATATTAATGCTACCGCCAATCAGTTGCATAATCGCCAGGGTGGCCAGGAAGGAGACGGGAATACCGACAGCTACCCACCAGGCAACCCGGACATTCAGAAACAGGAATAGAATGGCGATCACCAGAATCAGACCGCCCAGACCGTTGTTAAGTAGTAGCTGAATACGGTCACGCAGGAATTTCCAGCGTTCATTGTAGGTGATGATATCGATACCCTGAGGCAGGGTGGGCTGAACCTGTTCCAGCCACTGATTCATAATATTAGCGGACGCCAGGGTATCATCGGCAGTGGAGCGTAACAGTTGCAGCTCAACGGCTGGACGGCCTTCGTATTCAATCTCCAGCTGATCTTTTTTACCCTGCATCACAACCTGAGCGATATCACCCAGTAGTAAGTATTCACCTGAGTCATTGGCCTTAATCGGCAAGGTCAGAAAGCCCTGGACATCTCTTTGCTGGTTCAGCCCCCGAATCTGAATAGCACCGTCTTTCTTCGCTGCGATACCGGCGGGCAGGTCCAGACTGCGGCTGCGGATAATACTGGCTAATTGTTCCAGTGTCATACCCAGTTCGTGCAGCTTTTCAGCGGAGATCTGAATGCTGATCTCCTGTTCGGGCAGACCATTGATGGTGATCTTGCGAATACCCATACGCAGCAGTTCATCTTCGATATTCTGAATAAAGGGCCTGAGTTCTTCTCGGCTGTTTTGGCCGATGATCAACAGTGTTGCGACATCTTCATAACGGGTGATCTGCTGGATCAGTGGTTCTTCTGCTTCAGCAGGGAGCGTTGTCAGGTAGGACATCTGCTGTTTGACTTCATCCAGTACCTGATTGATATCGGCAAACTCTTCCACTTCCAGTCGGATCTGAGACACGCTACGGCGGGAATCAGCAAAGACTTGTTTGATATAGTTAACGCTTTTGAGCTGCTGCTCAATAGGAATGGTGATGCCCTGCTGCACATCCTCCGCACTGGCACCGGGCCAGGTGACTTGCACGGTGATGATATCCAGCTCAAAGTCCGGGAAAAACTGGGTGTTGAGTTTCTTCAGACCCAGTAAGCCCGCCAGAATCATCAAAAACATCAGTAAGTTAGCGGCCACTTTATGGGTAGCAAACAGGCGGACAAAACCGCGAATCATGCTGTATTCCTGCATGGTTTACTCCTGTTCGCCGCTATTAGCTGAGTTTTGCTTTATACCAGAGCCGCTCGAACTCTGTACGTTATTGTTTGCCTGGCTGCTAATACGTACTGAAAGACCTGAAATGGCATTAGGCAGCTGGGTTACCAGAAGTTGGCTATTTGTAGGAATATCAGCGGCTGAAATCAGAATATGGGGTTGATCGAAGCCCTGGCTAACAGTGCCCAGCCGCTTGATCTGATGACTGACCAGTTTGTCATCCACAATGCTGTAAATACGATCCTGACCATAAAAGGCACTACCGGGCAGTGCAATGCTGTTATCAATGGCGGGCAGGTACAGGGTTAATGCAATATTTTGTCCTATAGGCAATGTGTGCAAACCATCGCTGGTGTTATGGAGTGTAAGAGGCCGGTTAACAGGGGTTGTTTGTTGGAGTTTTTTCTCAGGATCTACACGTGTCTCAGACTGAACTGGGAGAAAACGGAATAAACCGTCAGTGCCGCCTTGTCCTTTACTGATCTCGCCGGATAGACGATCCAGCTCCAGTTGATAACTTTGTCCATGAATTTCGGTACGAGCCTGCAGTGGTGCACGACGGTATCTGCCCTGAATCTGTTCTAACCAATGGCTGGGTAGTTGAGTTCTGACTTCCAATTGATCATAAGGATAAACCCTGGCCAGCCTGGTGCCCGGTGTCACACGATCACCAGGAGCAACAAGTAACTGGCTGATGCGGGCATTGTAAGGGGTTCTGGCCTGTGTGCGTGTTAGATCCAGTTGAGCTTGATCATATAGGGATTGCTGACGCGAGAGCTGGGCCTGTAATTGTGCCAACCGGTTGCTAAAGTTGCGAATAGACAGCTCTCGGTTCAGCACATTGATCTGCTGTCGAATAACCGCTTGTTGCGCTTCTTCCAATGCAGACTGGGATGCCGAGCCCTGCTTGTTCAGTGTGGTTAAACGTTTCACGCTACCCTGCGTCAGTTTTAGTAACGCTTGCTCTTGCTTCAGTGCGGCTTGATTATTCTGATGCTGTAAGCGCTCACTGGAGATCTGAGCTTTAAGGTTATCCAGTTCTGCCTGACGTTGACTCAGTAAAATCTCACTGTCTTCCGGTGACAGCTCAATCAAGAGCTGATTGCTGTTAAGCAGGTCCCCTTCTAAGGCATGAACCCGACTGACATAGCCCGTAACAGCCGCTGTCAGGGTGCTTTGATAGGGGGATTCCACTCGGCCCAGTAACTGAATCTCAGGTGCATAACTACCCGATTGAGCGAGTATCGCTTCTACCGGCCAACGTTTGCTGGCCACAGGCTTGGCCGGAGCTTCTGGTCGGGTGTTTTTTAAGCCAATAAAGGCCCCTATAGCCAAAGTAAGAATAAGCAGAGGGATCAGGAAAGTCTTTACCAGATTCAGTCGCTTTGTGGGCATGGTGTTTCCTTGTTGCCGCAGGGATTTTGCCGTAGTAACCGTATCGCCAGTGTTACCAAAGCGTTTTCATTACAAGGGGTTATCACAAAAGAGTAAGTCTACTGCACTTATCATAGCATGCCATTCTTTTATTAGCTTTTCTTTATATTAAGATGCAGGTTGACCTAGGTTAATGCAGGAAGTGGCTATGGTAACTAATCAATTGAATAAAATTGCAGTATTTAACATTTGATATCAGAACAGCATCACGTTTTGTATTGGCTGAGGCCTTATACTTAAGGGAGTTTTAATGAATAGTGGCAAAGGGGCTCGAGATGACTGATGTAAGAAAGAAAGGTTTATTTAAAATATGTGCGCTAGCGGCAGCCATCGTTTCATCAAATTCCTGGGCGTCAGATGACACCTTCTCTGTGCAAAGGGGGATCGTAGGTAAGGGTTTGGGTAACGATACTTATGTGCTTTCTGCCAGTCTTATTGACAGTAATGCCCAGATCACGATTACAGATACTCAAGGGTTTAATAGTTTGCAGCTGATCGGCGGTTTGTCTATCACAGGTTCGATTATTGCTGAAGACACCATGAAATTAACCCTAAGCAATGGTGCTGAAATTACTATCCTGGGGGCAAGTAGTTTCAGTTATATCCTGGGTGGCGATCCTTTAGCAGGTACTGCAGGTAGCAGCAAAACCTACCAGAGTTTTGTCAGTGATGCTTTAGGAGCCTCTGTTCCTCAGTCTGGTACTATTAACGGCAATGGTTCTGAAATCAGTAGTGATGGTACAGCCGTTGTGACAGCTCCCAGTACAGGCAGTTCAAGCAAAACCGTAAGTGTTGGTGAGATTACTGCTTTTGGTAGTGTGATTGTTAACGGGGTTCACTACGACATCTCCTCAAGCAGTATTGAAACGGATGACGGCACCGGCAGCGTAACGGATCTTGAGCTGGGAATGCAGGTTACTATTGAGGGCGAAATAGACGAGTCAACAGGTGAAGGTGTAGCGACAAGTATTAACTATCATGCCACTTTGGAAGGCCCGATAGAAAGTATTGATCTGGCTGCACAAAGTTTTGTGGTGTTAGCTCAGACAGTGAGTACCGATGAGTTGACCCAGTTTGATAATGTGACTTTTGACACCCTGATGGTGGGTAATGTCGTTGAAGTCAGCGGCCACGTTAACTCTGATGGTTCTATTCTGGCGACCCGGGTGGATAAACAGAGTGATACAGCGGCTGAAGGCTCGACAGTTTATCGTATCGCGGGTGATATCAGTAACCTTGATGTGAATGGTGAAACATTTACGATAGGTGATCTGGTTGTCGACTACTCCTCCGCTGAGTTTTTTGATCTGCCTGAGGGTGGCTTGATCGATGGTTTATCTGTAGTGATTGAGAGCATTCAAGCTCCTCAAACCGGCGTGTTGACAGCGAGTAAAGTTACTCTTGAAGCATTAACTTCTGGCACTGAGATGACAGAAAATCAGAAGATGAATCTTGAAGGCTTTATCGATAGTTTTGTTTCCGGCGCTGAGTTTACTATCAACGATTATCCTGTGATAACCAATGACGAAACGAGTTTCCGCAATGGTAATGCTGACAACTTGATACTGGGTATCCGTATTAAGGTGAAAGGTAGTGTGGATAGTGAAGGCCGTTTGTTGGCGAATGAAATTAACTTCCACAAGAACTCAAAGATTGAGATCGAAGGCTTGGTTGAATCCGTGGATCAGGATGAGCAAACAGTAACGATCCTGGGAAGTACGATTAAGGTTGATCCGGATACGCGTTTTCAGGATCACTCCGATGATAAAGTGCGGGAGTTTGGTTTAGACGACATCGTTTCCGGTGATGAACTGGAGATTCGCGGATATGTCAGTGATGATGGGATTCTGGCCAGTCGAATTAAACGTCATGAAGGGGCTGCTGATATTGATGAGGAGCCTATAGAGCATGAAGTTGAGCTAAGCGGTTTTGTAGAGAGTGCTTTATTACCGGAACTGGTTGTAAACGGTGTGACCGTAACAACTACAGCAGATTCTGAATTTGAAGATGATCAACATAATACTATCACCCAGGAAGCTTTCTTTGACTTGATCCAGGTGGATGATCTGGTAGAGATCGAAGGCTACTACGACAGTGAAGGTGATGGTCAACTGGTTGTTCAAAGCATAGAGATCAGCACTAATGATGAAACTGACAATACCGAAGTTGAGCTGGAGGGCAGTATCGATAGCTTTACTTCCCTGACTGAATTCACTGTCAATGGGCATCAGGTGACTACCAGTGACGACACCGAGTTCTCTGGCGCTGAGAGTGGAAGCTTGGCGGAAGGTGTTGATGTTGAGGTTGAAGGCACGCAGACGATGGATGGTATTATCCAGGCGGATAAAATCTCATTTGAATTCAAGAAAGAATTGCGGGTAGAAGCCACCATTGATGCTATTGATCAGGATGCAGGAACTATAACGGTTCTGGGTATTAGTGTTTTGATTAATTCAGACAGTCACTTCACAGGTAAGAAGACTTTAGCTGACCTGGAAGAGGGGGACTTCGTGCGTATCAAAGGTTACGAAAACCCTGAACTTGCCAACCAAATAGTGGCGACGACTGTACATCAGCAGGGGAATGGTAATGGAAAGAAAAAGCTTACCCTGAAAGGCTATGCGGCAGATATTGCGTCGCCTAATTTCTCAATCCTGGGTGTTCAGGTATTCAGTACTGACTCGACAGGTTTTGAAATTGATGATGACGATATCAATCTGGCATCTTTTTTCCAAAACCTCAGTGCCGGTGATCTGGTGACCGTAAAAGGCAGCTTGTCAGAAGGTGAAGAGGCTGGTCTTCAGGCGACAAGCATAGAGCTGGAACAAGATGATAATGAAGAAGAGGGTGAGGATTCCAGCGACAGTGATACGCCTGATGATGAAGATGCAGAAGACAGTGATAATCCAGATGACGGAGAGTGATAGCGATCAGGTGGAAAGCTGATAAACCCGGGACGTAGTTTTAGAATCGTACGTCCACTTTAATAGGCGGTTGCCGTTCAGCATGAATTTTACATGTAGAGCGGCAGCCTCTATTTATTTGATCTTTATGCTTCGCGGTTTATTCCCTCTTGGATTCAAGTAATAAGTGCAAATTCCATTCAGCATATAAAAGACTTTCAGTTGGCAAAGGATGGCAGCGATAACAGTCAGCAGTTGCGTAAGCTGGTGTCTGAAAAATATCCTAATGCTGGTTTGCCGGTTGCTCTGAGCATAGGGGCAAAAGTGCATGAAGGTGAGATGGCGTGGTAGTAAGCCTGATACGTAACTCCCCGGATTACCTGCTATATAGTCTTTCTGGACTTTGATTGCCCCTTATTTGATACCTTATGTAATATAGTGGTTGGTCGGTACGATGAGTACTTGGATTCGCAGCCCTCTCTGCTTTAAAGTGGATCGTACTATACTTGTTTAAAGTTGTGACAGTTTCATTTGGGGAAAGTACAGTGTTAGACACTCGAATATGTTTATCCCGCAATCCACATCCGGCCGTTGACTTGGAGAAGTGGCAAGTAACGGTTAATTTACTGGCGGAGATATATGATGCAGCCTGCGCAACCATTGTACAGTATCGACAGGATGAGTTTAATGCTGTAGTCACCAGTGCGAATGAGAGCAATTTTCTGGAAAAAGATATGGTCTGGCCCTGGGATACCAAAAGCTTTTGTCGGCATATCGTTGAAACCAGACAACCTTTGTATGTGAAAAATGCTATTGCGGAAAGTGAATGGAGTTGTTCTCCAGTGGTTGAAGAGGGCATAGTGCGCTCTTACTATGGCTTACCGATTCACTGGCCTAATAATGAGCCTTTTGGCACCTTGTGTGTCATTGATCGCAAGGCAACAGAGTACAATCGTACTTTGGTGCATTTGCTTGAGCAGTTCAGAGACTATGTCAACGCAGATCTTAAGTGCATGGAGAACTTTGAACAAATACGCTCCCTGGCAATGACTGATGAGTTGACCCAGGTGTTTAATCGTCGTGGTATCTTAACTGTAGGTGAGCAGCGGATTAAAGATGCCCGACGCTTTGATCAGGATCTGGCGATTATCTACTTTGATATCGATAATTTAAAACAAACTAACGACAAGTATGGTCATGATTTTGGTGATAAAGGCCTGAAAATGTTCACAGGCATTTTAAAGGCCAATAGCCGGGATGCTGATCTGATTGCTCGTATGGGAGGTGATGAGTTTGTCATGATGCTATTGACCTCTGACCCACTGTTTATCCCGACATTCTGCGATAGAGTCGTGTCTGAATACGCGAAGATTACAGATGCTGAAGAGGGTTTGAGCCCTCTGGGTATCAGTTATGGCTATAAGTTTTTTTCATCGGATAGTGTCTTGTCACTGTCTGAGATGATTGATCAGGCTGATTTGTTGATGTTGCAGCAGAAACAGCTAAAGAAATGACTTAGTCTCAGGCGTTAGCCATAAAACTATAAGTGGAGATACGCTTGAGAAATAAGGCGCAATAAAAAATGGTCTGCGGGTATGCAGACCATTTTCTGCTTATCAGATCCTGATTCCATTGCGATTGAAGTAGGATCTTTAGTGCTTTTCAATCTTTGAGTAAAGAATTTCCATCAAATACCAAACCCTGGATAACTCCCGTAGAAAAATCACTGCGACAAAATCATTCAGAAGAACTCGCAGTTTATAAGTCCAGAAGAAAAACCGTGGCCTGCGCTTATTGGAAAAACGCTAAATTTGATACGGTGGCCACGGCAACAGGGGCAGATATTATCTACGGCCTATTCGGCTGTATTACCAGCTTAGAGAAGCACCTACAGCAAACTGATTAGTGTCATCGGAGCCAGTGACAGACATTTTGTCAAACTCTGCAATCAGTTTCAGGTTGTCGTTCACATCGTAGAAAGCTGCAATAGCGTCCAGCTCAGTGGTGCTACCTGAAATATCAGTCTCACCGTGAGATAGTACCAAGCGCGTAGCACCAAAGGTATAGGAGCCTTGTAGCAGGAAGCCATCGCTGTCGGTTTCAGCATCTAACAAGCGATCAGACAGAGCTGTACTTAGACCTGTCTGGTCAAAGCCGGACAGGGTAGCTTGTAAGCCGGACACCGCTACCCGAATACCATAAGCCACACCAGACGCATCTACACCAGTACTGTCGTTTTCACCTGATGCAACACCGACCCAAGCTGTCATATTAGCGCCGCCCAGTTCAGTGGCATATGTCGCTTCTGCTTCCAGACGTACAGAGTTGTCGCTATTAGGTTCTTCTGCTTCACCGCTTTGAGGGTCAAGAATAGCTGCAGCAAGCTTAAAGCCATTCATATCTGGAGTACGGTAGGTGATCTGAGCTTTAGGTACAGCGTAAGGGTAGCCGGTTGAAATATTACCAAAGGTCACACCACCAGAGTTAGCCATAGGTAAACCTGTGCCTAGCAGCAATTCATCACTAAAGATGTTGGTGCGACCATAAAGACCAAAATCCTTACCAAAAAGTACTTGGCCAAAGCTACCGTCTACTGTGGCGTAGAACTGACGCACATCGATCGCAGTATCGGTAACGTTATCGCTACCGTCGTTAATAGTGACCCAGAAAGATGAACGGCCACCCAGAGTTAGATCACCGGCTTCTTTACTTACATTGAAGCCGATATAGTTTGGCAGGAAACCCATGCGCACGCGGCTTTGAGTTTCATCAGTGGCTTTGTTATCTGTACGGGTGAAAAAAGCGTTGAAGTGTCCGTCCGCGGAGAAACTCATGCCATCCTGATCATACAGGGTAACACCTGCATGAGCTTGAGAGGCTACTGCAACGGTGAATGCAAGCGGGCAAAGTTTTAACAGGAGGTTTTTCTTTTTCATGTTGTTCTCATCATTGATGCCTGAACAAAAAACGCTGTGAACTTCTCAGTTTATAGCCAGGGTCAGGCTTAAAGCTGAGTCGCTTTTGTTCAGGTGCTTGTGTTGTTTTTGTTGTGCTGATTAGCAAGATGATTATTAGCAACAGAAGAGATGTTCTATATGACGCTTTATAGTGGGTTGGTTAGCTCTTTAGAAGCAAATCGTTAGTGTTGCAAGGGTTGTAACGCTAAGGAATTAATACAGGGGTAATTAGGTGTACGACTGGTCAGTCATACAGGTTTTCTTACATATTTATTATTGTCTATCTACTGAGATATAAGGCTGGGTCGATACTTAAGAGCAGGATCTCCCATGAAAAAGCTTCCAGAACCTTTTTGTATCAAAATGGTAGAGTCTGTTTATTTTAAGCGCTTAGAACAGCGTCAGCAGGTGCGGTTTATACTTGTTTCCGTTAGCAAATGAAGATGTCTTTATTGATCTTTTGACCGATTCCGGGGCGGTAACCATGAGTGATCGTTAGTGGACTGTCTTTATGTATATTATGAGTGCTGTTGAAGGTTAGCTGGGAGAAGAAATTCATAGGTGATGGCGATAGGGTGAAGAGAGGGTTTGGATAAGGATTATCTTATTTATTGCATTAATCAGATCGCTTATCTTGTAAGCAGTTATAGGGCTTGAGATCCTCAGGTACTTTACGGCACGTTTTAAGCAAATTTAGCGAAGATCTTACAAAAAGAAAACCCCGGCACAAGCCGGGGTTTTGGAAGCGCATCAAAAAATAATCAATGATTACTTCTTAGCGTTGCGTTCTTTAACTTCAGCGATTACCTTTTCAGCAACGTTTGCTGGGCAAGCTGAGTAGTGGCTGAACTCCATAGAGAACTGACCACGACCAGAAGTAATAGTACGCAGGTGACCGATGTAACCAAACATTTCGGACAGAGGTACGTCAGCCTTGATGCGAACGCCCATTGCACCAGCTTCCTGGTCTTTGATCATGCCACGACGACGGTTCAGGTCACCAATTACGTCACCTACGTTGTCTTCTGGAGTGAATACGTCAACCTTCATGATAGGCTCCAGCAGCTGAGGGCCAGCTTTTGGCATGGATTGACGGAATGCACCTTTAGCAGCAATTTCGAACGCGATTGCAGAGGAGTCAACTGCGTGGAAGCCACCGTCGAACAGCTCTACTTCAACATCCAGCACAGGGAAGCCAGCCAGAGGGCCTTGCTCCATCATGCTTGCAAAACCCTTCTCAATTGCAGGGAAGAATTCCTTAGGAACGTTACCACCAACAACGGTAGACACGAACTTGAAGCCAGTGCCTACTTCACCTGGCTTGATGCGGTAGTCGATCTTACCGAACTGACCAGAACCACCAGACTGCTTCTTGTGCGTGTAGCTGTCTTCGATTGGTTGAGTGATTGTCTCACGGTAAGCTACCTGAGGAGCACCTACAACCAGTTCGATACCGAAAGTACGCTTCAGGATGTCTACTTTAATATCCAAGTGCAGCTCGCCCATACCTTTCAGAATGGTCTCACCGGAATCTTCATCAGTTTCAACCTGGAAGGATGGATCTTCTGCAACCAGTTTACCCAGTGCAACACCCAGCTTCTCAGAAGAACCTTTGTCCTTAGGAGCAACAGCGATGGAGATTACCGGCTCAGGGAAGATCATAGCTTCCAGAGTACACTCGTGCTTAACATCACACAGAGTGTGACCGGTCTGAACGTTCTTCATGCCAACAACAGCGATGATGTCGCCAGCCTGAGCAGACGTCAGTTCATTACGCTCATCAGCCTGCATCTCAACCATACGGCCGATACGCTCAGTTTTGCCAGTGGCAGAGTTCAGTACAGTGTCGCCTTTGTTCAGTTTACCGGAGTAGATACGAATAAAGGTCAGGGCACCGAAACGGTCGTCCATAATCTTGAACGCCAGAGCACGGAAAGGCTCGTCAACAGATACAGTAGCCACTTCGCCAGTCGGCTCACCAGTCTCTTTATCAGTCAGAGGCTGCGGGTCAACTTCTGTTGGAGATGGCAGGTAGTCAACAACGCCGTCCAGAACCAGCTGCATACCTTTGTTTTTGAATGCAGAACCACAGAAGGTAGGGAAGAATGCCAGGTCACGAGTACCTTTGCGGATACAACGCTTCAGGTCTTCAATAGAAGGCATTTCACCTTCCATGTAAGCTTCCATCAGATCGTCATCCTGCTCTACAGCAGTCTCAACCAGCATCTCATGGTACTCTTCCAGCTTCTCTACCATGTCTTCTGGAACGTCTGTGATTTCGTAGTTGTCTGGATCACCAGAGTCATCCCAGATGTAAGCTTTCTTGGTCAGTACGTCTACCACACCTACGAAGTCATCTTCGATACCGATTGGCAGAGTCATAACCAGTGGGTTTGCACCCAGAACGTTAGTCACCTGATCAACAGCGCGGTAGAAGTCTGCACCCATACGGTCCAGCTTGTTTACGAAGATCAGACGGGCAACTTCAGAATCGTTTGCATAGCGCCAGTTAGTTTCGGACTGAGGCTCAACACCACCGGAACCACAGAATACACCGATACCACCGTCCAGTACTTTCAGAGAACGATATACTTCAACAGTGAAGTCAACGTGCCCAGGAGTATCAATAACGTTGAAGCGGTGATCTTTCCAGAAACAACTTACTGCTGCAGACTGAATGGTAATACCACGCTCAGCTTCCTGCTCCATAAAGTCAGTGGTAGATTCACCATCGTGAACCTCACCGATCTTATGGATTTTACCGGTCAGCTTAAGGATACGTTCTGTAGTAGTGGTTTTACCCGCATCTACGTGGGCAAAGATACCAATGTTACGATAGTGATCTAAATTTGACATGTTTCTACGCTATACATCAGGGTTAATTTGCGCGCCAGATCAGCCAGTGACGGCTGATTATTTCCATCTGAGGCAACCTGGGCTTTAAATCTGAAATCGATTTGCGCGCAAGTATACCAAAAGTCGTTCAAGAAAATAGTCTGAAAGGCGCATTAATTAAAAGAATTTAAAGATAATTTTGCTCAAATGCCCTTTCCTTGCACTAGGTTAGGCGTCTGGACTTATCTTGCTTTCTCAACTGGGTGCACCTTGGGTCAAAACCATCCTGTGACTGTTTTATTCTGATGAAATGCAACACTGCACTGGTTATGCTGGCTCCTTTGGTCAGTATATGAGGATAGTCCGGTGTTGGTGGAAAGCCCAGTAGTTCCCGTGGTTGAAGTGTCAGCGTTAAATATTTATCCGGTTAAATCTCTGCGTGGTATTCAGGTCACTGAAGCGGTCGTTGGTGCCACAGGCCTTGCCTATGACAGGCACTGGATGGTAGTCGATCAGCATGGGCAGTTTGTTACTCAGCGTAATATGGCAAAAATGGCGTTGGTTGAAGTCGAGCTGACAGATGAACATCTGGTGTTGAAATATGCAGACTACTCTCCTTTGCAGATCCCTTTGCAGGTTAATCACTTACCAGAGCAGGAGTGCACAGTAATGGTCTGGGGTGATGAGTGTCGTGCTATTGATGAAGGCGCAGAGGCTTCTTTGTGGCTTACCACGGTATTAGGGCAATGGAAAGGCAGTGATCTGCGCCTGGTACGCTTTGCTGACGATTATACCCGCCCGGTAGAGCCGGATTTCCTACAAGGTGAGCAAGCTCATACCGAGTTCCCCGATGCTTATCCTTTTCTTATTGCTAATGAAGCTTCTTTGTCACTGTTAAATTGCAACCTGCAAAAAAAAGGTTGTTTGCCCGTGAGTATGAATCGTTTCCGTCCAAATATTGTTTTAAGGGGGTTAGAGGCTTTTCAGGAGGATCAATTGGCGGAAATAGTGACTCTGGAAACTGAAAAAGGTTTTAAGATAGGTCTGCGAAAGCCCTGCCAACGCTGTAAAGTCACGTCCATTGATCAGGTCACAGGTGAAGTAAAAGAAGCAAAAGAGCCGCTGGCAACTTTGGTTCAGATGAAAACTCAGCCTGATTTGAAAGGGGCTTATTTTGGACAGAATGGCATTCTGCTGAGCGGTGAAGGGCAGGTTGTTTGTGTAGGAGACACACTCAATTATCGCTAGTTAAGCTATTCTATTCTTCTGGACAGTGCGAAGTTCTCGATAGAGGAAGCATAAGCTTGACGCCTCTCTAGTTTATGGTCTGGACTTAAATTCACCACAAACCAAAGTCAGGCCAAAAACCAGGAGGCGACTATGAAATTATGGTGGGTGTGGTTTGCCGCTGTCCAGTCTTTAAAATCAGCTTGCTCAAGAAAACGAACATTCTTATGGTTATGCCTCGTTCTTATGGGCTTTACTG
>NZ_AULT01000054.1 GCF_000422425.1 Oceanospirillum beijerinckii DSM 7166
ACATACAGGCGCATCACTTTACAAAGCATTCAAACCCGAAGTGGCAAGGGCTTTGTTGGATAAACTGGAGTTTGTTTATACACCAAAGCATGGTAGCTGGCTGAATATGGCAGAGTGTGAGTTCAGTGTATTAGCACGGCAATGTCTGGACAGACGATTGCCAGATATTGAAACAGTCGAGCGTGAGGTAAGTAGCTGGGTTGAAGAGAGAAACCGGGGAAAACAAAGAGTGGACTGGCGTTTTACAACGGAAGATGCCCGAATTAAGTTAAAACGCCTTTATCCTAATTTATAAGACTGATGGACTACTAGTATGCTGTTAGCCCTTTCCCACGGTATGCAATACGGTTTATTGACCCCAATACCCATTATCTAGTGCAATCGAGTATTCTATCGGCCTTCATGCCGTTATCGCATTTATCTGTTTTATGCTCTATGGGATGATAGGCCACAAATTGGTCGCACTTTTTTCCAAGGCCAAAATAAGACAACGCATCAACCAATTGATTGGTGGCGGCTTTATCAGTGCCGGTATCGGGCTAGCCAGCAGCAATCGATAATCTCTGTTTTAAGGAAGCATCATGAATCAAGGTGTTAAGTGGTTGGCCTGCCTCGGCTTAGCCACCGGATTAAGCGGTACAACTTTTGCTCAGAATCTGCCACAAAGTAACCCTCAAACAAAACCAGTTGTATCTGCCGTTAATCAACCCGAAACCTGTGTCAAACTCAGCACGACTAAGGGTGATATCCTACTGGTACTGGACCGCCACGCAGCCCCTCAGACCAGTGAAAACTTTCTGGGTTACGTTAACGATAAGTTTTACGACGGTACTATTTTTCACCGTGTGATTGACGGTTTTATGGTTCAGGGCGGCGGTTTTGATCGCTCTTTCGACGAAAAAGAGACCGAGAAACCGATCAGCAATGAATCCAACAACGGCATGAAGAACCTGCGCGGCACCATCGCAATGGCACGTACCTCAGCGCCTCATACCGCGACATCTCAGTTCTTTATCAATACCGTCGATAACCCAGGCTTGGACTTTGGTGCCCGTGGCGCCAACAGTTGGGGCTATGCGGTGTTTGGCAAAGTCGTACAGGGTATGGAAGTGGTTGATGCCATGAGCAAAGTACAGACCGGCATGTACCGTCGCCACAGAGATGTACCTGCAGAGCTGCTACTGATTAACTCAGCCACCTCTTTTGGCTGTGTAAAGCAACCCGTAATGCAGCCACAACAACAGAAACCACAAGCTCAATAAACCGATTTGATTTTAGCTAAATACAACAATGAGGAGATAGCATGATCTGGACCGTTTACCTTTCCGGCGAGATTCACACCGATTGGCGCGAGCAGATTGAACAAGGTGCGAAAGCACTGGATCTGCCTGTAACCTTTACCTCTGCAGTAACGGATCATGATGCCAGCGATGCCGCAGGTGATGTCTTAGGTACTCAGGAAGATAACTTCTGGCGTGATCATCAGTCTGCCAAAGTGAATGCGATCCGCACTAAAAACCAGATCGAAAAATGTGATATCGCCGTCGTGCGCTTTGGCAACAAATACAAACAATGGAACGCGGCGTTTGATGCCGGTTACCTGGCTGCGCTGGGTAAACCCTACATCACCCTGCACGATGAAGAGATTGTTCACCCACTGAAAGAAGTGGATGCTGCTGCCATGGCCTGGGCTAAAACCCCAGAGCAAGTGGTTGAAGTACTGAAGTATGTTACCACTCGCTAAGTATTGATCCAGTAGGAGGGCTTGGGCTTGACTGGCATTAACCCTTGTTATTCAAGCTTCTGCCCTCTTAGCGCTTAAACCGTGTCCTGATTTGCTCCCATGTCAAAAGAATCAATAAAGCAAATGAGATGTAGTACACACCGTGCACAAGCCTTACAACAAAGACATACACCTCTTTTGAGGGAAAACTAAAGCCTAACGTATTACGGGCACCCTCCACCAGATAGCTGGGACTCACCGCATTAGCAAACAGCAAAATCAGCACCCATAAAACAATCAGAACCGGCAGCCCTAAATGGGGAAATCTCATATCGATATCTCTAAATAACCAATCAAAATAGAGCAACAGCAGTATAGCAGCATCCTCTCATCGAACAGAAAAACAAAAAGCTGCCTGCAAGAGACTGGCTTATCGCCAGTCCAGAAGACAGCTTCAGGCTATCATCAAGGCAGGATTATAATTACTCCTCGCCCAGGAAACCGCCGGTTTGATGGTCCCAGAGTTGTGAGTAGATTCCTCCCTGCTGGATCAGCTCACTGTGTTTACCCTGTTCGGAGATTTCACCCTTATCCAGCACCACTAAACGATCCAGTGCGGCAATGGTGGATAAACGGTGGGCGATAGCAATCACCGTTTTGCCTTCCATCAGCTTGTATAAACTGGCCTGAATCGCCGCTTCTACCTCTGAATCCAATGCGGAGGTCGCTTCGTCCAGAATCAGAATGGGGGCATCTTTTAGCAGGACGCGGGCAATAGCGATACGCTGGCGCTGACCGCCGGACAGCTTAACGCCCCGTTCACCCACATGAGCATCATAACCACTACGACCCTGAAGATCGGTCAGGCCAAGAATAAAGTCATGGGCTTCCGCTTGCTTTGCGGCTTCTATCATCTCTTCTTCGGTCGCATCCGGGCGACCATAAAGAATATTGTCCCGTACCGAGCGGTGAAGCAGGGAGGTATCCTGAGTCACCATACCGATCTGGGCACGCAGAGAATCCTGTTGAACCTGTTGGATATTCTGACCATCGACCTTAATGGCACCGGTCTCGACATCAAAGAAACGCATCAGTAGATTCACTACTGTGGATTTACCCGCACCTGAACGCCCCACCAAGCCGACCTTTTCGCCGGGTTTGATTTTCAGATCCAGGCAATCGATGATTTTTTTATTTTCACCGTGCTTTTCATTCTCACTATAATGGAAACCTACCTTATCAAAGTGAATTTCGCCGTGATCCACCCGAATCGGTTTGGCATTGCTCTGATCCTGAATCTGTAGGGGCTCAGACAGGGTGTTCATACCGTCTGCTACGGTGCCAATATTTTCAAACAGGGCGCTGACCTCCCACATAATCCAGTGAGCCATACCGTTCAAACGCAGAGCCAGTGAAACCGCAATAGCGATAGAGCCCACAGATACTGCGTCCTCGGTCCATAACCAGATCGACAGCGCTGCGACACTAAAGGAAAGTAGGTGATTAATGCTCTGTACGCTTAGGTTTAACTGGGTCACCAAGCGCATCTGCTTATGTACTGTATCCATAAAAGCATCCATACCTTCTTTGGCGTACTCCGCTTCACGATCGGCATGAGAGAACAACTTTACGGTGACGATATTGGAATAAGAGTCGACAATACGGCCGCTCATAATGGAGCGGGCATCGGCTTGTTTTGACGAAATATCCTTCAGCTTAGGTACAAAGTAATACTGAATGCCTACATAACAGATCAGCCAGATTACCATCGGCATCACTAGCAGATAATCTGCCTGAGCTACCAGCACCAGCATAGAAATAAAGTAGACAGAAATAAATACCAGCACATCCAACAGCTTCATCACGGTTTCACGCACCGACAATGCGGTCTGCATCACCTTGGTAGAGATACGCCCGGCAAAATCGTTGGCATAAAAAGATACGCTCTGCTTAAGCAGATAGCGGTGTGCCAACCAGCGAATGGACATGGGGTAGTTGCCTAACAGCGTCTGGTGTGTCAGCAAAGAATGCAGAAAACCTGCTGCCGGTAACGCGACTAAAGGAACCATAGCCATCCAAAACAGCGTGCTGGATTCTTCTGCCAGGAAGGTCGCTGGGTCTTTACTGGACAGCCAATCCACCAGTTGCCCCATAAAACTGAATAGTGTCACTTCTAAAACAGCGACGATAGCCGTCAATAACGACATCAAAAGCAGTGGTTTTTCCATGCCCTTGGAGTAGTGACGACAGAACTGATAAATCCCTTTAGGTGGCTGAGTCGGTTCAGCCGGAGGAAAGGCAGGAATTAACCTTTCAAAAAAAGCAAACATGAGGCGGTCCTATTGGATCTGACATCATTGGAAATGTGCAGCAGCAGAGTGGTTAAAACACAACTTTCCCTACAGCGCTATTGGCATTATGGAAAATATTGTGCAGAACCTCTGTGTCAGTGGAAAGGCGTTATAATAGTGGAAAAGTTAACCCGATAGCAGGCCTTTCAGGGTAAATTACTATCAACTTTTAGGAATAAGCAATTAAACCAGTGCGATGAAATAATTCATTCCGATGTTTGCTCATGCCTTTAAGCCACCACTTTTGTCTAGGCATATCCGAAGCTTTCTGTATAATCTGCCGCCGGTTATGTCGATGTATAGCGTCGACAGATAAATTTTAACTTGGGTTCCCTCACCCCAATATACAAAAAGGTGCAATATGACTGCGTTTTCTTCTGTGCAACAGCGCAAGGCTTTGTCTTTTCTGGTTCTTTTTCACCTGTTGGTGATTAGCTCAAGCAACTATCTGGTACAGCTACCGTTTACCCTGTTTGGTTTTCATACGACTTGGGGTGCGTTTACCTTTCCTTTTATTTTTTTGGCCACAGACCTGACGGTACGGATTTATGGTGCGGAACTGGCCCGTAAGATTATCTTCCGTGTGATGCTGCCGGCGCTACTGGTCTCTTATGGCCTATCGGTACTCTTCTTTGAAGGTCAGTTCCAGGGTTTGGGTCAGCTAAGCGAGTTTAATCTGTTTGTCGCCCGTATCGCCATTGCCAGCTTTATGGCTTACCTGTTGGGGCAGATTTTGGATGTGCATGTGTTTAACAAGCTACGTCAGACTAAACAATGGTGGGTGGCTCCAAGCTTGTCGACGTTGTTAGGTAATGCACTGGATACCTTGGCATTTTTTGCGATTGCCTTTTATCAAAGTTCAGACCCGTTTATGGCGGAGCACTGGACTGAAATTGCTCTGGTGGATTACGGCTTCAAACTCCTGATCAGCCTGGGGCTGTTTGTGCCTATGTATGGCGTGCTACTCAATACACTGGCAAGCCGTATTACTCAAGTTAATAATAACGTTGAGACACAACAGGCAAGCGTTTAAGGTTCTCTGTCATCAGTAGCCCCCAGCAAAAAGCCGGAATATTCTACTCAGCTTATGAGTGTCTTATTTCTGTCCAAACATAGTATGACTCCTAAACTAAGGTAATGATCGACTTTATCTCTGACGTAGCATTCTGATGTTTTCTATATACTTGTTACCAGGCGGCACGACTTATGCTTGTATGTATAGAAACACTATGCACACGGCAGAATGTACCCTATTAAGGTGTCGCTTAAGGATTTGAATTTATGACTGAATCAACCCGGGATCATAATGTTACAGCCCTTTATACAGAAGATCAGGCTCAGGTATTACAGGAACTGTCTGAGCAGTTGGGTGAGAGCGGTTCTGCAGTCTTGTATCTTGCTGCACAGATGGCAGCAGCTCCATTGCAGGAACAGTTAGTCAGCTGGGTTTTTGAACAGAGTGGGCAAGATATTGCCGCTGAGGAAGGGTTCGCTGTTTGTGCAAAGCTACATCTTGCTGAAGAGATAGAGCCAGGCATCTGGTCTATCGATTGTGAGGTGGCTTCACATCTGACTTCAAGCCTTACGGAAACCGCGCAAGAAAAAGCCTTGAAGCTTAGACAGATAGCAGTGCAGTTTTTTAACCTGTCAGTTGACGGGCATATTCAAGCCCCTCTTATTGCCTCTGATCTGGAACATATACGCTTTTTAACTTCACAAGTGACTAGCGAGGTGGAATGTGATCTTTTGATCTGGCTGGCGGATTTTGCCTATAAAAACAATGATACTGCGACTTCTGCGCAAAGCTGGCAAACTATCTATCAGTACCTGAGTGAAACATTTGGTGAAGAGCATGAAAATACTCTTATTGCCATGAATAACCTGGCCGAAAACTTGCGCGCGTTAGGACATTATGATGAGGCATTGGCACTTTATAAGGATCAGTTAGATATTTGTAACCGAGTATTTGGTGAAGATAATGTATCCACGTTGACCTCTGTGCAGAATTTAGCCTCTGTGCTGCGCGAATCCGGAGACCTTTTAGCAGCCCGGGATTTTGAACTCAGGGTTCTTGAGCAACGCAAGGTGAGTTTAGGTGAGGATCACCCTGATACTTTAGTATCGATGAATAACTATGCTTCAACGCTAAAAGGCTTAGGTGATCTGGATCAAGCGAGGGCAATACAACAGAAGGTTTTGATTAAGCAGAAAGCTTATCACCGTATTGAAGATCCTGAAGTTACAGAAGCGGCATGGAACTTGATACAGACATTCCTACTGCAAGATGATTATGATGCAACACAAGATGTCTTGTTCGATGATTTATTTTGGTTGATGGATGATAACGCTGTTCTTCAAAGCCATAGCCAAGCAAAAATTAAAGACATGTTGATGGAACTATTGAACCAGAAAGCCTAACTTTTAGTACCCGAGAGATTCAATAGATATGATCATTTCTGTTGTATGGCATAAAGAAAGGTTGTCAGCGTATCCTGCAAGCACACGGCTTTATGGCAATAAACAGGATGATGGCGGTAGAGCCGTAACGGCTCATCGTCAATGCGGACTAGCTGGTAAAGTTCGGAAAATAACAACCTCGCAGAAGATAAATAGTATGAATATTCTGTGTTTTCTTACAGTAATTGCAGTTCATTAGGCACTTTTTTACTTAACTCAGACTGCCTTTTCAGCACAAATTCAGCCAGCATTTGAGTATAGTTTTCTGCCACGGCCTGCTGGACAGATTCACAACGGCTCAGATGATTCCGCCATTGCTTAACTTTAGGCACTGAGGCAAAGAAATCTATTCCGCTGATTTGATCAAACAGATCAAAGTAGCGGAATACCGGTGCAAACACCGCATCGACCATACTGAAGTGCTGCCCACTAAAAAAGGGACCATCACTGACTTCCGTTTCCAGTAGTTCAAACTTTTGCTGAATCAGTTCGGCCTGTAGGTTTAGCTGACGGGAATCTTTCGCATTATAGTAACTGCCAATCGCATTCAGAGTGGCACTACCAAATTCCAGCCAACCCCGATGACGGGCACGGGCAATGGGGTCTTCCGGGTGCAGCCCTGGCTTAAACACATCATCCAGATATTCACAGATTGCGGATGATTCAAATATCGCCTGCTGGCCAATAAGCAGTACCGGCGTTTTCCCTAACGGAGAGATATTTAGAAACCAGTCCGGTTTATTTGCCAGATCAATATACTCCCTTTCAAATTCAATGCCCTTTTCCGCCAGCACAATAGCAGCACGCTGCACATACGGGCATAACGTATGTGAGATTAACGTAATGGTTTCTTGAATGGGCTGAGACTGAATCGCCGTTTCAGGCTGAGCGCCCGGTTGTAACTGATTGATAGATTGAATGCCCATATCCTGCTCCTTTTGACTGGAATGATTGATAGCGCCAGTCTAGTATTGCAATACCGCATTTAAAATAAGCAAAATTACAATCCATGAGTGCAAAAATGCAATACAAGCTAACGGCTTCGGACTTGGAAATCTTGCTGGATTGCACCGGACGAAGCCCTGCCTGATCACCCATCAGTCTCCTGGCGTAAGCGCTACTACCCTAAGGCCAATGTAGCCTATCGGGTTGATAGCATTCTGACCGTAGCAGAGTTTATTCGACTGGGATTAGGTGTCGGGATTATTCCGCTGTTTCTGGCACAAAACTACCCGGATCTGGTGCAACTCACCGATGTACTGGACGAATGCCAAACGGAACTCTGGCTGTTAGCCCACCAGGAATCACGACATTTACGCCGGGTTTCTGCTGTTTACGGACATCTGTCTCAAACCATTGTGCTGGAATAAAGAAGTAATGGTCGATAGGCCTGAAACTCTGTAACTGAAAGTAGTGTGGATATCCAGGAAATAACCTTATAAATCAATGAGTAAAAATTGGATGTCCCGTATTTTTCTATTCAACAGACCCCATTCAGGTGCTGTTGTTTACTTCGGTCGTTTTTATTTTATTGCTTAGTTTTGTTCTGAAACTGGCAGTGAGGAAATCTTAATGATTACAAAACGCTTAGCAAAACTTTTTCCCCTTACCCTGTTGGCGATCAGCTCTGTATCAACTCTGGTGGTTGCATCAGACGATACCTTTATGGTTCAGCGTGGCATTGTTGGATTAGGTGAAGGTAATGATGTTTATGTTATTTCTGCCAACTTAATTGATCAAAATGCTCAGATAACGATTTCGGATACAGAGGGCAGCGATAGCTTACAGCTGATCAGTGGCCTTGCGATTACCAGTTCAATTGTTGCAGAGAATACTGCACAGCTGACACTGAGTAATGGTGCGGTAATCACAATCTTAGATGCCAGCTCAATGAGTTATATTCTAGGTGGGGATCCACTCAGTGGTGTGGCTGGTGTAAGTAAGGATTATCAGAGTTTTGTGACGGATGCTTTGGGAGTATCTGTGCCCGTATCCGGTACGGTCAGTGGCAGTGCTTCTTCGGTCAATGCCGATGGTTCTGTTGATATCTCCGCAGAACGTAGCTTGCCTGATGGGATTTTATTAAAAGATATTCCGGCAGGCAGTTTTACCATGGGAAGCACGGTAGAAAATGATGCGCCGGAAACCAGCGTCACGTTATCCGCCTTTCAAATATCAGACAAAGAAATCACAAATCAACAGTATGTAACTTTTCTGAACGCGGCTTATCAGGAAGGTTGGTTAACCGTGTCTCCTCAGCAAACAACAGATCCTTGTGGCACATATACCGAGCAGATGATAATCGGTGTAGGTAGTGCACCTAATAGTGGTGAGATCTTCTTACAACTGGGTGAAACCGGAGGTTGTACCAGTAATGGGGAAGAAGAACATATCGATAATAAAAGCTGGATCAGTTTTAACAGTAGTAGTAACCAGTTTGAACTATTGGATCAGACTAAAGCTAATTGGCCCGTTAACTGGGTGAAATGGTATGGTGCTCACGCCTTTGCTCAATTCTACTCTGTGGATCTACCCAGTGAGGCCCAGTGGGAATATGCTGCCCGCGGAGGTCAGCAGCTAGAGTATCCAACGGCTGATGGCAATATCAGCTTGGAGCAGGCGAACTATAATGGTGATTTGCCCAATGTGCATAGTGAAACAGGACATGCGGTAGAGGTTGGTAGTTATGCTCCCAACCCCTATGGTTTGTATGATATGGGCGGCAATGTTTGGGAGTGGTGCAGTGACTATTATTCCGCGACGTTTTACGGCCAAAGCAGTGTAGAAGACCCAGTGAATGAAGTAGCCGGTAGTGAGAGGCTGCGTGTACGTCGAGGTGGATCCTGGAACTATCATGCGGCGACTTTGTTGACTTATGCTCGTGCATCTGATCATGCAGATCATGGTAATAATCACTTTGGCTTTAGAGTTGTAAAAAACTAACGCTGTAAGGGGTTGTGATTGCAAGGATATTTGGCCGGTAGATGTTACTTGAACCCAGGCGTTCCTATACAGGATCGAGCAAATAATAAGAGATGAGCCTTAAGCTTATCTCACAGGGCTCTTTTGGGCTTTCTGACGGATATAGTCAGAAGGCGTCAGCCCCGTCCACCCCTTAAATGCCCGTGACAATGAGCGGGGTTCGGTATAGCCCAACGAAAAAGCCACTTCCGATATACTGCGCCTTTGGGAGATCAGCTTCTCAATGGCCAGGTCTTTACGAATCTCATCCTTAATCACAGGATACGAGGTATTTTCCCGTTTTAATCGCCGTCTCAGGGTTTGAGCGCTCATGTTAAAAGATTCCGCTAGTTGCTCGAATGAGGGACATTGCAGTACTTCGCTATCCTGATTCAGTAGTAGTAAGCGGATGCGCCCCCGGTAACTCTGTTCTTCACCGGGAATAGTGATCAGGTCCGCAGGGGAGTGGCGCAGGAACTGAGAGAGATCCCTCTGTGTGCGTGCCGGTGGCAGGGCGAGAAACTCACTGCTGAAACTAAACTTCATCACTGGCCGGTTGAAATAGTGCTGGCAGTGGAACAGGCGCTTTAACGGATGATGATGTTCCGGCTTGGCGTAGGGAAAGTAAACCTGAGTCAGGGTGATCTTTTTGTTGATAATCCAGCTGGCAAAACGGTGCCAGATCACCATCCAGAACTCCTGATAGAAGTGGTCAGGATCCAGCTCCGGGCGTGTAAATTCGATCTCTATACTGACAATCTTTTGCTGGCGCACCAGTTTCATCTGAATATCAGAGGTAAACAGGTTGTAAAACAAAATGCCCTGCTCCAGTACCGCTTCCAGGGATTTGTAATGCATCACATGACGGGCCATAAAAGCAAATGCCCCCTGTTTGCATGGGGTTTCGGTGCAGCCCATAAACTCATCTTCCAGCTTGGCCCACACTAACTGAATCAGGCGGGTGTATTGATCGCCCTGAATCTGGCCTTCGGATTGCTTTAGTTGTGCCTGATTGATGCCTATCTCCTGCAGCAAACCCTGTGTGGAAATGCCTTTCCTTTGGGCGCAATTAAGCGCGGCTTTCAGGTAGTGGATATCAACGGTTGCCATAGGGTTTCTATACTTTTGTGAGTGGTGCTTATAAGTGGCACTGGTGGGCGAGCCGCTGCCAGCGCAGAGACATGACACCTGCTATTATCCACTAAGTGCTAACAGAGGTGTAATATTTTGTGCCTTAGATGGTCACTTAATGACATTTTATGATACGGCGTGTTCAGACATAGTAGGGAAATAACCATTTATTTCAGTGCATGCCGTCCTCAGGTTAACGCGTTTTCTTTTTTCTTATTCAGCAGGCATGCCAGGAGAAGATTGATGTCCAATACACAAGATCCAGTAGTTATTGTTTCCGCAACCCGTACCCCTATGGGCGGCATGTTAGGTTCTCTGAGCGATGTACGCTCCCCTGATCTGGGTGCAACAGCGATTAAAGCGGCTGTTGAGCGCGCGGGTATTCAGGCTGAAGATGTTGATCAGGTGATCATGGGTTGTGTACTGCCTGGTGCTTTGGGTCAGGCTCCGGCCCGTCAGGCATCTCTGGCGGCAGGTCTGCCTCTGAGTGCCGGCTGTCTCACCATCAATAAGATGTGTGGTTCCGGTATGAAAGCGGTAATGGACGCTCACGACCAGATTCTGGCTGGTAGCAGCAACGTTATGGTTGCCGGTGGTATGGAGAATATGAGTCAGGCACCTTACATGCTGCCTAAGGCGCGTAGCGGTATGCGTCTGGGTCACGGTGAAGTACTGGATTCCATGTTCTTCGACGGTCTGGAAGATGCGTACGAAGGTGGCCTGATGGGTACTTTTGCTCAGGCATCTGCAGATGAGTACAGTGTAACCCGTGAAGCGATGGATGATTTCGCCATTGAGTCTCTGAGCCGTGCTAACCGTGCGATTGCTGAAGGTTGGTTTGAAGCTGAGATCGCCCCTGTCACCATCAAGTCCCGCAAAGGTGAAGTTCAGGTTGCCATTGATGAACAGCCTGGCAATGCTAAGCCAGAGAAGATTCCTACACTGCGCCCTGCGTTCAAAAAAGACGGTACAGTGACCGCAGCTAACTCCAGCTCGATTTCTGACGGTGGTGCGGCGTTGGTATTGATGCGTGAAAGCGAAGCGAAAGCCCGTGGCCTACAGCCTCTGGCCCGTATCGCGGGTCATACGACTCACGCACAAAAGCCTGCTGAGTTTACTATTGCACCAATCGGTTCTATGCAAAAACTGCTGGATAAAGTGGGCTGGAGCACAGAAGACGTTGATCTGTTTGAGATTAACGAAGCGTTTGCGGTTGTGACTATGCTGGCGACTCAGGAATTAGGCCTGGACCCGGCTAAAGTGAATGTGAACGGTGGTGCTTGTGCTCTGGGTCACCCAATTGGTGCGTCCGGTGCGCGTATCATGGTTACTCTGATCCATGCGCTGAAGCGTCTGGGTAAACAGCGTGGTATTGCTTCTCTGTGTATCGGTGGCGGTGAAGCGACTGCGGTAGCGATTGAGATGATCTAAACAGACCTCAACTCGTGTCTTGCAAGATAAGGCAAGCCCAAACGGGCTTGCCTTGTTTTTTCCTGCGTAAAATCATGAGTTGGAAGTTGATCCTGTTCAGTGAAGAGGAAATCTAAATCTCCTCATTCACCGGGAAGTGATTCAGCTTATGAATCTCACGCCAGTAACGTTTAAAGTCCGGGCCATCTTCGTGACTGTAATTCAGGTTGCGGAAGAACCCAGCCAGTTTGGTAAAGTGCTCGCGGATACTGTCTTTATCACTCATTTCAGGGTGTTCAAACAGGCAACGTTTTAGCAGGCGGAAAACCCGCATCTGACGCTTCATGGGTGTGGAGGCATCCACGTCATCAAATGCATCCTGTTGCAGATACACCTGGTCCAGACACTGAGCACGGTTAAAGGTGAGGAAGTCCTGGAGGGTAACGCCCTCTTCACCGGTTACCTGCATCATCTGCTGAATATCTTCACCTTGAGTGAGCAGTTTCTGCATCTGCCGGACGTCATCCACCCATTCGCTGTCCAGATTGTTACCATACCAAGCGCTCAACTGCTCCAGATAACGGGACCAGGAGATCAAAGGATCAACTGCCGGGTAGGCCCGTTTATAGGCACGATCTGCACTTAAACCCAGGAAGGTTTTAACGGTACGCAGGGTTGACTGGGTTACCGGCTCTTCAAAGTTACCCCCGGCTGGAGATACCGTACCGATTAGCGTCAGACTGCCTTGCTCACCCTCGTTGTTGCGAATCAGTCCCGCGCGCTCATAAAGACTTTTCACAGAGGAATCCAGATAAGCCGGGAAGGCTTCTTCACCCGGAATCTCTTCCAGGCGACCGGAGGTTTCCCGCATCGCCTGAGCCCAACGCGAAGTAGAGTCTGCGATCAAGAGAGTGTTGTAACCCATCTGTCGGTAGTACTCACTCAGAGTAATACCTGTGTAGATGGACGCCTCTCGTGCCGCAACAGGCATGGAGGAAGTGTTACAGATAATGATGGTGCGGTCCATCAGGGTGCCGCCCTTAGGGTCGGGCAAAGCCGGGAATTCGGTAATGGTTTCCACCACCTCACCGGCCCGTTCGCCACAGGCGACAATAATCACGATGTCCACATCGGAGAAACGGGAGATCAGACCCTGCAATACGGTTTTACCCGCACCAAACGGTCCTGGAATACAGGCCGTACCGCCTTTGGCAATCGGGAAAAAGGTATCGATCAGGCGGATTGAGGTCAGCAGAGGCTGTTCTGGGTATTCTCGCTCACTGTAACGCTGAGCCAGCAACGGCTGGCAAACCGGAATACGCACGGGCCATTTCTGCTGCATAGTCAGTTCATGCTCGTGGCCACTGTGATCTTTAATACGTGCGATGGGCGTTGTTGTGGTAAAGGTGCCCTCCTGAATCCAGGTCACCTCCACCTCTCCAACCTGATTAAAGGGCACCATGATTTTGTGCTTGAAGCGGCCTTCCTGCACATGGCCGATAGGGTCACCGGCTTTCACCCGCGAGCCGACTTTGACGGAGGGTTGGAAGGCCCACTGTTTCTGGCTATCAATGCCCTCAACCTGTAAGCCCCGGGGCAGGAAGAAACCATGCTGACCAGCAATAATCTCCAGGGGGTTCTGCAGGCCATCATAGACCTGACCCAACAGGCCCGGACCCAGAGTGACCGAAAGCATTTGTCCGGTTTGACGCACCGGGTCACCCACGGCGACGCCGCGGGTATTTTCAAACACCTGCACGTCAGCCTCACCATGCCGGACGCGCAACACTTCGGCCTGAAGGTATTCCTGACGATTATCTGACGGTACACGGGATGGACAGATGTACACCACCTCGTTTTTAATCAGAGGGTAAAAATCACCCTGTTCATCCTTTTCCTGACGCAGAGTTACGATATCATCGCGTACACCGATAACCCGGGCAGTAATTTTTACATCCTTCATTAGGAAAGTTCCTCAAAGGCTGATGCTATATGTTCTCTGATGGTAGGCGTGGCAATCAATCCCTTGGCCATAGTATCAAAGGCTTCAAGGGCCAGGTCTGCATCGTTACGGATCTGCTTCTCCGCCAGCCCCCAGCGCAATACAAAACAGATCACGGTTTCCAGAGCAAAGTGATGGCTGCGTTCAACACGCAGCAGCTGCTGCCACAAGGTTTGATTAATCTGGTGCTCCACCTCTCCGGCAGCCCCTTTTTGCATCAAGGGTTGTAACTCCGCCAGCAGAGGCAGCGCCGTTTCCAGACCGAAGGTCGGTTCTTGCCAATGTTGGCGGATACGGGTCGTCCAGCGACCAAAGCCGTAAAACTGCTCGGGTCCTTTGTCTCCCTGTTGCCTCTGGCGCATGGCGGCTAACAGGCTTTGCCACTCCAGGCGTTCCTGAATGCACTGTCGTATCTGTTCTGATTCAATCTCATTGAGTTGATACTGCCACTGGTAGACCCGCCTTTGATCCGACAGGCCTTCCAGCTGTTGGGCATCGAAATAGTAAAGACTTTCGGCCCGTTTCAGCTGTTGCAGATCTTCTTCGCTGAGCATGGTCAGGCGACGATCCAGAGCAATGCGTGAGATTGGCATCTGTCTGCACTTGGCCAAAGCCGGTAAATCCGGCAGGGCGGTTACCAGGGTGTAATAACTCACTATCGAATCACTCCTTCGAGCAGGGCACGAAAGCGGGGTTGCAGATGGCGTAGCAGCAGCTGGGAAACCGCGCTGTCGCTGAGATCCACTTCCACATCTTTATCCACCAGACGCACGCGAATACCTGAGCCTCCGTGGCTGTTAAAGCTGATGCCTTCCCGCAGTAGCTCAACCGAGATCGATTGTACAAACTGACTGAGACGGCCTGTTTTATACTCATCAGCATTACGGCGTAGCTCATCGAGTCCAATGGCGCTTTCCGGCAGCAGTACTTCAACCTGACGGGTTTCATCCAGCTGGGCGGAGCGACGGGTTCGACCAACCAGCTCCAGAATCATACGCTGGACAAATTCCGGGTTATTCATCTGCTGCTCAATCAGGCGTTCAACCTGATCGGTAAAGCTGCGCGCCAGGTTTTCTTTCACGTCCAGCAACAGATCACGGGCCGCCATTTTTAAGGCATCTTCACCCGCTTGCTGCTTTTGAGCCACTTCACGGTTTGCCTTTTTAATCATGGCATCCGCTTCTTCGCGGGCTTGCTTTAGCAGCAGGTCCGCTTCTTTTTCCGCGTCCAGCAGGATCTGCTCCGCTTCAGAGCGGCCCTTATCCACGCCTTCCTGACGCAGTTTGTCTATCAGCGCTTCAATACCGGAGGATGCGTGGTTCTTCTCTATATCGGTCATGGTGTGCTCCTAAGCCGGTAAACCGGCACTGATCACCAGAGCGAAGATAAAAGCAAATACCGCAAAACCTTCTACGATAGCCGCCGGGGCCAGCGACATACCAAAGATCTCAGGGCGGATTTTGGAGACATTGATCGCAGAAGCACAGCTACGCCCCTGATAGATGGCACTGAACATCAGGGCCAGACCACACAGCAGACCGATAGCCGCAAGACCCGGGGCATTACCCAGCGTCAGTTCACGGTTCAGGGCAAACATCACCACGATGCCGTAAATCGACTGAGAGGAGGGCATGGCGGATATACCGATATAACGGCCATGGCCTGTTTCTGTTTCCAAGAGCGCGCCTGCAGCGGCTTGTCCTGCGAGAGAACATCCGATCATACTGCCAATTGCGCCCAGTGCCATCGGTCCGTATAAACCGGCCCATCCCAGGGCTAAGATCAGGTTGTCCAAGGTGTTACCTCCTGTTTTGCAAAAGGCTGGAAGGGGTAGCCTTCATCAGCCAAACTCCAGTTATAAAACTCGATCAGATTAAGACGTAAGCCGTGAATAACACCACTGACTACCGTCAAGACAAAATTCAGCAGGTGGCCTGTCAGCAGAATCAGAAGATGCAATAATAGCCCGATACCGGGCAGCGCATTGCCCACATCGGCGGCCAACTGATTAAAGGTGATCGCCAGAGAAGCACTGGCAAGGCCGAGAGCAAACAGGCGCAGATAGCTGAGTACATCGCCAAAAATTTTAGTCACGTTGGTGAGTGCCAGCAGGCCAGACAGTATCCGGCTGACACTGAACTCGTTGGCCGGTGTGGAAAACAGCAGCACCATCAGCAGGCCCACTGTAAATATAAACCAGTGCAGCAGGTTAAAGCCCATAAGCCAGCCCATCAGCGCGGAGAAAACCGCAATAGCCCAGCCGACAGAGGAGAGACTTTGATGGTTACCCCGCCTGACCCAGGCCATCAATAGATTGGCCAGTACCAGGTGTAAGGCTCCTATGGTGATAGAGAGCGCCATCATGGTGTCAAAATCGTTCAAGTCGAGCAGCTTCATATTCCCGAGCAGTGATACAGGGGCTGATGCACCGAAGTAGCTGCCCACCAGTATGCCCCAGAACACACCGGCTCCGGTCAGGGCTGCGCCCATAAGACGCAGGCGTCGGCCTGTTTCACTGCTGCCCATCGCCTGCCATTTCCAGGCGATGACCGCCCCAAACAGCAGGGAGTAGCCCGCATCCGACATGATGATGGCGAAGAAACTGACAAAAGAGAAAAACACCACACGGGAGGGGTCCCAGCTGCGATAGTTGGGTGTTTGGAAAAAGCTCACCACTTCCTGACCACCACCGTATACTTCCGGGTTATCGAGTAAAGTTGGTGGGTTCTCATCATCCCGTGGGGCTTCTTCCAGCAATACCAGTCCTTGCTCAGTGGCAAAGGCTTCCAGTTGTGGCAGATCCCGTTCAGCAATCCAGCCCTGTAAGGCAAACACCTCACCATAATCACGGGTTTTGGTCGAGATCTCATCCAGCAAGGCCTGGTCTTCTGTTCTGGCAACACTGTGCTGAAGCAGATAGATCCAACGGGTCAAGGCTTCCCGTTCACCGTCGGCAGCCTCTAACTGAATTTCAGTCTCTTCCAGCTGCTCTTTCAGTTGGCTAAGAGGAACGTAGCCGGTATGAGTGCGTGGCACCGGCATAACAGTGCTATCGGGTTCCTCAGACGCAATGACAACGATATAGGTGTGACGGTTATCCCGGTGTACCTGCATCCAGGGAAGATGTGAGTGCTCAACATCCTGCATCTTGTAATTGGGCACCAGATAGAACCAGAGTTTATGATGGTTCAGATCAGATAGTTCAGGTAGGGTAAATTCACCCCAGGGTTCGAGATCCTTAATACGTTTATCAAGAAAATCCCGTTTTTCACTCAACCGGATACGATGCTGACGGTTATGATCCACCTGCTTCAGCACAGTATCCAGGTTTAGCTGATCCGCCCGGGTCACCTGACGCCTTTTCTGTGGACTGCTGAGCAGGTACTGAAGAGAGCGTTTCAGCAGCTCAGGATTGGTTTCTTCCACATCCGCACTGGGTTTGGTGACCGCATCCGCTAACGGGATAACATGCAGCAGTCCCAGGGATTGCAGGGCATCCAGGATTGAGGTTTTATCATGACTCAGCCCCACGATAGAGGCTTTTTTAAGCTGGAGGATACTCATGCAATACCTGCCTTCAGCCGTTTGTTCTTGGCAATTTTGGAGGTGACTACCCCGGCCCGCTCAGAGTCGGACAGAGCAATACGGATTTTACGGATGTTTTTCTCTGCCTGAGGAATCAGTACTTTATCAAACAGATTCAGGCGTTGGGTTGTTTTGCGCAGGCCGACATCCAGCAGCTCTAGCCGCTTATTCAGAATCTGTTGAGTCAGTTGCAGTTCAACACTCTCTTTCAGCAGGTCGACCATAGGATCAAGCCAGTGTTCGGTCGCTAATGTTGAGTAGGGCTGCACTTTAAGGGAGACACTTTCCAGCTCTGGTAAGCGAATACCCACAAGGTTGATCTGGCGTAGGGAGAAATGCTCGATTGTCACCAGCTGGTCTACATTGCCCTGATAGTTGGACAACATCGGTAGTTGCTCCCTGACCCGCTGGCGGATCGTTTCCAGCGAGTGCTCCAGTTCGGTCAGTGTCCTGCGTGATTGTGCCCGTTCGGCCAACAATTGTTTCCGCTTCAGATCAAGGGCAGGAACAAACTTCCGGTATGCCTTGACCTTGCGGCCCTCCTTGTTAAGGGTGCTTTTATTTAGTGCCAGCTTACCCACGCGTTAACTCCTGTCAGACGTTTTCCGGAGAGTGGTCAGTTACGCTTGCTTTGGGAAAGTATTTATCGATCAAGTGCTGCTTCATCAGCAACTCTTCTTCCTTAAAGCATTGAGCCAAAATAGACCAGCCGGTATCCAGTGCCTCTTCCAGAGGCATGCTGACCTCAATATCCATAAAGGTTTGCTGGAACAGGTGACCAAACTTTAATACCCGCTCATCAAACTCGCTGAGTTCAAAGGACATCGCCTGCTTCTGTTCCGCATCCTGTGAGGCTGCATAAAAACGGATCAGGGTGTTCATAATCTGGCTGTGATCTTCACGGGTTACTTTACCAATCACGTGCTGTTTCAGGCGGGATAGAGAACCAAACGGGTCGATAACGCCATTGTGCAGATAGAACTGCCCTTCGGTGATATAGCCGGTATTATCCGGTACCGGGTGAGTGACATCATCACCCGGCATGGTCGTTACCGACAAAATCGTTACCGAACCTGCGCCCTTGTAATCACAGGCCTTTTCATAACGACGGGCCAGCTGGGAGTAGAGATCACCAATATAACCCCTGTTAGAGGGTACGTGCTCCATGGAGATGCCGACCTCTTTTAACGCATCGGCATAAGCGGTCATATCGGTCAGCAATACCAATACCCGTTTGCCTTCATTTACTGCATAGCGCTCTGCCACAGCCAGCGCCATATCCGGTACCAGCAGCGCCTCAACCGTAGGGTCAGAACCCTGATGCACAAACATTACGGTACGGGCTGAAGCTCCGGCTTCCTCAAAGGTACGCTTAAAGAAATGGTAGTCATCAAAAATCAGACCGATACCACCAAACACCACAATATCCGCATCGGCCTGGGCACCAATTCGAGCTAATAGCTGGTTATAGGGCTCTCCGGCAACCGAGAAAATAGGGATCTTCTGGCTTTCAACCAGACAGTTGAAAACATCAATCATAGGTACATCGGTGCGAATCATATGAGATGCGAGAATACGTCGTGCGGGGTTAACCGTTGGACCATCAATCTCAATACGGGGTTCATCAGTCAGGGCCGGGCCACCATCAATAGGTTGACCTGTGCCAGAAAAGGTACGACCCAAAATATTCGGTGAGAAAGTCACCTCCATAGGGCGCCCCAGAAATCGTACGACTGAATGGGTTGATAAGCCTTTTGTGCCGGAAAAAACCTGCAGCGAGATCTCTTCGCCATCCAGCAGGATGACCTGAGCGGAGCGGGGGAGAATAGCCTGGTCTTCATCCCGGCTTTCGATTAGCGCAAGATCACCAAAGCTGATTTGAGATGAGCCGGTGTCAGAGGTAGGAACATGAACTTTGACGATATCGCCAACAATTTCAAGAATTCGGGAATAACGAATCAAAAGCTGGGACACGACTACCTCCTGGTACTGTCATCCGTTTAAAAGTCTGCTTAAGCCATTCACCATAGCACAGCTTAAAAAAGTAACCCTTATCAGGAATACCTTAAAATATTTATGCTTATCATGCCTCTGTCGGGAAATAGTGTAAACAATGAAATAGTAATATTATGTTGCAGATGCGAAGATTGATGATTGGGGGGATTCAGGCAATCTGTATTGGTGCCAAGCTTGATCTAGAACAATGACCTTTATCAGACCAAGCTTGGCTTGTTACAACTCAGGCGTATTCGATCTTAAATCGAGTTCGCTACCTGTTTCATCTGTTCGCCTGCATAGGCAATCTGCTGGCTCTGTTCACGGATATCATCGGTTTCACCCTTTAGAATACCCACGGCATGAGCCAGTTGACTCATGTTTTTATTGACCTCATCCATGGTCGCCTGTTGCTCTTCGGTTGCGCTGGCGATCTGTAGGTTTTTCTGTTCCAGCTGAGTTACCGCTTGTTGGATATCGCCCAGAGCACGCTCCGCTTCCTGTGAACGGGTGACGGTCTGCTGAGCCTCAATAGCGCCTTTGTCCATAGTCGCCACGGCACTATTGATCAGCTGTTGTAGGCCTTCAATCACACTTTGAGTTTTCTCAGTGGACTGACGGGTTTGCTCGGATAGGGTACGAACTTCATCGGCTACTACGGCAAAGCCTCTGCCATGCTCACCAGCGCGGGCGGCTTCAATGGCAGCGTTCAGTGCCAGCAGGTTGGTCTGTTCGGCGATACTGGTGATGCTGGATAGTACTTCTCCGATTTGTTCGCTGGATTGATGCAGTTGTTTCAGTTCATCAGCAGCCTCGCCAATATGAGTGGACAGAGCGCTGACTTGTTTCTGGTTATCAATGATGGCCTGATAACCCAGTTTTGCCTGCTCTTTCACTTTTACGCTTTCATCGGATGCCATTTGAGCGCTACGGGCAACTTCATCAAAGGTAGCCGTCAGCTGATCAGCGGCTACAGCAACCTGATCCATCTCTCTGGATTGGCTATCGATCTGTCGTACAAGTGTGCTACCGGTACTTTCCAGGCGGGAGGCTTGACTATTAAGGCTATCTGCCACGGACTTCATGGTGTGAACTGAGTTGCTGAGCTTCTCCATAAAGGCGTTAAAGTTCCGGGTGACAGCCTGTATTTCCAGCGGGCCTTCAGCTGTCAGGCGGGCTTCAACGCCGTTATCATTCTGAGCTACCTGCGCCATGGCCCGTGCAAGTGCACGAATGGGTTTAGCCAGATGCAGGCTGGAAGCAATAACCAGAATAATAACCATGACCAGAGTTGTCAGCATGGCGATGATCAACAGGCGGGACAGATTGTTAGCCGAGGCGTACAGATCAGCAGAGGGAACTGATATACCAAAGGTCCAGCCTGGCGTGCTGGGGATTTGAGAGTAAATCATGGTGACCGGTTCTTTCTGAATATTCAGAATTTCACCCACGCCGGATTCTCCTGATACCATTTTTCTACCGTAAGCATCCAGACCCGTAAAGCCATGTTTATCTGCATCGGTGACATTGACGCTCATCCTGGCTTTGGCCGAGGGGTGAGCAATGATCAGGCCCGTGCCATCAATAATCCAGCCGTAGCTGCTATCGGTCAGGCTGGAAGCTGCCGCAATCTCGCTTAATACATCCAGAGTGATGGTAATTGCCAGAATTCCTGAGATCTGGCCTTGCTGATCTTTGACAATATGAGCTATCACCGAAATAGGTAATTGAGTCGCTTTGGAGATAACAGGGTTGGTCATCAGTTGCTGCTGTTTACCTGCCAGTAATGTTTGTACATAACCCCTTTGGCTTAGGTTTGCCTGTCCAGTTTTTCCACCTGCGCTGATGTAGGTGGCGTTACCATCCAGACCAACAAAAAACATCATTTCGGCGCTGGGTAAGGCTGTCAGGTTGTCCCGCATCCAGGGGATCAGTTGACCCTGGCGTTTAGGGCTGGCAAGCATGTCATTGGTCGCTAAAATAGCGACATCTTCCTGCAGGCCATGCAAAATAGCACCAATTTCAGCACTCTTGGCACTATTCAGCTTCTGTCCGGAAGTGAGAATCTGCTGCGAAGTATCCTGTTTGATCTCCTGATAAAGCCAGACGGTCAGTGCTGTCATAATAATCAGGATGGGTAGTAGCACAGTGAGCATCATGCGGGTAACCAGCGAGGTGCCCTGTGCTGAGGAAAGCGCATTTCCATTTGGGCTCATATATTTCATCTCCGTGATATTGGCCGGGTGGCCAAGAACTCCTGCGACTCAGCTCTGGTCATTATAATTATTGTTTGACCATTGTTGCGTGTCTGTTGGCGTTTCTATCAATCCGATAATTGCGGTGCCAACTATCCTGATACAGTGGGTTCTCGACGAACACCGGAGTAGGCATGCAGTGCCTGTCTAAGTTGATTTTTAATTACCTAAATCATAATAAAATAATGTTTTACATAGTAAATTCTCTTTTAGTGTTAATCCCTTAATCTTTCATGGGGTTGTCATAATCAGCGCCAATGTTTTAGCTGCTGAACGATAGAATGGTTAACAATAGGCTGTTTAACGAGTAAGCCGTTAAACAGCAGTCCGTCAACGGGCGGCCTTATCGCTTAATCAGCACTGCCTGCACGATAGATATTTTGCTATCGGCCAGATTCTGTTGAATATTTTTTCCCATAGCCAGGAATTGTTCGCCAAATACCAGTAGCGGGCTCAGTGGTGAGCGCTTTTGGGTATCGCCTTGTTGGCTTTTACCGGCTTCCCGTTGGGTATGTTTATTGCGCCATTGCAGTGCGGAGTCGGTAATATCGTCCCACATCACAACATCAAATCCTGCTTGAGCCAGCTGGTGTTGGAAGCTTTCACCGTCGGGTAAGTGGCTTAGGGAGTCGCTGCTGGCCCAAGGCACGGGCAGCTGCAGTGGCTCTGGATTGCTACCGGCAATCACTTCATGCAGCAGCAGCTTACCACCCGGTTTTAGTACGCGATTAAGAGTCTCTAGCAGGCGATCTTTATCCGGAATATTCATTATGGTGTGCTGACTCCAGATTGCGTCCTGGCTGTTATCTGGCAGTTGATCCAGCTCACAGGCGTCGGCACAAATAGAGTGGATGCAACTGTAGCCCAGAATGTGGTTAATCTGCTGACAGGCAAAGGTAAAGCTGGGCGTGATATCCACGGCGGTGATATGGGCATCCAGGGTATCGGCCAGTAAACGTGAGGCTCCGCCCAGACCTGAACCTATTTCCAGAATATGGCTTTCCGGTGTTAATGCGGCTTTTTCCAGTAAGCGCGTTGTTGCCTGGCGACCACCGATATGTAGCTGGTCAACCGGGGCCAGTAAAGCGCTATTAAGCTCACCGGATTGCATGCCTGCATTTTCCAGCGCGTCACTGATCCGTTGCCAGAGCTGGGTTTCGTCGCTGCCATTTTGATAATGGGCGGTGAGGGACGCTTGGCTGGTATTAGAAGTCATAATCGCGGCCTCTTTGTGATTGCTGATTATAAATAGATGTAGGGCATAAAAAAGCGGCAATGGGTTGGCATTGCCGCTTTGATCTCTTCAGACACTTCATCGGTGTTTGATACAGAAAAGAACGTATCAGGTAAAGGTAAGGCGATATCCTTACAGACCCAGCTCTTCTGTACTGATTTCACGCATCTTGAACTTCTGGATCTTACCGGTCACTGTCATTGGGAAATCACGGGTGATCTTGAAGTAGCGTGGAATCTTGAAGTGAGCGATCTTACCCTTACAAAATTCACGCAGTGCTTCTTCGCTCAGGTCTTTGCCTTCATGCAGAGAAACCCAGGCCATCACCTCTTCACCGTATTTCTGATCCGGTACACCGATCACCTGAACATCACTCACGTCTGGGTGGGTATACAGGAACTCTTCGATTTCACGTGGGTAGATGTTCTCACCGCCACGGATGATCATATCTTTGATACGGCCCGTGATCGCAACGTAACCTTCTTCATCCATCTCGGCCATATCACCGGTGTGCATCCAGCCGTTGTCGATAGATTTAGTGGTCGCTTCTTCGTTATTCCAGTAGCCCAGCATCACGCTGTAACCACGGGTACACAGTTCACCTTTCTCGCCACGCTCAACCACGCGACCGGTTTCAGGATCAACCAGCTTTACTTCCAGATGTGGGTGAATAGTACCTACGGTAGAAACACGTTTCTCGATCGGGGCGTCCATCTTGGTCTGGAAGCTAACCGGGCTGGTTTCTGTCATGCCGTAGCAGATGGTCACATCTTTCATGTTCATCTTGGCGATAACATTCTTCATCACTTCGATTGGGCAGATGGAACCGGCCATAATACCGGTGCGCAGGGTGCTCAGGTCATAATCATTAAAGGTTGGGTGCTCCAGCTCGGCGATAAACATGGTAGGTACGCCGTACAGTGCCGTGGCTTTTTCTTCTGCGACAGCTTGCAGGGTAGTGACCGGATCAAAGCCATCAGCCGGATAGATCATGGTTGCACCGTGAGTGACACAACCCAGGTTGCCCATTACCATGCCGAAGCAGTGGTACAGTGGTACAGGAATCACCAGGCGATCCTGATCGGTAAAGTCCATACCGCGAGCAACAAAGTAGCCGTTGTTCAGGATATTGTGGTGACTCAGAGTTGCACCTTTAGGGGCACCAGTCGTACCTGAGGTGTACTGAATATTGATCGGATCATCAAACTGCAGAGTTGCTTGCTGATCGCGCAGCTCGGCATCGGTCGTCTGATCATGCATCGACATCAGATCAGACCAGGTCCACATACCTTCGGTGGCCAGATCTTCATCCAGACAGATCACACGCTTCAGCTCGGGCAGGCGCTCAGAGGTGAACTTAGCCGGAATCTGGCTGCGCAGTTCAGGGGCCAGTTCACAGATGATGTTGACGTAGTGAGAGGCTTTAAACTCACCTTGTAGGATCAGCGTGCTGGTGCCAGATTGTTTCAAGGCGTATTCCAGCTCATGGGTACGGTAGCTCGGGTTTACGTTTACCAGAACTGCACCAATTTTTGCTGTCGCAAACTGAGTGATGCACCACTCTGCGTTGTTAGGCGACCACATACCTACGCGATCACCTTTTTTAACGCCCATGTGCATTAAGGCTTTTGCACATTTGTCGACCTCTGCCTGCAGCTCTTTATAGGTGTAGCGCAGATTTTGGTGACGGGAGATCAATGCATCATTATCAGGATATTTGGCTACAGTTTCATCAAACATGTCACCAATGGTCATTCCGATAAGAGGCGTTTCGCTGATACCGCTTACATAGCTCAATGCTTTTGTAGTCATAACCCACCTTCTAGGTTGAACTTTTTTTGTTGTTTTCTCTGAAGCAATCCTGCTTCGTGATTTTGGGATTGTTTTTATTCTTGACTCGTTGGAGCGTAATTCGGTGTATTCAGGCAGACAAGGTTCTTTTATCAAGAGCGGATTGATTAAGAACCCAATGATTTAAAAGCTATACAGTTAACATGATCCTATTAAATAGCAGCAAGGCTTAAGCAGATTTCTGTTTTTTACTCAGCACGTCGTCCAAAGCACGTTCGCAGCGCTCAGTGTAGTTTTCCAGCTCCTGTTTAACCTTGATGATATCGTTTAACTGCTGTTCCAGGCTTTCGTGCTTTTCACGCAAAATACCCAGAATCAGATTGAGCTGCTTTTCATCACCTTCCAAAGTGGAATCGTACAGATCAAACAGCTCTTTGGTTTCCGCCAGGCTAAAGCCCAGGCGTTTACCGCGTAGGGTCAGCATTAGACGAACCCGGTCCTTTTCACTGTAGATGCGGGTCTGGCCATTACGGCTAGGGTTAATCAGACCTTGCTGTTCATAAAAGCGAATGGTTCGGGTCGTAACGGCGAACTCTTTTGAAAGCTCGCTAATACTGTAGGTTCTTTTTGTAATCATTTTGTCTACCTGTCTGAATACAGACAACTCTATCCAAAGTTTACGTTTACGTAAAGGTGAAAATATACGAGATAACTTTTTGACTCTCCCTGCCGGGTTTGGTTTATCTCGTGGTATATTACTAACTTTTTGAAAAGGCGGGATTTTAGCAAACGTGAAATGGGAACACACCCGTCGTATGTGGCGCTGCGGTATTAATACGTCGGGTAGTAGGGAATTGCTGATATTTGGGTTGAGAGATATCAGGAGGTTAAGTGTTGCAGCCCAGAGAAAAGGATTTACCGCAACTGATTACGCCGATATTGCGTTGGTGCAATCCCCATCACCTTTTTAAATAACCGGGAGAAGTAATAGCTGTCCTCATAACCCAGGCTATAGCTGATCTCGCTGACACTCTGCTGGGTGATGTCTAGCAGATAGCAGGCGCGTTCGATTTTCATATGCAGGAAATGCTGAATCGGAGTGAGGCCCGTCATCTCTTTGTACTTATTTACAAAGTGAAATTTGGACAGGTTGACCTTGCTGGCCAGGGTTTCCAGATCCAGCCGGGCATGCAGATTTTCCTGCATTAACGCATGCACGGTATCCAGGTTTAACTGGGAGCTGCGGTTGCTGTGGCTGACCGGTTTTAACAGGGCGATAAAAGAGAGTATCTGACGCAATAAACTGGCGGCATAAACGGAGGTATTGAGGTTATAACCGTTGGATCGGCAGTCGATCAGGCTATCAAAATCCTGAATCATTTTAGGGTGGCTGCCATAATGTCTGAGCACAATATCTTCCGAAAATCCAGCATGCTCTACCGCAAGTGCACAATCCTCTCCAGACATATGCAACCAGTAAATAGTCCAGGGATCATCGTCATGAGTTTTATAATGGTGTTTCACTCCTGGTGGCAACATCAACATATCGCCCCCTTGTATCAGATGGTACTGATCTTTTAACCACAGGTCAGCTTTGCCGTGAATGCAGTAAATGATTAAGTAATCATCATGGTTCTGGCGTTTCATCTCATGACCCTTGGCCTGTTTGTAGTTGCCAAATGAGACTGGGTAGAGACCGCAGGTCAAGGGGTGTTGACGCAGATTGTCACACAGAAATTGAGGCACCAGATAACGGATACTGCCAGAGGGGAGGGGCCAATCTGAGGTTTGCGACATTAGTCTATGCTCTTAGCTGTTGACCACAATATAGTCCATCAAGTGGGCAATTTAGTCAATCCTTGCCCCTGTTCGGCTGTGCTAATTTTACTGTCATCCAAGCAAACGCTAGGTTTTTTGTAACAAGGCATAGCGTTCAAGTGAATTTAAACAGCGCCTTCTAGTCGTTAGACTGAAGCTAACTGGAACTAAAAGACGCTGGAAAAGAGCTTGCTAAACACTAACAGCTACAACAATAAGAAGCCGGTCTACCGGAAAGTCGAAAGGTGAATATTATGACAAAACGCGTACCTCTCTTTATTGACGGTGAATTTGTTCAGAGTAAGTCTGAGCAGTTTATCCCTGTGACTAACCCTGCGACGCAGGAAGTACTGTGTGAAGTACCTTTCGCGACTCAAAGCGAAATGGAAGCCGCTTACGAAAGCGCTAAAGCTGCTTTCGAAACATGGAAAGAAACTCCGGTTTCTGAGCGTGCCCGTGTAATGATGCGCTACCAGGCGCTGCTGAAAGAGCACCATGATGAAATTGCCGAGATTCTGAGCTCAGAAACGGGTAAGACTTTCGAAGACGCTAAAGGCGATCTGTGGCGCGGTATCGAAGTAGTTGAACACGCTGCTAACATCCCAAGCCTGATGATGGGTGAGACGGTAGAAAACGTAGCACGTGAGATCGACACCTATAGCTATATTCAGCCTTTGGGTGTATGTGCAGGTATTACGCCGTTCAACTTCCCTGCGATGATCCCGCTGTGGATGTACCCAATGGCGATCGCGTCCGGTAACACCTTTATTCTGAAGCCTTCCGAGCAAGATCCGCTGACGCCAATGCGTCTTGCTGAGCTGTTTGTAGAAGCAGGCGCACCAAAAGGGGTACTGCAGATTCTGCACGGTGGTAAAGAGCAGGTAGACTTCCTGCTGCACCATGAAGATATCCGTGCGATCTCCTTCGTAGGTTCTGTGCCAGTAGGTCAGTACATCTACAAGACCGGCACCGACAACATGAAGCGTGTACAGAGCTTCGCTGGCGCTAAGAACCACATGGTTGTAATGCCAGATGCGGCTAAACAGCGTGTCATCAACAACATCGCGGGTGCTTCTGTTGGTGCTGCGGGTCAGCGTTGTATGGCGATCTCTGTAACGGTTCTGGTGGGTGAAGCCCGCGAATGGAAACATGAGATTAAAGAGGCTCTGATGCAGGCGCGTCCAGGTGCGTGGAACGACCCGGGTGCCAGCTATGGTCCTGTTATCAGCCCGCAAGCGAAAGAGCGTATCTGTGGTCTGATCCAGAAGGGTGTAGACGAAGGTGCTGAGCTGCTGTTGGATGGTCGTGACTGTGTTGTAGAAGGTTATCCTGATGGTAACTGGGTTGGTCCAACCCTGTTCGCAGGTGTTAAGCCTGAAATGACCATCTACCAAGAAGAGATCTTCGGCCCTGTGCTGTGCCTGGTAGAGGTTGATACCCTGGATGAGGCGATTGAGCTGATCAATAACTCACCATACGGTAACGGTACGTCCATGTTCACTGCTTCCGGTGCGGCTGCGCGTAAGTTCCAGCACGAAATCGAAGTAGGTCAGGTGGGTATCAATGTACCAATTCCTGTGCCACTGCCATTCTTCTCTTTCACTGGGTGGAAAGGTTCTTTCTACGGTGATCAGCACGCTTATGGTAAGCAAGCGGTTCGTTTCTACACTGAGACCAAGACGATTACAGCCCGTTGGTTTAATGAAGATATTGAATCCGGTCCAAACTTCTCTATCAACCTGAAATAAGGTTGTCGGAAGGCTCGTATAGAGCGAAAAGAACAGAAGAGGCTGCCCCCTCTTCTGTTCCCTGCTTCAGGTTTCACATCTTCCCCCCTACCAAGAGGTTAATTTTTTAATTTAAACGACTTGTTTCAGTTGACGTAAACGTCAGCTATTTTTAAAGTTTAGGTATCAAGCCTCTGATGCGTGAGTTTTAAAAAGCGTTGGCCTAACTCTCTGGATTTTATTTAGTTTTTAAACATTAGAAATATTAGAGAGTGACAAAAGGTTGGTTAGAGGGTTATCCAAATTAACAGGTTTTTCAGCACCGATCTAAAGCCATAAGCGCTTTGTAGCCGGTGTTGAACAGAAAGATCTGAATTAGAAGAACAATACAGCAGGCGGTACTGACTATGGATTTCAATCTTAGTGAAGACCAGATCGCATTTCGTGATGCGGCACGGGCCTTTGCACAAAACGAAATGGCACCTCACGCAGCTCAATGGGATGCTGAGCATATTTTCCCCGTTGATGTGATCAAAAAAGCCGGTGAAATGGGCTTTTGCGGTATCTACGTACCGGAAGAAGCGGGTGGCATGGGCCTGAGTCGTCTGGATGCCAGCGTGATTATTGAAGAGCTGGCCATGGGTTGTACCTCTACAACGGCCTATATCACCATTCACAATATGGCTACCTGGATGATCGCCTCTTTTGCCGATGAAGCGCTGCGTGATGAGTTTGCACCGGCGATGGCGATGGGTGAAAAACTGGGCTCCTACTGTCTGACTGAGCCGGGTGCCGGTTCCGATGCCGGTTCTCTGCGTACTTCTGCCCGTCGTGATGGCGATGACTTTGTCCTGAACGGCAGCAAGATGTTTATCTCCGGTGCCGGTAGTACCGATGTGCTGGTGGTTATGGCTCGTACCGGTACTCAGGAAGACGGTCCTAAAGGTATTTCTGCCTTTGTTGTCCCTGCGGATGCGGAAGGCATTCACTATGGTAAAGCAGAAGAGAAAATGGGCTGGAACAGCCAGCCGACCCGTCTGATCACTTTCGAAGATGTACGTATTCCTGCCCGTTATATAATAGGTAACGAGGGGGATGGCTTTAAGATCGCGATGAAAGGTCTGGACGGTGGTCGTATTAATATCGCCACCTGTTCACTGGGTGCGGCTCAAGCGGCGATTAATGATACCCAGCGTTATATGCAGGAGCGCGAGCAGTTCGGCAAACCGCTGGCAAGTTTCCAGGCGCTGCAGTTCAAACTGGCCGATATGGTGACTAATCTGGTGGCATCCCGTCAGATGGTGCGTTTGGCGGCAACCAAGTTGGATGAGAAAGACACCGAAGCAACCCTTTACTGCGCCATGGCAAAACGTTTTGCTACGGACGCCTGTTTTGACGTGACCAGCGATGCGATTCAGCTGCACGGTGGTTACGGTTATATCAAAGAGTACCCGCTTGAGCGTTATATGCGGGATGCCCGTGTGCACCAGATTCTGGAAGGCACCAACGAAATTATGCGTTTAATTGTATCTCGCCGTGTCATGATGGACGGCGTGCTGGAGGTCATTCGATGAGCGGTTCTAATCAATCAAGTGTGAAGTCTACAACTGAAAAACTACTGCTGGAAGTTCAGGGCAATACAGCGATCCTGACCATCAACAATCCTCCGGCAAATACCTGGGATGATGAAAGTCTGCCAGCTCTGAAAAAGCTGATAGAAGACCTGAATGCGGATCTGGATATCTATGCACTGGTTGTGACTGGCCAGGGCGAGAAGTTCTTCTCTGCGGGTGCCGACCTGAACAAGTTTGCCGATGGTGATAAAGCCGTTGCCCGTCATATGGCGCGTATCTTCGGTGAAGCGTTTGAAACTCTGTCAGAGTTCCGTGGTGTTTCTATCGCAGCAATTAATGGTTATGCCATGGGTGGTGGTTTAGAGTGTGCTCTGGCATGCGATATTCGCATCGCTGAAGAACAGGCTCAAATGACCCTGCCTGAAGCGGCGGTTGGCCTGCTGCCATGTGCCGGCGGTACTCAGAATCTGGCTTGGCTGGTGGGTGAAGGCTGGGCAAAACGCATGATTCTGTGTGGTGAGCGTATCACCGCAGAGAAAGCTGAGAAAATCGGCCTGGTAGAAGAAGTGGTAGCGAAAGGCCAAGGTCTGGAAACCGCTATCGCACTGGCTGAGAAAGTGGCTAAGCAGAGCCCGGTTGCTGTTACCGCATGTAAGACGCTGGTACACAACGCCCGTGGCAATAACTCTCTGGCCACTGGCTGCATGCAGGAGCGTGAGCTGTTTGTTGATCTGTTCGACACTCAGGACCAGAAAGAAGGTGTAAACGCCTTCCTGGAAAAACGTAAGCCAGAATGGAAGAACGCTTAATGTCTGATATGCCTGTTATTTTTGAAGAACTGGCAACCAAAGACGGTCATATTCTTGGGGTTGCCACCCTGAATGCACCTAAAGCGCTGAACGCGCTGAGCCTGGAGATGATTGATCTGCTGTATCCAAAGTTATTGGAGTGGCAGGACAACGACAAGGTGGTTGCGGTTTGGCTGCAAGGTGCCGGTGATAAGGCTTTTTGTGCCGGTGGCGATATCGTTCAGCTGTATAACTCTATGGTTGAGCACCCGGGTGGTCCGAACCCTTACGCCGAGAAATTCTTTACCGACGAGTATCGTCTGGATTATCTGATCCACACCTTTAACAAGCCATTTATCCTGTGGGGTAACGGTATTGTGATGGGTGGCGGTCTGGGGCTGACTGCTGGTGCCAGTCACCGTGTTGTGACCGAATCCTCCCGTTTTGCGATGCCAGAGATCACCATCGGTCTGTACCCGGATGTGGGTGGTAGCTTCTTCCTGAACCGTATGCCAGGTCGTACCGGTCTGTTCTTGGGCCTGACGGGTGCCAATATCAATGCTGCAGATGCACTGTTTGTTGGCTTAGCTGATCGTTTTGTTACTCATGACAAACGTGATGCGGTGATGGATGAGTTGCGGTCTGTGAGCTGGAACGGTTCTGCAGAACATATAGTGAGTGCTGTACTGCGTCAGCATGAGCGTCACAGTCAGGATCAACTGCCGGAATCCAATGTACGTAAGCACTATGATCTGATTCAGCAGCTGACTGATGCCGATGATGTGGAAGGTGTGGTCGACAATATCACCTCCCTGAGCACAGACGATAAGTGGCTATCCCGCACTTCCGGTGCACTGGCTGCAGGTTCGCCAACGGCGATGCATCTGATTATGCGTCAACTGAACTACACCCGTCAGATGTCTCTGGCCGAGGTGTTCCAGGCGGAGCTGGATCTGTCTGTACAGGCGGCTTACAAGGGTGAGTTTGCTGAAGGTATCCGCGCGCTGCTGATCGATAAAGATCGTGAGCCAAAATGGCATGCGGCGACTCTGGCAGATGTTGAAGACGAGTGGATCGATAGCTTCTTCCAAAGCCCTTGGGAAGGTGAACATCCGCTAGGTGATCTCTACTAGTTGAATAGCAGTACTGGTTTTGACCCGTTCTGACTAAGAAGTGATGACAAAACGGGCTCTCAATCACTGAGAGCCTGACGAGCACAACAGAATTTCTCAGGATCGACTGAACGATCCGTAAAGAATCCAGAAAAGAAAAACAAAATCGGAGAATTAAGATGGCCACAATCGCGTTTATCGGTTTAGGTAATATGGGCGGCCCTATGGCGGCCAATCTGGTCAAAGCAGGTCATGAGGTGACTGTTTTTGATTTAGTACCTGCTGCAGTAGAAGCTCTGGTTGCAGAAGGTGCTAAAGCGGCTGCGACGGTTGAAGACGCAGCAAAGGGAGTTGATTTTGTGGTTTCCATGCTGCCAGCCAGTCAGCATGTGGAAGGTCTGTATATCGATGGCACTGGCCTGCTGGATATTGTTGATAAAAACACTGTGATTATCGATTCCAGCACAATTGCTCCTGAGTCTGCCCGTCGTGTGGGTGAAGAAGCCGCTAGCCGTGGCATTATGATGGTTGATGCGCCGGTTTCCGGTGGTGTGGGTGGTGCTAAAGCAGGTACGCTGTCCTTTATCGTTGGCGGTAGCGCAGAAGCGTTTGAGACTGTTAAGCCGATCCTGGAAGCGATGGGTAAAAACATCTTCCACGCAGGTGATGCAGGCGCAGGTCAGGTTGCTAAGATCTGTAACAATATGATGCTGGCGATCCTGATGGCGGGTACGACTGAAGCGATCGGTCTGGGCGTGAAAAACGGTCTGGACCCTGCGGTACTGTCTGACATCATGTCTAAGAGCTCCGGTAACAACTGGTCGCTGCAGGTTTACAACCCATACCCAGGTGTAATGGAAGGTGTACCGTCTTCTAACAACTATCAGGGTGGCTTTATGGTTGACCTGATGGCGAAGGATCTGGGTCTGGCGTTTGATAACGCAGTGAAATCCAAGGCCAGTATCCCTATGGGCTCAATGGCCCGTAACCTGTTTGCCCTGCATGCGGCAAACGGCAACGGTGGCCTGGACTTCTCCAGCATCCAGAAGATGTTCGCTGATCTGGATTAATTGTTTTACAAAAAGGCCTGTTTTTACAGGCCTTTTTTTGTCATAAAAGAAATGCATAAGAGTGCCAGTGAGGGTGCTCTTTTAAATAGAAGTAGGTCGGATAAGCGAAGCGCCATCCGACGGTGTGTTATCGTCGGAAGGTGCCCACGGGCTTTTCCGACCGACTCCAAATGGTATACACAATTGATATTTTAGGGGATAGGACTACAGCCCCTGTGGCTTAGCGTCTCCTACGGTTTATCACAAAAATAAAAATGGAAGGCCGATATGAGTTATGCAAGTGAACACCAGCGTTCTTTGAACGAGCCGGAAAAATTCTGGGGCGATCAGGCGGATCAAATTGCCTGGTTCAAAAAACCGGAAACCGTTCTGGAAAACCTTTCTGATGGCACCCACCGCTGGTTTGGCGATGGCGAGCTGAACAGTGCTTATCTGGCACTGGATTATCAAATTGAGCAGGGTCGCGGCGATCAAACCGCGCTGATCTATGACTCTCCTGTTACCGATTCCAAAAAGCAATACACCTACAATGAACTGCGTGATCAGGTGGCACAGTTTGCCGGTGCGCTGACCAATCTGGGTGTAGGCAAGGGTGATGGCGTGATTATCTATATGCCGATGGTGCCTGAAGCCGGTATCGCCATGCTGGCTTGTGCCCGTATCGGTGCGGTGCACTCGGTGGTATTTGGTGGTTTTGCCCCACACGAGCTGGCGATCCGTATTAATGATGCCAAACCTAAGGTGGTACTGACCGCATCTTGTGGTATCGAATTTACCAAGGTTATCGAATACAAGCCTCTGGTCGACGAGGCGATGAATCAGGCGGAGCATAAGCCTGAGAAGATTGTGGTGCTGCAGCGTCCGCAGGCTCAAGCTGAGCTGCAGGAAGGTCGTGATCTGGATTGGTACGAGTTGTTTAATCAGGCGGAACCTGTGGGTTGTACGCCGATGAAGAGTACCGATCCGCTGTATATTATGTACACCTCAGGTACGACGGGTAAGCCGAAAGGCATTGTGCGTGATAACGGTGGTCATGCCGTGGCCCTGCACTATGCGCTGCGTAATATCTACAATATGCAGGCTGGTGATGTCTGGATGGGCTGCTCTGACGTAGGCTGGGTAGTTGGTCACTCCTTTATCATGTATGGCCCGCTGATGGGTGGTTGTACCACGGTATTCTTCGAAGGTAAGCCTGTGCGTACCCCGGATGCCGGTACTTTCTGGCGTGTGGTGGAAGAGTACAAGGTGAACGGTATGTTTGCTGCACCGACCGCCTTCCGCGCGATTCGTAAGGAAGATCCAGAGGGTGAGCTGTTCCGCAAATACGATCTGTCCTCACTGAAACATATCTTTGTTGCCGGTGAGAAGCTGGATTCTCCAACTTACCATTGGCTGCATGAGATCTCGCAAAAACCAATTTTTGATCACTGGTGGCAGACTGAAACTGGCTGGCCGGTAACGGCACCCTGTACGGCGCTGGGTTCTACCGATATCCGTGTCGGTTCTACCAATAAGCCGGTTCCGGGTTATGACGTTCAGGTACTGGACCCTATGGGCAATCAGCTGGATGCGAATACCAATGGTGGTATCGCCATTAAGCTGCCGCTACCTCCGGGTTGTGCGCAAACGCTGTGGAATGATCACGCGCGTTATCTGAGCTCCTATCTGGGCGAATTCCCAGGTTACTACCATACCGGTGATGGCGGTTATATCGATGAGAATGGCTTTGTATATATCATGGGCCGTACCGATGATGTGATTAACGTCTCGGGTCACCGCCTGTCTACCGGTGAGATGGAGGAGCTGGTTGCTAAACATCCGGCTATCGCTGAATGTGCAGTGATTGGTGTCCATGATAGCCTGAAAGGTCAGGTGCCTGTCGGTCTGTTACTGCTGAAAGATGGTGTCGATGTTGACCATAAAGAGCTGGAGAAAGAGTTGGTCGGCATGATCCGTGAGCAGATCGGTGCCATCGCTTGCTTTAACCGGGCTCTGGTGGTTGATCGTCTGCCGAAGACCCGTTCCGGTAAGATCCTGCGTGCGGTGCTGAGAAAGATCGCTAACGGTGAAGACTATGCGATGCCATCGACTATCGATGACGAGTCTATTCTGCCGGAAATCACAGAGAAAATGGTTGAGGAAGGCTTAGCACCTGAAACAGCCTGATTTTCTTCCCTAAGAGAGGCTAACCAGCCTCTCTTTCTATTTGTTGCTGTTTTTTAGTGATCTTTGCTGGTTGCTAGTTATCTTTTGTTTATGCGGATATCTGTTCTTGCAGCTTTTGTTTACAGGATCAGGCACTTATTTCATGTGTGGATTTTTCGTACGGATTTTATGTGACTATATGGTCGCGTTTTAGTGCTGTTTTTTCTGAAAATCATCACAAGAATTGATCGGGTTTCAGTGCTTCTAAGACTTTGGTCTACAGGGTAAAAAAAGGGATTGTCTGACCAATTTAAACCCTTTAATGTTACGTTTACGTAAAGGTTATTAATCATCAAAAAGTGTCGTGATTGTTAGTCGCGTCCAAGTGAGAGACAAGCAAACGCGATAGCCACAAGGATGAAGATAATAGCCCGACATGGACGAGATGAATGACTGCAAGAGCCGACAATAAAAACAACAGGCCAGGATCAGTCATCAAGACACAACAATAACAATATTCAGGGAAACAGCGACGGACTGTCTCCCGGCTAACGAGGACTTTGGAATGAGCCAAGATTTTGTGCTGGAAACCCAAGGGTTAACCAAAGAGTTCAAGGGCTTTACTGCGGTTGACGACGTTAACCTGCAGGTTCAACGTGGCCATATTCATGCTCTGATTGGTCCAAATGGTGCGGGTAAAACAACATGCTTTAACTTGTTGACCAAGTTTCTAACACCAACCCGCGGTACCATCCTGTTCAATGGCAAGGACATTACTCAACAGACACCGACCGATATTGCCACGATGGGTATGGTGCGTTCCTTCCAGATCTCTGCTGTTTTCCCTCACCTGACCGTGATGGATAACGTGCGTATCGCCCTGCAACGTAAAATGGGCACCTCTTTCCACTTCTGGAAATCAGACAAAACACTGAATGTATTAAACGACCGCGCTATGGAGCTGCTGGAAGAGGTAGACCTGGCGAAGTGGGCGGACACCATTACGGTTGAGATGCCATACGGTCGTAAGCGTGCACTGGAACTTGCCACCACTTTGGCACTGGAACCTGAGCTGATGCTGCTGGATGAGCCAACTCAGGGTATGGGTCACGAAGACGTAGAGCGTGTGATGCACCTGATCAAAAAGGTATCCGCAGGCCGTACCATTCTGATGGTTGAGCACAACCTGCACGTGGTTTCCAACCTGTCTGATCGTATTACCGTACTGCAGCGTGGTGCTGTACTGACCGAAGGCCCATATGAAGAGGTTTCTCAGAATCCTGATGTGCGCGAAGCTTATATGGGGAGTGAAGCAGAGGACAAAGCAGCATGAATGCAGAGGTGAAAATGAGTGAGACACATGATCATAAAAACGCCGTAGAGCAGCTGCGTATTGCTGATCTGCATGCCTTCTACGGTGAATCTCATATCCTGCACGGCATAGATATGAAGGTAAACCGCGGTGAGCTGGTGACCCTTCTGGGTCGTAACGGTTCCGGCCGATCCACCACTCTGAAATCCATTATGAATATGGTGGGTAAGCGTACCGGCTCCATCATGATCAACGGTAACGAAACCGTAGGTATGCCTGCGCACCAGATCGCTCACCTAGGTGTAGGCTTTTGTCCGGAAGAGCGTGGCATCTTCTCCAGCCTCAACGTTGAAGAGAATCTGATGCTGCCGCCGACGGTACGCAGTGGTGGTATGTCGCTGGATGATATCTACGAGATGTTCCCTAACCTGTACGAGCGCCGTATGAGTCAGGGGACTCGCCTGTCTGGTGGTGAACAGCAGATGCTGGCCATGGCGCGCATTTTGCGTACCGGTGCGAACCTATTGTTACTGGATGAGATCACCGAAGGTCTGGCACCGGTAATCGTGCAGACGCTGGGCGAAGTCCTGCTGAAGTTAAAAGATAAAGGATTGACAATTGTACTGGTGGAGCAGAACTTCCGTTTTGCAGCACCTTTGGCGGATCGTCACTACCTGATGGAACACGGTTCTATCGTGGAAGAAATTGCCAGCCATGAGCTGGAAGAAAAAATGGATTTGCTTAACACCTATCTGGGTGTGTAAGTCGCGGTTACTGCCTTACTTTCACCTAAGCTTTGCTTGGTGAAACTGAAAGCAAACGTGACAGGCAAACAAAAATAAAAAGTGCCTAACCTTGGTTTGATCTCCAAACGAATCAAACCGCTTAACAAACCACAAAAAGATACAACAACAATAAATCGCAAAGCGATGGAGTGGACTATGAAAATGCTAAAAAAACTGATGTGCAGCGCAATTGTATCGGCTATGGCGGCAGCGGGTGCGGCCCAGGCTAAAGGTATTTCCGACGACGAGGTTCGTATCGGTTACCTGGCAGATATGTCCGGTACTTATAGTGCACTGGCAGGTCCTGGTGGTCTGGAAGCCGCTAAAATGGCGATCGAAGACTTCGGTGGCACAGTGAATGGTAAAAAAATCACCATCGTAAGTGCTGATGACCAGAACAAGCCAGACATCGGTGCCAACAAAGTACGCCAATGGATCGATGTTGATAACGTTGACATGGTCGCGGGCATGGTTTCCTCTGCGGTAACCATCGCAGTAAACAAGGTTGTTGAAGCAAAAGATAAGATCTCCATTGTTTCCGGTTCGGCTTCTTCAGCGATCACCAACCAGTACTGTACCGCTAACTCTGTACACTATGTATACGACACCTATGCGCTGGCACATGGTACCGGTGAAGCGGTAGTAAAAGAGGGTGGTGACAGCTGGTTCTTCCTGACGGCAGATTACGCCTTTGGCCACGCAATGGAAGGTGACGTAACCTCTGTTGTTAAAGAAAGCGGCGGTAAGGTCGTCGGTGGTGTACGTCACCCACTGGCAACCAACGATTTCTCCTCGTTCATCCTACAGGCTCAGGCTTCTGGCGCGAAAATCGTAGGTCTGGCTAACGCCGGTGCGGATACCACCAACGCTCTGAAAACGGCGAAAGAGTTTGGTGTTGTACAAGCAGGTCAGAAAATTGCAGGTCTGCTGATCTTCCTGACTGACGTTCACAGTCTGGGGCTGGATACCACTCAAGGTCTGCAGCTGACCACAGGTTTCTACTGGGATCGCACTCCTGAAACACGTGCATGGGCTAAGCGTTACTCCGAGCGTACAGGCAAGATGCCAACCATGGTACAAGCGGGTATCTACTCCTCTGTTAACCACTACCTGAATGCGGTTAAAGCAGCGGGTACTGATGAGTCTGGTGCTGTAATGGCGCAGATGCAGAACACGCCAATCAATGATTTCTTTGCCACTAACGGTAAGATTCGTAAAGACGGTCGTATGATCCACGATATGTACCTGGCTGAAGTGAAGAAACCTTCCGAGTCCAAAGGCGAGTGGGATCTGTATAAGATTCTGCGCACCATCCCGGCAGATAAGGCGTTCCGCCCTCTGTCCGAGTCTAAGTGTAAGCTGGTTGCAGGTAACTAATCTCTAGCTTATCTGTTACTCAGTGGGTGGTTGTATGGCCACCCACTGTGATCACGGATGGACCGCCTGAGATGACTATCAGGGATGATCTTTCTAAGAGATATGCAGCACATCTAAACAAAGGTCTTTCGATTTTGCCTAGTTCATTTGTTCAGCTAATAAGCTTAAATAGCTCGATTATGAGTGGTGAGCAAGGTGGCAAAAAAAAGCGATAAACAGCAGAGAAGCTTTTGTTTAGGTGCTTACGTTTTGCTTTAAGAAAATAAAAATAACTACACCTGTGTTTTGAGGGTGATAGCGTCTTCTAAGAGCGTTATAAGGGTTTTGTTATGGCTGAGTTGCTGGGTTTTCCGCCACAAGTATTATTTGGTCAGCTACTGATCGGACTGATTAATGGTTCGTTCTATGCGCTGCTAAGTCTTGGTTTGGCTATTATTTTTGGTCTGTTAAATATTATTAACTTTGCACACGGTGCTCAGTACATGCTGGGTGCGTTTGTGGCTTGGTTAGGTTTGAACTTCCTGGGTGTTAACTACTGGGTTTCTCTGTTATTTGCGCCTCTGGTGGTCGCTGCAATCGGTATTGCTCTTGAGAAGACTATGCTGCGCCGTCTGTATAAAGAAGATCACCTGTACGGTCTGCTGCTGACCTTTGGTTTGGCTTTGATGATCGAAGGCTCCTTTATTCACTTCTTTGGTGTATCCGGTCAGCCATACTCTGTACCTCAGGCGCTGACGGGTGGTAACAACCTGGGCTTTATGTTCCTGCCGACCTATCGTGCCTGGATTATCGTAGCCTCTCTGATTATCTGTTTTGGTACCTGGTACATGATTGAGCGTACCAAGCTGGGTTCCTATCTACGTGCGGGTACTGAAAACCCACAACTGCTGCAGGCGTTCGGTATTAACGTGCCGCTGTTGATTACCCTGACTTATGGCTATGGTGTAGCGCTGGCCGCCTTTGCCGGTGTATTGGCCGCACCCATCTATTCGGTAAGCCCAGTAATGGGGTCTAATTTGCTGATCGTAGTATTTGCGGTGGTCGTAATTGGTGGTATGGGGTCTATTCTCGGTTCCATTGTCACCGGCTTGTTGATGGGGCTGATTGAAGGTCTGACGAAAGTGTTCTACCCGGAAGCATCCACTACGGTGATCTTCCTAGTGATGATTGTTGTACTGCTGGTTCGTCCTGCAGGTCTGTTTGGTAAGGAGGCATAAAGTATGACAACGGAAGCCTTAAACAGTAATGCGACGGATAAGTCTATGTCTAAGTCAAAAATGCTATATGTGATTTTGTTGGTAGTCGGTCTGGTAGCCCCGTTTGCTATCTATCCTGTTTTCCTGATGAAAGTGCTATGTTTCGCACTGTTTGCCTGTGCTTTTAACCTGATGCTGGGTTATGGCGGTCTGCTTTCTTTTGGTCACGCAGCCTTCCTGGCCACAGGCGGTTATATTACTGGTCATACCGTGATGGCGTGGGGGGTTACTCCTGAAGTTGGAATTCTGATAGGAACGGTTTGTTCTGCGGCGATGGGGTTTGTATTCGGTAAGCTGGCGATTCGTCGTCAGGGTATCTACTTCGCCATGATTACGCTGGCACTGGCCCAGTTGGTGTTTTTCCTCTACGTTCAGGCACCCTTTACCGGTGGTGAGAACGGTCTGCAGGGTATCCCGCGTGGTGAACTGCTGGGCTTGATTAGCCTGGAAGACAATCTGCCGATGTACTACTTCGTATTTGCCATCTTTATCTTTGGCTTTGCGCTGATCCATCGCACCATCCACTCGCCATTTGGTCAGATCCTGAAGGCGATCCGTGAGAACGAGCCTCG